>DATJWQ010000048.1:0-263323 GCA_035501175.1 Verrucomicrobiia bacterium | reverse complement strand
CCCCCCCCCGACCGCTACCCACTGCGCGCCCGGCCGCTCAATTCGCCGCGCGACACATCTCCCACGCCCCATAGGAAATTTCCCCAACCCATTTTCAGATTGTATGCCAATGGCAGAAATGGCTGCGCCCCATAAATTGTCCCCACGTAATTGAAGCGCCCTAACGCCGGCAGAAAAGGAATCGTCGTGAGAACTGCCGCGTTGGTGAGTGACACCGAATACGAAGCAGCGCAACCAACAACTGAGGAGGACCGGTTCATGAGCAAGGTAGGGAGACTATTTCGATTGATGGCAGCAACCATGTTACTTTCCACCAGCGCGGCACACGCGCAGGTGTTCAGCAACGTGTTTACCTTTGTCGGCACCAATGGCGCCGCTCCCAGCGGCCCGCTGATACTCACCAACGGCCTGCTCTATGGCACCACCGCCCAGGGCGGCACCAATGGCAACGGCGGTCTCGTTTTCAGCGTCTCCACCAACGGAAGCAATTTCACCGTTGTCCACGACTTCGCGGCGGCCAGCGGCGAAACACCCGGCGGATCCCTGCTGCTTCTCGATGGAATGTTCTACGGCTCGACGTCCACCGGCGGCACCGGCGCCAATACCAACGGCGCCCTGTTCGCCCTCAATACCACCGGCACCGTCTTCACCGTGCTGACCAACTTTGACGAAGCCACCGGCACGATCCCGCAAGGCGGGTTGATCTCCGACGGCACAACCCTGTTTGGAGACACTTCCGACGGCGGCACCAATGGAGGCGGGACCATCTTCTCCATCGGCACCAACGGCGCCAATCTCCAGGTCCTTCATGCCTTTCCAACCTCCAGTAACGACGGCGCCAATCCCGAAGGCTCCCTGTTGCTGATCAGCAATGTTCTCTACGGAACCACTGCCATGGGCGGTACCAACGATAACGGGACAATCTTCTCCATCGAGACCAATGGCACGAACTTCGTCACCATGTACTTCTTTACCGGAGGCACGAACAGCGGCGCCACACCCATGGGAGCCCTCACGGACGTGGGCCCAACTCTCTTCGGCGTCACCGCGAGTGGCGGTTCGAATAACGACGGCGTCGTGTTCTCCATTGGCACCAACGGCTCGAATTTCCTGGTCCTCCATGATTTCGCCGGGACCAATGGCGGCGGCGCGCCCGTCGGTGACTTGATCGTATCCCACGGCACGCTCTTCGGTTTGACCTCGGCGGGCGGAATCAGCAACCAGGGAACCGCCTATTCCATCAGCACCAACGGCGCGAACTTCCTGGTGCTCACGAACTTCGTCGGCGCCAATGGCGGCGTGCCGCTCGGTTCGTTCGTCGCGGGCAGCAACATTTTCTACGCGACCACTTCCGCGGGCGGAACCACCAACCTCGGCACGATCTTCTCCTTCACCCCGAGCGCGGCGCAATCAGGCGTTGTCTGCCTGCTGACGCCAACACCGGTGACGAACACGGTCGGGAGCCTCCAACATGTCGTCGCTTCCGTGACGTCCAATGGAACCCCGGTGGAGGGCACCGTGGTGAACTTCCTGATCTCGGCCGGTCCGAATGCCGGCACGAATGCGACGGCCACAACGGATGCCGGCGGACTTGGCACCTTCACCTATTCAGGAATCGGCGGCACGGGTACGGATACCATTCTCGCCACGGGAACGGTCGCCAGCACCATCTTCACGGGCACGACCGCGGTTGTTTGGCTGTCCAGCAACTCCCCGCCACCGGCCCTGACCGTCGAGTTGACGGAGCTCGAGGAAAGCTGCAAGAGCAGCACGAAAATCGATGAGTTGACCGATAGTACCAACGACGTCGAGTCTTGTACGGTAAAACTGGTGTTCGCGGTGTCGAACAGCAGCATCAGTAAAGCCACCACGCTTCCCGTACTCGTCTGGACGGGACAGGGCAGCATCTTTAATCCGAGCCTGAATCCGCCCACGAAACCAACCAAGCTCAAAGTCGGGACAACGAGCAAGCCGGCCAAGGTCAACCTGAGCCTGAAGCTCACGGGTGATACGACCGACACGTTCATCTACATCACGGAAACCAATGACACTGTGATCACGTCGATCGAGCTCCCGTAGACGATTCTCGAGACAGCCAGGGCGCGTCCTCCTGCGGTGACCCCTCACACACCGCCGGGAGGGCGCCCTCTGGCGATTGGGGTTCGAGACTTGCCAGCATGGTCACGCTCCCGCCCGCTTCGTGAAATCCATATCGGCTGCGTATCCCTTGCCCGCCATCTTGTCCGCCGTAGCCTTGGCGAACGCGGATTCGTGTTTGCACGATTGCCTTCCCGCCGCTCTCCGGCTACCCTCTCCCCGTGAGCGCGCTTCCCGCCACCAATCCTCAGCCACCGATTCCTGAATCCAAAACCGCTCTTCCCTGCGTCCCACTGGCAAACGGAGAAACCATATGAAACACGTTTTCAAACAAGTCATCCGCGCCGCCATCCTTCTCGCAGCTTTCTTCCCGCTCCGCGCCCAGGCCGCCGTAACCGTCTACGCCGACGACACCACCAGCAATTCCGCCATCGCGACTCCCCAGCCGCCGGCGGCCACCGCACTCAATCCGACCCCGCCACCCGCCACCCCAAGCGATGTTCGCTACGAAACCGCTGGCGAACCCGACTTCTCCAAATCCTTCACCGTCGCCCCGGGCGGTAGCTTGAACGTCCAGGCGAATCGCGGCGACATTCACGTCGCCGGCACCGACCAGAACACCGTCCAAATCCGCGTCTTGCGCGAGGTCAGCCACGCCAGCGACGCCGAAGCGGCCAGGGCTCTGAAGGATCATCACGTCGTGCTCGAGCAGCACGGCAACGAAATCTCCGTCACCGCCGAGGAACCCCGTCGTTTCGGCAGCGCGTCGTGGTGGCGTTGGTGGGGGCAGCCCAATCTGAACGTCCATTACCAGATCACCGTGCCTCAAGCTTTCGACGCGCGCCTGAAAACCGAGGGAGGCGACATCGCGGTCGCCACTCTCCATGGAAACGTCACCGCCAAAACCGAAGGCGGTAGCCTGAAATTCAACGGTATCCATGGCAACGTGAACGGCAAAACCGAGGGCGGCAATGTCGACGCCGTCGCTTGCCACGACGAACTCCAACTCCTCACGGAAGGTGGAAACATCTCCATCGAACAATTCACCGGAAACGGTTTGCAAGCACGCACCGAGGGCGGCTCGATCTTCGCCGACTTCGCCGTTCCCCCTCGCGCCGATTGCGCGCTGCACACTGACGGCGGCAACGTCACCGTCAAAATCCCGGAAACCGCCGCCGTCAACCTCGACGCCCACACCGACGGCGGCACCACCCGCACGGATTTGCCCATCCAGCTTAAGGCCCGGCTCGATGGAGAAACCTTGCGCGGCACCATCAATGGCGGCGGCCCTGCGCTGAAGCTGACTACCCAAGGCGGCAATGTCCGCGTCCTCAAACGCTAGCCACCGCCCGCTCGGTGAACTTCGCGTCAGTTCGTGTTCATTCGTGGTGAACACCGCTTCCATCCGCGACCCTAGGAAGATTTCTGCATCCAGAATACGTCTTCCCCCCATTGCGCGCCTCGGCGCCGTGATTCACGGTAATTCTAAAGCCAATAAAATAACGAAGGATCGAATGTCGCGCGCCGATCCATCAGCTGCTTGTTTCAAAGCAATGCCAAATCGCCAATATGCCGTCGTCTGGCTCTGCGGGCTGTTGTTCTTCACCGGGTGCGCCGCCGTCGCCCCGTTGGAGACCACGCTCATCAGCCCCAATTCCCCCCTCGCGAATGACCAGCCATTGACCCTCACCTGGGTCCGGCTTTCCGAGAACAACTTCCAGTTGATCAAAACCAACGTGGTCGGCGAGAGCTGGGGCTTCAAGCTGTTCAGCCTGTTCACAATCGTGCCGGCCACCAAGGTCAAAGCGTTCGCCCGAATGTATCGCGCCGCCCAATTGCCCATGAACACACCCACCGCGCCCGTTCACTTGCTGGTCGAGCAAACCGAGTCAGGGTTCCTCCTCTTTTCGATCCCCGAAACCTATGTGCGCGCCGACTTTGTCATGTTCACTCCCCAGCCAACACCGGAAGAAAACCGTACAAACTCAGAGACAGAACCATCGCCGGAACCATGCACCGGCATCACGAATATACCAACCCCGTGAAACCCGCGAAGCGCCTTCGCGATCCGTTGGATCGGCTTGTTCAGGTCGCATCACCACGGGTACGCGATTGTCTTTCCGCGCGCCAGCGGCTACGCTCTCGCCATGAGCGCGTTTCCCGTCAGCCCGGAGAAAGAAGCCCAGCTCGCCCAGCGCATGGCCGCGCTCGGGGTGCGCGAGGCCGACATCGAGGAAACATTTGTCCGTTCGGGCGGTCACGGCGGCCAGAATGTCAACAAGACCGCCACGTGCGTAATGCTCCTCCATCACCCGACGCGTCTCCAGGTGAAATGTCAGACGACGCGCTCCCAGGGCCTCAATCGCTATCTCGCCCGACGCCTCCTCCTCGATAAAATCGAAGCCCTCAAGAAAGGCTACGTCGACGCCGAACGCTCCCGCATCGAAAAAATCCGCCGCCAGAAACGCAAACGCAGCCGCCGCGCCAAACAGCGCATGCTGGAGAGCAAGCACCATCAATCCACCAAGAAGAGTGCGCGCCGGTTTGTGAGTGACGAGTGAACGCCCGCGCTTCGCAGGCCGACCCGGACGACCGCGGGCACGAGCCGGATCGAAGCCCGCGGCAAGTCGTCATCGTCGGCGGTGGCGCTGCTGGTTTCTTCGCTGCCATCACTTGCGCCGAGGCCCGGCCCGACGCCCATGTCACCGTGTTGGAGAAGGGAGGTGAATTCCTTTCGAAGGTGCGCATCTCGGGCGGCGGACGCTGCAACGTGACCCACAACTGTTTCGATCCGCGCGATTTCGCGACCCGCTTTCCGCGCGGCGAACGCGAGTTGATTGGCCCGTTTCAACGCTTCCAGGCCCGCGATACCGTCGCATGGTTCGCCTCCCGCGGCGTGAAACTCCATGCCGAGAGCGATGGACGCATGTTCCCCGCCACCAATTCATCGCAAACAATCGTCGATTGCCTCGTCGCGACGGCCAAAGCCGCTGGCGTGAAGTTGCGCGCCCGCTGCACCGTCGACCGCGTCGTCCGCCGCGCGAATGGCGGCTTCGACCTGACCCTGTCCGGCGGCGAAACGCTGGCCTGTGACCGGCTGCTCCTCGCCAGCGGCGGTTGCCGCACGCCCGCCGGTGGACAGCTCGCCGTCTCGCTCGGACATACCTTGGAACCACCTGTGCCGTCATTGTTCACGTTCCACATCGACACACCCTGGCTGCGAGAACTGGCCGGGATCTCCGTCGAATCGGTCGAGGCCTCGGTGCCGGGCACGAAACTGCGCGAGCGCGGGCCGCTGCTGGTGACGCACACGGGCGTGAGCGGCCCGGTGATCCTGCGCCTCTCGGCCTGGGGCGCCCGCGCATTGCACGAGCGCGACTACCGGTTTCCGCTGCGACTCCACTGGCTGCCAACGCTCGACCCGGACCGCATCGCCGCGGAACTTCAACACCGCCGCCACCAGCAATCCGCGCGACTCGTCGTGAACACACCCATCCCCCCGTTGCCGGCCAGGTTATGGGAACGATTGGTCGTCGCGGCGGGCGTGACACGCGACACGAAATGGGGCGTCGTTACCCGCGCCGCCCAACACAGTCTCCTCCAGCAGTTGACCCGCACCGAATTGCCCGTGACAGGCAAGAGCTTGAACAAGGAGGAGTTTGTCACCTGCGGCGGCGTGCGCCTCGCCGAAGTGAATTTTCGGACCATGCAAAGCCGGATTTGTCCGGACCTCTATTTCGCCGGCGAACTCCTCGATATCGACGGCATCACCGGCGGGTTCAACTTCCAGGCCGCCTGGACCACCGGCTGGATCGCCGGCACCGCCATGGCGGCGTAACCGCTTGCTTCACCCCACGCGAATGGTCGCGATCATCGTGTGCGATTCACCCGGCGCCAACGTGACGGCGCATTGCTGAACGTTGCACGTCTCGATGCATAACATCCCCGGCCACTCGTCATCCCCAAAATCCGGCATCGCTTTCGCCTTGGCAATCCACGGATTCCAGACCACCGTCGCATTCGACCCCGCTTTTTCCACGATCAACCGCCGTTTCCATCCCGGATCATCGACGACGCACGTGGACTGCGTATTCATATAAATCCGGTCCGTCTCCGCCGTGACGCGAATCGGCGCCGCGCCTTCCGTTTTCGTCTGCGGCGCGCCAACCCGATCCGCATACGTCACGCCGGCCAATCCCTCAACGCTCACCTTCTTCACATCGCTCACCGCCAGGTACGTGTGCAACGCCTCTTCGATCCGCATGAGCTGGCTACCTGCGTTCTTTACGCTCAGCACCAACCCCAAGACCCGCCCGATCGCCACGCGATATTCGATTTCAAACTCTCCATCCCATTCCTTGCGCGTCGCCGCATTGGAAACCAGACGCAGCATGATACCGACCGTTCCGTCGTCGCCTTGTTTCGCGCTCACCAGTTCCCATTGCATCAATCTCGCAAATCCATGCGCCGGCCCCGTCCGACCATCCGACCGCGCGCCAAACCATGGAAAGATGATCGGCACGCCGCCCCGAATCGGTTTCCCCGCCTCGAACGAACTCTTCTCGCTCATGAACAGCACCGGCTTCTGTCCGCGCGGCTGGAACTGCGTCACGTGCGCCCCGTGCAAATAAATCTCCGCCTCGGCCGCCGGCGTCTCCACCAGGAGCCGCTGCAACCCGCCCCGCCCCGCATCCATCCGCACCGAATTTGGTAGCCTTGCCATGCCTGTATCCTACCCACCGCCTCCGCCTCTGCAAATAGTATTTCCAGACAACTGCCGGAACTTCCGTTATGGTTGTCACCCATGGCGTCGTCATCACCCGCATTGCTATCGGCCTTTGAACTCGCCCTGTCCTATGGACCAGAGCACCTGCTCAAGGCCGTCACGATCTCCGTGTCGCCCGGCGAAAAAGTCGGCTTGGTCGGCCGCAACGGATCCGGAAAGACGAGCCTCTTGAAAATCCTCGCCGGCGAAAACCAGCCCGATGCCGGCGAGATCGCGCATCGGCGCGGCCTGCGTATCGGCTATCTCCCGCAGGAATTCGAACTCGATGGCGCCCGCACCGTCCGCCAAAACATCGAGGCCGGCGCCGCCGATTTGCTGGATTGGCTGGGCCGCTACGAAACCGGCCAGCGCACCGAGACCGAGATGGCCGAACTCTTGCACAACATCGAACAGGCCGATGGCTGGAACCTCCAATCCCGCATCGAAGCGAGCGTCTCCGCGCTCTCGGCCCCGACGCTGGATGCCATCGTCGGGCCGTTGTCCGGCGGCGAGAAACGCCGCGTCGCGCTCTGCCGCGCGCTTGCCGCGCAGCCGGACCTGCTCCTGCTGGACGAACCCACCAACCATCTCGACGCCGAATCGATCCTCTGGCTCGAGGAGTTTCTCCAGCGATTTCCCGGTGCGGTCATCTTCGTCACCCACGACCGCTATTTTCTCGATCGCATCGCCACGCGCATCGTCGAGTTGTCCGATGGACTGTGTTACTCGCACCCGGGCAATTACACCGCCTACCTCGAGTCGAAGGCCGCCCGCCAGCAGATCGTCGAACAGGCCGAGCGCCGGCGTCAGCGCTTCCTGCGCATCGAACTGGAGTGGGTCCGCACCGGCGTCCACGCGCAACGCTCGAAGTCGCGTCATCGATTGGAGTCGTTCTACAAAGTCCAGGGCCTGGAAGCGCCGCCCGAGGAACGCGAGATGGATCTCCTGATTCCGCCGCCACCGGAGCTCGGCAACACCGCCGTCGAATTGGAAAATGCCGGCGCGAAAGTCGGCGACGGCGCGACGGAACGCTGGCTCTTCCGCCACCTGAATTTCCTGTTAAAACCGGGCCAGTGCACCGGCGTCGTCGGCCGCAACGGCGTCGGCAAAACCACGCTCCTCCGCATCTGCATGGGCGAACGCAAACCCGATGCCGGCACGGTGAAAATCGGGAAGCGGGTCAACTTCAATTACATTGACCAGACGCGCATGCAGCTCGACGACGCGAACACCGTGATGTCCGAGGTCGCCGGCGGCGGCGATACGGTCCTGTTCGGCACCGAAACGATGGGTGCCCGCGCCTATCTGCTGCGCTATCTCTTCCCTGACGAACGCCTCCGCGAACCCGTCAGCCGCCTCTCGGGTGGCGAACGCGCGCGCCTGATGCTTGCCAAAGTGCTGAAACGCGGTGGCAACGTGCTCGTGCTCGACGAGCCGACCAACGATCTCGATCTGCCCAGCCTCCGCATGCTCGAGGAAGTTCTGGCCGATTTCGCGGGCAGCGTCCTCGTCGTCAGCCACGACCGCTATTTCCTCGATCGCATCTGCGACCAGATTGTCGCGTTCGAAGACACCGGCGTATTCGTCCAACCCGGGAATTACTCCTACTACCTCGAAAAACGCAAAGAGAGGGAACAGACCTGCGCGAAACAACCCATTGTTGCCGCCGCCGTCACCACGCCAACGTCGGCAAAGCCCCCGCGTCCTCGCAAACTCACATTCAACGAACAACGCGAACTCGCTGGCATGGAAGCCGCCATCCACGCCGCCGAAGCCCGCGTCACGGATTTGGAATCCACCCTCGCCGCCCCCGACTTCTACCCCGCCCGCGCCAAGGAAGCCTCCGCCCTGATCAAGGAACTGGACGCCGCCAAAGCCGAAGTCACCCGCCTCTACGCCCGCTGGGAAGAACTCGACAAAATCGGGAAGTGAACCAATCCGGCCTGACCAAAGCCGTCGACAAATCTCACTTACGCGGTTTACGCGCTGAATAACCGCCCTTGCTCTCCGCGACCCGATTCTCCCACGGCAATTTGTCAGGATCATGCTTGTGCAGCCCTGCCACGAACCCGGCCCGCGCCAGTCTCCGCCCCAAATCGCGTAGCTCGCTGATCCGTCGGATGACCTTCTGCGCCGGAGTAATTGTGGGTCGGCGTTTCATCGCTTCTTTCGCAAGAATTCGATGTCCGCCTTGTCGGTCTTCGAACCGCGAAGCCCTTTCATGGCCATCAAGTCCCGCGCTGTAACGACGCGAATCGATCCCTTTCCAAACGGAATGCGTACCGCCCGACGTAATACCTGTTGCATCCGCGCAGACTTGGGAATGAGGAGATCCACCAGCATCAGTTCCTCTTCTCTCGGTACTCGCTTGAATAGACGCTTGAGGGCCAGCCCCGACCGGGGAAATTCTTGTACGGTGGGATTGGCACGGTACCCCAACTTGGAAAGTTCAGACTCCGCCTTAACAACATCTTCTTCATCCACAAGGAAATCCATGTCCTGCGTCGCCCGGACGAAGCCATGCAGACCAACGGCCAATCCGCCCGCGACGGCATACCGGAGTTTTCTCTTTTCAAATCGGCGTACGATCAAGTCGAACTCAAGATACAGAGCCATTGCCAATCACTTGTCCTGGGCCTTTTCCCTGAAAGCAATGACCTGCTCTCGTTTCACGGTGGGAAACCCTTCCAGAAAATCGTCAATCGAATCGCCCGCCTTCAAATAATCGAGCAGCGTCTCGACCGGCACGCGCGTACCGGCAAAGCAGGGCGTGCCGCCCATCACGTCACGGTCAACGCTGATGATTCGCCGCTTCTCCACACAGGGATTCTACGTCAAACCTACCGCTAAGCCAAGGCTTGTTACGGTAGTGGGCTACTTTGAAATCTCAGTATTCAGGTTCTTCGTCCCGAATGATGAGAATACGATGGTATTTTTTTGCAATGTCCTTCGCGACGGAATCCGGAACGACCTCATCACGCAAGAGGAACTGGTTTCGCCACATCAAGTCGGCCAGCACGATGTGTAGTTTGATGCCCAGCAGCACACCAAGGCGGTCTGGGGTCACTGGTCTGGTCAGATAGATGCGGTCGTCATCGTCATCAGGATTCTCGACTGAGACTCTGTTCACGCCTGTTGTCCCTCCCCAAATCCTGCCAGCTTTGTCAATTCTACACAAGCCGAACGAACAAACCGCATCGACCCTCAACTATCCGAGTAGTGCGGCGATTTTCTTAAGACTCCAAACGTGGTCTGCAATATCCACCACGGCGCGCTCGGCATTCGGTAGCTTCACTGTTTCGCCTTGCGCGCCCAGCGCAGCTTTGCCGGAGAGGAACGCGGATTATCATGTCGTTCCGTAGGGGAAGGGCGGATGACCTCGTGGGCGATGTCGGCGTAGAGGCCATCACGAAGGCCGGCCTCGAATGACTTTTTCGCGCGGCGATCTTCGCCCGAATGAAACGTCAGGATGGCGACGCGACCGCCGGGATTGAGACACCACGAGAGATTTCGCAGGAAACTATCGAGGGCGGAAAACTCGTCGTTCACGGCGATCCGCAACGCTTGGAACACGCGGCGAATCGAGTCGTCGCGCTCCTCATCCGTCGCCGCGCGCAACAGGGCGCGGTGCACCGTATTGGTCAACGCCGTTGTGGTGGGAAAGGTCTTGCCCGCGAGAAGATCAGCCAGAATCCGGGCATGCGGTTCGTCGGCGTTCTCTTCCAGCAGCACGGCAAGATCATCGGCATTGATCTTCTCGAGTAAAGCTCTCGCGGGCTGCCCGCGCGAGGGATTCATCCGCATGTCGAGCGGACCCTCGAACTTCACCGAGAATCCGCGTCCCGGATCGTCCAGTTGCATCGATGAGACCCCGAGATCGGCAAGGACAATGTCGGCGCCGGAAAGTTGCTCGGCGGCAAGTATCTTGGCCAATCCGGCAAAATTGCTCCGATGCGCCACGAACACATCCGGGCCAAATCCCAGTTCGCGCAACCGCGCTTCCGTCTTCGGCAATTCAATGGGGTCAACATCCAACCCAATCAGGCGTCCACCCGGCTGCAGCTTCGGCAATAACTCCCTCGCGTGCCCGCCGTATCCCAGCGTGCAATCCGCCGCGACCTCGCCCGCCTGTGGCTTCAAGACCTCCAGAATCTCCGCCACCATGATCGGCCGATGCGTTCCCGCCGGCGTTTTGCCCGACGCGATGACTTTCGCGACGGTATCGGCATAACGCTGCGGGTTGTGTTCCTTGTATTTCTCCTCGAAGCGACGCGGATTCTTGCCCGAGTAGCGCGGACGCCGCCGGTGTGGCGACGCGGGAACTGGCTCGGGTGATGGGTTGTCGCTCATGGCGTGGTCATTGTACACCAAGCGGCCGGTTCGGCGACGGATTTTGCGTAGTGCATCTGGGTCAGCCACTGAATTGTAGCCGCGAATCTTATTCGCGGTCCGTTCTCGCCGCGAAAGAGTTTCGCGGCCACAAAAAAGTAGCCTTCTATTGGTGGTAGCGGTCGGAAACGCCCGATTTTGCGTGGATGATGCGCCGAAACAATCTACACTAATCCGCACATGAGCCTGACCAGTCGACAAATCCGCCAGCTCCGCTCGATCGCGCAGCGGCTCGATCCGATCCTGCACCTCGGCAAAGCCGGCGTGACCGACGCGTTTATCGCCAGCCTCGACCAGGCGCCGAACGATCACGAACTCACCAAGATCAAGTTCACATCGCTCAAGGACGAAAAGAACACCCTGGCCGAAGACATCGCCGCGCGCACGAACAGCGAACTGGTCTGGATCGTCGGTCACGTCGCCGTCTTCTATCGCGCGCAAGCCGATCCCGCCAAACGCCGCGTGCCATTGGAATCATGACACCAGGCGATTCCACCTCTGCATCAACCCGTCCTCTGCTGGACTGGCTGCTGGCGAGATATCCCGACACGCCGAAGAAGCGCGCGAAACAATGGATCACCGCCGGCCGCGTCTCCGTCAACGGCGTCATCCTCCGCCAGCCAAACCAGCCGATTCCCGATCCAAAAGACGCGCTGGAGTTGCTGGACCGTCACGCCATAGCCCTGGACTGTGGGCGGGACGGCTGGCAGATTCATCCGCGCGTCGCAATCCTTTACCTCGACTCCGCGCTCGCCGTCGTGAACAAAGGTCCCGGTCTGCTCTCGGTGCCGGCGGAACCGGACGATCTCTCCGCGCTCAGCATTCTCGACGATTTTCTTGCCGGCAAACTCCGCGCCTACGACCGCGGCGTCGATGGTCGCGGCTACTCGTTGCCACCCGCATACCGCCGACTCAAGCCGTTGCCCGTCCATCGCCTCGACCAGTACACCAGCGGCGTGTTTTGCATGGCAATGAATCCCGCCGCACGGCAAAATCTCATCGATCAACTGAAAGTCCACACCATGCGGCGCGAGTATGTCGCCTACGTGGAAGGCCGGCCTCCCAAACCCCAGGGCACATGGCGAAATTGGTTGAAACTCAGCGACGATCAATTGCGCCAGTTCATCGTCTCCGAGAGGGACGCCAAAGCTTCCCCAGATGAGACGCAGGAAGCCATCACCCACTACGAAGTGATCGCGGAGTTTTCTTCGGCTGGCAACCGTCACCCCATTACCAAGCTTCGCCTGCGCCTCGAGACCGGCCGCAAACATCAAATCCGCGCCCAGGCGGCCCACGCCGGCCTGCCGTTGGTCGGAGATCGGACGTACCACCCGAGATATCAAAGCGATGCGCCGAAATCCGCGCGCATCGACTTCCCGCGTCAGGCTCTGCACGCCGAGGTCCTGGGTCTCGATCACCCGGACAAACCCGCCACGCGGATGACCTGGACCGCCGCCTTGCCCAAAGACCTGCGCCAACTCGAAGCAAAATTACGAGAGGAGAGAACGTGAAACGCAAATACTTGAGTCTCCTGCTCGTCACCTTTCTCGGATGCATCGCGGCGACGTTGCTCTTTGCCGACGAATCGCCCACGGCGGCGCAGTTGGAGAGCCAATTTGCGAATCCGCCAATGGAATATCGTCCCCTCACCCGCTACTGGTGGTTTGGTGGAGCGGTGACCCGCCCGGAACTGGCCCGAGAATTGACAGGCATGAAGGACCAGGGTCTGGCGGGCGTGGAAATCCAATCACTATACGACGCGCTGCCCGCGGTGCCCGGTCACAAGACGGTCCTGTTCGCCTCGCCCGAGTGGGTGAACCGCGTCGCCACATGCATGCGGGAAGCCGCGAAGCTGGGCATGAAAGTGGACCTCACTCCCGGCAGCGGTTGGCCGTACGCGGGCCCGTGGGTGGACAACGATCATGCCGGCCAGAGCCTCGCGTCTCAGGCAATTACAATGAACGGACCGGGCCAGCAGCGCATCACGTTCAGGCCGAAAGGGCCCGTCATCGCTGTCACTCTTCGTCGCGAGGGCGCCGACGGACCAGCCCAAGTGTTGACGAACTCCCTCTCGCCGGACGGCGAAACCTCGATCGCTGTGGATGAAGGCAAATGGGTCGCAACCTGTTTCTGGGCGAAACTCGGCGGGTTCGGCCCGCACAAGCGCGCGAACCGACGCGATACCGGCCCGGTCTTGGACCACCTCAGCGCGTCGGCGATGGATTTTCAACTGAACCACTGCGCGCTGCCGGTGCTGAACCGCGTCGGCGACCTTGTCGGGAGCACCTTCGGCAGCTTGTTCATCGATAGTTGGGAGCTGGGCAAGCCGACGTGGACGACGGACTTCCTCCAGCAATTCCGCGCGCGGCGCGGATACGATCTGGCTCCGTACCTGGATCTGATCGCAACGAAGAACGGAAGCGCCACCGCAAGGCAGGTTCAACACGACTACGACCAGACGCTCCGCGACCTGATCACAGAAGACTGCTACGGTGAATTGACCCGCTGGAGTCATCAACATGGCTTGCAATCCCGCGCCCAGGCGCACGGCAGCCCGAGCGACTGGGAAGATTCCTACGGCATGGCGGACATCCCCGAGTTCGAAATCGACTTCAAGCATCCCCACGTGCCGATCGGCGCCGACCTGGCCCTGGCCGCCGCTCACGTGTACGGTCATCCGTTGGTTTCCTGCGAGAGCTTCACGTGGTTGACCGAACACTGGCGGATGACAATGCACGATCTGCGCGAAGAAGCCGACCTGATCTTTGTCAGCGGCGCGAACCAGCTCGTGTTCCATGGCTACAGCTATTCGCCGCCCGCCGCCGGTTTTCCCGGCTGGGATTTTTACGCCGCGTGCGAGATCGACCACAACAACCCTTTCTGGCCCTACTTCCGTCCGTTGGCGGATTACATGGCGCGCAATTGTCTCCTGCTCCGTTCGGGCCAGCCGGTCGCCGACGTCGCCGTCTACGGCACCGAATCTTCCCCGCAAGGTCCCAACTGGCTCTCCGACCGCGTAACCGACCGTGTTCTGATGCACGACGCGTATATGGATGGAGATCGACTGGCTGCCGGATTCGGCCATTATCGAGTGCTCGTGCTCGACACGAATACCATGCCGCTCGCGACCATGGAAAGAATCCGTAGTTTTGTTGAGGACGGCCTCACCGTCATCGCGTCACAATTGCCTTCCGAGGTGCCGACCTTCAAGGATCACGACGCGCAGACAGCCAATCTCCGCCAGCTCATCGCCGGTCTCTTTCCCGACAGTATCGGGACGGCACCGCATCGGGTTGGCAAAGGCTCTACATATCTGGTGGACAAGAGCGGCATCCCAACGGTCTTGCCGGCGCTGGGAATTGAGACGGACCTGACAGCCGACGGCGACCTGCGCGTTCGCTGGCTGCACCGCGAAGGACCCGATTACGATTTGTATTTGCTCAACAATCCTTCAGCAGAAAAGCCCGTTTGCCAGACATTCTCCTTCCGCTCGAAAGGTTGTCTGGAACTTTGGAACGCGCACAATGGCAAATTGGAGCCCGCGTCGTACAGGGTCGATGGCGCACGCGTCGTGGCCAATGTCACACTCGGTCCCAAAGAATCACGCCTTGTCATGATTCGCCGCGACAAACCCGCTACCGGCTCTGCCGCCATCGTCGAGCTTTCACCCAAAACAACTCTCGAACTTGGCGGCCCGTGGCGCGTCGAGTTCCGCCACATCGACGGACGCAAACCGTTTGAACGGGATTTCCCGCAGTTGATCGACTGGACGCGCCACGACGGTCTGCGTCATTTCGCCGGCACCGCGATTTATCACGGACAATTCCGCCTCTCGAAGTCGCCACGGGGAGACGTGTCCCTCGATCTCGGCCAGGTGGATGACGTCGCATCCGTCATCGTCAACGGGAAGACGGCAGGCATCGTGTACGAGACGCCGTTCCGTGTCGAAGTGACGGGGCTGGTTCATGCCGGGGAAAATGAAATCGAGATCAAGGTCGCGAACCGCGCCGAGAACGCCATCGCTCCCGTTATCGCCGCGTGGAAAGGACCGGGAAAATGGCCCGGCTACTTCTTCGTGAACCGTTCCTACAAGACCTACGCCCCCGATGACGCCGAAGTCCATCCCAGTGGCCTGCTGGGTCCCGTGCGGCTGCAACTTTTTTGACGGCCGGATGCGTTGGCGGCATGTGCCGCTGCGTTCTTGGAACAGCAGCCCGTGGAGAGTACATTCCCGTCGTGCTGGAACCTGACTTACTGCTGACCGCTTACCGCCGCGGCATTTTCCCCATGGCCGTGGCCCCCGACAAACGCGTCGGGGCCGGCAAGCGCGAACGCATCGGCTGGTTTTCGCCCGACCCGCGCGCGATCATCCCGCTCGACGACCGTTTCCACATCCCGCACGGCTTGCGGCGCGCGCTCAAACAGAACAAATTCGAGATCACGTCCGACACTGATTTCGAGACCGTCATTCGCGAGTGCGCCAAACGCAGGGAAGGCACGTGGATTTCCAGGGGGATCATCGATAGTTACTGCAATCTGCACCGGCTCGGTCACGCCCACAGCATCGAGACACGGCTCGACGGCAAGCTCGTCGGCGGCCTGTACGGCGTGGCCATCGGCGGCGCGTTCTTCGGGGAGAGCATGTTTCACCGGGTGACCGACGCGTCGAAGGTGGCGCTGGTCGCGTTGGTCGAACGGCTCCGTGCGCGCGGTTTCGTTCTCCTCGACACGCAATGGACCACGCCGCATCTGCGGCAATTCGGCACCCGCGAAATCCCCCGGCTCGAATATCTCTGGCAACTCGAACAGGCGCTCCGTCTCGACTGTCGATTCTGATTGGGAGCTCTGCCGCCGGGTTGCGCCGCCGTTTCGAAAGCCGTAGAATGGCCCCCGGAAAGGATCGGTTGGATGACCACGTTGCACCAAGCCGCTTCGGCGGGACAGACCGATGTGCTGGAATCCCTGCTGACAAAGATGGCAGACATCAACGGCCAGGACGGTTTGGGCTGGACGCCACTGCATTGGGCCGCCGAGGCCGGTCAGGTCAACGCCGCAAAGCTGTTGATCGAGCGCGGCGCCGACGTCAATGCCCGCGACAAGAGCGAATCGACGCCGCTGCATCGCGCCGCGGGGACGGGCTGCCAGGCAGTCGTGGAATTGTTGGTGGCGCACGGCGCGGATTTGAATCTTCACAACGGCCCTCATTGGACGCCGCTGCACACGGCGTTGTTCTCCCGGCACATTGAGGTGGCCAACTGGCTCCTGGAAGCCGGCACCGAACTGGATATATTCAGCGCGGCGGGACTGGGCATGACGGACCGCGTGGCCGAGATGATCGAAGCGCAGCCGGAACTGGTGCAGGCCCGGGACGGCTATCACACGACGGCGTTGCACTGGGCGGCCCGCAACGGGCATCAAGCGGTCGTCGAACTGTTGCTGGCTCACGGCGCTGACATCAACGCCGCCGGACGGTATGGTTCGACCTCGTTGCATCTGGCGGCGGAATACGGCCAGGAAGCGGTCGCCCGTTTGCTGGTGTCGAACGGAGCGGTGCTGGATCGAAAAGGAAGATACGGGGCCACACCGTTGCATTGGGCGGCTCGAAACGGTCACACCAACGTGGTCGAGTTGCTCCTGGCGCACAAGGCCGATGTCAACGCCGTCAATCAGCGCGGGTGGACGCCGTTGCACGTGGCGATCAAGAACGGGCGCGCCGAGACGGCCGAATGGTTGCGCCGGCACGGCGGTCATGAATGAAGTGCCTGCATGAATGATATTGGCAAGATGTTGGTGGGCGCCGGGCTGCTGTTGGTGGCCCTCGGCGGATTGTTCTGGCTGGGCGGCAAACTGCCGTGGTTCGGTCGACTCCCCGGCGATATCCACATCGAGCGCGAGCACTTTAAATTCTATTTCCCCCTCGCCACGTGCCTGCTCATCAGCCTGCTCCTGACGCTGCTCTCCTGGTTGTTCACCAAACGGTGAGCATTGCCCCCCGTCGCCATGAAGACGTCCGACTTCGATTACGCCCTGCCCCCCGAGTTGATCGCCCAGCAACCCCTCGCCGATCGCACGGCCTCCCGCATGATGGTCGTGAACCGCGCCTCCGGCGAAATTCACCACGATCAATTCCGTCACCTCGGCCGGCATCTCCGCGCGGGAGATCTGTTGGCGCTCAACAACACGAAAGTCATTCCCGCGCGCATCTGGTCGCGCGAACCGGAGGTCGAGCTGTTGCTCGTTGAAAAAACCGACGCCCGACACTGGACCGCATTGGTCAAGCCCGGCAAACGCGCGAAACCCGGCGCGACCTTGCGATTCGACGATGGCGTAACGGCGCTGGTCGAAGGCGAAACCGATTTCGGCGGGCGAACGTTGCTCTTCTCTGGCAACGTGGAATCCTACATCGCCGCGCACGGCGCCGCGCCGCTTCCGCCGTACATCAAACGCGAGGCGCACGCCATCGATGCCGACCGCGAGCGGTACCAAACCGTCTACGCCCGTGAGCCGGGTGCGGTGGCCGCGCCAACCGCGGGCCTGCACTTCACCGCGGAAATGCTGGAACAGCTCCGCGCCGCCGGCATCGGACACACATTCATCACATTGCACGTCGGCATCGGCACGTTCCGCCCCGTGAAAGTCGAGAACGTCCAGGACCACAAGATGCACGCCGAACGATTCTCGATTTCGACAGAAGCGGCCGCGACCATTCGCGCCGCGGGTCGCGTCGTGGCTGTCGGCACAACCGTGACCCGAACCCTCGAGTCGTGCGCCGACATCGAAGCCCGGGACGGTTCGACGGACATCTTCATTCATCCACCGTTCGCGTTCCGTCATACCGACGCTCTCCTCACGAATTTTCATCTGCCGCGCTCGACTCTGCTCATGCTCGTCAGCGCGTTTGCCTCTCGCGAACTGATCTTGAAAGCCTACGAGGAAGCCGTCCGCGAGTGCTACCGCTTCTTTAGTTATGGCGATTGCATGCTAATTCTCTGACGCCCTGGGCCAGACCAGCGACGTCGCGACCGACCCCGCGACAATCCCCGCCACCAAACCAAGCGCGATCCCCGTCGGAATCTTGATACCCCACGCCGTAAGCGCCATCTTCGTCCCGACAAACACCAGAATCAGCGACAGCCCGTAGTGCAGGTGGTGGAAGATGTTCATCACGCCCGCCAGCGCGAAATACAATGCGCGCAATCCGAGGATCGCGAACACGTTCGACGTAAATACAATAAACGGATCCGTCGTGATCGCCAGCACCGCGGGAATCGAGTCCACCGCGAAAATCAGGTCCGCCGTTTCGATCATCACCAGCGCCACCAGCAACCGCGTCGCTGCCCGACGCCCGTCCCGCTTCACGAGAAACTTCTCGCCCTCGTAATCCTCCGCGATCGGCACGACACGGCGCAGCAATCTCAGAACGGGATTCCGCTCGGGATGGATCGCCTTCTCCTTTTCCCACGCCATGCGGATGCCGCTCACGATCAACAACCCGCCGAACACGTAAATGATCCACTCGAACCGATGGATCAAGGCGACCCCCGCGAAGATAAACGCCGCGCGCATCACCAGCGCCCCGATGATCCCCCAGAACAACACCTCATGCTGGTAGCGCGCCGCGATTTGAAAGGAGGAAAACACCAGCAGGAACACAAACAGATTGTCCACGCTCAGCGATTTCTCGATGAGATAGCCCGTCAGAAACTCCAGCGCCCGGGTCGGCCCGAGCCAGTAATACACAATCACGTTGAACCCCATCGCCAGCCCAATCCAGATCGCGCTCCACGCCAGCGCCTCCTTCAGCCGCACCTCGTGAGCATGCCGGTGAAACACCCCGAGATCGAGCACCAGCATCGCCACCACAAACAGGTTGAAGAATATCCATTTCTCGCTGGCGACCAGCATGCGCGAATTCTGCCGGCTGCCTCGGCCTCCGTCAACGATAACCGGCCAGCCTCCCCTCCCGACAGGTGACGATTTTGTACATTCGCACGTTCCGCCATGTCGACGAGACCGCCGCGCCGCGGCGCAGGCGCTGGAATCTCCCCCGGTTTCCGCGTCGGCACGATGAGTGCTAACCATCACTGCCGGAATGGCATGGCTCGCGTCGGCCGCCAGAGGACGGAGAGAATTTTGGCCATACGGAAACGAGTAATTTGGAACGTGGTGCCGATTCTGGCGTTGATCGTAGCGGCTTCCTGGCTGCTGTCTCGACGCCAGAATGACTCTCGCTCTGTTTCCGGCACCGTCGAAGTCGATGAAGCCCACGTCGCCTCGCGATACGGCGGACGCGTCGAGAAAATCAGCGCCCAGGAAGGCGACACGCTCACCAACGGCCAGCCCATCGTCGAACTCGATGCCGCCGAACTCCGCGCCCGCCGCGCGTACACCGCCGCTCTCCTCGATGAAATGATCCACGGACCGCGCCCCGCGGAAATCGACGCGGCCAAACACGATTGGCAAGCGCTCAACGCCCAGCTCGATTTCGCCATCGCCGAGGAAAAACGCCAGCGCGAGCTGTACAGGCAAAACGTCAATGCCCCCACCGACCTCGATGACGCCGTCAGCCACGAGCACAGTCTCCAGGAAAGCGCCGATGCCGCGAAGCGCCGCTACGATCTCCTCGCCGAAGGCACCCGCCCCGAACGGATCGCCCAAACACGGGCCCAGCTCGCCGAGATCGACGCGCAACTCGCCGAGATGCGGATCACCGCGCCAGCCAATTGCGTTCTTGAAACCCTCAGCGTCAAACTGGGCGACGTGCTCGCCGCCGACCACGAACTCGCGACGCTCCTCTATCCGCAACATCTCTGGGTGCGCGTGTATGTCCCCGAACCGTGGCTCGGCCTGATCCAGCTCGGCCAGACCGTCAAGGTCCGTACCGATTCGTCCGGCAAGGAATTCACCGGCGCCGTCGAGCAGATCAATCGCGCCGCCGAGTTCACCCCGCGCAACGTCCAAACCGTCGACGACCGCGTGCGCCAGGTCTTCGGCGTGAAAATCCAGCTCCCGAGCGATACCGGCAAACTGCGCGCAGGCATGTCCGTCGACGTGTCGTTCCCGAACGTCCCGCCGCTCCCGAAGTGACCCGCCATGCCCCACGACGTCATGATCCAGTGTGACAACCTCACCAAGAGGTTCGGCCATTTCACCGCCGTCGATCGCGTCACCTTCTCCGTCCAGCGCCGCTCGATCTTCGGGTTCCTCGGCCCCAACGGCTCGGGCAAATCCACCGTCATCCGCATGCTCTGCGGCATCCTCGAACCCAGCGACGGCACCGGCCACATCGCCGGCCACGATATCTCCACCGAGCCCGATGCCATCAAGGGCAAGCTCGGGTACATGTCCCAAAAATTCTCCCTCTACGACGAGCTCACCGTGAACGAGAACCTGATGTTCTACGCGCGGCTCTACGATATCCACGGCGACGCCGCGAAATCGAGGCGCGACGAACTCATCGCTCTCGCCCACCTCGAACCCTACATCGACCGCCGCGCCGCCCTCCTCTCCGGCGGCTGGAAACAACGCCTCGCCATGGCCTGCGCCCTCGTCCATAAACCCAGCGTCTTGTTCCTCGACGAACCCACCGCCGGCATCGACCCCGTCGCCCGACGCGAGCTGTGGGATTTGCTCTTCGAGCTCTCCAGCACGGGCATGACCCTGTTCGTGACGACACATTACATGGACGAGGCGGAACGTTGTTCGCACGTCGGCTACATCTTCATGTCCAGGCTCATCGTCTGCGGCGCGCCCTCGGAATTGAAAAACCTCCCCGAGGTGAATCCCCCGGGCACCCGCCGTCTCGAAGTCGGTTGCGATCATGTCACGCTCGGCCTGCGGGCGATCCGGCCCGTCGACGGCGTCCGCGCCGCGACCGTGTTCGGCCAATCCATGCACCTGCTCGTCGAGGAAACCCTCCCCGAGCAATCCATCCACGAAACCCTCCAGGCCGTCGGTATCCGCAAGGTCGACATCCGCGCCATCGCTCCGTCCCTCGAGGATGTGTTCGTGGCGTTGACCGCCCAACACGCGGGGGCGACCGCATGACGTTCCGCGCGCCCAGATTCCTCCGCGGTTTCCGCGCGATCCTGTACAAGGAATTCATCACCATCCTCCGCGATCGCACCACGTTGTTCTTCATGTTCTTCCCGCCGCTGCTCCAGATCATCGCGTTCGGGTTCGCGCTCGACAACGACGTCAAACACATGGCCATGGCCGTCTACAACGAGGACCGCACCGCCACCAGCCGCCAGCTCGTCGACGCGTTCATCAACACCCAAACCTTCCGCGTCGTGAAGAATGTCAACAGCCTGGACGAACTCGAAGAGATGGTCCGCGAGGGCAAAGCCTACGTCGGACTCGACATCCCGCCCGATTTCACCCGCAAACTCCGCGCCGGCGTGAAAGCCGATGTGCAGGTCATCATCGACGGTTCCAGCTCCACCATCGCCCTCCAGGCGCTCAACACGTCCGTCGGCCTCGCCCTGCAACAATCCGTCGCCGTGCTCCTCAACGAATCGAAGCGGCGCGAGCTCCCCATCGAGGTCCGCCCCCAGGTGCTCTACAACCCGTCCATGCGCGCCCCGAATTTCTTCGTCCCGGGCGTCATCGGCACCGCGCTCCAAATCGCCACCGTCTTCGCCGCCGCGATGTCCATCGTCCGCGAACGCGAACGCGGCACGCTCGAGAACCTGTTCGTCAGCCCGATGTCGCGCTGGGGAATGATGCTCGGCAAACTCGTCCCCTACCTCTGCATCTCGATGACGATGGCCCTGTTCCTGTTCACGATTCTGCGCTGGGTCTTCTTCGTGCCGATTCATGGCAGCCTCTTCATGCTGTTCGTGGCCGCCCTCCTCTATATCTTCGCCCTCGTCAGCCTCGGCCTGCTCGCGTCCACCAAGGCCCGCAGCCAGAACGAAGCCCTGCAGGCAACCCTCGCCATCATGTTGCCATCGATCTTCTTCTCGGGGTTCATCTTCCCGCGCGAGACGATGCCGCAGATCTTCTACGCGATCAGCACCATCCTGCCCGCGACCTATTTCATCGAACTCATGCGCGCCATCATCCTCCGCGGCGCCGGCTTCGCCGAATTCTGGAAGCACCTCGTCATCCTCGCCGTCATGGGCGCCGCGCTGTTCTCCCTGTGCGCCCTCCGCTTCAAACGCAAGATCGGGTAGTTGGTAACCAGTCTGACCCTGTCCCGGACGCTTTTTCTGCGGCTTTCAACCTCGCAAATACCCCAAACGAACCCAAAGAACCCCCGAACGAAGCCAAACGAAGCCAATCGGTTTTTCGCGAGTCCATGCTTCGCAACTCATTACCATTCAGTATCATCCACATGGTGGTAACCTCAAAAAGCATTGGCTTCGTTTCGCAGATATAGGGGGGTACCCCCCTCCCCTTCAGCGCCGAGCCAGGTTACCACCTTGCCCGACACCAAGCCCCAAACCCGGAACCCGAGCCGCTCATCTACATGTCAAAGAACATCCAACAAACCGCGCAGCATATCTCAAGATGATAGCGTAGTCAATACTAAAAACGATAACAACGCCGTCCCCGCTCCGCGGGCCACGCGCATTGCTTGTTTAGTTGACCAAGGATGCCCCCGGTGTATCAATGGACCTGCTCCTGCAAGCCCTCTATCGCATCGGCACCAAGCGCCGCCAACTCGCCGCCCTGCTCTGAGCCTCGCGCGAGGAGAGAGGAGTTATCAGCGCTCCATTGAACTAGGCGTTTCGATTATGCAATTGACCGAAGGCGTCGTGAGTGGCAGAAGGGGCTTATGGAGTACCCATCCCTCACATTGGTCAGTGAACGAATCCAGGTTGAATTGCGCAATGGGCGGACCTGACCAGGTTTTTATCATGCGCCGCTAATAGATCGTATGAACAAAACTCTGTGGAAAATGCCTGTACCGGCAACGGGTCTTTTCAGAGGTCCAGATTTTAAGAAACTTGACCAAAGGACTTGTGAGATCTCATTTTCCATTGAGGCGGAAGCCGGCGTAGAGAAATGGTTAACACTTCGATTCGAAGGCGTGGAAGCCTTCAAATGCACATATCTGACTGCGCTTCGTTCCATTGATCGAGAGCTACGAAATGAAGCGTACGGCAAGCTCATTTCCGTGGAGGCAAGCCCCTGGCTGTCGGAGGTGAAAAAGGGCCACGACGATTATTGCGCGACCGCTCGTCTAACTCCGAAGGAATTGCAACATCTCATGATATGTTTCGATGACGGGCCGTGCTATGAGCTCATTTGTGAGAGCTTTGAGCTGCCCGAAGAGGCCAACGTCGTGCACTAAACTCGCCAGCAGTACAGGGTTAGATTGCTCCTCATCCATTTGCAGACAGTCCCCGCCCTCATCCTCACTCGCCACCCGCGGCCCTTTCCAAATACGCCTTCACCGTCCGACGATCGAGCTTCGTGCGGCGGGCAACCTCTTCGTACGTGCCGTGGCGGTCGTAAATCCGCGTGAGATTGGCATCGCGTCTGGTCTTCCGTCCTCGTCGAAGAACACCGTCCGCTGCTTTGCTGCCCATCAACCGCTCCTCGTCATTCCCGCTCCGCCGTCCACTTGATGCCTGTCACTGACAGGTATCGTCCAAGCCTTCCCTGTCAGTTGCGAGATGCCTGGTAGTACTAGGTATTTTCATTCGCCACCAAGCGTTGGCCGTCTGTTCTCCGAATGAACGCGTGACGATGGGAGTCTCCCTCGCGAGGAGGCATCGGCTAGCTACCCGCGGGTGAAAGGGCGGTCGCCCGTTTTTCCAAATACGCCTTCACGGTCCGGCGGTCCAGCTTCGTGCGGCGGGCAGGTATTCTCCAAGGTAAACCCTGAAATCGGTTGGCTGCCGCGCCGTGCTCCGCCAATGCTATTCTATCAGCTTGGCCCGGATCACCTTGCAAGCATCGTCATCACAACGGGTGATCTGGAGCTTCCCCCCGGTTATCACCTGGCGAATCTTGTGAAGCGTCACAATCTCACCATCCACCACCATCGCAATCTTGCCGCCGAGATGCGCCCGCGTAAACACCTCCGCCCGGTCCGCACTCTGGCGCGTCAATGAAACGGAAAGAATGCTCTTGCCGCGGCCATCCTTCGTCATCTCCGGTGCTGTTTCGATGATCAACGGTATGTAATCAGTCGGATCGATGGCGACGTATTCCAAAGGCTGATTGACCGGAGCACCGCTATATTTCCTGCGATCATACGCCGTCACAACGCAGGGACGGCCTTCGACCCGCGCGTCCTCGGGCGTCGAGGCTTGCCAAAGTATCAGATACGCCCCGTTCTGAAGTTTGTGCCCTTGATACTCCACCCCGGCGTTCACCTGGGCGGTGGGCTGTTTGGATGGGGTTGCGCATCCGCCAACGCAAATCACCGCCAGAAAAAACATCATGAATCGCAATTTGGAGGGCAAACTCATTCCTTTGTCGTCCATAGGTTTTTGCGGAGTCGTCTGTGCGCCGGCCCTCACATCAGTCGAACCAGGTTTTTAGAAAAGACAATGTCACGCACGCTCCTCAATCGCCGTGGATGCTAGGACCGAGCTCCGCGCGCGTCAACCGCATTCGCCTCGGCTTGGGAATCAGCGCGCGCTGCCCCCAGCGGGCGCTGTTCTAACGGGACTTTTGTACCGGAAAGATCCTCCATTTCGACTCCTTGACGTTATGTCAATTCTGATATATCTTCCCGCATGAAACATGAGCAGCAAACCGCTCCGCTGGATTCATGGCGAGGTGAAAACCCCGCCCATGAGCCGGGAAGCCCGACGAGAGATTGGGTTCCTGCTCCGGGAATTGCAGGACGGTGTCCGCCTCGCGATGCCGCAGTCCCGTCCGATGCCGGCGATCGGCGCGCGCTGCCACGAGTTGCGAGTCAACGACGTGAGCAAGACATGGCGCGTGGTCTACCGGCTGGACACCGATGCCATTGTGATTTTGGAAGTGTTTGAGAAGAAGACGAACCAGACGCCCTTGGCGGTGATTGCGGCTTGTCGGCAACGGTTGAAGCGATACGAAGAGGCACAGTTATGAAGAAGTTGAAGAACGGATGGGTGCAGGGATCGGCCCAGGAATTCTTGGGCTTGTCCGACGCCGACATGGCGTACATCGAGACCAAACGCGCCCTGGCCGCTTGTCTGCGTGAACAGCGAACGAAACAGCACCTGACGCAAACCGAACTCGCCGCCCGGTTGGAAACCAGTCAGTCCCGCGTCGCCAAGATGGAGGCCGGCGATTCGACGGTCTCGATCGACCTGCTGCTGCAAGCCCTCTATCGCATCGGCACCAAGCGCCGCCAACTCGCCGCCCTGCTCTGAGCCCCGCGCAAGTAGCGAGAAGCTGCGTCCGTGACCCCTACTCTGACATGACCGACATCCCGCCTGCCACTGGTTGGCTCCTCAATTGCAACATTATGTTGCCGAATGGCTGATCAGGATAATCCACGCGGCTAACACCATCAACGCATAGATTGCCATAATTGCAACGGCGACCGACAGGGGAGACCACCGTCGAATGCCTATCACAAAGCAAATAGCCAGAAGCGGAAACTGAACCAACGATAAGAGAACCTCCAACCCGACTTCAGGGACACCCACAACTTGATCTGAAAAAACAACCAAAGGAAACCAAACCACAAGAAGGACCGTCGGGAACACCTTCCAGATTAGCGTTTGCGACCAACCTATAATCGTAGCAAGAAATGCGACAGTAAAAGCAACGATAATGTATTTGCGGCGCGACATCATGCTTTAATCATCAATTGAATCAACAGGTGCAGTCAGCACTGAGTTTAGAATCGTGCAGCGGCATCGGGTCCATTCATTATGCATTGGCAGGCGATCTCCCAGCCTTCATCCTAACGAGCTTCTACCGCGCTCCGGGCGGGACTTCAACCCGTTTTACACACCGCCGCCGCTGACTTTTTCCAAGTACGCTTTCACGGTCCGGCGATCGAGCTTCGTGCGGCGGGCGACCTCCTCATAAGTCCCATGGCGGTCATACAGCAATTGACAGTAGCCCGATAGCAATGCGTCCGCATCGAGTGAGCCGCGCTCCATTCCGTCCCGCAATCGCGATTGCAAATCCGGCGCGACCGACCGGTGGTCGCCCTCATAATTCTTCGTCAGCAGAATCCGGCGCACCGCTTGTTCGAGTTCCCTCACGTTCCCCGGCCACGGGTAATTCCTCCCAAGCACGTTGTCGATCACCTCATGCACGAGCTGCACCGCATCCTTCGACGGCTCGCCTGTCAGCCGCAGAACCAGATGCGTGACCAAATCATCGAGTTCGCGCGGGTCTTCCGTGATGCGCTGATGCAACGGCGGCACGGTAATGACATCCGAGCACAGCCGATAATAAAAATCGTCACGGAACTGCCCGCTGGCACGGAGTTGGTCGAGTGGTTTGTTGGTCGCGGCAATCACCCGACCCCGGAACCGCAGTTTATCGTGGCTGCCGACGGGTGAGAACGTCCGTTCCTGAAGTACTTGCAGCAGTTTGATTTGCGTGGGAATCGATGCGTCGCCAATCTCATCCAGGAAAATCGCGCCGTGCGGACTGCACCGCGCAAACACGCCGGCATGGTCATCGACCGCGCCCGTGAACGCGCCTTTCTTGTGCCCGAATAATTCCGACTCGATCAGCGTCTCGGGAAACTGCGAGAGATTGATCGATACGAACCCGCGCATGAAACTCTCCGCGAAACAATCCTTGCGCTCATCGAACGGAATGAACCCCGACCGTCCGATCGCCGCCGCTGCCGTCCCCTTCCCCGTGCCCGTCTCGCCGAGCAACATCGTCGAGAAATCCTCCATCCGATTCCACAGATGGCGTTCGTACTCGCGAATGTCGTGCGTGAAGACGTTGTTCCACAGATGCAGCCGGAGTTGCCGCATGCACGGGCTCGTCCCGATCAAGCCGCGGTCGATGAAAAAATACGCGCGCCGAATCTGGTAGAAGATCGCGAAATAGCGCCTCGCCTCCGGCGCCTCAAAGCCGCGCCGGGTGAACAACGCCAGCGCCTTGCTCGCAAACGGCACCGGCACCGACCGGTCGCCCGCGTCAATCTGGTCGGCAATCAGTTCATCGAATGCCGACAGGAACCGGTGATAGATCTCGTACAGGAACGCGTACCGCAACAGCTCGCGATCCTCGCCCGCCACCTGTCTGAGGGTCGTCACGCCGGCCACGTGGAGTTGGTGGAGTTGTTCATTCCAGCGTTCGACGGTCAGCTTAATCTGTTCCGCGTAGGGAACCGATGCGTCGCAGTTGGCAATCCGCCGTTGCTGATCCTCGTACTCCTTGGTGAACGGATTGATGTACGACGCCTCGGATACAATTTTCAAAAAGTCGCGGTTGGACGTCGGCAGTGTCTTCAGTTCCATACAGCCAATGTACATCATATGTACATGAAATGTATATAGTTTCTACATCCAGCTGGCTGGTCACAACCGCAACGCGCTGATTATTAGCTGTTTACCACTTATCCGTTTCGCTGGCACGCCATGCGCATATCGCCTTGTCCAGAGGCGAATATGAAAACACTGAAACAGATTCCCAGTTGCCTGGCAGCAGCCGCCGCGGTCGCAATGATCGCCCTTCCCCTGTTCGGCGGACCCGTCAACTGGCACGACCGACTCTACGACCCGGCCATCTTCCTCACCGCCCTCACCTTCGCCGGCGCCGCGATGGTGTTGTGGCCGCTCAAGAGCCCGGCCGGGACCGGCAAATAGGAGGTTGTGATGAGCCCTCGATCACGTCTTGCTCTCTTTGCAGCAGCTTCTTTGCTTTTGTGCGGCGGCTGCGGAACGTTCTCCGCCAATTTCGACCCGGAACCAAGCCGATGCTATTACCGGGGGGTGCGGCAGGATCTACAGTGGCTGGTTAAGGCGCCGGATTGGGTGCCAGAGCCGGGTCGTAAGCCGCCTCTATCCATACTCGTGTGGCCGGAGCAGAAACTGTTTCCGCTCTGTGACCTTCCACTTTCAGCGGCGATGGACACAATCAACCTGCCCGTGGACATCCTCTATCCGCTTCCGTGTTCGTCCACGAATGCGCTGGCTGGCAAAGGAGCGTCATGAAGATGTTCCGCACGCGCCTGATTTCAAGTCGTTCACTTCGGCGGCGGGTGCAACAGATCTCAAGATGCTTCTTCAGGGCCCTGCGTGTGGCCGGGGCAAATCGATGGAGCGTGTGAGTGTCGATTCGGTGAAAACATGAATCTCGCAATTCACAGTCTGGCTGACGTGGCACAAACAACAACTGAAACGGGTTGTGTTCCAGTGGTACTACCGCGTCAGCCGAACCGGGGCGGGCTGGCTGCCCACCCCACCGATTTGGAGCGAAGGATGACACCTGTGAAAACAACGCTGCTGATAATGGTTCTGACAATGGGCTGCGTCTTGGCCCACGCCGATGAAAGCAACTCATATGAAGACTGTTTGACGGAAGCGATTCGGCGGAGCGCCCGAGCCTCCCATACTTCAACCAGCCGATGTGAAGCGGTCATGGTCGAGGGAATGCGAGTAACGTTTACCAACTCAAATGGGGGGATGACCATTACATGCGGCAAAGGATTCGAGCGCAGCTATACGTGGGATGGCGATACGAGAACGCTGCTAATGTGGCCTCGCAAGACGCGCTGGTATGGCAGTCTCGGCATGTACAACCCCGGGGCCTATATCGAAGGCGAGCTTGAACAATGGAAGGAACACGACGGCATAAAGCGTTGCGTGGCAGAAGAAGGCCAGCGCCATTTCACCAATGAATTGGATGCCGTCGAGTGGATCCACACCCGGGGCGATGCTAGGAAGTTGGATTACGTATACAACGGCAGCGGGCTGGTTTGTGGGATGGACAAACAGCCCCCCACCCTCGAGGAGAGAAAGAAGACCGACTTTCCGGGAACCTTGTTTGTGGATCTGTGGCAGATATACATCAACGGCAAGAAGCCTCGCAAACTCGCCGGCGCGAAGAACAACGCCATCACCGTTTCTTACCCGTCGGCGTACGACCTGGAGACCGTGATTCCTCCGGCACAGCCGATCGATAACAATTATCGGGACGGCAAGCAACCGTAACGAACCAGCCAACGAAGATAGCAAGGGAACCATGAAAATCCTGCTCGTATTACCGGCAGCGGAATCCGTGCGCGTGACGCGGGAACGGCCCGCGGTGACCGACCGGGCAATGTTGCGGTTCAGCGTCCTGCCGTTGACCGCCGTGGCAGCGTTGACGCCAACCAAGCATACCATGCGAATTATCGACGAGAACGTCGAGGCGTTGGACTTCGATGCAGATGTGGATGTCGTCGGCGTGACGTTCATGACCGCGCTGGCCCCGCGAGCCTACGAGATCGCCCGCGAATTCAAAGCGCGTGGCAAAATCGTCGTGGCGGGGGGTTATCACACGACTCTCTACACGCACGAAGTCATGGACCATTTCGACGCGGTGGTCGTAGGCGATGCCGAAGGCGCCTGGCCGCAGGTGTTGAACGATATCGAGGCGCATTCCCTCAAGAAGGTTTACCGCCACAGGGAACAATCAGGCGAGCTGCGTACACCCGTTCCGCGCCGCGATCTGCTGGCCGCGCACGCCAAAGATTACGTCACGTTGCACGCCGTCCAAACCGGACGCGGTTGTCCCCACGGCTGCCGTTACTGTTCGATCACCACATTCCACCAGCGCAAGTATCGTCAACGCCCTCTGTCCGACGTGCTCACCGAACTGCGCGACGTTCCGAAACATTTCATGTTCGTCGACGACAACATCATCTCGGACCGGCGTTATGCCCGCGGACTGTTTCTCGCCATGGCCCCGCTCCGCAAACGCTGGGTGAGCCAGTGCTCGATCGAGATCGCCGACGATCCCGATCTGTTGCGGCTCGCGTATGAAGCGGGTTGTCGCGGCCTGTTCATCGGCATCGAATCGACCAATGCCCAAAACCTCGCCGCCATGGGCAAGGCGTTCAACGACAGCCCGCACTACCGCGAACGCCTGGCTCGCATCCGCCGCGCGGGCATCGGCGTGATCGCCGGCATCATCGTCGGCATGGACAAGGACGACGTCACCGTCTTCGAAGAAACATTGAAATTCCTCGACCGCGCGCGCATCGATTCCCTGCAACTCAATATCCTCACGCCGCTGCCCGGCACGCCGCTGTTCGCCGATATGGACCACGACCGCCGCGTCACCGACCGCGACTGGAGCCACTACGATTTCCGCCACGTGGTGTTTCAATCCGCTCGCATGACCGCGCAGGAATTGCAGGACGGCGCCGATTGGCTCTACGCGCAGTATTATCGGCTCGACCGCATCTTGCTGCGGTTCGTGCGAGCGGTCTTCGCCATCGGCTGGCTACCGGCGTTTCTCAGCCTGAAATTAAATCTGACCTACCGCTACGACAATAAACGGGAACGAATCATCGGCCGCAACCCGGCCCGCGCGGCAAGGCGTGACAATTACCTCATCACAGCGCTACAATCGGCCGCAGTAAGCGGGTTACGCGTATGAGCGCTACGGTAACAATCTGCCCGCTGCCAGGGCACGCAACGAAGACGGGAAAGGAGTTCCATCCATGAGCCAGAAACACGTCCAATGGTTGCAGGAAGAATTGCCGACACTGGTCACCCAGGGAATCCTGACCGCGGACATCGCGGAACGCGTGCGGCAGCATTACGCGGAAACCGCCCGCGGCGCGCGCGGGCGCAACTGGGCGATCGTGGCGTTCAGCATCCTCGGCGCGGCGCTGGTCGGCAGCGGGATCATTCTTCTCCTCGCGCATAATTGGGATGACCTATCCCGTCCGCTGCGCACGGTCCTTTCGTTCACGCCGCTCGTCTGCGCGCAGGCAATCGCGGCGTGGGTGTTGTGGAAACGTCGCAACAGCACCGCCTGGCGCGAAGGAGCCGGCACCGCTGTCACGCTGGCCATCGGCGCGACCATCTCGCTCATCGCGCAAACCTACAACATCTCCGGCGACTTCGGCCGGTTCATGCTGACGTGGACACTGCTGGCATTGCCCGTGATTTACCTGTTGGACGCGAGCACGCCAGCCGTGTTGTGCCTGATCGGCAGCACCGTGTGGGCAGGCGATGTGCGGGGGAACGACGGGCAACCGCTCTGGTTCTGGTTGCTCGTGGCCGCCGTGCTGCCACATCTTCTCGCCCTTGTGCGCGCGAATCGGGTGCAACCTCGCGCCGTCGCGGTATGCTGGGCGCTGGCAATCTGTCTCGGCGTCGGCACCGGAATCTGCGCGTCAGACATGCTCGGCAACTGGTGGATTCTGATTTATGCCGGCGTGCTCGCGGCAATGTATCAGGTCGGCGAACGATGGTTCGATGAAGCGGTCAGTTGGTGGCGGCGCCCGTTCCAAACCATCGGCGGACTCGGCGGGTTTGTGCTGGCGCTCCTCCTCACCTGCAAATGGCCGTGGCACGAAACGACCACCTACGGAAGGCATGATTACCCCGCCGCGGAATTGGCGGTGGCGGCGGTATGGATCATCGCGGCGCTGCTGCTGTGGGTCGAATCGGTCGCGCATCGGCGAGTCGCTGGCGCCATCCTCGGGGCGTTGCCGGTGGCTGCGGTCATCGCGTACTGGCTCGCGACGAAAAACGAAACCGGCGAACTGTTGGCCACGCTCCTGTTCGATCTCTTCGTATTTGCGTTGGGGGTGGGGACCCTCTGGCGCGGTCTGCGCGAGGACCGCCTCGGCGTCGTCAACGCCGGCATGCTCACGCTCTCGGCGCTGATCATCACGCGGTTCTTCGACAGCGACCTGAGCTTCGTCGTCCGCGGCCTGGCGTTCATCGCCGTGGGCGCCGGTTTCCTCGTGACCAACATCGTCCTGATCCGGCGGAAAGGAGCGGTGGCATGAAAACATCGAGACTTCTGCTCGGCTGTTTCGCCTTGATGGCGGCGGCCCAACTGGCCGTGCCGGCCTGGATGATCGTCACGCATGAAGGAACCCTGGTCGCGGGCCAATTATTCAAGTTCCATACCGCGCCCGTCGATCCCTACGACGCGTTCCGCGGACGGTACGTCAGTGTGCGCATCGAACAGAACTCGTTGCCCATCCCGTCCGGTGCGAATTGGACCCGGGGTCAGGAAGTCTTTGCGACCATCGTGACCGACACCAACGGCTTCTCCCGTCTGGGCGAACTGCGCGCCACTCCGCCCGACCACTCGCCCTACGTCGCCGTGCGCATCAGCTATCTGTACGGGCAGAACGCGTATGTGAACGTGCCGTTCGATCACTTTTACATGGATGAAACCCTCGCGCCCGCCGCCGAGAAGGCGTATCGCGAGCACTCTCGCCCCTCTCAGAAGAATGCCTACATCACCGTCCGCATCCGCGACGGCGAGGGCGTAATCGAGAACCTCTGGATCGACGGCACGCCCATCCGCGAGTTCCTCGCGCGAAAATGAACGATTGAGTGGCGCTTGTTCGGTGCTCGATCCGTGACCTGATCCGCGTTTTGTGGGTGAAAAAAGACGGGCATCGGATAAACTGTAGCACTTTGAAAAGCTGGTGGACATCACGGGCCACAGGCGCCGCTGTCATCTTCTTGCTGACCGTCGTGGTATATTGGCCGGCACTGCAGGGCGGGTTCATCTGGGACGATGAGTCCCTGGTCATCCAAAACCCGATGATCAGGGCCGGGAACGGACTCTATCGACTCTGGTGCACCACGGAGCCGGTCGATTATTGGCCATTGACCTCGAGTATCTGGTGGCTGGAGTGGCGGCTGTGGGGAAGCGATCCGTTTGGCTATCACGCCCTCAACGTATTGGTGCATGCCACAAACGCGGTTCTGATCTGGATGGTCCTGCGACGCCTGGCCGTCCCGGGCGCGTGGTTGGCGGCGGTGATATTTGCCATTCACCCCGTCAACGTCGCCACGACCGCGTGGATCAGCGAGCTCAAGAACATCCTGTCAATGCTGTTCTTCGCCTCGTCGATCCTTCTCTATCTGAAATTCGACCGGGAGAATCAATGGCGCTGGTACGGCTTGTCGCTGGCATTTTTCCTCCTGGCATTGCTCAGCAAAGCCGCTGTCGTCGCCCTGCCGGTCGTGCTGCTGCTCTGCCTGTGGTGGGTGCATGGAAGATCGCGGTGGCGGGACTGGCTGGCCAGTGCGCCGTTCTTTCTCTCGTCGCTTATCCTGGGGCTGGTAACGGTCTGGTTTCAATTCCATCGGGCCATGCAAGGACATCTGACCCGGACCGAGGGCTTTCTTTCCCGACTCGCCACCGCGGGTTGCGTGCCCTGGTTTTACATCGGCAAGGCACTCCTGCCGTTCCCGTTGACGGTGATTTATCCGAGGTGGCATGTCAGCCACTGGCAATGGTTTACCTTCCTGCCCGCAGCGGCCCTGATCGCGGGCCTGGCCGTGCTGTGGTGGAAGCGCGCGACGTGGTGGGGGCGCGCGGGCTTCTTCGGAATGGCCTATTTCATCGCCATGCTGTTCCCCGTGATGGGTTTTTTCCAACAGGGCTTCTTCGACTACTCGTTGGTGGCCGACCACTGGCAGTATTACTCCATCGTCGGCGTCATCGCGCTGGCGGTTGCCGGCGGCGTGACAATTTGCCGACGCGTGAAGAATGGGCAACTCCGGGGTGAGGTCGCGGCATCAGCCATTGTGATCGTCCTGGGAGCCATGACGTTCCAGCGCTGCCAGGTCTATGCCTCCGACGAGACCCTCTGGCAGGACAACTTCGCGAAGAACCCCCGCAGTTGGTTCGTCTGCACCCGGGTGGGGGAAAACGAGGCCGCCGCGGGCAAGTTCGAGGCGGCGATCCCGTACTATCAACGGGCGCTTCGCCTTGATCCGTCCAATACGGACACGTACGTCAGCTTGGGCGTGGCGTTGCAGCACCTGGGCAGGATGGAGGAAGCCGCTCAACAGTACACCGAGGCCCTGCGTCTCAAGCCCGGCCTGCCACAGGCCCGAAACGATTTGGGAGTGGTTCTCGCGCAGCAGGGACGCTTGGAAGCGGCCATCGAACAATTCACGCTGACGGTCAGAATCCGGCCGGAATATGCCGAGGCTCATTACAATATGGCGATGACACTCATGCAAGAGGGACGAACGAACGAGGCCGTTCCCCACCTCGAAGCAGCGATACGAATTGATCCCGGCTATGCCGAGGCTCATTACGGGCTGGGCATCGCCCTGGAGCGGCGGGGGCAAACGGAGAAGGCCATTGCCGAGTACGAACGCGCACTCAGCTTGCAACCCGACCTGGCTGGGGTCAAAGACGCTCTTGCGAGGTTGCACCCCGGATGATCGACGGACGACGACCGGGCGTGATCGAGAACCTCTGGATCGACGGCACGCCCATCCGCGAGTTCCTCGCCAAACGGACTCACGGTTGAAGCGCCAAACCGGGGCGATTGGTTTGCCAGAAGACGGCCGGTCCGCTACAATCACCGCGTTCCGTCAGATGACGGATGGCATCCTGGCATGGCTAACGTATCGCCCTCGGAAAAACATCGAAGCGTCTCGCGCGGGGTCATGGCGTCCGTCTATGTATGGTTCCTCGCGATGGCGGCGCGGGGATTATACCTGTGGCAAATCCGGCACGCACCCATCTTCACGTTGCTTCTCGGAGACGGGCCAAGCTACGACGCATGGGCCCAGCGGATCGCCGCCGGGGATTGGGTCGGCAAGGGCGTATTCTACCAGGCCCCCTTGTACCCCTACTTCCTCGGCTTGCTGTACACCGTGGTCGGCAGAAATCTGCTGGTGGTCCGGCTGATTCAAATCGTCATCGGAGCCGGCTCATGCGTGCTCCTGGTCCAGGCGGGGCAACGATTTTTCTCGCGCACCGTGGGGGTGATCGCCGGCGCGATCCTCGCGCTGTATCCAACCGCCATCTACTTCGACTGTTCGATTCAGAAATCGGTGCTGGACCTGTTCCTCCTGTGTGCGCTGCTGGCAACCTTGGGCGGACTGCTGGAAGGACGGAAGCCGCGCGGGTGGTTCGCGGCGGGAATCCTGCTCGGACTGCTCGGGCTGACACGCGAGAACGCCATGATCTTTTTCCCCGTGCTGCTCGTGTGGCTGTTCGTGCATTGGCGACGCGAGCCATGGAGGATACGCCGGCGATGGGCCGCGTTGCTGGTGATCGGCATCGCCATGGCATTGCTGCCGGTGGCCTGCCGCAATCGGCTGGTGGGCGGCGAATTCCATCTGACCACCGCGCAGTTCGGCCCGAACTTCTACATGGGAAACGGCAGCGACGCGACAGGCCTGTACATGCCGTTGCGGTGGGGCCGCGGGGACGCCGAATTTGAACGTACCGATGCGACAATCCTGGCGGAGCAGGCCGAAGGACGAAGCCTCTCGCCGTCGGGCGTATCCAACTACTGGACCAGGAAAACTCTCGACGAGATTCGCGCCGACTTTGGTCGATGGCTGCTGCTCCTCGGACACAAGTGGACGCTCACATGGAACGTGAGCGAGGTGGGGGATGGCGACGATCAATACACGTGCGGGGATTGGTCGCCTCTCTTACGTGCCCTGAATCCGGTTGTGCATTTCGGAACGTTGTGTCCGCTGGCGGCGCTGGGGATCTGCCTGACGTGGAGCCGGCGTGAGAGGTTGTGGCTCTTATACCTAATGATCCTGGGCTATGCGGCGAGCGTCACGATGTTTTATGTGTTTTCACGGTATCGGTTCCCGCTGGTGCCCATGCTGGTGTTGTTTGCCGCGGCAGGGCTCGTTTTGTGGCGGGAGGCGATCCGCAACAAGCGCTGGCACACCCTCGGGACCGGTCTGGCTGCCGCCATCCTCGCCGCGGTTTTCTGCAATGTCCCAATGGTGTCCGAAGCCTATAGCCGCAGCGCGACCCATTACAATCTGGCCATCTCACTCGTCGAGTTGGACCCGAATTCCGACGAGGCGCTCGCCGAATGCGCCGAAGCGGTCCGCTTGCAGCCGGATTTCGAACAGGCCCACGTCGAACTCGGTGTGTTGCTGGCGCGCCGGGACCGCACGGCGGAGGCGATCGATCAGTATCGCCAGGCGCTCCAACTCCGTCCGGACTATCCGGAAGCCCACAACAATCTTGGCGTCGCGCTGGTGACCGAAGGAAAGACCGACGAGGCCGCCTTCCATTTCAGAGAGGCCGTGCGGCTCAATCCCGAGTATATCGAAGCGCGCCGCAATCTGGCCCTCCTCTTGTCCCAACAAGGACGAACCGATGAGGCGATTGCCCAGGTCGAAAGCCTCTTGAAACTGGAACCGAATTCGGCCGAAGACCAACGTGCGCTTGCCGTCCTGCTCCAGTCAAAGGGCAAGCCCAAGAGCGATTGATTGGCCGTGCCGAATGGCTGATTCCCAAATCCGCGAAAACCGCGAAGGTCGTTCTGCCAAACTGACAGATCAGTCCCCCGGGACTCCGGTTCGGAGGCGCGTTCTCCCCGTTTCGCAATTGTTGCCGAATTGTCAGCATTTCGTGCGTGTTTTTCTTCTTGCATCCCAGGGCCACTTACTCAATAATCGTTGACTACGAGAAGGCATTATAAAGGGCTGCTGTGGAGGCCCAAAAACGATTGCCCCGTGGAGCCAGCGAGATTCCAATGGGGGTGTCAGGAGAAACGCATGCGGAAGAACATTCTTGCTCGGTGGCGCAGGCAGACCCGCGCTTTTACACTCATCGAACTGCTGGTCGTCATCGCCATTATCGGGATTCTGGCGGGCATGCTGTTGCCGGCCCTGAACAAGGCCCGGGAAAAAGGTAACGCGGCCAAATGCGTCAGCAACATGCATCAGTGGGCGCTGGCCATGAACATGTACAACGACGATTGGAAGGAGTATTATCCGTACGTCGGCGACACCGGTAGCCCGTGCGATTCTGCCAATCTCTTCGCGTGGTATAATGCGCTCCCGCCCTATATCGGCCAAAAAACCTTGTGCCAATTGTATACCGCACCAAGCACTCCTCCCAATCCGCGTGCCAATAGTATTTGGGTGTGTCCCAGCGCAACCAATAAAACCGTAAACCCTACGACATCAAACCCGATTTTCTGGTACTCGATCAACGACTGCACTCATAGCCGGGCCTCGAGCTGCGGCGTGAAATCCACCTACGCGATCTACCGCCGCGACCGAATGATCAGTCCGCCCAGCACGATTATCTTTTGCGAAGAGCCTGAGGACAACTACAGCGAAACCAGCGGCGGGTATGAGACGGTGACTCGGCACTCCGGCGGAGCCAATTTTGTGATGGGCGACGGTCACGTGGAATGGATTCTCCCCACGCTGTATTGCAGGCAATGCGCGCCGTTCCCGTTCCAATGGGATGACTCTTCAACCGGTGGTGATTGGAAGAAGGGCACACCTTATCATTGGTGGTTTGCTCAGGGTATTTCGGAAATGTGCAACTGACTGGGGCGTGTGACACGGCGCGGTGAAAAGCGTCGCCGAAGTTTAACAATTTGGTCTAACGGGCGTCACAAACCAGCGAGAGGTTTGTGGCCCCAGTAGAGGTCGTGATGTTTCGGGAGAAAACATTCTCGGGCAAGGTGAAAGGATGAAGGGTGAGTTCATGAAGAGAATACTTGGTGGACTATTGTTGGCGGTCGCGGTGGTGTTGGGAACAAACGCTTGGGCGTTCACACCGGGCGACATCGTCGTGGTTCGGGTCGGCGACGGATCGCAGATTCTTACGAATACAGGCAACTCCGTTTTCCTGGATGAGTACCAGTTGACGTTCACGGGTCCCTTGACCTCGCCGAACTGGTCCATCGCTTTCAAGGGGTCGACCCCGATGCCGACGAACTGGTACGGGGGACAGGCGCCATTCCTGATCGATGGCGGAGCCTTGGCCGCCGGTCATCTCAGCCTTTCGACCGATGGCCGATTCCTGGCTCTGGGCGGTTACGCGGCGACCTTCGGGCTACTCACCAATTCAGCTCTTTCCTCAGCCACTACCACGGGTTCTTTTGGACAGGTCGCCCGTGTCGTCGGCTTGGTGGACGGCAACGACAATGTGTACACCACCACCACGATTACCAACTCCCCTGAAAACGGCGACGAAATCCGCAGCGCCGTCAGCCTCGACGGCACGAATATCTGGCTGGCGGGCGTAAGCGGCGGCACCAAGTACACGAAGCGTGGCGCCTTTATCCCGGGGGTGACGCCATCCGGCATGTCGACACAAATTGAAACGACCGTCAGCAACGTTCGCGTGCTCGGCATCTTCAGCAATCAGCTCTATCTGACGGCCAACAATGTGATCGACGTCGCAACCAACACCTCACCCGCGGTAAACCCGCTCGGGGGTTCGTTGCCGACCTCATTCCTGAGCACGAACTTCGTCCGGCTTCCCGGGACATTTCCGAATGGCGCCAGTGCGTTTGGCTTCGCCCTGTTCAACCTGAGTGGCGGCCCGGGCATGGACACGCTCTATGTGACGGATAGTAACGCGAATACGAATAACAGCTTCGGGTGTGTCGGGGGTGTGTGGAAATACTGTCTCGTCGGCACCCAGTGGGTCAATGATGGCTCCATTTCCGCCTGCGGCGCAATTGGACTGACAGGCAAGCTTTCCTACAGCAACTCCCAGCCCGTGGTCACACTGTTTATCACGGAAGGCGGAACGTATACGCCGGCCAACTACAACACCTTGTATCCGTATATCGATCTGACCGGCTTCAATGGCGATCCCGGCACCAACGCCGATGGCGGGGATGCCAATCAATATCGCTGGAATGGTGTTAACCCCGCATTCCCGAACACGACTCCCGCTGTGAGAATGAACCTCCGTGGTGTCGCCTTGGTGCCATCGGGTGGCGACTCGGGCACGATCAACAGTTCAGGAACGATCACCGTCGGCCCGCCGTACGGCCCCTCCTTCCTCGGGCCCGCGGGTGGTGCCTTTAGCCCGAGCAATGGCTACGTGTTCTCCGTCGCCAATTTGAGCTCCACAACCACAAATTCCTACTACATGACTTTTGCGCCCTCCAGTGGGGGCAATTGGTTGACGTTCGACGGAAGCACCAACGCGCTCAATCCCGGCACCAGTACGAGTATCACAGTGTTGGCGAACAACGCGACAGCCACTGGAGAACCAGGCGGAACATATGCGGGTAGGATAGTCTTTCACGTGCTCGGCGGCAGCACGTTCGGCTCGCCTGGCGCGACGTTGACCGTTCAGTCATTGGCTTTCTCCCCAAGCTCCAACTTCAACGCCGTCGGCTCCGGCACGTTGTTCACGCCGAGCAATTATGTCTACGTGGTCTCCAACCTGACGACTACCGCGACGGCTTGGGCTGTGGGCATCGACAGCAACACCGACAATTCCACGGCTTGGGCCACGGTCACTCCATCCAGCGGCACATTGAGCAGCCATGCGTCGGTGCCCATCACCGTGGGAATCAACTACGGTGTGGCCTCGAATCTGCCGTTCGGCGTGTACGCGGACAGCTTGCTGGTTTCCAATACCACGTCGACCTCCCTGCTCACGACCGAGTATCTGAACCTGCAGGTTGGGTTCGGGTTCTTCGACGACTTCAGCCAATACCAGCAGGGCCAGCCGCTGGTCGGCCAAAACGGTTGGACAGGCGAATCAGGCTCTCCGGACAATCCGTACTACGTCAGCAACAACGTGCTCTCCATTCCATTCCAGTGCTCTGGGACCACGGCTCAGGAGCCGTGGAAGAACATCTCGGCGCAGGACGTTACGGACACCACGGCCTATGTCTATTGCGGCATGATGGTCGCCGTCACCGGCGCGCCGTCCGGCGATCCCGACTACTCCTTCGCCATCTACAACCATACGTTTGAGAGCGGATACGCCGATGACCGCGTCGGCGTGTCGGATCTTGGCGGTGGAAACTTTGAATGGGATTGCCATATCTCGGGCATCGACAGTTGGGTGCACGGCGGCGTGCCCTTTGGCTACAACACGACGAACATGGTCATCATCGTCGCCGATGTCTGCAATTCCAACACGTGGGTCGTTGTTAACCCCACCAGTGCGAATATCTCCTACGCCAATGTCCCCGCCAACGGAGGCTCATCTCCTCCGATCACCACGGGACAGGTCGCCGTCCAGGATCCGCAGGCCGGCAACGGCCCGGCCGGCGGCGCAGGCGCCGATCCCACCGCAGGCAGTTTCCTCATCGGCAACTACTGCAATGGTCAAAGCCAGTCGGGCATGACCATCAGCAAGCTCGCGGTTTCAACCAACTTCGCCATTGTCTATGAGTTCCTGACGAATGTGGCCTCCTCGGTCACGGCGCCAACCGCCAGCTTCACGGCGGCTCCGACCAGCGGCGCCGCGCCGTTGCCGGTGAACTTCACCGACACGTCGTCGGGCTCGCCGACCGCGTGGTACTGGACGTTTGATGGCGTCCATACATCCGTCAGCCAGAACCCGTCGTTCACCTACTCGACGCCTGGCTCCTACACGGCGCAGTTGATCGCGTCCAACTCGGGTGGCGCCAGCAGCCCCGCAACGCAGACGATCAATGTCTACGATCCCTACGCATGGTGGCGGCTGCAGTACTTCGGCAGCACCAACAGCGCGAACGGAGCGCCCTCCGCCGATCCGTACGGCGTCGGCATGAGCGATACCAACAAGTTCTTGGCGGGCTTCAACCCGACGAACTCGGCGGCCTACCTGCACATCATCAGCGTCGCCAAGTCGAGTGGCAATGTTGTGGTGACCTATCTCGGCGCAAGCGGTGATAACACCTACACGCCGGGAGTTGCGTCACGGACGAACGTGCTCGAGTTCGCCACCGGTACGGGCAACGGAAGTTACACCAATAACTTCTTCCCCACAGGCCAGACGAACATCCTCAGTGGCGGAACCGGACTGGGCACGCAATCCAGCATGACCGACACGGGCGGCGCAACGAATACACCGTCACGGTACTACCGCGTGCGCGTGTTGTTGCCGTAACGCAACTGGAGAAACGACCAGGCGCTGGTGCTTCCCGGCCGGGAGGCACCAGCGCCTTTGTTTGTGGGCAATTGCTGCCTTGCGTCCATCCCGACCGTTGGAAGGATTTCAGAAAGGAAAGCTGCCCGCGAAAGACAGCTGGCGGCTACGGCAAATCGGTCTGGCCCATCAGATAGCGATCGCACTCACGGGCGGCGCCACGGCCTTCATTGAACGCCCACACCACGAGACTCTGGCCACGACGACAGTCGCCCGCCGCGAACACACCGGGAATGCTCGTCGAGTACGCCTCGTATTGGGCTTTGACGTTCGTGCGCTCATCTCGGTCAATACCGAGCTGTTGCAGGAGCTGGTCTTCGGGACCAAGGAAGCCCATCGCCAACAGAGCCAATTGACACGGCACGATCCTGGCCGTGCCCGGGACTTCTTTCGGAACGAACCGACTCTTGTCGTCCTTTTGCCACTCGATCTGGACGATCTCGACCTGCTTCAAATGACCTTGCTCGTCGCCGATAAATCGTCGCGCCGTCACGCAATACACGCGGGGATCATCGCCGAAAGCCGACGCGGCTTCTTCCTGCCCGTAATCTATTCGATACACCTTCGGCCATTCCGGCCACGGATTGTTCGCCGCCCGCTGGAACGGCGGCTTGGGCAGGATTTCCAGTTGGACGAGGCTCTTGCAACCATGCCGCATCGACGTGCCCACGCAGTCCGTCCCGGTGTCGCCACCGCCGATCACCATCACGTCCTTGCCCTCGGCGGAAATGAAATCGCCATTGCGGGCGCCGTCCAGGAGACTCTTCGTGTTGGCCGTCAGAAACTCCATGGCAAAATGGACGCCGTGAAGCTGGCGGCCTTCAATGGGAAGATCGCGCGGCTTCGTCGCGCCGGTGCACAGCACGGTCGCGTCAAATTCTTCGAGAAGCTTCTTCGCGGGGTAGTTCTTGCCGACTTCGGTGTTGGTGACGAACTGGATGCCCTCCTGCGCCAGCACGTCCATGCGGCGTTGGACGACACCCTTGTCGAGCTTCATGTTCGGGATGCCGTACATCAGCAACCCGCCAATCCGGTCCGCCCGCTCGAACACGGTCACCGCGTGCCCTGCCTTGTTCAACTGCGCTGCCGCGCACAACCCCGCCGGACCCGATCCGATCACCGCCACCTTCTTGCCCGTCCGCGTCTTCGGCGGGTCCGCGGCGATCCAGCCTTCGTCCCAGCCGTGGTCGACGATCGAACATTCGATGTTCTTGATCGTAACGGGCGGCTCATTGATGCCGAGCACGCAGGAACCCTCACACGGCGCCGGGCAAACACGGCCGGTGAACTCGGGAAAATTGTTGGTCTTGTGCAGGCGGCCGAGCGCTTCCTTCCACAGCCCGCGGTACACGAGATCGTTCCATTCGGGGATCAGATTGTTGATCGGACAACCGGAGGCCATCCCGCTCAGCAACTTGCCGGTGTGGCAAAACGGCACCCCGCAATCCATGCAGCGCGCACCCTGTTGCTGGAGCTTCTCCACCGGCAGATGCTGGTGAAACTCCTTCCAGTCGCGAACGCGCTCCCCCGGCGTGCGGTCGGCCGGCAGCTCACGCTTGATCTCCAGGAATCCCGTTGGCTTGCCCATGGTCAGTTATTAAAAGTGGACTCTCAGTTTCCCCCGACGCGGGCCAGATCGCGAGCGTTTTGTTCGAACGCAGCCATGACCGCCTCTTCGCCGCTCAACCCGGCCGCCTTGACGCGTTGCGTCGCTTCGATGACGCGCCGGTAATCCTTGGGCATGACCTTCACAAACTTCGGCGTCATTTCCTCCCACAAGTCGAGGATTTTGCGCCCGCGCTCGCTATTGGTGAATTCCACGTGGCGCTGGATCATCGCCCGCACCTCCTGGATTTCCTCCGGGTCGGTGAGCTTCTCGAGCCCGACCATCGCCGTGTTGCAACGTTTCGGGAAATCACCGGCCGTATCGAGCACGTAGGCAATCCCGCCGCTCATGCCCGCCGCGAAATTGCGCCCGGTCGACCCCAGCACGACCACCCGGCCGCCGGTCATGTACTCGCAACCATGGTCACCCACCGCCTCGACGACCGCGCGCACGCCGCTGTTGCGGACGCAGAATCGTTCGCCCGCCATCCCGCCGATGTACGCTTCGCCGCTCGTCGCCCCATAAAACGCCACGTTGCCAATGATGATATTCTCCTCGGGTATGAACGTCGATCCGCGCGGCGGATAGACAATGATCTTGCCACCGCTGAGTCCCTTGCCCAGGTAATCGTTCGCGTCCCCTTGCAGAGTCAGCGTCATCCCTTTCGGGATAAACGCGCCGAAACTTTGCCCCGCGCTGCCTTTGAAATGCAGCTTGATGGTGTCTTCGGGCAGGCCCTCAGGTCCGTACCGACGCGTCAGTTCGCTCCCCGTGATTGTGCCGACCACCCGGTTCGTGTTGGCAATGGGCAGCGTTGCATGGACCTTCTGGCGGTTGGTCAGCGCCGGCTCGCACACTTTCAACAGCAGCTTCTTGTCGAGCGATTCCTCCAACCCGTGGTCCTGGTCCATTGTTCGATGCCGGCCCACGTAGGCAGGCATGTTCGGTTGATGGAACACCTTCGAGAAATCGAGCCCGCGTGCCTTGTAATGATCGATCGCCTTCTTCACGTCCAGGCGATCGACGCGCCCAACCATTTCCGTGATCGTGCGAAAGCCCAGTTGCGCCATTAGCTCCCGCGCTTCCTGCGCGATAAATCGCATGAAATTGACGACGAACTGCGGGTCACCGCTGAATTTCGCGCGCAATTCAGGGTTCTGCGTCGCCACGCCAACCGGGCACGTATTCAGATGGCATACACGCATCATGATGCACCCCAGTGTGACCAGCGGTGCCGTCGCAAACCCGAATTCCTCCGCGCCGAGCAGCGCGGCGACGACCACGTCGCGGCCGGTCTTGAGCTGTCCGTCCGCCTCGACGTAAATGCGGCTGCGCAGATTATTGAGCACGAGCGTCTGCTGCGTTTCCGCCAGGCCAAGCTCCCACGGCGTCCCCGCGTGTTTGATGCTCGACAGCGGCGATGCACCGGTGCCGCCGTCGTGGCCACTGATCAGCACCACGTCCGCGTGCGCCTTCGCCACGCCTGCCGCGACCGTGCCGACGCCGATTTCGCTGACGAGCTTCACGCTGATGCGGGCACGTTCGTTGGAATTCTTGAGGTCATGGATCAATTCCGCCAGGTCCTCGATTGAATAAATGTCATGGTGCGGCGGCGGCGAGATCAGCCCGACGCCGGGCGTTGAGAAACGCACTTTGGCAATCCACGGATATACTTTCGGACCGGGCAGTTCACCGCCTTCGCCGGGCTTCGCGCCCTGGGCCATCTTGATCTGAAGCTCTTTCGCCTGCGTCAAGTACTGGCTCGTCACGCCGAATCGGCCGCTGGCAACCTGTTTGATCGCCGAGTTCTTGCTGTCACCATTTGGCATCAGCTTGTACCGTTCCGGGTCTTCGCCGCCTTCGCCCGTATTGCTCTTGCCGCCAACCCGGTTCATGGCGATCGCCAGCGCCTCATGCGCTTCCTGGCTGATCGAACCGTAGCTCATCGCACCCGTCTTGAATCGTTTGATAATGCTGTCGACCGATTCGACCTCGTTGATCGGGATCGGTTGCGGCGCAAATTTGAATTCAAACAGTCCGCGCAACGTGCACAACGCCGTTGACTGGTTGTTCACCAGCGATGAGTACTCCTTGAAAACCTTGTAGTCGTTGACGCGCGTCGACAATTGCAGCTTGTGGATCGTCTCGGGGTTGAACAGGTGATACTCCCCGTCGTGCCGCCATTGGTACAGGCCGCCCGGATCCAACGTCGCCCCATTGACGGAGCGATTGGGGAACGCATGACGATGACGCAGCCGAACTTCCTCGGCGAGGACGTCGATCCCCACGCCTTCAACCTGCGACGCCGTCCCGGCGAAATACCTGTCGATGACGGAGTGATTGAGGCCGATGGCTTCGAAAATCTGCGCGCCGCAATAGCTTTGAATCGTCGAAATCCCCATCTTCGCCATGGTCTTGACGACGCTTTTCGTAACCGCTTTGAGGTAGTTCTTGACCGCCTTCTTGTGGTCGATGTCCTTGAGGATGCCCTGACGGATCATGTCGTCCAGGGTCTCGAACGCGAGATAGGGATTGATCGCGCCGGCGCCGTATCCGATCAACAACGCGAAATGATGCACCTCGCGCGGCTCGCCCGATTCCAGCACCAGCCCGACCTGCGTGCGGGTGCCTTCGCGAATGAGATGATGATGCATCCCCGCCACCGCCAGCAGCGCAGGTATCGCCGCATGATCGTGATCGATCCCGCGATCGGACAGGATCAGAATATTGTGGCCCTGCTGGATGGCCTTGCTTGCCTTGGCAAAGAGACCCTCCATGGCTCTTTCGAGCCCCGCGCCGCCTTCGTTCACATCGAACAGGATCGGCAGCGTGATCGATTTAAATCCAGCCCGGTTGATGTGACGCAGGCGCTCGAATTCCTCGTTGCTCAGAACCGGGCCCTTCAGGCGAACCTGCCCGCAGCTTTCCGGCCGCGGATCGAGCAGGTTCCCCTCGGGACCAATCGTCGTGTACGTCGACGTAATGATCTCCTCGCGGATGCAATCAATCGGCGGGTTGGTGACCTGTGCGAACAACTGCTTGAAATAGTTGTACAACAGCTGGGACCGGTTCGACAGCACCGCCAACGGCGTATCCGCCCCCATCGAGCCCAGCGGCTGGACGGCGTCGCGGGCCATGGGCGCGAGCAAAATGCGAAGGTCCTCGAATGTATACCCAAACGCTTGTTGTCGAAGCAGGACGGTGGCGTGGTCGGGCTTGTGAACATGCGGCGATTCGGGCAATTCCTCCAGATCCACCAGGCTCTGTTTCAGCCACAACCGATACGGTCGCTCGTTGGAAATCGTCTGCTTGATCTCTTCGTCGGCAACAATCCGGCCGAGTTCGGTGTCCACCAGGAACATCCGGCCCGGTTGTAGCCGGCCCTTTTGCAGCACCCCTTCGGGCGGAATATCGAGCACGCCGACTTCCGAGGCCATGATCACCCTGTCATCCTTCGTCACGTAATACCGGGACGGACGCAATCCGTTGCGATCGAGCACGGCGCCGATCTTGACCCCATCCGTGAACGCGATCGAGGCGGGGCCATCCCAGGGCTCCATCAGGCAGCCGTGGTACTCGTAAAACGCCTTCTTCTCCTCCGCCATGCTCTCGTGTCCGGACCACGGTTCCGGAATCATCATCATCATCGCGTGCGGAAGCGAGCGCCCGCCCAGGACGAGGAACTCAAGACAGTTGTCGAACATGGCGGAATCGCTGCCGTCTTCGTTGATGATCGGCAGCAATTTCTTCAGGTCGTCGCCAAACAGGTCGGACTTTAACAACGACTCGCGGGCGTGCATCCAATTAATATTGCCGCGTAGCGTGTTGATCTCGCCGTTGTGCGCAATGTACCGGTACGGGTGCGCGCGGTCCCAACTCGGGAACGTATTGGTGCTGAATCGCGAATGAACCAGCGCCAGAGCGGATTCAAGCGCGGGATCATTCAGGTCAGGATAAAACGGGTCGACCTGGTCGGGCATGAGCATGCCCTTGTAGACGATGGTCTTGTACGACAGGCTCGAAATATAGAACCGGTTTCCGCCCTTGATGCCCGAGTAACGGATCCCGCGTTCGGCGAGTTTGCGGACGACGTAGAGTTTGCGCTCAAACTCCATGTCATCTTTGATCTTCGGGCCGCGTCGAATAAATGCCTGGCGGACAACGGGCTCCGACCCCCGTGCGGTCTCGCCAAGCGGCGCGTTGGATGTGGGCACCGTCCGCCAGCCAAGCAGTTGATGGCCCTCGCCCGCTACGATTTCCTCAAACAATTTCTCGCATTTGTACCGCTCGGCGTCGCTCGGCGGCAGGTATACCATACCGATGCCGTACTCGCCGGCCGAAGGCAGTGCGATCCTCTCCCTCGCGCACTCCTTCTTGAGAAACTCGTGCGGGACCTGCATCAAAATCCCCGCGCCGTCACCCGTGTTCGCTTCGCAACCGCACGCGCCGCGATGGCTCAGGTTGAGCAGGACCGTGATCGCCTGACGAACGATGTCGTGCGATTTGCGGCCCTTGATATTGACCACAAAGCCGACGCCGCAGGAGTCGTGCTCGAACCGGGGATCATACAACCCCTGCTTCTCCGGCCAACCATACGGTGTGTTTGTGCGCGTATTGCTCATTGCGTACTTCCCTCAAACTCGCCTCGAGTCGGAACTATATGGCAAGTTTGCGGCATCTTTTCAACGTCATTGTCACCTTGGGCAACGAATTCTCTCGGCCGTGTCTCTGATCAGTGCCCTTTCAGAATCCGCGCCGCCTTCTTCGGATTACCCACTCGGAGGATCATGGCGCCGGTCGTCGCATTCACCGGCGTGGCGCTGTACGCGTATTCGATGTTCACCTTGTTCCTGGCGAGTTTGGCGGCAATGTCGGCCAGTTCTCCCGGCTTGTTGCGTCCCTCCAGCATCAGCACATCGCGCTCAACCACGAGAACGCCGTGCTCGCCGAGCAGGTGCAACGCTTTCTGCGAATCATCCACCACCATCCGCACCACCGCATGGTCGACGGCATCCGATACCGAAATGGCAAAAATATTGATCTTTGCCGCGGCCAGCGCATCACAAACCTTCGATAGCGTACCGGGTTTGTTCTCCAGGAATAATGCAAGTTGCTTCACGATCTTCATGTCAGAACCTCCGTTCATTAAATGAACTGCACGACGAAACCGGACACGCCCTGACACTACCACGAATGTGTGCCGGGTGATAACTACACCCCATGCCTTGTGAAATTCGCTGCAACATTTCCTGGATTCTCTCGCCCCTTACCGCGCCAAATTGTTCACATAAATGATTTTTATGTTGAATTCTAACCATAAAGTAGCAAAGCTATGAACGAAAACAAGCGAAATCTTCAGCTTATTGAACAACTGAGATATTCATGCGTACGTTCGACGAACAGGAACGAGCCATCCTGAAAGCCCTCATCCGCAATCCGCGTCAAAGCGACAATCACATCAGTACGATCACCGGCGTTCCCACGCCCTCTGTTCGCCGCAAACGCAAGCGGCTCGAGGACGAAGGTCTGCTCAACTACTTCGCCGCCATCGATATGCAGGAGACGGGCACGGGCACGTTCGGCGCGCGGCACCTCTACATCATCAAATTCCGCATCGGTATCACCGTCAAACAGATCGTGGACGAGATCAAGAGCGAGCCCAACGTGCGATCCGTCTTCACTGACCTGATCTACGAGTCGCACATCGCCGAGACGGACGGGCGCGTTACTCTGGCGATGATCATCGAAGGCAAGAATGACGCCGACATCATCGAGAATGTCCAGGGTAAGATCGTTCCGTCCCTCCGCAAAAACCACGGCCCCGACTCAATCGAAGAGATTTCCACACTGCGCCTGCTCAGCCCCATCCGTGTATTCCATAATTACGTGCCGATGGTCAATATGGACAAGGGCGTGCTCCGCAATGACTGGACCGACGACGCCATCTTCGTCGGATAGACGTCGACCGACAGGGCCACGCGCCTGCGGTCAGCGGTAATCTCCCGGTAAGCTGGAATGTGCCAGCGTGAGAGCTCATAATGGGAAAACAATGAGCCGCTCGCTAAAAACCCGCATGATCCTCGCGGTTGTGCTCGTCCTCGCCGGCGGGGCCGGCGCTTGGTGGTGGCACGCCCGGAACAGCTTGCGAATATCGTTTCGTGCGGCACCCGTGAAACGCGGGGATCTCGTTGCCACCATTAACGCCACGGGAACGATCGAACCGATCGAGGTCGTGGATGTGGGCGCGCAGGTGGAAGGTCTCATCACTTCTTTCGGCCAGGACAAGAACGGTAAACCGATCGACTACGGCTCCGTTGTCGAGGAGGGAACTGTCCTCGCCCAAATCGACGAATCCGTGTACGCCGCGGATCTGGCGGTGGCGCGGGCCCAAGTGGAACAAGATCGAGCGGGTGAGGCCAGCGCCGTCGCCGGTCTCGAGCAGGCCAAGGCCAAACTCGTCCAAGCCGAGGCCGATTGGAAGAGGACGCAGGAACTTGTCCACAACCAGTTGCTGCCACTTTCCACGTATGATTCCTACAAGGCTAATTACGAGATTGCCCGGGCCAACGTCGCTCTGGCAGAAGCCGCCCTCGCCCAGGCCAAAGCGACCACCTTGCAAGCCGAGGCAACGCTTAACAAGGCCCAGCGCAATTTGGATTTCTGCACGATCCGATCGCCCGTCAAGGGTGTCATCATTGACCGACGCGTGAACATCGGCCAAACCGTGGTATCAAGTCTCAACGCGCCAAGCTTGTTCCTGATCGCCAAAGACCTGACAAAAATGCAGATCTGGGTCGCGGTAAATGAAGCCGATGTGGGCCGGATCAAGTCCGGCGCTCCGGTGACGTTCACCTGCGATGCGTTCCCCGGCCGCGAATTCTCCGGCTCGGTCGGCAAGGTCCGCCTCAACGCCACCATGTCCCAAAACGTCGTGATGTACACCGTCGAGGTCAATACGGACAATAGCGATAACACATTGCTGCCGTATCTGACCGCGAACGTTCACTTCATCATCCGCAGGGAACCCAATACATTGCTGGTTCCCAACGCGGCCCTGCGCTGGTCTCCGTCCTCGGTCGTGGAAATTTCGCCCGATGCGCGCGCGTCGACAGCGGCGGACCCGCCACCGCTCAATTCTGGTGGCAAAAACAGCCCTGATTCGAAGCCGGCAAACGACCCGAAGGACCGCGTTGGCACGATCTGGGTGGAGGACGGGGAGTTCGTCCGTCCCGTGGAGGTAAAGATCGGGGCATCGGACGGCATCAGCACGGCGATCGCGTGCGAAAGCATTCACGAAGGGCAGGAAGTGGTTACGGGAGAGACAACGGAGACGGCGGCGTCTGGCACGCGGAATCCGTTCATTCCGCAAATCCGCTTCCACTGAGCGAACGGGCGACAGGTCGGAACAGCGCACCATGAAGAACACATACCGGGTTCTGCGGATGGCGCTGCGAGCGCTCCGACGGAACGTCATGCGGACACTCTTAACCTGCCTGGGGATCATCATCGGCATCGCCGCTGTCATTGCCATGATGGAGATCGGTCGGGGCTCTTCTTCGTCCATCGAGCGCACCATCGCCAGTCTCGGGGCCAATGTTATCCAAGTGGACCCCGCCCATATCATCGTCGCCGGTATCAATTCCGGCGCCGGCGGGCGGCCGACATTGACACCCATGGACGCCGATGCCATCCGCCAAAACTGCAGCGCCATCAAATGGGTTGCTCCCAGCGTGGACTGCCACGCCCAGATTGTTTATGGCAATTTGAATTGGAATCCGGGACGGATCCTTGGCACGACACCGGAATACCTCGATATCCGTCAGTGGCCGCTGGACGAAGGCGTGTCGTTCAGCGACGACGATGTCCGCAGTGCCGCCGCCGTCTGCATCATCGGGCAGACCATCGTCAAACAGTTGTTCGGCGCTGAATCTCCGATCGGCAAGGAAATTCGCGTCCAGGGTGTCGCGATGAAGGTCGTCGGCGTTCTCAGCCGCAAAGGCCCGAACATGATGGGGCAGGATCAGGATGACTTTCTTGCCGCCCCGTGGACCACCATTAAGTTCCGCGTGACTGGTATCCGGCAGGCCTCCCAGTCCACCAGCGCTTCCTCGGCATCCGCCAGTGGGATCAATTCCCTCAGTCAGCTCTACCCGAATCAATCCGTGCAACTGTATGCGCAGCCATCCGCCGCCCAGGTTGCCGACACGCCACAGGTGATCCGGTTTTCCGATGTCGATGACGTCTGGATATCCGCCGCGTCCGTGCAGGACATTCCGGTAGCCATCGGCCAGATTACCGCCCTCATGCGCGAACGCCATCACATTCGGCCCGGCGCCCTGGATGATTTCCGAATTCGCGATCTCACGGAAATCTCACAGGCTCTGGCGTCCACCAGCCATGTCATGACCAATCTCCTGTTGATTGTGGCGCTGATTTCGCTCGTGGTGGGTGGCGTGGGTATCATGAACATCATGCTCGTGTCGGTGACCGAGCGAACCCGGGAGATCGGGCTTCGCATGGCCGTGGGCGCGCGCGCCGGCGACATCCTGCGACAGTTTCTCATTGAGGCGGTGGTGCTGTGTCTGGGGGGTGGTGTTGCCGGAATCCTGTTGGGCCGCGGAGTATCGGTCGCTGTGACAACGTTCCTCCACTGGCCGACCATGCCATCGCTGGCCGCGATCATTACGGCCGTCGCCGTATCGGTCAGTGTCGGCATTGCCTTTGGTTTTTACCCCGCCTGGAAGGCGTCCCGCCTCGACCCGATCGACGCGCTCCGATATGAATGATTCGCCAGCGGGCGGTCCCGGCCCACACAAATTGCTTCGTGCGCGCGCCGCGCGACTGTAAACTTGCCGCGACATGGGCGATCCGAAGGTCATCTTTTGGGACGTGTACAACACGCTCGTCACCGCGCGCCGCGGCGGTCTGCATTCGTTGCTCCGACGGGAAGCCGATTTACGGACCGCGTTCGAGCGCACGGTGAAGAATTTCAGCATCCACGCGGATCCATCACAATTGCAGGATTTGTTCCTGCGCGGAATCGAAGCCGAGCGCCAGATGCGCATTGCGGAGGGCGTCGCGCATCCCGAGGTGCGCGTGGACGAAATCTGGTTCAGGATCCTCGATAAGTTCCAGGCCGACGAGCCGCCTACGCTGAATTTCGCCCGCGAAGTGGCGCTGTTCTTTGAGAAAGTGGCCAATCCGAAGGAGCTTCAATTCCGCGTGCTTGACGTCTTGACGACATTCAAGAAACGCAGCCTCCTCCAGGGGATCATTTCCAATGGACAGTTCTATACGCCCATCGAGTTGTCCGATTTGCTGGGCGAGGCCAGCCGGGGATCGATCCGCAACTACGAGTCCCTGTTCGACAAAGAGTTGGTGTTCTTCTCGTACGAACTCGGCGTGACGAAGCCCGATCTCACCGCTTTCCAGCGCGCCATCGAGGTGCTCACCGAACTTGGCATCATGCCGGACGATTGCGTCATGATCGGCAATTCGCCCGCCAATGATATCGCTCCCGCGCAGCACATGGGGTTTCGCACGGTGCTGTTTGCGCTGCAACGCCCCGCAGACTCTTCCGTCAAAGCCGATCTCGAAATCCACAACCTCGGCCAGTTGCTGGAATGGTTGTGAGATTGCGCCTCTCAATTATTGCGCCAGTCGACGTGGACACTGGCGATCGCGGCATCGAAGTCCTCGGCGCTCTTCACGGTGCTGCCACGATGCAACAGGCTGAAGACGACCGGCACAAAGAACAATGTGGCGATCGTGGCGATGACCAGTCCGCCGATGACGGCCCGGCCGAGCGGGGCGTTTTGTTCGCCGCCTTCACCGAGACCAATGGCCATCGGCAACATGCCGATGATCATCGCGAGCGCGGTCATCAGCACCGGACGAAGCCGTCCGACGCCGGATTCCCAGGCGGCGTTGAGCGGGTCGAGTCCTTTGCGGAGATGATTTCGAGCGAAGGTGACGACCAGCACGGAGTTGGCCGTGGCGACGCCGAGGCTCATGATTGTGCCCATCAATGCCGGCACGCTCAGTGTGGTGACGGTCACGTGCAACGCCCAGACCACGCCCGCCAGGGCGCCGGGCAGCGCGGTAATGATGATGAACGGGTCAAGCCAACTCTGAAAGTTGACGACGAGCAACAGATAGATCAGCGCCACGGCCATCACAAACCCGATCATTAATCCAATGAAACTGGTGCGCATCGTATCGGCCTGCCCGCGCAGCAAGATCGTACTGCTTGCCGGCAATTCCTTCCCGGCGTCGGCGATGAGTGGCTTCAGGTCGTGCAATACTCCGCCGAGATCCCGGCCGCTGACGCCGCCAAACAGGTCGATCACGGGCAGGATGTTGTAATGCGAAATAGCCGGCGGGCCGGTTTGGCGTGTCACGGAGGCAAGGTTGACGAGCAACTGGCCATCGCCTTCGCCGGGACGGCTGGCGCTGACCGGGATTACCTTCAGGGCATCGAGAGAATCAATGCGATATTCTGGTGCGCGGACGTTGACGGTGTACTGAATGCCGAGGCGCGGATCGATCCAATAAGCGGGCTGGACTTGCGAACTGCCGCTCAGGCTCAGCAGAACCGAGCTGGCGACATCCTGCTCGGCCAGGCCGATTTCCGACGCCTTGGTGCGGTCCACCACAAATTTGAGTTTGGGGCGGTCGGCGGGCTGCTGGATGCGGACGTCCACGGAGCCGGGGATTCGACGGATTTTCTCGGCGAGCCGGGCGGCGACGGCGCGGTTGGCGGATTGATCGCGGCCAAGAATCTGAATGTCAAACGGAGCCGGCAGGCCGAAGTTGATTGTCTGACTGACGATATCGGCCGGCAGGAAATAGAACGTTGTGCCCGGAAATTCCTCGTTGAGCCGGAGACGCAATTTGCGAACGTACTGGGGCGTCGGGCGATGACCTTCCTGTAGTGAAACCAGAATGTCCGCATCGCCGGGCCCGATGGCGCCGCTGTCGCTATAGCTGAGGTTAATGCCCGAGTTTGGCAGGCCGATATTATCGAGGATGCCATGGACTTCATTGGGAGGAATCACCCGGCGGATTGCCGCCTCGATCTCGTCCACGAGCTTGGCGGTTTCTTCGATGCGCAAGCCGCTGCGGGCGCGCACGTGCAGGCGCAGTTGGCCGGCATCGACAGATGGAAAGAAATCCTCGCCGAGCTGTGGAATCAAACAATAGGTGGCGGCGCAGAACCCCAGGAAGATCCCGGCACACCATGCGCGATGATGCAGCACGAGGGCGAGTAGTTCACGATAGCGTTGCCGAAAGCGGTCGAACCCATCCTCGAATCGATTCTGCAGCCGGGCCAGCGGGCGGAACAGGGCCCGAACCTTTTCGGGGTTGACCAGCTCATGGTATTCGACGCCGGTATAGAACCACATCACCAGGGTTGGCACGAGCGTTCGCGACAGCGCATAGCTGGCGAGCATGGCGAACACCACGGCCTCGGCCAGCGGGACGAACAGGTACCGCGCGGTGCCGGTCAGGAAAAACATCGGCACAAACACGATGCAAACACAGAGCGTGGACACGAACGCGGGCAGCGCAATTTCCTGCGCGCCATCGAGAATGGCCTGCACCGTCGGTTTGCCCAGCGCCATCTGACGGTGGACGTTCTCCAATTCCACGGTCGCGTCATCGACGAGGATGCCAACCGCGAGGGCGAGTCCGCCGAGTGTCATGAGATTGATCGTCTCGCCCAGCGCGCTGAGGATGGCCAGCGAGGTGAGTACCGACAGGGGGATTGAGAGTGAGATGATCAGCGTGCTGCGCCACGAGCCCAGGAACAGCAGGATCATCACCGCCGTCAACGCGGCGGCGATCACACCTTCACGGACCACATCGCGAATGGCCGTCCGCACAAAGAGCGATTGATCCGCAAACTCTTTCACATCGACCTTGTCGGTGGTTGTCTTCAAGACGCGTACCATGGCGGCCTTCACGCCGTTGGCCACCTGCAGAGTGGAAGCGGAACCGGTTTTCAGAATGCTGATCAGTGCGCTGCGGACCCCGTCCTGGCGGACGATATTTTGCTGCGGCGAATAGCCATCGCGGACCTGGGCCACATCGCGAATGCGGATGACGGCGCCGTTGACCGTCTTGATGGGGAGATCGTTCAACTCTTCGAGCAACGTCGGGCTGGTGTTCATCTCGACGTCATATTCGGTGGGTCCGATCTTGGCGGTGCCGCTGGGGTAAATGAGGTTCTGGGCGCTCAACGCCGAGACGACATCATTTGGACAAAGGTTCTTGGAAGTGAGCGCCGCAAGATCGAGGTCGACGGCAACGAGCCGCTGTTTGCCGCCGTAAGGGAACGGAATCGCCACACCGCGCACGCTGACGAGGCCGACGCGAATCTGATTGGCGCTGAGGTCGAAGATGGCCTGCTCGGACAACTTCGGGCTGCTGATGCCGTATTGGAGAATCGGGACGGAGGATGCGTTGTAGCGGATGATCAATGGCGGCATTTGCCCGGGCGGCATGATGCGCAGCACGGTCTGGCAGACGGCGGTGATTTGGGCCACGGCGGCGTCGACCGACGTGCCTGGCTGAAGGAAGACCTTGATGACGCTGATGCCGTTGTAGGCGGTGGATTCGATGTGCTCGATGTCGTTGACGGTGGTGGTCAGCGGGCGCTCGCAGTTGTACATGATGCGGCGCTCCATGTCCTGCGCGCTGAGACCGTTGTATTGCCAGATGACGCTGACGACCGGGATGTTGATTGAGGGGAAAATGTCCGTGGGCGTACGCAGCAGGACGAACGGGGTCAGCAGCAACAACAGCAGCGCAGCGACCACGAAGGTGTACGGCCGGCGAAGAGCAAGGCGGACAATCCACATGGCTCTACCTCCGTTCGGTCTGGCAACGGATCGTGAGTGGTGGGCTGAAGAATCTCCACGAAGCCGCAACACTCACGGGAAGGGCCGTCCACATGAACAAAGTGGACAAGGACATACAGGTAACCTCCGCGTCGGTAAGAGATCCGGCACGGGGACAGCCGCTTCTCGCCGTTGGATGAGTGTAACAAGTGGGCGGAAGGCTGTCAAACCAAGCCGGCCCGCACTCCGCATCCCGAATTGACTCAAATGAAAAGACACCCGGATGGGGTGGCTGGTGGTGCGGAGGGAATAACGTTGACTCAGTCAAAAAGACACCCAGGCCGGAGGGATGCAGAAGATGAGCATGGGCACTCGCCAAGAGGTCGTCGAGAGGTTGCGGCGCAAGTACCAGGGCGCTGGGCCGGCCTATCGACGCAGCCTGATCAATGAACTGTGTTCAGTCGGTGGCTATGAGCGCAAGTACGCCATCAAGGTACTCAATGGCAATCGGTCCGGACCTCGGGGACGACGGCGCGGCGGCAGCCGTCCCCGTTACGCTGCCACGGAGTTGGCGGTGATTGCCGCCATCTGGAGACTGGGAGATTATCCCTGCGGCAAGCGGCTGGTGGCGATGCTGCCGTTGTGGTTGCCGGCCTACGAGCAACGCCACGGCCCGCTGCCCGCACCCGTACGGGGCAATCTTCACCAGGTCAGTGCGCCGACGCTGGATCGCTTGCTGGCCCCGTTGCGACTGAAGTTGACCAAACGCGTCGGGGGAACCAAGCCTGGTCGGCTCTTACGCACCCAGATCCCGGTACGCTGCGAAAGCTGGGACATCGATCGGCCCGGCTATCTGGAGGCTGACACCGTGGATCACGGGGGCGATTCCACGGCTGGCGATTTCATGCGCAGCATCACCTACACCGATATTTACAGCGGTTGGACCGAACAGGCGGCCATCTGGAACAAAAGCGCCTCCGCCGTGCTGGCCCAAACCCGACAGATCGAAGCGGAGTTGCCCTTCCCGCTGCTGGGCTTCGACGCCGACAACGGCAGTGAGTTCCTCAATCACGCCCTGTGGCGCTACTTCCGCCAACGGCGGCGTCCCGTGCAGTTCACCCGCTCTCGCGCCTACCACAAGAATGACAACGCCCACGTCGAGCAGAAGAATTGGACCAAGGTGCGCCTGCTCTTGGGCTACGCACGCTATGACCAACCCGAGTTGGTTGACGTGGTCCAGCGGCTCTATCGCCGCGACTGGCGGCTGTTGCAGAACTTCTTTCAGCCGATCATGAAGCTCAACACCAAGCAACGACACGGCAGTCGCATTAAGAAAACCTACGATCGGCCACAGACGCCGGCCCAACGGGTGTTGGCTTGGCCGGGACTGTCGGCACCGCAGCGCCAGCGGCTGCGCCAACTCCAACTCATCCGCCGTCAGCTACGCGAGGTGCGTCGCTATGCCGCCTAGACCGTCAGCCTCAGCGAGCCCCCGCCGGCGGGGGGCGGGGCTCGCAGCTCATCTTACTCCGGTGTCTTTTTTGATTGAGTCAACGGGCATCCACGCCCGCAAAAACTTCACGACGCGGTCTTCTTTTCCGGGATCGTTTGCTCGGCGAGCTGACGCACATAATCGATGTGGCCCCGCAAGCCGTAGAATTGGTCGCCGAAAAAGGCGGGAATTCTCATCTTGTTCACCGCGGCTTCGATATGTTCGAGGCGCTGGAGCAGTTGGGCGCGTTTGTCGGGATTGGTTTCGGTGAGGAGACGCCTCTCGACTGTCAACAGGGCGCGATACCAACGATAGATCTGCGTGCGGACGCGCCAGCGGTAGAACGACGGGATACTGCGGACGACGGGGACGGCGATGACGAGCATCGGAACAAACACGACGAGAATCCGGCTGGTCAGGCTCGCGAGCCAGAAGGGCAGATAGCGGTAGAAGAATTTGCGGCCGGACTTGTAAAAGCGGGCGGCATCGTCGCTGATGGGAAAATCATTTTCGATCGGGGCCGGAAACTCGCCCTTCTGTTGAAGCACGGTCGCGCGACCGTGGATCTGGCGGGCCGCCTCGAGCAGCAGATCAGACAACGCGGGGTGAAGGGTGTTGCGAGCGATCAACTCGACGTTGGGTCCGACGAGCGTGACATCGCGCGGCGGCAGGTTGCTGCCGAAATCGATCGCACCCTGGGGCAGGGTGACCGTATTCAGATAGGTGAAGCGGCGCGTGTAAGCAGCGGCCTGGGTGAAACTGTACAACCGGACGCCGGGCGCGCGGAGAAGTTGGCGAAGAACCGCCGGCGACGCGGCTTCGCCCATGAGAAACACGGCGTCCACGGAGCCATCGAGCAACGCTTTGGCGGCGGGGGTTGCTTCCCAGTTGAGAAATGTCGTCCCCCCGTTGGTGCTGACGCTGTTTGCCTGCAACAACATGAGCGCCAGAGCGCGAGTGCCGCTGCCGGGCGGACCGATGGCGAGGCGCTTGCCGGCGAACGCGGAGAGGATTTCCACGGGTTCACCGCGATAGAAAATGAGCAGAGGCTGATGCGAGATACTGCCCAACGAAACGAGGTTGGCGGATGCGCCATTGGTCATCCCGCCCAGAACGAAACCGACATCGACAGGGAAAGACGGGTCGCTGAGTCGACGGAGATTCTCGTCCGCCCCTTCGGAGGTGAGGACTTTCACCTTCACGCCGTGCTGAGCGAGGAGACCGACGTACTTGAGAGCGTTTGTCTGAAACAAGCTGCCTTCGGGACCGCTGGTCATGACGATGGTGGTTGGCGGTGCGGATTTGACGAAGTAGTAAACGGCGCCGATCAGCACGATGATCGAAGCCGAGACAACGACAATGGCAACGGTGCGAGTGACGCCAAAGAGTTCACTGACCATCGTGATAGGACCGGAGGGCGTTGCCGGCGGGACCGCGGCCGGCTGCTTACTGGATTTCGGAATATCGCTCATGACGCAAAACGGTAGAGCCGGAGGGCGGGTCGGGACAAGAGGAATTTCGGAGGGCGGTGGCGCCCCGTCAAACGCGTCTGCATCGCAGAAACGGCACGCAGGGCCCGATGTAATCTGGATTCGATCTGACATACTATATTGTGACGATATTATGAGTTGCGCTGTTGGTGTTCTTTGACAAGAATGGCAGGCGTGGGCGGGTCGGAGATCACTCTACGGCAGCGTCTCATGGGGGGAAGAGGCCCATATATGGAAAACCGTCAAACGAAGCCAATTTTTCCAAGTGTCAGTGGATTTGGATATGGCTAAGGCAGTGGTACTTGTAGCAGCTGATGAGACAGAATGACACTTGGCTTCGTTTTACCAAAAATGGCTTCGTCTGGCAGCGTTGTCTTCGAGAGAACACCTGACGAGGGGAGGTTCGGCGGGCTCTTGGGACGGAACAAAAGATGTTTCTAGTCAATGAAAACTTGTGTATAACGGGGATTCGACATTTGGATGGAATAGAGAAGACGACTGCGAGAGACGTGAATATGTCACTTGGAATTCATAGAAGCCGAAGATGAACACCGATCTGAATATGATTACGGTGACGTTGAAAGACGGGACCGAGGTTTCGTGTCCGACGGGAACGATAGTGCGCGAAGTTTTTCCGCAGCGCCAGTCGCCAGAAGGGCTGGACTACGTCGCGGCGCTGGTTAACAACGACGCGGTGTCGCTGACCTATCCCCTGGAGGTGGACGCGGACGTCACCCTGGTGACACGGGGCGACCCGCATGGGTTTCAGATCTACCGCCGATCGGTCTGGTTTCTCCTGGCAAAGACGGTCAAAGAACTGTACCCGGACGCGCATTTTGCGGTGGAGCATTCGCTGGGGGCCGGGTTCTTCTGCAGCTTCGAGATGGAAGGAAAATCCGGGATTTGCGAGGAGCAACTGCAGAAGATCGACCAGAAGATGCGGGAGACGGTGCAACGCGACGTGCCGATCGAGATGCGCAAGATCGCGTTCACGGAGGCAGTGCGGCGATTCGAGCAGGAGAAGCAGTGGGACAAATACAATCTGCTCCGCTTCCGCAATCCGCCGAAGATCGAGACGTGGTGGTGCGAGAATTTTTCGGACCTGTCGCACGGCCCGCTGGCATCGAGCACGGGCGCGCTCGGGGCATTCGACCTGATCCCGTACGGGCTGGGTTTTGTGCTCCAGATTCCCGACCAGGCGAACCCGAAGACAGTGCCGCCCTTTGAGCCGCAGCCGCAACTGTTCCAAATTTTCCAGGAGCACAAGGAATGGGGACGAGTGCTGGGCGTCAACACCGTGGGGCGGCTGAACGAGATCATCGCGACGCGAGAGATCGGGGATTTCATCAAGATCGCCGAGGCATTTCATGAGAAGAAGATCGCGCAGATTGCCGATCACATTCACGAACGCCAGGGCAAGATCAAATGGTGTCTGATTGCCGGGCCGTCGTCGTCGGGCAAGACGACGTTTGCCAAGCGGCTGGCGGTGCAATTGCGCGTCGATGGACTGCGGCCCGTGACGATTTCGGTGGATAACTATTTCGTCGATCGCGAGCACACGCCGCGGGACGAGAACGGCGAGCCGGATTTTGAGAGCATCGACACCGTGGACCTGCCACTGTTCAACGAGCACCTGATGCGTTTGGACAAGGGCGAGGAAGTGGACCTGCCGACGTTTAATTTCGAGAAGGGCCACCGCGAGTATCGCGGCGAAAAGCTGCGGATCGCGCCTGACCAGATCGTCCTGGTGGAAGGGATTCACGGGCTGAACCCGCGGCTGACACAATCGGTGCCGCCGGCGCACAAACTGCGGATCTACATCAGCGCATTGACGCAGTTGAATCTGGATTCAAATAACCGGATCTCAACGACGGACAATCGGCTGGTGCGGCGGTTGGTGCGGGACAACAATTATCGTGGGAACTCGGCGCTCAAGACCCTGGGCATGTGGCCCAGCGTGCGGCAGGGGGAGAGGAAATGGATCTTTCCTTTTCAGCAGGCGGTGGACATGGCATTCAATTCCGCGTTGGACTACGAGTTGGCGGTGCTCAAGCCGGTGGTGGAACCGCTGCTGGCAGAGGTCAAACCGCACCATCCGCAATACACCGAGGCGCGGCGGTTGCAGCAGTTTTTGTCGAGTTTCTTGAGTGTATCGGATCATCTGGTGCCGCCGACATCGATTTTGCGCGAGTTCATCGGACACAGCAGCTTTCACTATTGAGGCGCGAGCATGATGAGACCAAACCGATACGGGCGTACGGATAATTTGCAGAACGATTGGAGACGACAACCATGAGTGAGAAAATCTCGCCCGAGTTTGTCCGCGCGATACCCAAGACCGACCTGCACCTCCACCTGGACGGTTCGCTGCGAATCCCGACGCTGATCGAACTGGCGAAGGCGCATCGCGTGAAGCTGCCGTCGTACACCGAAGACGGATTGCGGCGGCTGGTGTTCAAGGACCATTACGCAAGCCTGCCAGATTACCTGAAGGGGTTCGCCTACACATGCGCGGTGATGCAGACGGCAGAGAGCCTCGAGCGGATCGCGTTTGAGTTGGCCGAGGACAATCTCGCGGAGGGCGTCCGCTACATTGAAGTGCGATATGCGCCGCAGTTGCACATCAACGACGGGCTCAACATGCGAGAGGTGGTCACCGCCGTGTGCCGCGGGCTCGAGCGCGCGCGGCGACGCCACAACGAATCCCCAGCGGTCGTCTCCGGCACGGATGTGCCGTTTCATTTTGGGATCATCACGTGCGCGCTGCGGTACTTCGTGCCGCCGATGTCGCCGTATTACCGTAGGCTATTTGATGTGATGTCGTACGCGGCGCCCAAGCAGGTATTTGCCGCGGCATCGATGGAACTGGCGCGCGCGGCAGTGGATTTGGCGCACAACAAGGGGCTGCCGGTGGTCGGGTTTGACCTGGCTGGCGCTGAGGCTGGTTATCCCGCCGAGGACCACAGTGCGGCATTTCAGCATGCGCACTCGCACTTCGTCCGCAAAACGGTGCACGCGGGCGAGGCGTACGGGCCGGAATCCATTTTCCAGGCGATCACGAAATGCCACGCCAACCGCGTCGGGCACGGGACATGGCTGTTCGCGCACGAGATGATCCAGAACCCAAACATTCCCGACCCCAAAGCGTACAGCCAATACCTGGCCGAGTACGTGGCGAGTCAGCGGATCACGATCGAGGTTTGTCTAACGAGCAACGCGCAAACCCTGCCGCGGATGCGGGACCTGACCCACCATCCGCTGCGGCAGATGCTCGATCACGAGTTGTCCGTCTCGATTTGCACGGACAACCGGCTGATGTCGAACACAAGCGTGACGAGGGAACTGCTTCTGGCCATCGACAAGCTGAAGATGACGCCGCGCGAACTCCGCAATGTCGTCATCGCGGGCTTCAAGGGAAGCTTCTTCCCCGGCACCTACAGTGACCGACGAAACTTCGTCCGAGAAGTGATCAATCGCTATGAGACCCTGGAGCGCGAATCGGCGACCAGTCCCGTTTCCCGCAAAATCAGGACGGCCAATCGTCGTCGAAGGGCGTAAGCCGATGGAACAGGTCGATCCCCACGGAAAAAGATGTCGACTGCGGCCGGGTCAAACAGAGGATTCGTCGGGGAGTGTTTTTGGAAGCGGCCTCAGTGTCTTGGCGAAACTCGCCGCGCGATAAGTTACGGGGACCTGCCAGTCGGCGTAATCTGCGCGGAGTAATTTCATGGCGCTCACGACCTGCTGGCGGAAGGTGGTTTCGATCAATGCGCCCTGGCCCGGCCAGATTTTGAATTGAACGCGGACAAAATCCCAGCCGCTGTTCGTTGTTTCGAGTTCGGCGATGACCGGCTCGCTGAGAATAATGGCTCCAAACTGGTGCCACATGCCCCGGGCAATGTTATCGATAACCTGGACAGCCTTTTGTGGGTCAACGCCCGCCGGCAATTGGACATCGGCGTAAGCCTGCACGCCACCGAGAGGAAATCGGCTGACGTTGGCGATCGTGCGATTGGGAATGAACACCGTCTGATTGTAGAGATTGACGAGCTTGGTAAAGCGCAACCCGATTTCCTCGACGCGGCCGACGACGGGGGCGTTCCCAAGGATCTCCACCATGTCGCCAACGTCCATCGCATCGGAAAAAATCAACGTCAGGCCGATCACCATGTCCTGGACCATCCCCTGCGAACCAAAGCTGATCGCCAGGCCCACGATTGATGCGCTGGCCAGATAGGCCGTCAAATTGACGCCGAACTCCTGTAGCAGCAGCCCAAACGCGAAGAAATAGATGATCGAGGTAATGCTGTTCGCGATGAGACGGATGAACGTGGTGAATTTCGGCTGCTGTGTTACGAAGCCGAGCGGATACTGCCGGGCACGGCTCTTATTGACGATCCATTCGGTCACGTATCGGGTGACCCCGAGCATCACATGTACGAAAGCGACAAGTGCGATGATCAGCAGCAGTCGCGCGGTCAGGGAAGATTCCCGTCCGGTCAGGTGACTGTACATTCGACCGATCGCGGTGTGATTTACCTCGGCCAGGAGGGCAGCGGCGGGCTCTGTATTCGTCATGTTTGCAGTTTCGGCTCGTGATGGGAATTGGCGCGCTGTGTGGAAATCGAACCTACAACCTAGTGATTGAGAGGGTCAAGAATCAAGTCAAACAGGGTTGCAGGCGGTTGCGTCTTGGCAACACGAAGTGGTTTTCTGTCCGTTGGGGTGGTACAGACGGTCCAACCACGAAGGTGTGTCCCGATTATGGTGCGTCGCGACCTCGAAACGCGCTCTCTCCGCACCCAAGCATTCATCATCCAGAGCAACCATAATGCAGTTCCAATGCGGAGCGTAGCCGTGAGGACTGAAAGGCCGCCAATCACAACAAGTGCCTCGTTTACGACTCGGGGAACCGACCTGTGGCCGCGCTAGATTCTGTTATCACCCGCGCACAAACGGCGATACAGGGATTCATAGCGTGGCACGATCGCTTCCGCTGAAAAGAGTTTGCGGGCTCGATTTTGCGCCGCGCGTCCGAGGAACGTCCGCCGCGCCGAATCTTCGATCAAGCTTTCAACCGCGCGCGCCATGGCGTCCGGTTCTCCCGAGGACACGAGTATTCCTGTAGCATTGCTTTCGACCACCTCCGGGATACCGCCGACGTTGCGGGCGACGCTGGGACAACCGAAACACATCGCTTCGAGAATGGTCAGGCCGAAGCTCTCCGATTCAGATGTGAACAATCCAATGTCGGCCACCTGCAGATAATCTTCGATCTCGGCAACCTTCTCGCGCACGATCACCCGCTGTTCAAGGCCCAGCCGGCGCACGTCGGCCGCAAACGGCGCGAAGTTGGCACCGGCGAGGATCAGCAGCTTGAACGAATTGCCCGGGCGAATCCGCGCCGCCGTTTCAAGCAACAGGTCGATGCGCTTCAGCGGGCGAAGATTGGATGCGTGGAAGATGACCACTTCCTCTTGCAACCCCAGTTCATGACGCACCTCTTGCCGCGACCGTCGAGCGGGATGTGGCGCAAAAAAATTATGAATGACTTCCATCGGACCATCAAAGGCCAACAGCCGACGCGTTTCCTGCTCCAGAAAAGCGGACACGGCTGTGACGGCATCCGAACTGGCCAGCGCGTGACGGATCGCCGGGCCATATCCCGGATCGCGGCCAAGCAACGTGGTGTCCGTGCCATGCAGCGTCGTGACCACGCGCGGCTGTTGCTCGGGGGGAAGCATCGACCGCGCGAGAATCGCCGCCGTGGCATGCGGCACCGCGTAGTGGACATGAAGCACGTCCAGTTGGTAATCGCGGGCTACTTCTGCCATCTTCACGGACAGGGGCAGCGTGTAGTCCGGGTATTTGAAAAGATCGTAGTCGTTGATGAGGACCGGGTGGAAACGAAGCCGCGCGGTGTCCGCCGGCATGCGGAACGGACGCTCGTAGCTGATGAAATGCACCTCGTGCCCGCGATTGGCCAGTTCCTCGCCCAACGCGGAAGCGAGGATCCCGCTTCCGCCGACCGACGGATAACAGGTAATGCCAATCTTTAGTGGGCGGTCGATCATCATATCAAAAATCGCGAGCGCCGCGACACACGTGGGCGAGCGAGTCGAAGACAACGGGATCGTTGGGAAAGAGAGCGATGGCGGACGCGACACCGGCGCGCAGTCCGCACAGGCGCGCGCGGGTAAGTTGCAGTTCGACATAATCGCGGGCGCACGTCTGCGACCCATGCGCTTCCATCGCCGCCGTCCACGCCGCGATGATTTCCGGCGCTGAGATGTCGATCAGCATCGGCGTGATGGTCCTGGGCTCGGCTTCCGGTGTGACGGCATAGAAGAGGAGTTGGCGGATCGCGTGCGGCGCCCTGGCGCGCAATTCCTTGACGCCGTCGTAGCGCGCGAGTCGCGCCGCATCGCGGACCAGTTGCCCGAGCCGCGCGTGGTCGGGGTGTTGGTTCTCCTCCGGACTCGGCGCCAGGACGATGCCCGGGCGCAGGCGGCGCAATGCGCCCGCCAGTTTGATGGCATGCGCCACGCGCCGTTCGAGGTGTGCATCCCCGTCGAGTTCGAGGAACTCAACGGTCGCGCCCAGCAGCGCCGCCGACCTTTTCGCCTCGGCGGTACGCTGGGCCGGCGTGCCGTGACTGGCGGCTTCCCCGTGCGAGCAAATCACAAAGTGCGCCGCGCGCCCGTCGCGGGTTTCAATCGCGATCACACCGCCACACCCGAATTCGATATCGTCGGGATGGGCGCCAAACGCCAGTAGCGATGGTGTTTCAGAGCGGGACTTCGGTGTAGGCTTCATCAGAACCTTCAATTGTATCACGATTCACGTAGGTGATCTCCGGCGCGTCCTCCCGTCGCAGGTAGGCCTGTTCGCTGGCGCCAGCGATGTAATGCGTACAGCGCACGACGGACTGCATCCAGCGGAGCCGCGTGTCACGGCTCGGGCTGACTTGCTCTTTCGTGAAGGCGATAAGCGGCAGAGTAATGCAGGAATCTCCGCCTTCGTGCAGCTCCAGCTTGTCGTCACGAAAGCGCGCGCGGACAACTTCACCGTCATGCGCAACATCCACGAAGTACTCGGGCACATCACAGGCCGCGCGGCGGACAACCGGATCACTGGAGCGAGCCACGCGAATGCCATCCAGCAATCCCATCCGTCGATACATCTCCAGACAGAAGTCGGCCACGGTCGGCGCCTGGTTTTCCTCGAAAGCACGAACCCAGCGGCGATCAACAAATGCAGGTAATTGCTTTGTTGTCTTTGTATGCCAGACAGGGGCGACCCGCTTGAGATAGAGGGGCGAGAATTTTCGTTGGAGCCGATTCTCGAAGGCGAAATTGAATCGCGCCACCTCCCGGGTTTTGCGATGGCGCAGGATGGTTTTGGTTTCACGCGGATCGTGGTCGCTGTCGTGGTAGAAGAAGACGATTTCGCCGCCGATCTCCTTCTGCAGACGCCGTGCCGTTTGAATTTTCGCGAAGAGGAAACGCTTGGGGAAAAACCCGCACGGTTGTTGGCCAAAACAGATGACGGGTGCTGTCGTCATGAGGCAACCAGTGGCTCCGCCGGCGGGCGGGTGGGACCCAACGCGGCTTGAATGAGAAGGCCGAACAGTACGCAGGCGGCACAACCAATAAAGTTGTACCAGAGGTAGCTGATGTTCAGGATGAAATAGAGGACGAAGACGATGGTTTGAGCCGCCAATGCCGCCCAGAAAATGGCGGTCCCCCCAACGCGGCGCACGAAGAATGCCACGAGGAACAGGGCGAGCACCACACCATAGAAAACCGAGCCCACGATATTGATGGCCTGGATCAGATTCTCCACGAGATTTGCGAACAGGGCAAACGCCAGCGCGACAAGCCCCCAGAAGAGCGTGAACCATTTCGAGGCAATCACGTAGTGCGCGTCGCTCGCGTCGCGCTTGACCAGGTGCTGGTACAAGTCGACGGTCGTGGTCGCCCCCAGCGCATTAAGTTCGGCGGCTTTTGACGACAGGGCCGCGGCAAAAAACGCAGCTATCAGCAATCCGATCACTCCGTGCGGCAGGTGGTCCAGCACAAAGGTAATGAATACGTAATCGCTGTCGTTGGTCGTCGTGCGTGAGCCGTCTGCAACAAGAGTCGTCTTGACCTCGCTGCGGATGGATTCGCTGCGTCGAAGGGTCTCCTGCGCCGCGGTGCGCTCCTTGGCCTCAGCCTTCGCGTCGCCTCGATGTTTGGCGGCCAGCCATTGCCGAATCAGTGCCTCCTTCTGCTGGTGGGCCTCAGCGTATTGTAATTCGAGGGACCGCAGTTTTTCCTGCGAATCGTGTGCCAACCCGTAGGTCCAGGCAGCGTGATTGAAGAAAACCGGCGGGCGTTCGAACTGGTAGAAGACGAAGACCAGAACGCCGAGGAGCAAAATGAAGAACTGCATGGGGATCTTGAGCACGGCGTTGAACATCAGACCAAACCGGCTCTCCCGCAATGAATCCCCGGAGAGGTATCGCTGAACTTGCGATTGGTCCGTGCCAAAATACGAGAGCGCCAGAAAAAAGCCGCCAAATAGGCCCGACCAAAATGTGTAGCGCTGATGCAGATCCGGGGAAAAGTCCACAGCCCGCATCTTGTTCAAGCCCCCGGCCACAACGAGGGCGTCGACCAGAGACAGGTGCGGCGGCAATTTCGCCAGCAGGACGATGAACGCCGTCACCATGCCGCCAAAGATCACGGCCAGTTGATATTTCTGTGTGAGGGTCACCGCCTCGCTGCCGCCCATCACGGTGTAAAGGATGACGAGTGTCCCACTGAGGATGATGGTGAGGTCCAATCGCCACCCGAGCATGGTGGACAGGATGATGGCCGGCGCGTAGATGGTGATGCCCGCGGCGATTCCCCGTTGCAGGAGAAATAGAAAAGCCCCGAGCAGCCGGGTTTTGGTGTCGAATCGCCGGCCAAGGAATTCATACGCGGTGTAGACGTTTAACTTCCGGTACATCGGCAGGAACACTGCCGCGATAAGTATGAGAGCCAGCGGCATCCCAAAGTAGTTTTGCACAAAGCCGAGACCATCCTGGTAGCCCTGGCCGGGGGTGGAGATGAAAGTAATGGCGCTGGCCTGGGTGGCCATTACCGAGATCCCGATCGTGGCCCACCCCATCTTGGGGTCCCCCTTGAGATACTCATTCAGGTCCTGCGGGCGGCGTGTGCGCCACATCCCATAGGCGGCAATGGCCAGCATACTGCCGATCAGAACCACGAAATCGAGGAGGCTCATGAAAAGATGGTGGACAAGACCACGAGCAACACGACCCACAGGATGAAGCTGCCGAAAACAAACAGGTATACGCTCCGCCACGTGTCGAACCCGGGCGCCCGGGTGGCCTTTTCGTCGCTCGTGTGATCTCGCAGTTTCATTTGCCCAGTGAAAGCAGATTGGCGAAAAGCCGGTAAGCGCCCGGAACGCCCGCGGGCAGTTGGCGAAACCATGAGAGGCTCGTATAAACAAAGTAGCCACGGCCGTAGCGCGCCACAAGCAAACTGCCCGATTTGGGAGACTCGCCCGCGTCGTGACACGCCAGTAACGGGGTAAAGTGCGAGTTCCATTCGCCAGGAAAATAAAGTCCACGCTCCTGCACCCAACCATCGAAGTCGGCCGGGACGATGCGGTTGGGTGTCGTGAACACCGGATGGTCGGGCGCCAGCAAGGTGATCGGTGCGTTCTCGTCGGTCACGCGGTCGCGCGAGAGTGTCAAATCGTACGGTGCCAGGTCGGTCGTTTGCAGGCCCATGGATGTGTTGTACTGCTCGATGAGGGTACCGCCGGCTTCCACATATCCGAAAAGCGCCGGCAAATTCGGCGCCAGATCGGTGCGGGTGTTGAACGCGCGAATGCCCACCACGACCGCGTCGAAGTTCCGCAGGCGTTGCGGGGTCAGGTCCACACCGTTGAGGATGGTGACCGCATACCCCATCCGTTGCAGGCATTCCGCCACCGCGTCGCCGGCCCCCGGCAAATAGGCGATCTGGTGGCCGCGAATCGCCAGATCGAGGCTCAGGGCCTTCAGACGCGCCGGCGGTTGCAGCAATTGCCGCGGGATATGATCGTGGCGGATCTCGACGTGTTGATTGTGGTAGCGCTTGCCATCGATCTCCGCGGTCGCGAGGATTCCGGCTGTCGCACTGTTCGTCGGCGCGGTGACGGTGAATGTAAAGGTCGCTGCCTCGTCATAATTCGTGAGGGAAAACGGTCGGGTGCCGGGCGCCACCCGCCAGCCGGGCGGAGCTTCCAGTTGCAGTATGCCGGTGACACCAGCCCGGGCCGAAGTCACTTCGACCGCCACGGGTCGGGTGCTACCCGGGGCGAACAATTCGAGGTCCTCCGGGAAACGGAGGGACACCGGCGGAATCACCTCAAGCCGTTGACGGATTTCGCCTCGCACGGGGTCGCCGACGACTTGCACGGGCTCGTCGGAAATGACCAGGGTTTGATCGGCGACTTCGAAGACGAATTCGACCGGAAAGGCCGGGGGATTTTCGGGACGACCGATAAGCGATGGATCGTCCACGCGGAACATCCCGACCGTTCCCTCGTCGCGCAGCCAATAGGGTTGAGTCAACGGAGTGCTCTCCGGGATGGCTCGCGATGATTCCTGCATCACCCCGTGGTTGGGCTTCAGGTCAGCGTTCACGACAAGTTCATCTCCCCCGCCCGGGTAGCGCACCGCCGTCCAGCGTACGGGGAGCGGGCGCCCCGCCATCGCGGCGCGTATCATTACGCTGTGACGCATCTTCAATGTCTCGCCCGGAACGGCTTCGGCAACCGGGATGACAGTCTCGACATACAGACCGAGACACTCCTGGATAATGCGATCGAGTTGATGACACTTCTCCGTGATGAGACTGTCCGTCGGCAGGGCGGTGAGGCGCTTTCGCAATGTCAGCAGAGCGGGAACGCTGGTGGAAGGATTCTGAGGGTCAAAGCCGGCGATTGCCGCGTCAACGAGACTTCCGATCTCGGCGCCGCCGGGCACGCGGCCCCAAGTGGTGTCAACACCGTCCATAATGTCATTGGTAGCCGGTTCGCCCGCGAGGAGTTGGAAGGATTCCATGGCCGAGCCGCGCGTGCTGACGCTGCCGAACCCTTGGGTCTTGTGCATGCTTCGGCTGCGCGCGGCGATTTCGCCGTAGGATTCGCCGAGGAGCGTGCTGTAGCCGCCGACGTCAATTCGCAGGTCCGCGGAATTCGTCAAGCCGGCTTCATTTCGGCCCTGTTGCGGGCTGAAATGATTCCAGAAAATGCGCCGGGGCTGCCACGGCTTCAATTCGTCGAGCTGCTCAGGGAAGGCATTTGTCAAACCGGCGAGCTTGAAGGCTTCCACGGCAAGGATGGCCGAGGCGGTATGGTGGCCGTGCGTTCCGCCGGGCTCGGTGGAAAACCGCGTGATCATGACATCGGGTCGGAACTGGCGAACGACGCGTACGACATCGGCCAACACCTGCTGGCGATCCCAGAGGCGAAAGGCTTCGCGGTAGTCTTTGCAAAAGCCGAAGTCGATCGCGCGCGTGAAGAACTGCTGGCCGCCGTCGATCCGCCTGGCCGCGAGCAATTCCTGTGTGCGAATGACCCCCAGTTCCGGGCCCAGTTCCGGGCCAATCAGGTTCTGGCCACCGTCGCCGCGCGTTAAAGAAAGATAGCCCGTACGATATCCCCGGCCGCGGGAAAGATAGGCGATGAGCCGCGTATTCTCGTCATCGGGATGGGCGGCAATGTACAGCACGCTGCCCATCTCGCGAAAGCTCAGAAGATCCTGCAAAATGGCAGACGACGGCTCTGGATCGGCTGCCCGAATGCCACCGCAAACGCCAGCCACCGCCCCGGCCACAAGGAACAGCAGAACCCGCGCGGATGACCGCGTGGAACAGATGTTGTGTCTCATGCGTGATGCCCGCCCATACAAACAGCCCCGACAAAATCGGGGAACACCCCAGAAACGCGACCCGAATTCTGTGGCAACGAGCTACTGCGACGACCGTTATTTTTTAACCGTGAATGGTGCTGAAAACTGGGTGCTTTCCCACTTCAGCTTCAGTATTCCGCCGCCCGAGGGATTCTTCTCAATGGCGATCGTGAACTGGTCAACCGGCTTATCGAGTGCGTCCTTCTTCAGATCAACCCGCGCCACGTCGAGGCTTTCGTCGTAAATCTGCTTCAAATCACCGCGCGTGGCGCCCCATTGCCCGATTTGCTTGTTGACGATCAACTTGGCGGTGCCGTCTTCATTTGGCAGGGTCCACAACGTGTAGGCTCCCGCCGGGACGGTGGCTCCGCCAATGCTAATTGGCTGCTGCGTGATGAGCAAGGTGGCTTCGTCGGCGCCGGTACGCCACACCTTGCCGAACGGCACGAGCCCTCCCCAAATCTTACGGTTCTCGCCGGTACTCGGGTTCTTCGTATAAGGCCGCCCGTAGACGATAGTGACACGATTGCCGTCGATGGTGGAACTGATCGTCTCGTGCGGGCTGATCCGCTTTTGCTGGGCCATGAGCGACGACGCGCTGAGGATGGCCGTGGTGATAACCAGCGTGAATCTGAGTTTGTTCATCGGTCTCCTGGGGTGGTCTACCAACGTTGACGTTTTTGGTTCTCGGCGAAATCGCCGGCGCCATCAATGCAAGCTCGAGATGAGATCCTGGTTCATTCTCGCGAACGAGCTGGAAGGCCCTTCGGCTTTGAGCGCCAGTTCGGTCGACGCCTTTGCCGCAGCGATCGCAGCCTCTTTGTCCCCCTGCTTGGCGAGGATCCTGGCTTTCAGATTGAGCAGTTCATAAGCAATCCGCGGCTTATCGGCGAGGCCCGTGTCCAGCCAGGCGAGGGCCTTTTTAAGGTCGAGGTCATGGTTGAAGTAGAACATGGCGGACTGGTAGTAGAAGCCCGCGTCTTTTTTGTCTGGCGACGCTATGGCCGCTTCGATTTGCGGAATCACCTTGCTGGCGACATCGAGCTCGAGTCTGATGGGAACGACCGTCTTTTCCCAAGCCAGATTGATGATCGCCGATTCATCGCGAATGTGGTTGAACTCGATCACGAATGTTTCGATGGGCCTGTCCGTGAGTTGCACCGGCGTGACCTTGAAGCGCACGAAATCGTTCGTGGCATTATAGGAGAAGATGTTCCCGGCGGTGTCCTTGGAAAGGATGATGGTCCACTCTTGTTCCCCCGGAATGGTGTACAGGGCATATTTCCCGGCGGGGATGTCGTTGCCGTTGAGCTTCACGGGTGTGGAAAAGGATATCTTCGTCGAGGCATTCGCCCCGGTGCGCCAGACCGCATTGTACGGCACCAGGCCACCGTAGATCGTGCGCCCCTTCATGCTGGGCCGGGAATAGACAATCTCAATGTCGGTGAGACCCACGTGTTGTTTGAGCGTGCACGCAGGGCTCGCCGACGGGAAATCCACCTTGGGGGCCTGTGCGTAAAGCCCGCTGGTAAACGCCAGTGTGGCGGCAAGCAAAAGCGAATGGCGACCGAGATGTGAATTCATAACCCCACAAGACTAGCACAGCAGAAAAAAAAGGAAAGTTGCAAGTGGCTCCAACGCCAGGCGGAAGCCCACTTGGCTAATACGCTGAAACGCGCGCCCGCTTTGCCCACCAGACACTTGATGGTGGTATCACGGCGGAGTTTCAAGGTTGAAAGCCCTGTCAGAAATCTCTAGCGACACGCTGCTGGAGGAATGGCTGCCTCGCCAGGACTCGAACCTAAATGTTTTCCAATGCCGGCCTTGCGGGAGCCGGGTCTGACCTATAAATACGTCCAGAAGATCTGGGCGCAGACTGGCACGGATTGTTGCAGGTTGGCACGGACGAAAAGCGAACTGCGGGGAAGCACCGCCATGCGTTCGAGGCGATTGGCAGCCATTGGCAAAACTCGGCGTTCGTGCGGTGCGCAGAAGCGGTGATAGTGACGGTGGTTCAGAGGGGGGGTGCGAGCGGTGGAAACCGTAGCGGCGAATCGGCCATGACGAGTTATTGAGTCAGTGGCCCTGAGATGATAACCGTTGCACCAACGCGCGGACCTCAAGATCAGCCACTGGCAACGCTTCGTCTGCGGCTGTGATATGCAGGTCGCCGACGTGCCAGTACTCAATCCGATCCGCCCAGTCAGGAAACCACCTTTCCATGTACGGCCGGTGTTCTTCTTCGTCGAGGGCGATTACCAGGTCGGCTTGCTCCAAGTCTTGGATCTCCAGTTGAATGGGGGAGCGATGATTGTTTCCAACGGCGACACCCCGGTTCAGCAACCCGTTGATCGTGTGCTCGGAAATGACATCGGTATTGTCAGCACCCAAGTTGGTGGCAATACCGCGGGAATCGGCAAACCAGCTCAGTTGACGCTGAGCCGCCAGATGGTTGAACAACATCTCCGCAAATCGACTGCGGTAATAGTTGGCGGTGCACAGGAAAAGGAGTTTGGACATGTCGGAATGGTAACGGTTGTTCAGATGGCTGGCAACGTCGTCGGGGAAGATGGCGTGCACATTGCTCCCGATGGTCGAAGGCGGCCTACATCACGTTCTTTGAATCGCGGAGTTCCACTTCTTCACCATCGGGTCCCAGGAGGTAGGCGATCTTCGATGCCCCTTCCACTGGCGGGACGAACGGCGCGGGATGGGAAGGATGGAAGCGTGCCCCCTTGGCCAGAGCCTCCCGTAGAAACGTATCGAGATTGGGAACGAGAAAGGCCAAATGCACCGGGCCGGAAGCGAAATCATTCCATTGTTGCAACGACTCGCCCTCCCGCTTGCTGAAGAGTTCGATCTTAACGGCACCGACCCGGAGCCAAGCCATCTCGCGGCGCTTGAACGTGCGCCGATTAATCATGTCGGCACCGAGGATGCGCAAGTAAAAGTCCAGAGCAGCGTCAAGATTAGATGTCTGGACAGCAACATGGTCAATGGCAGTGATTTTCATGGGGGGAGCGATCGATACGCTTCATCTGGTTTGACGTACTGGACTTGGATGATCATGTGGCCTTCTACGGTAAGGCGCAAGCCTGCTGCCGCACAAACGGAAAAGGCGATCCACACAAAGCCGCCTGACGAAGGTCAGGGCGCAACATGCGATTCGCCTGACTACCCTTGGGAAAAAACGAGAGAGGGTGTCACGCATACATCTTGCGTAACACCCTCACTCTCAAGCACCAAATGTTGGTGCGCCGGATTGTAGTCAACTAGGACCTGCCAGAACCCAGTGTTTTTCAATCACTTGTGAATATGGCAGTGAAAGTCATTTCCCTCGTCCTATTGTGTCGGCGCTTCAATGTGGTGGAGCGAAACATTCCGCCATCAGGCGCGGTTGCTCCGCCGCCGTAATCTCCTTCAACTGAGTGTCCGTCCATTCGGTCCAGAACTTCTGGAATCGCTTCTCCTCGTCCGACCAGGCCTTGCCGTTTCGCAACCGGGCGACCGTCTCCAGTGCCTTTTTGGCGAAAGGCGTTTCCTTTAATTGGAGCGATTGATGGAGTAGTTCCTCTGCTCTATCAAGGTCCAGTTTCTCTAGCCGACACTTGCCCATTCCGTTCAACCCCCGCACATCGGTCGCGTCCAGTTCCCGCGCTCGTGCAAACGCCGCCTGTGCGCGATCAACCAGCAGGTTCTCGCCGCACTCAAGGCCGTACACGATCTGCTGGCCGGCCTCGGCCGAGATCGCCGCCAATTGTCCTGCGTAATGGAGGCGCCTCCCCGTGTCCTCTTCCTGAAAGGCCGTGACGTATGCAATCGACGGCAAAAACGGATTTCCAGGCTCCTGTTGGAGCCCCTCCTGGATGTGAGCCAGGCATTCCTCGTATCCGATGTAGCCGTCGGCGAAGTACAGGAGAGCGTGGCGGATGATCGGGGTGATGGGATTACCCTTGGATCTCTTCCACCGCACCAGCATCTCCTCGACCCGTCGGTACTCCCCTTGCGAATGGAAGAAGTTGCTGGCGATGTCGTAGAATTCCGGTTCAGGGTACTCGTTCTCCCGCAGGTAGGTTTCGATGGCAAGCCCTAGCGGCTTCTCTGAATTGGAGACAGGGGCGAAGTCTGACGGCGATCCGTCCACCTCCAGGCTTTCCTCGGCCAGGAAGGATTGGAACAGACTGCGTATCTCTTCGAGTTTCATGATGTCATTGCGCCCGGCCCGTACGACGATGGCATCTACGGACGTCCATGATCATTCTATACGCCCACGTGGGCGAGATTGGCCATTGAAAAAACCCAGGATCGTGTCGATCACCGGCCGGCCGCTGAGACGATCCGCACCAAATCACGCCCGCTTATCGAGGCACAGGCGCGAAGATCTGCTCGTTCAGTCTGCCCGCAAGCCTGGGCGAAAGAGACCGCAGATGGCGATGCAGACCGGGCCGAAAAAATAATTTCATCCCGACTTCCCCGCGGTGCCATGTCACAACATATCATCTGAAGTTGGATGTCAAGGCGCTTACGGCTATGACCGGCGTGCGAGATTCGCGTCTCGTGGGCGGCTTGACATTGAAAAAGTGGATGGTACATTGTTAGTCGTAACTACTTGTTACACAAACACTTCTTGACGCTCGCTTTCCCTTATGCGAAACTGCTGACGCTCGGACAACATGTGGGCTGTTCTGTATAGAACGCAGTTTGTAGCGCTGAGGCTTGCACCGCCGGGGCACGATACGAAAGCGGCTTTCTAGCCGCCGGACACTTCCCCCGCCGTTGTTCAAACGGCAGATTCCTGCCGGGCATTCCCCAAAACAACAACGCAACCAGTGTGCGCCAGCATTGTGCTGGCCAGAAACGAAGGACCGTTTTCCATGAATACCAGCAATGCCGCAACACCAGCGGACGAACAGGCGCTTGAGCACAGCCTGTTGCCCGTCCAAGTCGAACGGATGCTCAAAATTGATCGAACAGCAGAAAGGATGAGAGCGAAGACCTATCACGTCACCGTCCACCTGCCGGATGATTCCGGCTGGCCGGGGAAGAGCGTCATTATAGACGTCACCACGACGCACTCCATGACGCACGCCCAATTGCAACAACATGTGCGCGACACCGTGATAGTCAGCAAGGTCGAGGTGCTGAAATGAACCTCACCTTACACAGCAACCCCAATAGCCCCCCCCGCCACACGAGGCGGAGCGGGTGCACAGGAGAGCGAGAGAAAAACCAATGAAGACTAGCAGATCAAAAAAGGACGCAATGTTCAATGAGGCACTCCGAATGTTGCGGCGTAAGGCACGGAAAGAGGGGTTCACTTACCCCAAAATCCTTCGGGAAGACTCTAGGGTGACCGAGGCCGGTACCGCGATATTGGCGTGCAACCAAGGCACGGTGGCGTGTGTGGTTCTGCCGCGCCGTGGCTCCGACGGCACCAAGGCCAGAGCGGGGAGGGTGACTCTGAACGCTCCGGCGATCACTTATAGGAGTGCAACCAAATCGGCGACAGCGCCGACGAAAGTTCACGCCCAGGCCAAATCACAGAACAGCAATGATGATCGAACAAAACCGGACAAGAACGAGGACATGGCGCGGTTTGTCACCACGTACGGCAAGGTAAGCCCGCAAATCGGGCACGTTCCATTGTCCTTTGTGTTGGCTCGCGACGCGATCTCCGGTGAAGTCTTGGGGGCCTTGCCCGCTGGAACCATTGCCGCCCTCTGGGACAAGCCCGACCTGGAGATGTTACGGACGCAAGCGACGATTTATATGAAGTGGCACGAGGCGCCGAGAGAGATGGGATTCGTCGAATGTCCCGATGGGTGTCGCATGTTCCCCGTTGTGGGCGACGGGACGGCCTTCTTCCCGGTATGCATGCATCTCGACGCAAAAAACCAGATGCACATCATGTCCCTCGGGCGCACGACTGACCAATCCACGTCTCAGGAGATCGTCGCACTGTATCATCGCAAATGCGAGTTGTGGGCGAGGAAGGCGATGTCCAAATGAGCACCAACGTATGGGAAGCCTCGCTCCCGGAAGGCTGGTATGAAGGCTACAAGGACATGGTCGAGGAGCGTACGTCCAAGCGCAACGGATTGCCCTATTGGCTGTTCGTATTCCGCGTCGAGCACAACGGGGTCAGCGGCAGATTTGCGTTCTATTGTGGACACCATCGCGCAGAGGAAGCAAAGGCCCTGAAACTCGCCTTGGCGATCAATCCCTTCGCCCGCGTCCGCATCGCGAAGAAAGATGGCGTGGCCGGGATGGTCGTCGCGGAAGTGAAGACCAAGGAGGCACGTGTGCAATGAAGCCCAGCGTCCGGAATGAAGTCGTTTATCATATCCCGGACCCGCACGACCCGCGGTGCGGGCTGTCCAACGCGCACGCGCCAGCCTTGTTTGGCCGGAAAGGAGACTCCATGAACCACGACCAGAGCGAACGAAATGTAAACCTCCTCGGTGCCTATGCGACCACCGTCGCCGAGCGCTTGCTCGATGGTCCGGTGGGGCTCCACGAGGGCAAGAAGTTGCGGGCAATCCTGAGATGGGAGCCGCCGACGCTGTGGGCGTGGACGCCGCCCGACCACGAGGAGAGTGACGTAGGCCGCATCAAGGTCGATGACGTTGACCCTCGGCGCCAATGGGCGACTGCCTGCGACGGAACCAAGTGCACATTCGACAATGGCGCGGGCCTGAAATTCATCGTCGCGGTGTACTTGATGGAGCGATGTAAACACGGCGACACGGGGGAGTGAAAACATGACAGTCCTCCGATCAGTCAGTGGGCTCGCTTGCGCCACGCGGTGTGTACTGGCCTCCTTTACGAGGTTGAATGAAATTGGTCGGCGCGACTGGGGCGACGGGAGAGCCGTCGACAGTGGTCACGCTTGCGCCCTTCCCCGGGGATCGGGGCAAGGTAACAGCGCGTCGTGGCCTCCTCAAGCAACACGCGCCGACCATCACCAACGATGAGGCTTATTGCATCATGCGAGTGACAGCACAACTACAGATAGAAATCAGCACTTACGACCTGACCCTCAACCAGATCGAGGTGGCGCAGACCACTAACCCTCCTCTGATTACACATGCCAACGCGACCACCGACCCCGCGGAGGGCGCGGGCGGCATGAAAAATCCCGACACGCACAACGAGCGAACCCGAATTCCCGCCGAGGGGGTGCGATGAGCGAATCTCAACCAACTTGGCATGGTCAGGTGCCGCTCGAACAGTTTCTCGATCAGGTAATCCCCGTCGAGATGTCCGCCGAGGACTTCCTCGCCTTGAAGTCTGGTGACCGCGTACACGACCGCAACGACTATGACCTGGTGGGCACCGTGCTCCGCCGCGTCGTCCGCGGCCGCGTGAGGGTGGACTGGGATACCAGCGGCGGTGTGGCAGTCAATATCGGCATCGAGGACTGCGAACGGGAGGGCCTGAGCGCATGAGAACCACAATCATTCACGGCACCGTCACGTACGGACTCCCCGATACGAGGCTGGGCATGTCCCCGGTTGTTCACTCTTCCAGTTCGTAATAGATCCTCCTCATGCTGAAACCGGCTCCTGCACGTCGTCCGCCACAATCAACAACTCCCGCCCCCGTTTATCTCGTGACATTCCATACGACCACTGCAACGGCACCATGCGGAAGTCACGATACAATTCCCTGACGAGCAGGCAATCGTTGTACGTCACCAGCCACGAGCCCCGACAGCGGAGAGCATCCCGCAGAGCCTCGTGATCGAAGTGTTGGAGATTGCCACGGTCGCCATAGAGCCCGGACCGAATCGGATACGGGGGATCAATGAACGCAAATGCCGATGCATTTGCGTCCAACGATTCCCGCCAGTTGGCGCAAGCGACCATCAGATTCGGTGCGCGGAAATTCCGGAGCCGCTCGACGGAGGCGGCGTTGAACCGAGTCCCTGAAAAGCCGCCGCTCATTGTCGTACCGGAGAAACTCGACCTGTTCAGGACGAAATACGCCGTCGCACCTTCAACGGGCGAGCGGAACGAGGTTGTCCGTTGCAACTCGTAGAACTCTTCCCGACCGAGCGGAAGGTACCGCTGTGCTCCATCCGCCACCGCAGACGCATCGAGGAGCGTCTGCATCCAGAAGTTCGCCACCGGCTCGAACAGGTCGTAGCCGCGGACTGTGAATCCCCGCGCCGCCATCGCGATTTCCACTGATCCGCCGCCCATGAAAGGACTGCAGATCGATTTCGCGTCAGCGGGGATCCACGGCAGGATAGATGACACCGCCCTTGATTTACCCCCCGGGTAGCGAAGAGGAGATTTGGTTGCCGTTGCCTCGGCGGGTCGGCCGGCGCCGAGATGATCCTGGGTGATTTTTCGCACCCGCCATCACACAAGAAGGTGATGTCGGGACGCCGATTGACGCGACGCTGTTTGTTACCTAAGTTGCTCGACTCGGCCAGGTTGTGACAAATCGCAGACGGGAGCGGGCACCGTTGGAATTGTGCGTCTGCCAAACCGGCCGCGGAATTGCCGCACTTTTCCGGGGGATACCGTGACAATTTCGGCCTTGGCCGAAGGGTGTTTTCTCGTGGAATATGGTCTCATGCAGACCACCAAAACACCCCGCCGCCGCGCCGCTAGGGCTGTTAAAAGCGGCCACCAACATTTTCAGGGAAGAATGTCCAACGGTGCCCGCCTACGTGCTCTGATCACATTGTTCGATGTCCCCATCCGCGAGGTGGCACGACGCTCCGGCTACAGCCGCGCCTATGTCCAGCGTTGCATCACGCCGGGCGACCGTTTGATGGGCGCGCCACGATTCTACCTGCGGGTGGAGAGCAGTCTGGCCGAGATCATCCGGTCTCGACGGCGTGCATTTTTCGAGGTCGAGGCGACAGACGGTCAGGACATCAACCACGCGGTCCGCTCACTGCAAATCGACTGCCCGAACGCCTCGTAGCCGCCGTGCGCCCCTGCGGGGGCGCACACCCCTTGACTACGCAGACGAGGCACACCCCGACGAACGGGGTGGTACCTACTGAACTCTGTTGACCGAATTTGAGAATCTCATCAAACGTAGTATTGTGTTGATCGAGAATGCGAGGGCATCCGATGACAACCAGAGACAACGACGCGGGACCAACAGGTCGAATCGAACGACAAAAATGGATCGAAGAGAATAACCCCAATGTTAAGTGGGCATTTCACAACGCTACGATATTTCGTTTATTCATGGAGGCTCAGGGCTGTTACGTTAGTGGCTATTATCTGGCGAGCATCTTGGCAGGTGTCTCATTTCTCGAACAAAGTTTGGCGGCGGAGTTTCACAGCAGAGGCATAGATGAATTTCGACGAGCGAGCCTTCCTGAACTTGCGGAAACCGCAAGATCGTTCGGATGCATTTGGGAGCCTGATCTAATCGAGATTAAGAGGATCTGGGGGTTACGAAAACCCATCACGCACTCTCGGTCGGCGGGGCATCCTGACCGCATTGAGTCTCGTCAATTCGCCGAGACTTGTCCCATTGATGCGATTCTCGAAAGGGACAGTCGTGGGGTCTTGACGACGCTCTTTCATCTCACGGTCAACAGGCTTGGCTTCGGGATCTGGAGCGGTCAGATTCCCAAGAACTATGGTACGCGATTAGTGGCGGTCGCCAACGCACGAATTTGATCGAGATCCAACACGCCCTTGGCACCCCAGCCGGTTGCATCCTCGGGGACAGTTGGGCGGAACTTCGCGTACAAGCCAAAAGCCCTGTCGGCGAGTTCCTCCGGCCTGAACGCCTTCGCCAGATCACGCATCGCATCGTGTGCCGCTGTGAGTTGATCGCCAAATTTCCCCTCCAGATATTTGGTCACGCTCGCTGGCTCGATGGGCTCGTCCTTGTTCAGTGCCCGCATCCCCTTGGGTGTGTTGACGACCGGCACCGTTCGGCCGAGGAACTCCACGTGATACTGCTTGTCGTGTTTCGTTGCCCGTGCCTTCTTGAGTTCAGCCGGCACTGGCTTGAAGATGCCAAGCCGTCGCCCCTTGCTTTGGGCAGTCAATCCCGTGACGGCTTTTGCCAGCGTCAAGGCTTCATCGTGGTCGAACCCAATGCGTTCGGCGACGACGGTCGCCCAGAGGGCCAACACCGGGGCGCGGTTGATCTGGATCGTGGTCTGGCTCATCGTTGGATCAATCTTGCATCGCTCGACCGTATTTCAAGTCTGGAGCCATCGAGCGTCACTTCCGCCGGAACACCAGGTAGACCACGAAGATGATCACCGCCACCACACCAGCCCGGATCAGCAGGATCTGATTGTCCCCTAAGTTCGCGGAGCCAGAACCTGAGCCGCCGCCCACCAGTCGCAGGTATTCAAGCATGTTGCACCAAGTCAGTGCCCTGTCAGCAGATCATCGCCCCTTGGCTTTCAGAACACCCCACTCGTCCATCATTCGAATCTGCTTATTCTTGTTCTGCACCTTACGGAGGTCGAGTTCCTCCCAGGCCACTTCATGCCCATGACTACGCAACCCCTGGGCAAAGGTCGTCGCCGTGTTTGAAACAACCTGTTCCACAGTTTCGGGTGAGATGTCCCGCTTGCTCATGACGGTTCGTTTGACCTGTCCGTCCGCGTGGAAGAACTTGTGCAGGATGACCATGTCGAAGAGCCCCGTCGAGGCCCGTCGCACGACGAAGATCACCATCACCAGCGTGCTGTCCGAGAGTGCGACCTCGTTGGTTCGAAGTATGAAATGGAAACGGTCGTTGTCCTGGAGCACCAGGAGATCGGGTTGGTCGTGAGACCCGAACAGGTCGTCTATCAGGCGGAAGCCCATGCGTGGAGGGTAGCACACCTGTTGCGTACCGGCCGAGACTTGGTGTTTAGGGCCGTTGTTGGCATTGAATCCTGAGCCGCTTACGGTATTCTTCCCCTCGCAATGTCTGATCAGGAAAAAGATCGGGACCATCTCTTCATCAGTTACGCCGGGCAGGATGGCGCCCTCGCTGAATGGCTGACGCGGAAGTTGACTGCCGCCGGCTATCGTGTGTGGTGTGACCGGTTCCAATTACTCGGCGGTGAGTCCTATCCCAAAGACATCGACACCGCTATCAAGGCGAAAACCTTCAGGATGCTGGCACTTCTTTCCCGCCATTCAATTGACAGGGAGAACCCGAGGAAGGAGCGTACGCTTGCCCTAAATATCGCCAGGGAACGCGGCATTGATTTTCTGATTCCGCTCAATGTCGATGGAAGGCGGCCGACCGAACTGGATTGGATGACGGGTGACCTGACATTCATACCGTTCCATCCAAGTTGGGCGACCGGCCTGCAACAGTTGTTGACGAAGTTGGACAAGTTGAACACACCTCGCACCCTGGAGAACGGCGCAAGCATAGCGGCCGAGACATTTCTTCCAAAGGATTTTTTACTGTCGACTCCAGAACCGCTTTCGTCGAACTGTCTGCGATTCCAGAAAATTCCTCCTGTCGTCAAGCGACTGAAATTCCGCCGTGAACCTACAAAGGAAGAAAAGGACGCGCTCACGCTACACTGGGCCTGCTACTGGGAGAGTGATGTAACGGTGTTGACGTTTCACGACCCGCCGGAACCGGGTAAGAAGATCGGCTTTGCGGTCGCGGGCGGAGCGGCGTGGATGAATGTGAGCGAAATCGACGACATTCCGTCCCGCAACATCGTGTCCTCGCTCTTGTTCAAGTCACTCCGCGTGAAGTGCCTATCCAGAGGGCTCCAATTGACACTCGACAACAGACTGTATTTCCCAAGGGGCCTTCTCGAAAACGACAAAATCCATTTTGTCAGTTATGGGGGAGAAAAGACCTGGGTCCTTGTTGCCGGCACAAGATCGGCGTATGCCCCTGGCAAGCCCCCTTCGAAATACTGCTATCACTTGTCTCCAGAGGTCGGGGTCGTGCAGAATCTCATGGACCCATTCATCGCACAGTTTCGGATGCGACTGCATCTGACCGATGCGAATGGGCAACCCTTGCCCCATCGTTCAGCCGTCGCTCGGCGGAAAAAGATCGCCAGATTCTGGTGGAACCACCAATGGTTCAATCGACTGCTCGCATTCCATCACTTTCTTGCGAACGGCACTGATACCATCGTGATCGGCGAGAATCCCAATGAGCAGGTGATCTTGGATGCACACCCACTATGTTTCCAAGCGAACGTGAGCATCAATGAGCGAGCACTGGGCCATCCCATCGAAGAACTCAAGGGTCCTGAAGCGAGTCCCGCGAACGTCGCTCCAGACAGCGATGAGGACGAAATCACGGATGACTGACATCGTACAAGTGCTGATGGAGCCGGAACTGGAGTTTCTGCACGGACAGAGGGTGCAAGACCCGCACGATGGGCTTGGCTTATTCGGACCATTCTCCGCTGACAAACCTTCTCATCCCAAGAGCATCGTCTACGGGATCATTGGCTCCAAGGATGGCATTGCGGCTCACACGCTCTGGTCTGAAGCGATCACGCGGCCGATTTTGTCAGAAGGCGACTTGGATACGCGTCTTTGGCCGCATTTTCCGGGGTTCGATGCCGCCTTTCTTTCAAACTGGACTACAAAGCCCGCCTTCGAGTTTGAAATCGACCGCCAAACGCTGTCCCTTGCTTCCCGGAATCTTGACCCATACAAGCGAACGTACGAGGTCGTAAATGCGTACATTCAGGGAATCGGCGTCGCAAGGCGCCGCGATGAGGCGTTCGGAGTAATCGTGTGTGTCGTGCCTGATGAGGTATGGAAGAACTGCAGACCTGAGTCGATGGTCTTGGACGGAGTTGGTCTGCGCGTCTCGCGCCAGGAACAAAAGCAACGCATCAAAGGGCAAGCGAATCTTTTCGAGCATTTCGATCCTGACCAGTATTCGCTCTCCGTTGATTTCCGCCGCCAACTCAAAGCGCGAGCGATGGAGTATGACATCCCATTGCAGATCATTCGTGAATCAACACTACGTCTCGGGCCACCAACTGAGGATTCACCTCGCAATATGACTCCGTTATCGGACCGTGCGTGGAATCTATCTACGACACTCTATTACAAGGCCGGCGGCAAGCCTTGGCGTTTAGCCGGAGCGCGGGACGGAGTGTGTTATGTTGGAATCGCGTTTCGGAAAATCAATCCGGACGAGGGCAACAGGAGTGCATGTTGCGCGGCACAAATGTTTCTCGATTCGGGCGACGGGATAGTATTTACAGGTGAAAACGGTCCATGGTACTCACCCGAGCGCGGGCAGTTCCACTTGAGTAGATCCGCCGCTAAGAATCTACTCGAGGGAGTGCTGAAAACGTACCGCGAGTCCTACGGTAAGGAATTGACGGAGGTATTTCTTCACTGTCGTTCGGACATCTCTCCTGACGAATACAAAGGCTATAGGGAAGCGTGTCCGAAGGGGGTAAAATTGGTAGGGGTTCGCGTACGCCTTGAACGCGGTGGACTTCGCCTGTTCCGACACGGCGAAATGCCGGTAATTCGCGGCTCCTTCCTTGAGGTCAACAACCGGACAGGGTTTCTGTGGGCATCCGGTTTCAAGCCGCGCCTTGCAACCTACGATGGTTGGGAGGTTCCCACGCCGCTCCGAATCGACATCCAGCACGGCACGGCCTCACTCCCACAGGTGGCGAAGGACATATTCGGGCTGACAAAACTGAATTACAATGCATGCAACCTTGGGGATTCGGAGCCGGTGACCGTGCTCTTTTCCAATGCCGTTGGCGAAATTCTGGTCGCAAACCCGACCGTCGCCAAAAGATTGCCGCAATTCAAGTTCTACATTTGACTCAGCCACAGTCCCGCCGCCACACAGGTCACCTTTCCGCCTTCAGCGGAAACAAGCCATCTTCCACGGCCGAAGGCACGCCAGCCTGATTCATATTGGTTTGCAACGCAGATAAAAGTAGAAGTGGGGATCCACCACCCAGAGAAGTTCCTTGTCGCCATCCCACTCCATGGGACGATAGTCGTCCTTGAACAAATCGTTCAGATGCGACAAAGCCGCCGCCATGTTGGGCATTTCGCCCTCCATCACGATCTGGCTGACGCGTGCCTTTATCTGTCCGAGCGTTATGCTCACAAAGGGAGGGTCCAGCGTCAAGCACCTCACCAAGGCGGTGTAGACATCACCCGTGGAGCCGTCCTGGAATGTGTAGACATTCCGCGCCCTGCCTCGCTCGCCCGGCCCTTCCCGTAAGTAGTGGAGGGCAGTGGAGTGGTCGTACGATCTGACCGTTTTCTCACGCACTTTGGCGATGTCGAAATTAGTATGGTCTACGGTCTGTTGCTCGTACGGTGTGTCCTCTGGCATGGACCGACAAGTTTCAAGACATAGTGTCTGCATCAACTGCGGAGAGCCGAGGGCTTCGCGCGCTAGGATGTCCAGCACCTCGCCCGAAACTCGTAGTCCCACCCCACTGAACCCTTTTTTCCCAATCTCCATGAGATCCTGTGCGGTCCAAAACTGGAGGTCGACTTTGAAAAACCTTCCACTCAAATCGCTGTTGTTTCGGATCGGATCGTCGCCGCGGTGGGGGGTGTTGATTACGATGAAACGAAGCCCGCGCGCCGCTTCGTTCTTCATCTGCTGGCAGATTACCCGTTGCACCTGTCGGTCCACGTAGTGAAAATCATCCAAAACAACCGGCAAGCCTCGCTTGGTGAGCGCATCGAGCGTCTCACCGAGTACATTGCGGGCATAACCTTCGGTGATTTTGCCACCGATTTGACGGTATGCCTCCGACCACAGTCCGTGCATGTTCTCGATGCGGCCCCCGGGAATAAGGATTTTCTCTGACCCGAAATACTTGTCGCACAGGGTTGACTTCCCCGTCTTCGATGCTCCGACGATTGAAATAATCTTGTTTGCCTGTCCGAGTCCTTCTTGCAGTTCCGCTTCTGGTTTTCCGCCGGCCTGATTTACATAGGTAAGTTCAGGATACCCGTCAGTAATGAAAACTTGTTCTGGCGTTCGTAGACTCACGGCGACGATTATCAGCACCCACTTGTGACGATGTCAAGAGAGGCGCAACGGGACTGTCCGCCAGCACGATCTCGTCGCAACGGAGGATGCAGAGAAAGCGGTCAGCACCCCGCAGGACGAAGAAGACGGGCTGATCTTGTGGCCCGAACATGTCGTCGGTCAGGCGGACGCCCATGGACGGATGCTACCATGCGGCGAGTGGTCGGCCACGGGGCGTTGAGGCGCCGGCGGGGGCGTCGTTGACCCTTCGCATAGTGCTTGAGAATTCCACCCTTGCGTTCCAATATCTGCACCGCAGGCGAGGAGACGACCTAGTGGCCGACAAAACCGCCATCAAACCAGGGCAAATACTGACGGGCGCGCTGTTCAATGAACCGATGCGCGTTGAGACCGTTCGTCCCAATGGCAACAATTCTTGGGTGGTGGGGATGGTGGGTACGCAATCCGAGCGCTTCCGAAGTGTCACGCTTACCGCCCAAGAGATCGCGGGACTCAAGATTTGCGACGCTACGCTGTCCTATGACGGCGACGGGAAACACCTGCGGCTCGGCTTACAAGCCCACTGGCTGGGGATCGCTTACGAATTCGATCCGTACTTCGGGCTTTCCATCTCGCGGGTTGATCCGCTTCCCCACCAATTGGAGGCCATCTACGATTACCTATTGAAACTGGCAAGGGTACGGTTCCTTCTGGCCGACGACGCAGGTGCCGGCAAGACCATCATGTCCGGATTGCTGATCCGGGAACTTAAACTGCGCGGTCTAGCCGAGCGTATCCTCATCGTCTGCCCCGCCAATCTCGCTTTTCAGTGGCAACGGGAGTTGAAGGAGAAGTTCGACGAGAAGTTCCTCGTGATGAAGGGCGCGGACGTCCGCGAGCAGTTCGGGGTCAATCAATGGCTGGAGCAACCGCGGGTTATCACCTCCCTCGATCTTGCCAAGCGTACGGAGATCCTCCCTGGCCTTCGCCAGGTACGCTGGGATCTTGTGATCGTGGACGAGGCCCACCGGATGTCATGGTCGCCGCCGGCGCGGAAGACGGCCCGCTACGCCCTCGGCGAACTGTTGCGGGATGCCAGCGACCACATCTTGTTCCTAACGGCTACTCCACACAAGGGCGACCCGACCAATTTCAGTGTCTTCCTCCAATTGCTCGACTCCGACGCCTATGCAGATGTGAAGTCGATTCGTCAAGCGATGGCAGAACAACGTGCGCCGTTTTACCTGCGGCGGACTAAGGAGGCGATGGTCTATTTCCCCGAGCGCATGGCCGACGGTAAATGGGTCGCCAAGAAAATCTTCACGAAGCGCATCCCGCATACAGTCGAGTTCAAGATTGACGGTGCCGAGTCCGACCTGTACCGCGCCGTCACCCGTTTCGTGAAAAACCAAAGTGCCAAGGCCGCCGCCGAAGAAGATGATCCTCGTGCCCGTGCTGTTGGATTCCTGATGTCCCTCTATCAGCGCCGCCTCGCTTCCAGCACCTATGCACTGCGCCACTCGCTGGATAACCGGGCCAAACGCCTCGCAGAAGGATTGAAGCAGGCCCAGGAGTTGGCGCGACTTGCCCCGCCTGATCTGCCTGATGCCGAGGAACTCGACGAGATGGAGGAGACCGAGCGTGAACGGCTGGAGCAGATGCTGGAGGCCATCACGCTGGCGGGCAGTGCCGAGCAGGTGCGGGAGGAGATAGCGGAATTGCAGAAGTTGGCAGACCAGGCGCAGGCGGTCGAGGACGCTGGCGCCGAAGCAAAAATGTCCCGGCTCAGGCAACTCCTCCAAGACGAGGGTTTTTTCAACGACTCCACCCAGCGTCTTCTCATCTTCACCGAGTACAAGGACACACTCGATTATCTGATGAAACGTCTCAAGGACTGGGGCTTCATCGTCGGATGCATCCACGGCGGGATGAAGCCTGGCTCGCGGGACGAGCCCAACACACGGCTCTATTCCGAGCAACAGTTCAAGGATGGAGACATCCAGGTTCTTGTTGCCACCGAGGCGGCGGGTGAAGGCATCAATCTCCAGTGTTGCCACATCCTTTTCAACTACGACATCCCATGGAACCCCAACCGGCTCGAACAGCGCATGGGGCGCATCCATCGGTATGGCCAGCACAAGGACTGCCTCATCTTCAATTTCGTCGCCACTAACACCATTGAAGGCCGCGTCCTCCAGCGTCTGCTGGAGAAACTGCAGGAGATCCGCAACGCCCTCGACGACGACGCGGTCTTCAACGTCGTCGGCGAGGTCCTGCCAGCCACGCATATCGAGCGGGTTCTCCGCGACTACTACTCCGGAAAGTTGGGCGACGCTGACCTCGAAGATCGGTTGTTGCGAAATGTCGACGAAGGACATTTCCGCGCCATCTGCCAGAATGCACTCGAAGGGCTGGCCTCCAAGAAATTGAACCTAGAGATGCTCATCGAGCGCCGGGCCCGCGCCCAAGAACGACGGGTTGTACCGGAGACCATTGCCCGGTTCATCCGCGAAGCGGCAGAGTACGCGCCATTGCCGCTCAAACCAATTGCCGCGATCCCGCACGCCTTTGAGCCGGGCAAGACACCTGCCGTCCTGAGACGGTACGAACACGAGCCGACATGGAAGATGCCCTCCCTTGCCGCCAAGTATCCGCGCCTCTCCACCGACCGCGAGACTGCGGAGTGCAACAACCTCGAATGGGTGACGCCGGGCCATCCACTGTTCGAGGCGTTGCGGCGTCACGCACATAGTTCCGCGCAAGAATCCTTCGGCAGGGGCGCGTGCTATTACTCGCTCCAACACGCCACGCCGTCGCGGATTGACTTCTACCGCGCCCGCATCGTAGACGGCCTTGGTAACATCGTTCACGAACGCTTCTTCGCGGTGGAACTTCAGGAGACCGGGGAGCCACGGTTGCAAGACCCGGGCATTCTCGGCAATTTCACTCCGACGGCACGACCGGATGGGATTCCTCTTGTCGCCACCCTGCCCGAAGCATCGGGATGGCTCAACGATCAGGCGTTGAAGCCGTTCCTCGAAGAGGTGCGCCACGAACGAATGGCGGAGGTGGAGCGCATCGCTTCCCATATCGAACTCTCGTTGACCGAACTACTACAGAAAGCCGACGAAGAGATCGGCAAAGCGGCCGCGGATGTCGATCAAGGCGCACAGGGCGCCGAGGGCCGTCTTGCCATGGCAGAGGCGCGGCACGCCGAATTGCTGTCTCGGCGTGACCGCCGTCGCCAGGAACTGTTGCGCCAGCGGTCGCTGACGCTTCAGGCTGTCGAGCGTGTCACCAGTATCCTCGTGCTTCCGCACCCCGAACGCGAAGCGCCAGAAGTTCAAAACCTGCGCGCGAACCCTGAAACCGAAGCCGCCGCGATGCTGACCGTCATCGAGTTTGAGACGTCTCAAGGACGCCATGTCGAGGATGTCCACGAGAAGAACCTGGGCTACGATCTCACGAGCCTTGACCTGACCTCGGGCGAATTGCGACTGATCGAGGTGAAGGGGATCGGCAACTCCGTGGGCACCGTCCTGTTGACGCCGAACGAACGGCGCGTGGCTGAAGACCGTCGTGACTGCTACTGGCTCTATGTCGTCACCACCTGCAACACGAAGCCGGAGTTGCAGGAGCCGATCAAGGATCCGGCGCGGTTCGAGTGGCACGAGGTCAAGAAGGTCCAGCACTACTGGCTGGAAGTGGACGCGATGACCCAGCCGATGCAAGTGCGTGAGTCAACGCCACCTAGTTACGGAGACCAACCATCATGATGTCATTTCGCAGTGGACGGATTCAGAATGTTTCCGTGCCGACTGGCACTGTCTGGCTGATGTCAGACATTGCAGAGGGCAAGGGCAAACAAGAACTTTTCACCAAGCAATCACCCCAAGTCCTCAAAGCCCTGCGCGAGATGGCACTGGTGCAAAGTGTCGAATCTTCCAACCGCATTGAGGGCGTCACCGTCGAACCGGTCCGCCTGCTCCCGCTGGTCATCGGCCACGCCCGGCCGAAGGATCGGTCCGAGCAGGAAATCCAAGGTTATCGCCGCGCTCTCAATCTGATTCACACCGACGCCGCCAACCTCGTCATCACGCCCGATCTTATTCTGCGTCTACATGGCATCATTCAGGAAGGCGCAGGTGACGCGGGCCAGTGGAAGCGACTCGACAACGAGATCGTTGAGTTTCGTCAAGGAGCGCCGCCCACGGTCCGGTTCCGTCCCGTGTCAGCGGCTAAAACCCCGGCGGCGATGGATGAACTTTGCCGCCTGTACCGCCACGCGATGGATCAGCAACAAGTCCCGCCGTTGCTGGCACTCGGCGGAATGGTGTTGGATTTCCTCTGTGTCCATCCGTTCCGTGACGGCAATGGCCGCGTCTCCCGGCTGTTGACCTTGCTGGCTCTCTACCAGCACGGCTACGAAGTGGGCCGCTACATCAGCCTCGAACGGCTTACCGAGGAATCGAAGGAAGACTACTACGAAGTTCTTCGCCAAAGTTCCGACCGCTGGCACGAGGGCCAGCACGACCTCCTTCCGTGGCTCAACTACTTTCTTGTCGTCGTCCGCCGCGCCTACCGCGAGTTCGAGGAACGGGCCGGTCAAGTGAAGAGTCCACGCGGGGCCAAGACCGTCTTAGTGGAGGCGGCGATTAACGCCTTCCCCGGCGAATTCACCGTCCGCGACCTGGAGCGAGCCTGTCCCGGTGTGAGCCGGGATATGATTCAGAACCGGCTTTTCTATCTCCGCAAAGACGGCTTGGTGACCTGCAAGGGTCGCGGCCAAGGCGCCCGGTGGCGGAAAAGGGGTAATTAGTCTAAATGAAGGTAATAATGGGGGTAACATCCCGGAAGTCGTTCTCCACCTGCGGTTAAACTGCTCAAACTATGATCCCGAAGGACTGCAAACGGCTTGCGGAGGTGGATTTTCCCATTGCGACGGTGTCGCGGCACTCGGCGCGGGAGAAATCCATCCGGCATGGCCATCCGTCCACGCTTCACCTGTGGTGGGCGAGGCGCCCGCTGGCGGCCTGCCGGGCGATGTTGCTGGGGTTGCTGTTGCCGGACCCGTGCGATGAGCATTGTCCGAAGGAATTCAAGACCAAAGCACGTGAACTTCTGCGGAAGGTGCCGGGCAAACTCGGCGCGAGCGACAAGGATCTGCGTGATTCGTTGCTCCGCTTCATCGGCAATTTCGCCGACTGGGATCATACCGCCAACCAGACCTTCCTCGAAGTTGGACGCGGGTTGGTGAAGGTGGCACATTCCCAAGACGCGCCGCTGGTCGTTGACCCATTCGCAGGCGGCGGCTCGATTCCGCTGGAGGCGTTGCGGCTGGGGTGCGAGGCGTTTGCCAGCGATCTCAATCCAGTTGCCTGCCTGATCCTCAAGGTGATGCTGGAGGACATCCCGCGTCACGGTCCCCAACTGGCGGAGGAATTGCGCCAAGTCGGTGCCAAGGTGAAACAGGCGGCGGAGAAGGAACTGGCACAGTTTTACCCATCCGATCCGGACGGAGCGCGGCCCATTGCCTATCTCTGGGCGCGAACGGTGGAGTGCGAGGCGGTCGGATGCGGCGCGGAAATCCCGCTGATGCACTCCTTCTGGCTTTGCAAAAAAGCGAAGCGACGGCAAGCGCTTCGCCTCTGCATCGAGAGGCCCAAGGGCAAACCCCCACTTGTGAACTTCGAGATCTACGAATCGAAGTCTGACGATGACATATCGCAGGGAACGGTAAACCGGGCTAACGCGACTTGTCCGTGCTGTCAGAATGTGTTGCCTGCATCTCGCGTCCGTACTCAACTGGTGGCGCAACGCGGCGGAGCGGATGTGGTTTTCGACGCGAAAGGTCATCGCATCGGTGGCGCCCGTCTGTTGGCGGTAGTAACGTCGCAGTACGACGGCACCCGTCGAGAGTATCGCCTGCCGACTGACCGGGACTACGCCGCCGTCCGTGCGGCACACCGTGCCGTCGCAGAGATGTCCAAAGGTGCATTGCCTGATGAGCCATCGCCTGCAGGCGGCGGCTCGGGTGCAGGCCGTGCATTCTCGGTGCAGAAGTACGGTATGATGACGTTTGGCGATCTATTCCCTGCGCGGTCGAAAATTTCGCTGGTACAGTTGGCTAGACAGATCAACTTGGGGAAGACGGATGGGGCCTTACGGGAATGCCTTGCACTGGTGTTGAGCAAACAAGCAGATTATCTCTCGTCACTCTGCACTTGGCACTATCACAACAGAGAGAAGGTCAACCACACTTTTGCCCGACAAGGTCTGCCCTTCATTACAGATTTTGTTGAGGTCGTTTTTTCTGGTAACGGTTCAGGCGGGTGGGATGGCCTCATTGATTGGACAGCAATGGCAGTTGAGAGCGCCTCTTTGCTTGGCTCCGATAGTTCCGTGCAAATCGCCGATGCCTGCGCCTCTCCGTTGCCGGACGACGCAAGTAGCGTGTGGTTCACCGACCCGCCATATTACGACGCGGTGCCATACTCGGATCTGTCGGATTTCTTTTTTGTCTGGCTGAAGCGAACACTTCCAAAGCATCCGCTGTTGCGCGACCCGTTCGATCCGAAGAACCCGCTGACGCCGAAAGTGCGCGAGGCGGTGCAGGACGAGGTGAAGATGGCCGACGGGCGACCGAAGGACCGCGTATTCTTCGAGGCGACGATGGGGAAGGCGTTCGCCGAAGGTCGGCGTGTACTCAAAGACGACGGCATTGGCTGTGTCGTGTTCGCCCACAAGACCACGGAAGGCTGGGAGGCGTTACTCTCGGGGATGATTCGCGGTGGCTGGGTCATCACCGCCTCGTGGCCGATTGCGACGGAGATGGCGACTCGCCTTCGCGCCCACGAATCTGCCGCCTTGGCGACAAGTGTGCATTTGGTCTGCCGTCCGCGCACCGAGAAGGAAACCGGCGATTGGAGCCAGGTGTTGCGCGAATTACCGAAGCGCGTCGGCGACTGGATGGAACGGTTGCAGGCCGAGAAGGTGCGCGGCGCCGATCTGGTGTTTGCCTGCATCGGTCCCGCGCTGGAGATTTTCAGCCGGTACACCAAGGTCGAGACCGCCGAAGGCCGCGAGGTCGCGCTGGCCGAGTATTTGGAGAAAGTGTGGGAAGTAGTGGGCCGCTCTGCCTTGGAACAGGTCCTCGGCACCGCCGAAGCGAAAGCCCGCAACGGCGCGGCTGGGGCGCTGGAGGAAGATGCGCGGTTGACTGCGTTGTTCCTCTGGACGCTTCAAGCGACGGAATCAAATTCCAGCGCCGAGGATACGGGCGACGACGAGGACGAGACGGACGACGACGATGAAGCACCCAAGAAGAAGACGAAAGGCTTCAGCCTGGTCTACGATGTGGCACGTCGGTTCGCCCAGCCATTGGGAATCCATCTGGAGAACTGGGAAGGTCGGATCATCGAGACGGACAAGGGTGTGGTGCGGCTATTGGCAGTGACGGAGCGGGCCAAGCAGTTGTTCGGTGAGGAGAGCGCACAAGCAATCGCCTCCCGTGTGGAGAAAGAGCGGAAATTCGATCCGCAGATGATGTTATTCCCGCAAGCGACAGCGGATGATGTCCCGCAAATCAAAGGTCGCGGCAAAGGACGTAGCGCCAAGACCACTGCCACATCGGCTCCATCCCAACGCGCGCCGACGACGCTCGACCGCATTCACGCCGCAATGCTGTTGCAAGCCGGAGGTCAGTCCAACGCCCTCCGCGCCCTTCTGAAAACCGAGCAGGAACGCGGACCCGACTTCCTGCGGCTGTCAAACGCCTTGTCCGCCCTTTACCCGAAGGACTGCGACGAGAAGCGCTTGTTGGACGCGATGCTTCTTGCCGTGCCGAGGTAGGCATTGATGGATGCCCCGCGAACCATCTGGCAAATCTCAGGCGGCCCGAGTTCGCGGTCATTCGCCCGGCTGTTTCTCGATCACGGCGTTGGTCTGCTCGGTCCTGGCGGTGTCGGTCGGTGGACACCGGAGCGCAAAGATGATGATTACGCGGGTGGCTATGTGCGGCGGTTTGCGAGCGAGGTCAGACCGGGTGATGTGATCTTGTTGCGGAAGGGGCAGTCGAAAATCTGTGCCGTGGGGCTGGTCGCCAGCGAGTATTTGTTCTTCGATCAATTCGACGACGTGAACGGCTGGGACCTACAGCACGGGCGGCGGGTCCACTGGTGCGAACTGCCCCAGGACTACGACTTTGGGAATTCGGCGTTCGGTGCCAATCCACCCCGCCTGTCACGGATCAACAACCGCATGGTCGTTGACTACGCGGAGCGTTTCGTCAGCAACCCACCGACGCATTGGCAGACTGCACCGTTGCCCCCTTTGCCAGCCAGCGAACCCAAACTGGGCGATGAGGAGATTCCCGGCTTTCTCCAGGACATCATCGCGCAGGCGCGTGATATGTGGCCGCTGATGTGGGACCGAACCAAGTATCCAGAACATCCAACCGAAGACGAGTTGATCGTCCACTTCGTGGTCCCGGTGTTGCGGGCGCTGGGATGGCATCCAGAACAGATCGCGATCAAGTGGCGCTTCATTGATGTAACGGTCTTCAAGGCATTGCCGCGCACACCCGAGAACTCTGCATTTGTTATTGAGGTAAAGCGACTGGGCGCAGGCGTGGAGGGTGCGTTACCTCAAGGGAAGCGATATGTAGAGGCGCTCGGTGTCCCCCGTGATGTGCTTGTGACAGATGGCATCCGGTATCGGGTATATGATTGTGCTACTGGCCACGAGCCCGCCGCCTATGCTAATCTCATCAACCTGAAGAAATCGGCGTTATGCCTGTTCACGCGAATCAAACGCCCCTAATCAATGCAGGAGATCTTCTATGGAACCCTGGTACAAGGTCGTAACACCTCGCAAGGAAGTCCGCGCAGGACGTTCCTTCAACCCTGATGATTTTGCAATCGCATTGGATCAGGTCGTCGCGGGGAAGGCGCCAGAGGACTACCGAGATCCCCGCCAGTTCTTTTCGCGCACCTGTTGGACGCGGGCATTGCGGACGCACGCCGGGATGGTGTTGCGTCGGCTTGACGGGAAGACGGAGCAGACCGCGCCGGTGATGTGCCTGGTGACCCAGTTTGGCGGCGGCAAGACGCACACGCTGACCTCGTTGTATCATCTGGCAAAGAGCGGGAAGAAAGCCGCCGATTACAATGGCGTATCGGAACTGCTCAAGGAAGCCGGACTGAAAGCCATACCGCAAGCGAAGGTCGCGGTGTTCGTCGGGAATGCCTGGGACCCGCAGGATGGCCGAGAGACGCCGTGGATCGACATGGCCCGTCAACTCGCCGGCGACAAGGGCGTTGCCCTTTTGGGAAAGGACGCCAAAGCCTCTCCGCCCGGCACCGAAGCCCTTGGCCGAGTTTTCGACGCCGCCGGCGGTTCGGTCCTTATCCTCTGCGATGAAGTGCTCAACTTCCTCAACCGGCACCGCAAGATGGCGGAACCGTTTCATGCCTTCATCCAGAACGTGACGGTGGCCATGACAGGTACGACCCACGGGGCCGCGATGATCAGCCTGCCGCGTAGTCAGGTCGAGATGACCGACTGGGATTCGCAGTGGCAGGACAAGATCACCAAGGTCGTGAAGCGCGTCGCGAAGGACCTGATCGCAAATGACGAGTCGGAAATCAGCGAGGTCGTGCGTCGTCGCCTGTTCGAGGACTTGGGCGACGAGAAGATGCGCCGGGCGGTTGCCAAGGCATACGCGGATTGGTGCTTTGAGCGACGGGCACAGTTGCCGCCTGAATGGACGGCAGTCGATACAGCCGCGACCGAGGCGAAGGCCCGCGAGTTCCTGCGGGGCCGGTTCGAGTCATGTTACCCGTTCCACCCGGCAACGCTTTCTGTGTTCCAAAGGAAGTGGCAAAGCCTCGCGCAGTATCAGCAGACACGCGGCACGCTGGCAATGCTGGCCCAGTGGATCTCCTGGGCGTATCGGGACGGATTTCAGCACGCTCGACGGGAGCCGCTGATCACCCTCGGCTCCGCGCCGCTCGACGTCTCGGAGTTTCGTGGGACGGTGCTTGGGCAACTGGGTGAACCCAGGCTTGCGGCCGCCATCGAGCATGACATCGCTGGCCCACAATCCCATTGCCACGCTCTGGATGCCGACACAAAGGGGTCGCTCAAGGACATCCACCGTCGGGTCGCCTCGGCGATACTCTTCGAGTCGTCTGGTGGGCAGGTCAGCAAGGTCGCACATCTGCCCGAACTGCGGTTTGCCATCGGAGAGCCGACCGTCGAGACGACTTCGGTCGACAACGCGGCGCACGCCGTGGAGTCAAGGGCGTTCTTCATAAGTCGTGTCGGGTCGGATGGCTTCCGGATCTACCACAAGGCAACCATCCGCAAGGCTGTGGGCGACCGCCGCGCTTCGCTGGATGAAGAAACCGAGATCAAGCCCGCGACGAAGAAACTCGTGGAAGCGGAATTCCGCAAGGGGGCAACCATCCCGCTTGTCATGTGTCCCGTTGACGGCGACGCGGTTCAGGACTCTCCGAAACTGACTGTTGTATTGATGGATCCGGAGACAGAATGGACCGGTGGGGGAGTGATCCGCCAACAAATCGCCGCGTGGACGAAGCAACGGAACAAGTCGTCGCGCCTATACCCCGCGGCACTCGTTTGGTGCTTGAGGAAGCCGGGACGGGATCTCCGGGACAAGATCGAATTGTGGCTCGCCTGGAAGCGGGTCGCGCGAGAGGTGGCGGAAGGCACCTTGGGAGCGGATTACGACCGCGCTGACCGGCTTGAAATCGAGTCGAAGGTTCGCGACGCGGAGGAAAGCGCCAAGGATGAAGTTTGGGGTGGGTACCGTTTCGTCGTGGTCGCCGATGGACAGGAAACGGACGGATTGAAGGTCATCGACCTCGGGGCTGGTCATGCCAATGCACACGAGACGCTTTGCGGACGGATCGTTCAGGCTCTCAAGTCGCAGGCGCTACTGAACGAATCCGTGGGTGCAGGTTACATTGACCGCTCCTGGCCCACGGCTTTGAAGCCGTCGGGTGCTTGGCCGCTTTCGGGCTTGCGGCAGAGTTTTCTCAATGGCTCGCTTACGCGTCTGCTCGACCCCGATGCTACGCTACGCAATAAGATCCCCGAATTCGTAGAGCATGGAGATTTTGGGCTGGCCTCGGGACAGCATCCCGACGGCACCTATGACCGTGTATGGTTCAGTGAGATCGTCGGGGCCGATGAAGTTGCCTTCGAGGAAGGTGTTTTCTTGCTGACTAAGACCCGCGCAAAGTCGTTGAAGGAAGGAAAGCCTGTAACTGCCACCGCCAAGCCTGTTGAGGAAAGTGCTACTGCAACCTCAACAACACCCGAAACCGGAATGGCTCTTGGCTCCAAAGCGATTTCTTCGACGGACACCACGACCCTGCATCTTTCGGGCAAAGTCCCTCCGGAGATATGGAATCGCCTCGGAACGAAGATCCTCCCCAAACTCAAATCAGGAAAGGATCTCCAGGTGGGAGTGGATTTCCGGGTAACCGTGGACGCCGCCGAGGCAAAGCATCTCGAAGCCGAACTACTTCAGGTACTGCAAGACCTCGGGCTGAGCGACAGCGTCCAGGTTGGAAGGGACTGACTCCTGAGTTATGTCAGCCAAGAATCAAGTTATTGGTATGCGGGGCGTGTATTTGGTGGCCGCCGAACTGGCACGCCGTGGTTTCGTTGTATCAGTCACATCCAGGAGCGCCGCTGGTGCGGATCTGCTGGTTACCGATGAGCGATGTAAGCGCACCACCTCCGTCCAGGTGAAGACGATGTCCACGAACCGCTGGTATTGGCTTCTGCACAAGAAGGACCTAAAGACGTCCTCTCCTACTCATGTCTACGTCTTCGTCAAATTGGGTACCGGTGATGTTCGAGACGAGTTTTTCGCGATTCAGTCCAGGACGGTCATAAAGCGCATGTTCCGAGAGCGCTTTGGCAAGGACATGTGGTACAGCATCACGTACGATCTTGCGAAAGAAGTGAGCAACTGGAAGATATTTGGGAACCCTGTGTAGTCTCGAGAGACACCGACTGCGAGTCAGGCGATCCCAACGCGGTTGAGGGATCACCCCCCGTTTGGGTCCCATCTGGCGAATTCCGGAGGGGGGTGGGAGCCATCACTCCGCACTTGGCCGCGCTCCTCGATCAGAGGTAATGTGCGTAGCCGATGTACCTGACCAAATCCGATTTCATCGTAGGGCGCACCTGCCCGACGAAGTTGTATTACAGGAAACTCCGCTATCCGTCGTTGCTGGATGATGACCCCTACCTCGAATTTCTCACCGACGGCGGCTACATGGTGGAGACCATGGCGAAGTTGCTGTACCCGGGCGGCCGCGAGATCGGGCACTGGGACAAACCCGAGCAGGCATTCGAAGCAACCAGGAAGGCGCTGGCCGACGGCAACTGCACGTTGTTCGAGGCGACGGTCGTCAACGGCAAGATGCTTGCCCGGCACGACATCCTCCAGCGCTTCGGGCAGACCCTCCGACTAATCGAGGTCAAATCGTCGTCGGTAGGCTCGGTAGAGGACGGCGAAAACCCGTTCCGCGGGAAACGCGGTGGCATCGACTCCGACTGGCGCCCGTACCTGGAGGACGTCACCTTCCAGACCGTTGTGTTGCGGCGTGCGTTTCCTGGGTTCGAGATCATCCCCTTCCTGTGCGTCTGTGACAAGGCGCGCAACGCCACGGGAAACAGCACATTCGACAAGTTCCATCTCCAGCGTGGCACCGGACCGCAGGGCCGCTTCCGTCCGTTCGTCGAGTACACGGGCGATGCCGCCAAACTCCCCAAGGAGCACGTCTTGGCGATCCTGAACGTCAGCGACGAAGTGGCGGAACTGGAGGACGAGGTCGCCGCGGCGGCGGACGAGTTGGCGGCCACAATCACTGGGGATAGGATCACACGGATCACTCCAGTGATCGGGGTGAAGTGCAAACGATGCGAGTATCGGCTCCCGCTCGACGGCGCGGACAAGAGCGGATTCCACGAGTGCTGGGGCAGACTCGCCGAACCAGATCCGCACGTCCTCGACCTCTACAGGATCGATCTGGTGGGCGGCAAGAACTCGGACATCGTTGGGAAACTGGCGGCGGAGGGCAAGGCGCGTCTGTCGGATGTCCCAGAGAACCTCCTGTCGGGCGCCACGGCGGACCGGCAACGATTGCAGTTGGAGTACACGGCGGAAGGACGGGAGTACATTGATCCGGAACTAAAGCAGATACTCACCCGTCACGCCCATCCGCTCCGCTTCATTGATTTCGAGGCATCCAGACTGGCGGTTCCCTACCACATTGGAATGCGCCCGTATGAGATCGCGGCGTTCCAGTGGTCATGCCATACGATACAAGGTTCCGGCGAATCGCTGAATCACGCGGAATGGCTGAACAACTGCGACGCATTCCCCAATTTCGAGTTCGCCCGGATGCTGAAGGGACGGATCGGCGACCGGGGCACGGTCTACATCTGGTCGCATTACGAATTGGACGTTCTGCGCGAAATCCGCCGCCAGATGGACGATTACGGCGAACGAGATGCTGACCTCGCGGCGTGGCTCGACCGGATGACGGCGAAGGGCAACCCCCGCGTCGTGGACCTCCTCGAACTGGCGCGGCTCTATTATTTCCATCCCGCGATGAAGGGGAGCCTCTCGATTAAACACGTTCTGCCGGCCGCGTGGGAGGCAGGCGCAAGACTCCGCGCAGACCCTGCGTTCAAGGACTATGTCGGGCATGACGCGGCGGGCAAACTCCTCAACCCGTACGACACCCTGCCGCCGTTGCCCATTGCGGAGAAGGAAGAGGTGGTGAAGGAAGGCACGGGGGCGATGATGGTGTACCAAGAAATGATGTTCGGTGTGGCGGCGAGCGATCCGTCGACGCGGGAGAACTACCGCCGGTTGTTGTTGCAATACTGCAAATTGGACACGGCGGCGATGGTGATGATCTGGCGGCACTGGATGGGGTAGGTGTGCGAACCGGGATTATTGCATCCCTACTGATTGCCGGATCTGTCACCGCCCACACCATCCGTGACGTCGACTTCCTCAACTTCACATACACTCCCTCGTGTCGCTCCGATGGAACGGCGGTTCGTGTTCACAACGGTGTCTTCTATGGGCACACCAACGGCGGTTCCGATGCTTACGATTTCTTGGACCTAGTGGTCGACCGGGTCGTTTATGGCCACCTGACCCATGACAGTGAGGAGCAGGCAGTGGTTGTTACTCGGTGCAACACCGGCGGGACCGGGGATTGGTGCGAGGCTCTGGTCTACGACATGAGGCAGGGGAGGCCGGCGCTGGTGACGACATTGCCGGGCGGCGACCGGGCCGACGGCGGCATCGCCAGTGTGTTGATCAAGAACGGGCTTCTTCAGGTCGGCTATTACGGTACCAGTGGCGGAATGTGCTGTCCCGAATGGATCGACACGGCGACCTATCGGCTGGTGGATCGCCGGCTCGTCGAGGTGGGGCGGCGGGTGCGGAAGGCGTTGGAGGGCGAGCGGGGACGGTGAGACAATGGACCAGTCAGTTTCGATACGTTCGAGCCTCCTTGGACGAGTGCTTCTGCTCAACTACTTGTGGAGCGCCTCGGCTGTTTGCCTAACTGCCTGCATTTTTTGCTTTGCAATACCCATCATGATTTTGGTTCCTGTGTCGCAACTAAAGCGCACCGTTGAGTTCCATGGGGGAAAGGAACGGCGACTGTCGTAAAGAGCCTGTTTCAGTTCCGGATAGTATTTGATGCACTCCAATACAGGTGCCTTGCTATCGGCTTCGGGATCTGAAATGTCATAACCAAAGTTCTCCGCTCCCACTTCATCGCCTTTAAGTTTTCTAGCCCATAACATATCGGCAGTCATAAGTGCGTTGTCAGTCTCTACGATGCCGGCCTTCAGGTATAGTCCATCCGTTCCCAGAAGTTCTGGGTTCGACCAGAATTTCGAAGAATCGAGTTTCTTTCTTTCCGCCTTTACCCGCACCAGAGTACGAGTCCAATCCACCCGGGTGATTCCCTGCTCAACCGAAGATTCGAGCCGTGCGTATTCCTCCAGAAGTGGATTCAGCATCTCCTGTGCGGCTTTGGCGGGCTCCTTGTCGCCAACTTCCTGCAAAGCCAACGCTTCACCCATGTGCCTGCCTTTCGGATATGCACTCAGGTAGGAAAGCATGTAGGCAGACTTTTTGTAGGGATCTTGCTCATTGTTGAACTTGGTCTTGAGGTAGTCGAAATACTGGTCGTCAGGCATGGGAGCCTTGGCGGTCGGTTGCGAAGACCCGACAAGGCCCCTCGCCCAGTCAAGGAAGCCAGACGAAGATGGTTGAGGTGACGGGGCTTGGTCGGTTCGGACCGGAGTGTCGGCTCTTGATTGTGCCGCTTCAGCCACGCGGGTTCTCTCCGCCTCTTCAGCCACTCGCTTTCGCTCTGCCTCTTCAGCCTGTCGGGTTTGCTCCTCTTTCTGTGCGCGACTGCGCGATTCGTCTTCCTCTATCAATGCCTGTTGGACGCGCTTCAATGATTCCACGCATCTCTGATTTCCCCGTCCTGCCCCGCGTTGGTACCATTCCTTGGCCTTTTCCTTGTCCTGAGTGACCGCCTCTCCGACTTCATACGCCCACCCCAAGTCAAACATTGCCTGGGGCTCTCCGGCTTCCGCCGCTTTACGGTACCAACCCACCGCTTTACCGTAATCCGTGACGCCGCCGCGACCATTTACATACAACCTTCCCAGGTCGTACATCGCGCTTGCACTCCCCAAGGACGAGGCTTTCTCAAGAGCAGTGACGGCCGTTGTCCAGTCGTTCGCATCTGTGGCGGTCTTGGCTTTGTTCAGCAGGGCAGTGACGTAGGAGTCGCACACGCCAGATCGGAGGATTCGAGCGTCAGCGAGCGAAGGGTCAGTCGGATGCTTGTTGATGTAATCATCGTATATGGAGAGGATTTGCTCAGGATCGCCGTGAGCCCTGCCTACAGCATCCAGCGTCCGCTTCCAATCACGAGCGTCTATTTGTTGCGGCAACGTGACCTCGATGAACTGCTTGGCACTGGTCGAGTGGCGACCTCTTGGAAACAAACTGAGATAACTCTGGTACTGGCGTGTTGTCTCCTCGTAATTGTCCCCTGCGCCGCGTGCGGCGGCAGTGACGGATGCCCACTGGCGCTCGTCCCTTACAACGCGCACAACATGCCACACGCAGATCACGATTGACGCAATTGCCACCAGGACGAGTCCGCGGACCAGCAGAGTGCGTTGTCGAGGGTCGTTGCTCAGGGTGAAAGCCGCCGTTCCCGAAGGACTCGCTTGTGGTGCCGTAACCACCGCGCCACATTGAGGACAGGTCACCTGGATCCCCGCGCCCGCGCTGTCGATGACGAGGCTTTTGCCGCACGCCGTGCAACTGAAATCGATGTCCGCCATAGTGCCTCCCTCGCCGCGCACCAGGCTGTGTCCCAAACAAAAAGGGGCGCACCTACTTGCGCCCCATCACAGGCACGGGAGTGCCTACAAGAGAACGCTTTCAGCGCACCCCATGCGGGGCGCACCTCTAGCGCTGTCTCTTGTTCGAATCTCCCGTTTCGTGATGGACAGCAACCGAAGTTACGCAGATTTCTTTAGGTCAGTTGATCGAAAGTCTTCTTGCCTGTTTTTCCTTTCCACCGCGCAGGATAACTCCGCCTGGGATTTGAAGGCAAGGCCGCACTGAGGGGTGATCTGCTCGGTGGGACGGCACCTCCGCGGCAGAACCGAGGTGGGAGTGCACAAGTCGCCGAGGACACCCCGGGAAATGGATTTTGGTGTTGCCCTGCCAGCGGGATGCGACAGTGGGCGAAGCGGTCGTGGGCGACCACAACTCGCCTCAGCCAATTCTCGACTTGCCATCATCGGTATGTTAGTGTCGCCTCGCAATCAGCGTTCGGTATGAAGAAATGCATGCGAGTAGGGCTGGTGTCGGCGATGCTTCTGTCGCCCATCCTTTTTGGTGGGCCTTCCGTGTGGGCAGAACAGCCCATGCTAACCGGTTACAAGGCCGAATTCACCATCGCCGCCCCCAACGCCCACCGCGTCCTTCTGACGGGTGAGTTCAACAATTGGAGTGCGGTCGCCACACCCCTGTCCAAGGGGTCCAACGGGACATGGGCGACGACGCTACCACTCCCCGCGGGACGCCACCAGTACAAGTTCATCGTGGATGGCAAGTGGATGCCCGACCCGGTGAACACAGAGCGAGTAGACGACCTTCATGGCGGGAAGAACTCGGTTATCGTGGTCGGGCCGCCAATGCAACCCGTCAATCTTCCGCCAAGCACGAATTCCCCCACCAACGACCTCAATCCCTACGGGAGCACAAGTCACATCACAGGGAGTTACCAGGTTCAATTCACCTTCGCCTCTCCGGACGCCCGCAACGTCAGTGTGGCGGGCGATTTCAACGGCTGGAGTGCAACCGCCACTCCCATGCACGGTCGCCCCGATGGGGGATGGTCGGCAACGATGCCACTCCCGGCTGGACGCTACCAATACAAGATCGTCGTGGATGGCAAATCGATTCCCGACCCGCAGAATCCGCTCCAAGAGGATGACGGTCATGGCGGCAAGAGTTCGGTCGTCGTGATCGGGCAATAACAGTTTGGTTTGGGGCGCCACTCGGATGATGGGATTGCGTTCGACAACCCGTGGACGTTCTCGTAGTCTGGTTCCAGTTGGCGAGTATGCCACACCAGCAAGTCGTTCGAATCCCCGTTTGCTGAGGAGAGGAAATGGCAAAGGACCTGAGCGTCATCGACACCATCATTGTCGTGATGATGGAGAACCGCTCATTCGATCACATGCTGGGCTACGCCGCTGGTATCCCGCCTCAGTACATCTGCAACTACAATGGCGCGGCCTATCGCCCGTATCCGCTCGCCAATCCGAATCTCCCACTGCCGGACGATCCTCCGCATGACTGGAAGTCGATTGCCACCCAGATGGGAACCCTCTCTCAAGGAGAGTTCTCGATGGATGGCTTCGTAACGAGTTATTCCGCGATCCATCGGATCAACCCGGGTGATCAACCAATCGTGATGGGTTATTTCGGTGCCCCGCAGGTACCGATGTGCGACTTCTTTGCACGCAACTTCGCGGTCTGCGATCACTGGTTCTCGTCTCTGCCCGCCAGCACCCAACCCAACCGCCTCATGTCGATGGCGGGCTTCACCCTGATCAACGACAACGCAATCGTTCTTCCCGACCAGGACCTTGTTTACGACTGGCTCGAAGGCCGTGGCCTACGCTGGCGGGTTTACCACGAAGGACTTCCATTCTTTGCGTTGATGCCGAAATGGTTGCCGGCGATTGTCGGGAACGATCATTTCAGGCCGTTCGGTCAATTCTTCCGAGATGTCACCGAGGAATCGGACGACGAATTCCCGCAGGTGATCTTCATTGAGCCGACCTACACGGACGCCCCCCACCTGGGTCGAAGCAGTGATGACCACGCGCCGTCGCCCATAAGTCCAGGGCAACAGTTCTTGCTGGACGCCTACCGAGCCGCCAGCCTTGATCCGGGACGGTGGTCGCGGCTGGTGATGGTAGTGACCTACGACGAGCATGGCGGCATTTTCGACCATGTCACCCCGCCACTCGTGCCGACTGCTCCTCCGGCCGGCGCCAACTATGGCACGCCGTTCAACAGCCTGGGGGTACGGGTTCCGTCCTTCGTGATTTCTCCATTGGTCAGCAAGGGGAGGGTGCACAGTGGGACGTTGGATCACATTTCGATCCTCAAATTCATCGGTGAGAAGTTCGGCGGTGGGCAGGGTTACTCGCCGGTGGTGGACGGTCGCGCGGTGGGCAGTGTCTCCGATGTGCTGGATCTGACCACACCGCGGAATGACGTCCCGTCGGCGCCGCCCTTGGGAGATTATGCCGCTGGTGCGCCGATGGACATCGGTTATACACCCGGCACTCCTCGATCCTCGATTAACCACGCGGCATTCAAGGGAGCCTTGGACCAGATGCGTAGGGATCATCCGGTTGAGGCACAGCAGAAGTTTCGTGATCTGCTCGTCCATTTCTGACGATGAAACTTATCCTGCAACGCGGAAACTTGGTAATGCTCCTCGCGGCGCTGTCCATCGCGCCATGTGGCTGTTCTCTTCTTGGCAGTTCACCATACTCCACGCAGGATTATCAGGCGATCCACGCCGCCGCAGAACAAGGAGACCTGCCGACCGTCAGGCGGCTCGTGGAAGCCCACCCGAGACTCATCGAGGCAAGGGACTGGCGGCGGTTTACGCCGCTGGAGTTGGCCGCGTACCACGGGCATACGGATGTCGTGGAGTACCTGGCGTCCAAAGGTGCCAACGTCAACGCGACAAACCAAGACGGACTCACGGCACTGCACCTGGCGGCGTTGTCAGGTTTCAAGGACGCGGTCCTCGCACTCCTTTCGCACGGCGCGGAGATCAACGCTCGAGATGCTGACGGCCTGACGCCCCTGGACCGGGCCAACCAGCGTCATCACGCAGACATGGTGGAATTGCTTCGTCAGCACGGAGGGCACGAGTAGGGGAGACGGGGCTTTCCTAAAGATGCAATGGCACGGAGTCAATCGTGATGCCATCATCGCGTCGGAATCCGACTATATGCTGAAGAACACCTTCTGCCATATTCCCGGTTTAGGCACCGAGACGGAGAGACGATTGTGGTCATCCGGCTTGCACTCTTGGGACGCCTTCCGCGATGGAAGCACGGTGCCCTTGGCGCCGGCGAAAATCGCCTCATTGGGGCGGCACCTCAAAGCATCTGCCGCGTATCTCGCCACCGGGGACGCCCGGCACTTTGCCAACTGCGTCCCAACCGATCAGCACTGGAGGCTTTATCGGGAGTTCGCGGACTCGACGGCATTCCTGGACATAGAAACCACTGGGCTAAGCGGATACAGCGACCACATTACCACCGCCGTGGTCTACGACGGTCACCACGTGCGCCATTACGTGCACGGGGCCAACCTGCGAGACTTTGGGCGCGAGATCCGTGACTACCCGCTCCTTGTCACCTACAACGGCAAGACGTTCGATCTGCCGTTCATCCGCGCCTCCCTCGGATTGCCGATGGATCAGGCACACATCGACCTGCGGTATGTGCTGGCGAGCCTGGGCTATCGTGGTGGCTTGAAGAGTTGCGAGCGGCAACTCGGTCTGGATCGCGGCGGGTTAGCCGATGTCGACGGCTTCTTCGCAGTGTTGCTGTGGCAGGAGTACAAGCGGACCCGCAACTCCCGCGTCCTCGAAACCCTGCTCGCGTACAACGCCCTCGACGTGCTGAACCTCGTCCGGCTGATGACGGTCGCCTACAACCTCAAGTTGCGGGGAACGCCGTTCGAGGGGACGCACAAATTGCCGGCACCGTCGGTGGCAGACAATCCGTTTGAGGCTGATGTTGATGTCATTGGGCGGATCCGGCGACGATGCCGGTAACGGTTGGAGGGTAGAAAGGAGTTTAGGGAACAGCGCCGCTCCCCGATCCTGGCGGGAGTGTTTGAGTTCCGTTGTTGCCCGTGCTGAAAGTACCAAGTGGAAGGTGTCCGAACAAGTCGTCCACTGGAACATTTCCTGTCGTGGAGAAATGGTGGGCAGGTAGTCGCTTGTACTCCTTGCCGAGAAATATGTCGGAGCCCGATGAGCCGATTGGGTATGCGTATCCCTTGGCCGTGTTGCCGTCATGACGTATGACCACCAGTTCTCCAACAACATGCATACCGTCTGAGTAGGAAAATGACTGTTCGTATCCACTCACCATGGCGGTCTGGAGGCCCTGCATCTTCTGTATCCCAGACGGAAGGGCGGAGGTGCAGACACCAGTGCAAGTGCCTGTTACACAGGTGACTACATTAAGGGCACCGCTGGGGGCCATCATCCAATCTGGCTCATAGGTTCTATAACTCATCTCCACAAACTCCTACCTTATTATACCGACCAAGCGACCGTTCTCCAACAAAATCGGACATTTTCCTGATTGCGAGGATATGTAACCCATGCCGCTTGAATGGAGACTGGCACCTCCGACATCGAAGGACAGAGGCGCCACATGGCACCATGCCGATTAGGGACACCATCAGAGGCCTATCGAGTCCTCTCGCCCCCTTAGCAACTGACGGATCGTCCTCTCAATGGCCACGACGATGGGCGCTTAGTCCCAGATCGTGCGTATAGAAAACTGTGTGCCAGGCAGTTCCTTTTCGAGAACCGCCTGCGCCGCCTCCATAGCGGCCTCGGCCTGTCCGAGCGTTCCTGTAGCCTTACGGCCGATATTGGAGAGCCGGTACCCAATTCCACCAATCGGCTCGACTTCCTTTAGTCTGAGCATCGCCTGAACAATTGGCGACCTAGAATCATCAACCTTCAAGTAGGCGAAACCGAATACGTCACCACGGTGTGGGTTTGAGGTCGCGGCATCGTCCGCCGCGATCTTCGCCTTCTCGAGCGCCGCCCTGACACGCTCGACAGTCGCAGTGTCCGGAACAACGGGTACCGCAACTTTGAGTTCTTGCAGAGGCATATCGTCAAGTCTCAAGGTGAATTCTGATCTCCCCGCTTCTTTCAATGCCTCGTCCAGTACCAGGACTCGCGTGCTTTGCAATGCCACGCGGTTGTACTGGTAGTCATAATTATGGGATTTCGCGTCAATCCTCTGTGCAATCTCATCCAGCACCCGTTCGGCTTCGTCGCGTGTGCGTACAATGACAACCGCACGCGAGAACCGGACGGCATCGTCCTGTAACCAGACCGACAAACCAGGGCAGTCACATCTGTCCTGCACGTCTGCCCATCGCCATTCTCTCTCGTGTGACCAATCAATTCGACGGTCTGAGCCGAGATTCATTGCAACGTAACGGTATTGTTCAGATTCGGCAATGCCGCAGGACGAATGGAGCATCCTCGGCCACCGCTCTTTAGCCGGTATTTCACGATGGATTCCTGACAGTCCGTATATGACCGGTCTGCCACCCGCTTCGAACAACTCGCTCTTGAGGATTGCAACCCCGTAAACGTCCACCGCCTGGTTGTCTGAGCGTTCTCGGGCATAATTGAGTAGAGCGTAAAGTGGCATCTCCGTGAAACAGCACGCCGGTCGTGGACCGTAGATGGTCGGCTGACCGCCTCTCATGGACCACCCTGCTCGGATATGGCCGTCGTCTATGATCCGGAGAAGAACCGAGAACGCGTCTGCCTCGAAGGACAATTCTTGCTCCTCGTCCTTAATACGCCACAAATCAAAGTGCGAACTCCTCTCGAGATCGGCATGGAACGGAATGTAATCACCATCCCCCTGCTTGTCGTATATGACCGCGTCGTTGTCCGGATTCTTCCTGTGCACAAAATGGATCACCCAATCGGACATGTCAGTTCTCATAACTTGGCCCTCTCCGCTCCAAACTACCGCCACTTCGAGGTTGCCGCAAGCGGCGTAAATCCTTCGCGGGCGAGAACACACCGTACCGCGCAACGCCGCCAGGGACACCCCCGCCGACTCGATTCCTGGATAACACAGCCAGCGCCGTCGGCATGGACGGTACTCAACTCGCCATCGTTGGAATTCTACTCTCAGTGGACGATGATCGGCCCGACAAAGTGGATGATCACGTCGCCGGAGAAATGCGCGATCATGGCGGCTTCAAGTCCGCGCCGAGCGTAGAGATAGCCGAACAAGATACCTCCCAGGCTGTTGAGCCCCACGATCATGGCGACGAGGACCGGGGTCAAGGTGGTGACCCGCGCCGCCGCAGGGAGATGACCAAGACCGAACACCAGCGCCACCAACAGATTGGCCGCGAGGAGCACGCCCTTGCCTGGACGGCCATCCGGCGAGCGCCACTTCAAGCCGAACAGCCAAGCGACCAACGACATCAGGAACAGACGCATGATGATCTCCTCATCAATGCCCCCGTAGAGCGAGGCCAGGAGTCCTTTCCATGGAGCGATGTTCAGAGGCGGGTGGTGAGGCATGTAGGGCTTGAGCGCCAGTTCGCTGAGAACGACCAGCACACCGATAAGGCTCCCGCTCACGAGTGCAAGCGGGGCGATGCGCTGGAGGACCAGCCAGCCACCCCTCCGGGCTTCCAAGGCATCCAGGAGGGGCAGGGACAAGCCGGTCTTCCCGGCAAGGACGAGACCAAGGGCAGTCATCCCGCCGATGAAGACGGCGGTCTGGACAACCTGGATGGCGAAGAAGACCGGCATGGGAAGGTTCCATGTCGGCAGTTTGTCGGCAAATGCCGCCAGCACGAACGGAAGCACCGCGATCACGCCCAATACGCCCAAACTGGTGAGTACCCAAAAGTGGAACCATCGAAACCGCTGTGGTGCCGGGGGAACGTGTGAGGACGTGTTCATCTCATTGGTTCCGATGTTTTCGCGGTCAATTCCTCGGCGGGAGCGGCTGGACATCGGTCGGTCCGGGCATTCGCTGGATCACTCAAACAAAAATCCCGCCGTGCATTCATAGTAAGCAATGCACAAACGGGATGACGTTTCTCAGTATAGTTTGGAGCGACAGGTCACGCAAGCCGAATGCACACTTGGTGGCAGTGCCGCTTGGCAGACGGGGTGGGGGGCAACGGAGCCAGGGACACCCCCGGCGAAATACATACTGAATTTGACCGCATACAAAAGTCTGCTAGGGTAAGTGCGAGGTCAATTCACTGGTCGACTGGATTGAGAACGAAATGAACGAAACGAATGAACGAGGTGAGCGATGAACATTCCTCCTCCTCTTGGTTTCAACAGTCATGGGGATCGCATTCACGTGTCGCCGCCGGAGTCGCCCGGCTACGTGTTGCCGCATTTGACAGGCAACTTCGAGGGCAAGCCGACTATACACGTGCCGTACGTCGGGCAGACGACGTTGCCGATGTTCGAGAAGGGTGGTCAGTCCCTGGGCACAGTGGCGAGCCTGCACGAACGGTTCCCGTCGATCTTCCGCAACAGCGGATTGAAATTCTAGTTAGTCAACGGCGGGGCCGCTGTCACAACTGGCGGTCCCGCTGTTTTAAGGACAAGGGGTGAGCAGGCCACAAGCCGCCAGGGCACCCTTGCTAGACGAAACTCGTCTTTACCCCGTGGGGTTTCAGGGTATCTGTGGCCGCGCCGTCAGCCGCGGAAGATCTGACGAAACCACGCAACGACCCCACGAGCCAACAGCACAACGACGGGGGCGAGGATCTGGAACACGAGATGAATCAAGGTGCCGACTACCACGAGCGCGCCGATGACGACGATCAGTGCCATGATGATTTTACCTCCAGTTCCACCCGTTGGTCCCACGGAAACGCCGTCACCCTGACGGATCTGGGCAGGCACGCGGTCGATCCAGGGAACTCCATCTCGACCACCGAGTAGTGCAGGGTGCCGTCAAGTTTCTGCCCGACGTTCACCACCTGCGTCTCGCGCACCCTCTCATGCCACGTGGAGTGGCGAAGCGGCGTGCTGTGGTCGTGCCCGCAGACGACGAGCAGGGGAGAGTACCGCTCGACCACCGCCAACCACTCGATCCTACCCGCCATCGGCCCGACCTCAGCGCTGAGTCGCGTACCCGCCGGCGGTTCGTGCATCAGCCACACCGTGCGAGCCGCGGCGCCGTGTCTCCGCATCACCTGTTCCAGCCATGTGTTCGACCGATCCTCGTGGGAAGGTTTGCGCCCGTCGAGGTAGTGGAATTCATCTCCGAGCCGGCAGGGGAACCCGACGACCACTAGCGGGCCGTGAACGAATGCCTCACAGTTCAGTGCATTCAAGGCGCGCATCCTGCGACCCGACCGCCACGCATTCCTGAAAGCGATCCACCCCTCGGACTCGTGGTTGCCGCGCACGAAAATGACCTCGGACGGCAGGGCGTTCAGCCGCCGCCCGCACTCCGTTCGCGTCAACTCCCGACCGCCTGCGTCATCGAGGTCAAGGCAGTCGCCGACCACTGCGACGAGGTCGGGGCGATGCATTCGGACGGCTTCCTCCAGTTCGACGTAGAGTACAAGGGACTGGTGGAGATCGGAGACGGTGAGGACGGTAAGCCTGATCGAACTTGGCGATGAGGGCACGGTCACAGCACCTTGCCTCCGTTGCCGAGAGCGTGGCGCGTCACTTCGCGATGCTGGTCAAATGCCGGCATTGCGATCCTCATCGACGAGCGAACACTGATTCCACAAACATCTGTTTGCGGGATACCCGCCGGAATATGGTTTTTGGAATACTCCATCAGCGTACCGCCTTCGCGGGGGATTTTGGAATAGCCCGCAAACCTCGATACAGAGTCGTTCGGGGTACGTTCAATTGACGAGCAACCTGTTTGTACCCCAGACCTGAATCCCGCAACCGCAGAGCCCTTGCCAGATCGAATCCGACCCTTGGGCGTCCGAGCCTCGTACCGTTTGAGCGGGTCCTGGACAGCCCCGCCTTGATGCGTTCGCTGATCAACTCGCGCTCAAATTCCGCAATCGCGCCAAGGAATGTCAGAAGCATTCGCCCCTGCGGGGAGGTTGTATCAATCGCCTCGGTCGCCGAACAGAACCCAACTTCCGCAGTCTTCAACCGCATCAGGATGTCCACCAGATGGGATGTCGAGCGAGCCAGCCGGTCGATCTTCCAGACGAGAACAACGTCGAACTTCCTCTCGGACGCATCGGCGAGCATCTGATCCAATGCTGGGCGTTCCCTCGTTGCCCCTGAAATCCCCGCGTCCTCGTAGACCTTGCTGATCCTCCAGCCCTGACGCTCGCAAACACGTCGCAGTTCGAGGGCTTGGTTCTGAGTTTTCTGCCCGGCTTTGCTGACGCGCAAATAGAGAGCCGCTTGCTTTTTCTTCATGATTTCCTTTCGGTGGCGATGTTGGTGGTGACGCGATGCGCCATGTCCTTGGTGATGATGTCTTCGTCGCGGCGGTGGTCGGCGGCGTTGTCGTGGGTGAACACGTTGACGAACACGGTCCGGTGGCTCGCAGTCCTCACGACAGCCCCCTCACCGCGTCGTCCAACTTTGTGCAGGTGATCGCCATTCCCTCGCAGACGTCATCTAGGTCGGACGCCAGGCGCTTCGGCAGTCTGCCAGCGCAGTGACGACGCAATCGCTGGATCACCTTCAGGTGTACGCTCGTCGCATCGCGGCATTCCGTGACGCTCTGGTTGTTACCCGTGTTCGCGCGGGGCGCGCCGGTCCGCCTGTGTCCGCGAAACAATCGCTTCCATTCCCCGTATCCATCGTCCCCTAGTCGCCGGACCTCCTCGGTGTTCCCGTGGACGTCCCGCCGGCGGATCGTGCCGTCGTCCTCGGGCCACTCGATCAGGCCGCCGTCGGATAGTTCGTAACCGTCGGCGGACAACTTGCGGATCATTGCCATTTGCCTTCCTCCAGTGTCACGGAAGCGGGGTAGCCCTCTCGCTCCGCCTTTTGCTTCGCGGCGAGTATGCCCTTTGCCAGCGATGCCGCCGCGTGGTGCAACTTGGTTGCCGAGCGAATGAACAGATCGCCATCTGGCGCGAACACCTCGAAGCCCTTCCGCAACTTGACGCAGAACCGCGCGGATGATGCCATACGAACGCTACTGCCATGGACGTACTCGACCGCATCCGCCATATCGAGCACCACGAGGCTACGCTGTACCGGCTTGGTTTGAGTCCCGTACTGGTGACTCACCGCGTCACCTCGCTCAGCGGGAACCGCTTCCCGCACGCCCTGCACTCTACGACTTCGCAATCCGTGCTGGCGTCCCTAGCGTTGGTCGGCACAACGAAGCCGTCGGGACTGAGCGGGGAGCGCATGTTCCGGATGCGTCTGCCGGTGGCGGCAAGCGTGACCTCGACAACAGCCAGTTTGCCGTTCACGCCGCAACGCGGGCAGGTGGTATGGAAGGAGGCGAATGGATTCGGGTTGGCGGCCCCGTTGTTCTTGGCATTATCGGATCGTTTCATCGTCTTGCCTCAATTGCTTTCCTAAATGGGATTGTTCTCCCGCGTCATCTCAGCGACGTCCGCGCACCCAGGGCACTTCCCGTCCCAACCATCGCCGCCGGCGGCGTAGGGTTTGCCGCACCGCTCGCAACGCGGAGACGACTCGTTTTCATAACCGAATACCTTCTGGGATTGCAGGGCACCCTCGCGCACAATCCCGACACCGTGCTCGAACTCGACTTCGGTGCCGGTCTGGCGGAACTTGGCGAATGCCACCGCGTCGTCCCGCACGGTGTCGTGAACGACGATCTGGGGGCATCCCTTCGCCCCGCCCAGATGGAACAGGTCGATCAGGGCGACGGGTTGTTCGTGCCCCGGCACATAGACGTGCAGACCATACGCACCGCGTTCCACGCCGATCTTGCCGGCGGCCTCCGGCCCGTTGAAGACATAGACGTCGATGCCGGGATTTCTCTCCCAAGGTTCACGAGTGACGGATTCTTCGGTGGGCGTTGGAGACATTTCAGCCTGTTTCATCGTCATTACTCAGCCGACACCGAAGATTGTATTTGCCCTTGCAGATGCTCGACGACGGCGGCCTGCTCTGCCTGCGTGAGATCGTCGAACCAAACCTCCAAGCGGGAGGCTGGCAGTATCCTCTTGAACCCTGCGGCTTCACGGGCATCCAGTGTGGAGTCATCCCACCACTGTTCCGCGGAGTCCCATCGCTCGAAGAATTCCCGAATGGCGTCCTGTACGACGACGCGAAACGGGCCGTCGTGGGTGCCGCGCACCTCCTGTGGCAACAGGGCGTCGCTACTGTCACGGTCGTCCTCGATCTTGAGCGCCTTCTGCCGTCCCATGGCGAGGATTTCGTCAGTGACGTCGAAGCGCACCTCGCCGGTCTCGTCGTCCACGACGTCGGAGATCATCCGATGGGTGTTCTCGTCGTGCTGGGGGATGAACCTGGCGATTATTCGCAGATGGCAATGGCACTCCTTGAGATTGGCCGGTGCGGCAGGGTTCGCCTCGTCAGCCAAAGGCTGAGGGCAGGTTTGGACGTGACGACGGAATGGACACGTTTCGTCCTCGCAGAACCCGCCCACGATGGGGTTGCCACACTTGCGGCATTCCGCGCCGGTGACCTTGACGTGTCGCCACAGCCGATGCCGTTTGCCGTAATGCTCCTGCAACGAACGGACAATGGGGCGGTTCGCCGGCCATTCGCAACGGGTACCCTTGATGACGGCACCTGCGAGGTATGCGAGGTCGGCTCCGATCTTGTCCCGCTCGAAGGATTCGGTGTCCGCGTGGAGGTTCGCATAGAGTTCCGAAAGCAGACGCACCTTGGAGGTGTCGCGGCGGACACGGCGCGGTCGAGTCGTGCGGTTCCTGTGCTTCATTCCGGCTCTCCAGTCGTTACGACCTCCAGCCGGCCCGCTTCGACTTCATAGAAATCGCTTTCGCCGTCCTCGACGATCACGATTCCGCGTTCCTCGATCAGATCGGCAACGGTGCCGGCGAATGCGTGGTGGTGGATGTCGGAGGCGTTGGGTTCGGGAACCAGCACTCCCTTTCCGACAGTGATGGGCTTGCCGTTTTGGTCGTTCATTATGCTGGTTCCTACTCCAAGTCGTTGCCGTCGTCGTCCAGCCCGAAGAAGCACGGGTCGCTCGCCTGCTTCTTGAGGGCGTCGGCGGCCTGTTTGCCGTCGAGTGTCTCCACTGACTTCGTGCGGACGTGCCCGGACCAGTCACCTTCCGTGATTTGATGGTGGATGGTTTCGAGATCGACCCCGCCGACCGGCTCCTGCGTGAGGATTTCGACCTCCACGACGGTCCTGTGGAATTTGCGTTTGGTCATGGGAGCAGACCAATCATGTCGGGCTTTCATCGTATTGTGGTGTGTTGCCAGTGGTTGTGTCCCTGTTTCGTCCCCACGCCCTCGATCCCCACCATCGGCGGCACAGGGCCGCATCGGGGTTCCTCCTGCACGGAGAGCACCTTGACGATCTCGCCGGTCGTCTTGTCCACAACTTCGTCCCCGTTGTGCAGTCGCTTGGCGTGGGCGTATCGCATCAGGAAGCCTTTCCGGTGAACCGCCACCCATGCTTTTCCAATGCGGTAGTGAGCAGATCGGGCAATTCTTCAAGTTGCCTCTCGCTCAACGTGAATGGTTCACCGCCTTCGATGTCGCTGGCTTCCAGCAGATCAGCGTTGGCCGACTCTATGGCGGCGGACACTGCCTTGGACTTGGCTCTGAACGTCGGCTTCTTCATCCTCAGTAAACCTCCTGATATTCCTTGGACTTGCCGAGGTCGGCCCCGTCAAGCGGGTCTTTGTCGCCTTCCTTTATGTTGTCGTGGTCGCGGATGGTCACGTCCATCGGCATCGTGGCGTAAACCGTGTGGGCAATGCCGCCGGACACCTCGACGACTACTTTGGGTTTCATGGCTTCCAGAATCTCGTCCGCGATCTTGCGGGCAACCCTCTCGTCAACGCCACGGTCGCCCAGCAGGCTCTCGCCGCGCTCTTTGAGTATCCGGACGATGGTTTGTCGGCGTGTTTTCATCTTCATCTGCCGCTGGATGCCGCGAATCGTTGCTTGGCATCCTCCAACACCTGCTTGGGCAGACACGCCTCCCAGACGGGCTGACCTTCAGCGTGCTTCTCGTGGCCGGTGAAGAAGATGTCGCCGTCACCCCAGACCTCCACGTAGCAGGAGTCCATGACGACCGGCTTACCGCGGGGTCTTCGGTCGAGTACCACTAACTCTTTCCCGCCGAGCAACTCGTCCAGCGTCTCGCTCCACCCCAGCCAGTCGCACCAATCCCCGTGGAAGGAGAGGTGTCCGAAGGATTCGTCGAGGGTTTTCACTGCCGACGACAGGGCACACCGTTTCAGGAGAAGGTCGATGACGTTGGCATCTAGGGTGAGCACGGCATACTCCGCTTGGCGTGCTTCGCCGCCGCCGGTGACCGCCATCAATATGTATGTGTGTTTCGGCGTCGGGCGCGTCTCAGGTCGAGTACGCATGGGTCGAAATCCTTGTCCTGTTCGGGTCGGTTGATTTTCGAGGCTGGCAGGCCGTAGGCTTGGCACTGCTTGTGACCGGGGAAGATGTCACCGGCGTTGCGAGCGGCGGCGACGGCGAATTGCGAGGCGCGTTCCACGTCCTGCTTGCGGAAGCCCCACACGACCACGGTTTTCTTCCAGAGTGTCATGCGCCCATCACCAGATGAATTGGCTGATCTTCCTCGTGGCGGTTGACGATGATTTCGAGTACGTCGTGCCGCGTCTGCCGCAGTACGACCTCGGTGCGTATCCTCCCGTCCGGCATCCGCGTCGCCACGGCCACGATCTCTCCGTCAGTGTTGGGCCTGACCTCGACGACGAGCGGGCTGTTGCTGGTTGCGAACCTGCCCCGCTTCTTCATCCCGCCGATTGCGAATACTTTGGTGTTCATACGTGCAGGTATCCACACTTCCCGCAAATGCGGGCGGTTTCTGGGTTGAAGGGAACCCTCGCCACGGCGCAATCAAACCCGCCCGATTCGGCTTCCGCCCGCATCAACCTGCGAAGCCGGCCCCTCCCACACTGGGGGCATTTGGGCGCTTTGGTTGCGCGGGATGTTCTTGTGGGTAACATGCGACAATATACTCCATTTTCGTGGCTTGTCAAGTGCAACCTTATGATGCCAGGCCACTTACATCGACTCAAGGAGTGCCGGTTTCGGGACTCAAGGAGTGTCGAAATGGCCCACCCAGCCCCTGGATCATCTCGAGGCGCCAGGTTTCTTAACGGGGGCTGGCACTCCTTGGAATTGCGCTGTGATTATGGGCGTTTCACCCACTGCACGTCTCAAGGAGTGCCATGGGATGTTCCAGATCATCACATCGTCTGAAGAGTCCCAGCCGATGACCTGGCGTCCGTGGCAACGGCACTCGTTGAGTTCACACTGTAATTGCGCCATCGAAGTCCACGTGCGAGATCAAGGAGTGCTTGCGTCCACGGTTCAGAGCGCTAGGCGCCAGGATCCAGCGGATCCGCAATCCTCCGAGTTGCTCGCTAGACAAAACAACTCGGTCAGTCGGTCTTCGATGCGAAAGCAAGCAGGGGAGCCATCGCTTTCCAGGTTTCGGCGAAAAGCCCCACGGCTTTGGTTGACCTGATCTCCTTGCAGGTATAGGAGAACCGGACCTCCAACCCAAGTTGTATGTTCGACCGCTTGTGACACAGGACTTGGTAGATAGCATCCGTCCATTGCGGTTGGTACTTCACTTGTGAGCGGGACCCGCGTATCACCGTTCGAATGTCAGCATCAAGTCGCGCATCGGTCTCCGCGGGTGAGCGCTGGCTGGGATAGTGGCGTTGCAACGCGTAGATGATTGGCTTGGCATTCGTGCGTCGGACAATCGGACGCAAACGCTCCTCCATATCGGTGATCAACTCACGAAAGCCGTCGTGGCCGACGTCCCTCAACTTTGTGCGAAAACCGCCCTTCACACCGTTGGGCACCGTAGTCGCGGCCACAGCGTGTCTGCGAGTGAGGCTAAACGTAAGATGGGGGAACTCCGTAAAGTTGTGTGCGTGACTCGCGATCCTGAGAGGCAGAAAGTCCCAAATGCTGTCTTGGATGCGACCAGTGATGGCTGTTCGCCTCTTGCCCTTTGGATCGACGCCAAGTTTGCCCAAGTCCTTCCGTTTCTGCAGTTCATCGCCGAGCAGGCGAATCAACCGTTTGGCTTCGTTGTAGGTGTAGGGATTCTCTTGATCGAAACGCAATCCGTCAAACATGGTGATAGTACCTCGTATTTCATAATCTTCGACTGTCATCCGGGACTCGAAGACTCGCATGTATTCCACAAACTGTTGCGCCCACCACGAATGGCCAGCGTGACCGTTGAACCACTCGTATAATTGACGCCACTCGACATGGCGAAGCCCCTTGGGCAGACCCATCGGCCGATCAACCGAAATCAACGCCACTTGCGGTCGAAGAAAATCGCACCGCTTGGCCGTGTCGGCGTGGCGCACTAACTGTTTCACGCTGATACCTGCGTTGATCTTGGATTCGATCAGAACCGCCCAGCCATTGTTGTCGTAGAAGCATGCGTCCGGCAACCCCTTCGACTCGTTTTCGTTGCCGGACACGGGTTCACCCGGGACCTGCTGTTCCACTATGTGAATTTTGTGCGTCGGCGGCATACCCCGAGCGCCGAGACGGTGGAGGAACGGACGGATGAGATACCGATCTGACTGTAAAGTACAGACCAAGGCGTGAGTCAGCCTGTTCTCGGGCTGATCGTACTGGTCGAAGAGGTTCCGCACGGTGATCCATTATCGTGAACGGCGACACCAGAATCAACGCTCGTGAGGCAGACCCCAAAAGCGGTGCTCCGGCGGCCTTCTTCCAAGGCCCGAACCCACTTCACGCATAACCACATATAGAATTCCGCTGATCCATCAGGCTTGGAATGACGTTTTCCGTAAGGCTTGTTCACCCGTTCCCCACAAATACGTTGTTTCCCCGCAGGGTCTCCCACCGCCGTCTGCGTATGATGTCAGAGGTGAATGATGATGACGCAGACGCATGTCCATTCCGGTTCAGCCTGTGCCCGGTCCGGCAATAGCCGGCGAGAGTCATCATCATCGTCACCACCCGGGCACGGGCGAACCGACCAAGACCAAGCCCTTGAGGAACTGCGGCTGTTCCTATCCCTCCTGTTCAGGGAGGACGAGCGGATCTGGTTCTTCCCCCTCATGCGCCAGGAGATCGTCGACTACTACCTGTCAGACCCCGTCGCCTTCGCCCGACTGGAGGATCAAGGGCTTGTCTGGGACAAGATCGACCGCAAAACGGGGAACTTCCGCCACCTGCCATTGCACTGTCCGAGTCCCATGTCCACCACGCTGAAGTCCCGTAGGTTCGATTCCGTGGTCGCCAGACTCAGGGAACTCAACTCCCTGAGATACGACGTCTTCGTCTGCCCCAATCCGCTCTCCTATGGGCACCGCTACCAGGCGACCGTGATCGGGGTCAGGGTCCTGGTGCTGGAGGGGGACGACGACGACAAGCAAGCCTGGCTGAACCTCCTAGAGCGAAGACGGGAGTGTTTCCTACTGGCCGTCGACAGCGGCAACCGCTCGATCCATCTGCACGTCCCGATCCCTCCGATACGCAACCCGCATTGCGTGCACAGTTGGCGGGACCTGCAGATGATGATGAAACACGACCTGGACACCACGGTCGATCTAGCCCCGTTCCATCGAAAGGCGGAGAAACTGGAGGCGTTGGCCAGGAGCGAGGGTGTCAATCCTGACCCGAATGTCCTGAAGAACTTCGCCAGCCTCGTCAGATGCCCTGGCTTCAGGCATTCCCTGACCGGCCGGATGGCGAGGTTGATCCACGTGCGCTCGGGATCGGTTCCATCGTCCTCTGGGGCTGGGGGTGGGGATACGGTGGGCTGGAAGGGGGTTGTTGGGGTGGAAACACGCAATAGGGGGGTAGAAAGCGAAAAAACGGGGGTGTCCGTGGAAGAGGCAAGGCCGGAAGGGAGGGCAGGTAATCCTATGTTACAGGCTCCTGACACTGTGGGAACCTCCTTCCTGGACGACCTGGACAGGTATCAGCGGCTGAAGACCGAGGGCATTCCGGCTCGCCATCGGCGCGTGGGTCTCCATCGGGTGATGTTTACGGCAGGACGGCTGTGGGGATGGCTTGATGACGAGCATCGCCTGCGCGAGGGGTGGCGGGCCATCCTGTCGATCCATCCGCACAACATCGGGTGTTCCGTGGATCAGGGGGTTGAGGACATCGTGCGACATGCGGGGGAGGCAGGGGACTTCAAATTCCACCTGCCCTGCGCCAGAGCCCTCCCTGATCTCGATCAAGGGCGCGTCACAGTCCTGCAAGAACACCTGCAGGCCGAGGGCTGTCCTCATTCCGTGAGCGCGTCGCGGATCATCGCCCGGGTGCTGTATCCCATCGTTCGCCGGTGTCCTGGCGCCTGTCTTGATGGCACGGCGGCGGTACGAAGCCGCGAGGTGCAACTGGCCAGTGTCAATCAGCAGTACAAGCCGGCGATGGAATGGCTGGAGACGCACAACATCATGGTCGTCGCCAATCGATCTTACAGTCCGGGGATACGAAGTCGGCTCTATCGGATCAATGTTCCCCTCGTTCTTTGGCTGTTGGGCTTTCGGACAGCGGACCTGGTCTGGAGATGGACCGTCTCGCAGGACGAAGCAGATCAGGATTTGGATTGGACTGGCGGTTTGGAGCCGAATGAACCATCAACCCATGAGATGTCGGTGGAACTGGCGATTCCGTGACCGGACTGCGGTCACGCGAAGAGACATGGAAATTTGCAAGGTGCAAAAAATGCAACCGTTGCACTTCGAGTGGTATCTGAAGTCAGGCACCGACCCTATTCCGTGGTCGCCACCTCTCAAATAGCGCCCTCATCTCCGGCGCCACGGACGCCACTCCCATCAACGCCGCCACCCTTTTCAGGTGCTTGTGGCTCCAGCCGCGGCGGATCCGGGTGGGATGGGAACAGATGAACGGGATCTCACCGGCGAACGTGGGCATGATGTAACCGGCCCTGGGATTGGAACCCCAGACTACTTCGAAGATTGCACACGGTAGGATCGGACAGCCACCAGCCTCCGCCACCAGCATGGATGACGCACAAGCGGCCGGCATAAGGCTGGACAATGTGACTCCCCAGAACGGGCTGATCCGCAGTGTTCCGCGCAGGCCCGGCATAAATGAGATCCGCCAGAAATCCAGCAACCGCAGGACCCCGGCTGTTTTGGGCACCACCAGCCACGTGCCTCGCATACACGCAGGATCTGGTTTCTCAACCATACATTCCGTGCGCCTGGCGCCAGAGAGCAGGCCAGCCAGCACATCCAGTCCGACTTCGTCGTTGAGCCTCGTCCAGGCGGCTCGGCATTTGACCCAGCGGCGCTCCCTTCCATCGGCGGCCCCGACTGTGCAGGGGAAGGGTGTGCGCGACAGATCCTCTTCCACCCAGGGCCGGCCGCTCCACAATCGCAGGCGTCCTTCGTTCGCGCCGTGATAGCGACTGACACAGCCGGCCAATCCGAGTCCGTGCCACCAACCGGCCGTGTACGGTGCCAGGTCGTTGTCTAGGTTGAGTTTGCGGATTAGATCGAGGGCTGGCAGGGTGAGGGATCGCAGTGCGCGTGCTGAGGGGATCTCATCCGTCTCAAGATATGGCAACACGTGAACACGATTTGTGCGCGGCGTTGGATCGCGCAACGCCATTGCCGATGCCATGGCTACAAGGTTGCGTGCGACGCCGGTCGGCACCCGCGGTCGACTCTCTTCACGCCATTTCGCAACGAGACTGATAAGTTCCCGCCGCGTCGCATCCAGCCGATCCTGCCACCGCACCTGACCACGCCCAACTAGGGTACGGTAAGTTGACATCATTTGGGGGTGTGTTCCCAGAAGTCGGGATGGAATCCTGCACTGCCTGCCAGCAGATCGCTTGGCCGGTATGCAGATGTGCGGCCCGGTGGCGGCCCGTGCTCTCAAAGCGAGTCGATTGGAGGGCTGAGAATCCGGATCGAAATGCGAGATCAACCGACCGCCGCGAGCCCGGCCGATTCGATTGCGCGCTGGACGTCGGACTTTCCGAAGCGGGTCACCCCTTGACGCTCCTCGAATACTGCGTCGTCGATCAGCGCCGAGACCACGCTCTTTAAGCCGCGGGCGAAGGTCTTGGTCTCCTTCGCAACAAGCGACATCAGTTGAACCCCGTCATCCGTGATCTCGATTGTTATCCCCAGTGCACCGAGGATGGCGTTGAAGGTCCCGATGACAGAGGCGGCTATCTGCCGCAAATCGGAGAGGCTGGGCTCCGGGAAGATCAGGATCGCGGTGAGACGGTTGCACAGTTCTGGAAGCAATCCGTACTCGATCAGGGCATCAGTGAGGAACCGTTGCTGTGCAGAACATCCCACAGGAGATCCAAATCCTATTCCGTGAGCGGTCTGTTTCGCGCATAACTTGTCCAACCCGACAAACGCGCCGCCAAAAACCCACATCACGCCCGTGGTGTCGAACAGCACCGGCGCCGTCTGGTCGAAGCCGCTACGACGCCCGCCGATCTGGATCTTGGCGCCCTCGACGATTCGCAGGAGTTCCTTCTGGACGCAGGTCCCGGTGATGTCGCGCCAGTTGGTGGACGGGGATGCGGCCTTGGAATCGAACTCGTCGAGGAATACCAGTCCGGAGCGTGCCCTCTGGACGTCTCCCTTGGTTGCGACGAGGAGCGGACGCAGGGTGTCCTCGACACTGAGGCCGACATAACCTTCGCTGGTGAGGTCCCCGCTCGAAAAGACCGAGAACGGGAGGCCGCAAACCCTGCAAGCGGCTTCGGTCAAAAATGTTTTTCCACTCCCCGACGGTCCCGCGATCAGAATTGCCTGATTGCTCGAAGACCCGGAGTCCTTACCCGTTCGGATCATTATGGCACGACGCGTATGCAGAACCATCCTCGATGACAGAAGGCGGATCTGCGGTTCCAGTCCGACGACACCTTGCTCCCGTATTCGGAGCGCTATCTGTTTTGCGGTCAACGGCGCTTCCGCCTTGGCTTCTCGTCTGGCCTTCACTTGGTCCGACCTGTACCACGCTCGGCGCAGGTCGGATTCCGTGGGCGCGATTGGTGGCGCCTCGGAGCCGCCTGCGAAGAAGGCGAGCACGGACTTGCCGAGTTCCACGCAATCACTGTGCTCGTCTCGCAGGACGAGTTGCCTTCGGAGAAGCAGTCCCGAGATCGTACGGCGTGCCTCCAGCACGCGGGCCGGGTCGTCACCGGCGATCCCACAGGCAATTTCCGCGACGGTCGTTCCCAGCCGTGTCGTACAAAGCGTCAGGTGCGCGATGATGCACAGGACGCGGAGCGCTACCGGGTCCATGGTCTTCCCGTTATTGCTGAAGTTGAGTATCTGCCGAAGGGTCGTCGAGGAGTCAGCGTAGAGTAGCGAGATCAGTCGGTTCTCCTCTGCTTTGATCTGCGCGTCTTCGGGCTGGGAGGGTGAGCGCTGGGCCGATTGCCAGAGGAGGCGACCGTAGTTCAGCATTTCGACGGTTGTTGGCGATGCGGGCATGATAGATTCCGTGCGCGTCCCATTGGGCCGGAAATCGGGCGCATCGGCCAAGAACATTCGTAACGAAATTTCGACTCAAGGAGTGCCGGTCCGCTGAATTTCATTCCGAAACCCCATCGTCAGATGTTGGCTGGGCGATACTGACAGTGTGTCCAGTCTACGATGGAGTAACGGACGAATTGTCAGGCCAAGCGTGTTCCATCATTAGGCGCGATTTCGGGACATGTCGTTACTCACCAGCGGGTTCTCAAGAAATCATTAGAATGGGTATAGCAGGTGCTCGGTCCCACAAGCCTAAGTCGAAATTCTGTTTGTTCCGATGGAGGTAGCATGAACAGCCTAAGCGACGCAGACGCCGTTGTTCGACCGCGGTGCGCTTCCGATGACGGGATTGGCAATCGCACCGCCGGGGCTTCGCGCTCGCCTTCCGCTCCCCAAAAGGGATTTTCGACCACCTTGCCACCATCTTGGGCGCGCCCATCCGCACCGCTCTTCGTACATCTCCTCATTACAAGAATCTGTAATTGGGACTGTCCATTTTGCGTAATCAAAGCAACCAGTGGTAATCACGGCGACGTAAATCGGATTGAGTCGGTTGTGGCGAGACTCGGTTCGGCGAAGGTTTTCGATGTGACACTGTTCGGGGGCGAGCCTCTGTTGCATCCACACGCAGTTCGCATCGGCAGAATGATCACCGACCATGGGATGCAAGCGGGATTCGTGTCCAACGGCGACGTGCGATTAGATCCAAGGGAGGTTGCGAAGGGTTTCCCTCAAGGAGCAGTATCCATTCACGGTCTTCCGCACGTACACGACGCCATTGTACAAAATCGTGGTGCCTTTGACAGGTCGGCCAGGTTTTTGCGGGAGTACGTCTCAGCAGGGGGTAGAGCAAGTCTTTGCGTTACCGTTGGTAGAAAGAATCTGGATACCTTCCAAAGTTTCTGTGACTACGTCTCTGTCAACTTGCCTGTTGTGTCAGTAGTTGTGAATCCCGTTATCCCATTTCCAGGAGGCGCAGACGCACTCGACCGGGAAGATCTCGAAATGTTGGGTACCACATTGACGGCTATAGCAGATAGGCTTTCTTGCTCGGGCATATATCTGACCCTTGGTGCAACTGTTCCCTTCTGTGCGCTTCCATCGACTGCGGCACATCTAGCCAGCGCGTGCTACGCAGGTACGCTTTTTGCAACTGTGGATTCCAACGGTGACGTGTGTGTTTGCCCCGAAAGAGATTCTGGAATCGGCAACATTCTGCAAACGGATTTAACGTCGTTGTGGGGAGATTGTTCCGAATTCGAAGAGCAGTCCTCCGGATCGTTTGCTAACGAGGGTTGCTTATCATGCGTCGCATACACTTGGTGCATCGGTGGGTGCAGAAGCACGCGAGGGGGTGCAACGTCAACGACGGACATCCGTTTTCGTGGTCCCGAGGTAGCACAAAGGAACTTGGACTACTTATCTGAGCGTCTGGGTAATCGTCCGGAGGTCCAAAAAACAAGGTCGAACTTGGTTTCCATCGCATCAGGCGTTAGGAGCCGCGAGGAACCGTTTGGCATGTTTGTTCTCACTCCGGAAGGTCAACCTCTGGCCCTAGATAAGGCAGGGTCTCGGCTCTTTGCTCAACTGCTCAAAGAAGGCAGAGCCCAAGCCGAGCGCCTCGCGCAAGAAAGTGACATGTCCGTGGCCGATGTTTCTGATTTCTTTTCCCAAGGCATCCGACTTGGGGTCCTGACAGAACCCGAAGGGAGGTGATAGTCAATGAAACCCGAGTTCTATGAAGCCGGTACGTTTCAGGTGCCGGCAGAAGTGGCCCAGAAGGGCAGAAACAACACATCGAAACATACTGGGTCACCATGCCCGTGCAAGAAATGCGATAACTCTGGGCTGAATCTCATCGAGAATGCAGTCAGATCTGCTCGACGAAAACGTCAGGGTGGGTGAGAAGACCACACACAATCTGTCCCGCAGGGGAATGCGCTGTGGGTCCCCTGCGGGACGGCTCGACCTCACACGTGATGTTGCGACATGAGAGGGGCATTATGGCATCGCATGGTCCATTAGGATCTAGCGTTGCCGAGAGATGGTATGAAGTCTATGGACACACTTGCCGACACGGGGTCGAGGCCTGCGGGAGTTCGTCATTTCTTCTCGCCGCAGTCGCGCATCGAGTGTTTCCAGCGCTACAAGAACTTCCCCAGGATTCGCCGCCTGCGGATCGGCGACGCTGGAGACGAACCCCCCGTCGTCAGCCTCGATCATCTGGTCCGGGGAATACGTTAGGCGACAGGCGGCGGCCTTCTGCGAGCAGTTTCTACGAATTGCACCGCACAGTGCCTGTCGCCACATCATGCAGAGCCAGGTCTTCCAGCAGGCACCACGGCCCGGCATCCGCGCGCGACAGGCGCTAGCGACGACCGCGTGTGCGAGCGATTCGAGATCCTGCGGGTTCATGCCGATTGTTGGGGAACAGGCGTTGTTGACGAACGCCATAAGGTACCCGCGAAGCCAATCTCGGTAGAGATCGGTGAAGGCTCGTTCGTTTCCGTTCTGGTAGGCCGTTACCGCGGCGTCGATTAGTGTGTTTTTCATGCCGCATGTTAGGACGGGGCGGGATTATGTCTTGGATAGCGGGGCAGATTCGGAGTACAACACACAGGTGTCATGAATCATCATCTGTTCCCCGAAGGAGTTCCGAGCCGGGGGCAAGCGGGTCGTGCACGATTCACGACTGACTGCTCCATCGCATTACGCGAGGACCAACGGGGCGAGACTACGTCGACCTTCAGCAGAACACTAAAGCATTGATTCTGGCGGGCCATGAACGCTCACGATCACAACACAGAAACAGATTTGGATGCGCTCTTCGACGCTGAGAATTATCTGTATTTCAATCAAGACCTATTCCTGACGGATGAACAAACTAGGGTGGAACTTCGGTTTTTGCGTGAGAAATTCGGCGTGGACATGGCAACTTCCCTATTGGACTTGGCTTGTGGGCACGGGCGACACGCAAACGCCTTGGCGAGGGAGTCGCTTCAAATTGTCGGTCTCGACACAAACTCCAAGTTCTTGGAACTGGCCCGAAAACAATCCGCCAGTGAAACCATCCGTAACGTCACCTTCCTCCACAAAGACATTCGTCAACTCGAATACTTTGCCGAGTTTGAAAGGGCAATGATGTTGAACACCGTCTTTGGGCTGTTTACTGACGATGAGAACTGCGACCTGCTGAGGCGCATCAACGCGGCCCTAAAACCGTCCGGCCTCCTGTGTTTCGACGTCATTAACAGGGACACGATACTTGTGGATTTTCACCCCGACCACATTTTCGAAAAGGAAGGCAATTTTCTGCTGGACAGATGCTCTTTCGACGAGCGGACCGGGAGGGTGACGAATAAGAGAATCTACCTGAAGGATGGGCGGATGACGCACGCGCACTTTTCCATCAGGCTATACAACTACACTGAGATCGCCGACCTACTCACTGGTACACGTTTTGAAATCGTCGATGCATTCGCCGATTGGCACGGCAATCCAATGGATTACCGATCAAAGAAGATCGTCATCATCGCCCGGAAAAAAAGTGGCACTGAATAAGGGAATCAAGATCGTGCGAAATGTAGAAGTTCGCCGGCCTCATCCCGGACTGGCTTCGCATGAGCCATGCACGAAGCACAACCGGACGACCCACATTCGCCACCTTGGATGACGGCATCTTGGAACCTCCTCATGAATTCCTTCATACGACGTAGGGATTCCGCCACGCCTAGTTGCCTCAGATCAAAGGTGCAATCGGCGAGTCTGATGGATGGGCACGGAAAGATCGAAAACGAGGCGTCGATTGCACTGCCATAGTTCCTTGTCTTGCAAGGAAGGCAAACCGCATCCCCCGACTCCTTTACCTGAACGGGGTCTCTGTCGACCGCATAGCAACGAAGGTCGGCACCATCGTATGCCTGTGTTAAACTGGAAGACGAGTAGTGCTGGATTTCGTGTTGCTTGCACCAAAACGCGATGTCCTCGATGTCGCTATCCGTAATCGTGTTGTGAAATGTCTTGCAGATGACGTTGACCCCAGCGCGGTTCATTTCTAGGACGTTCTCGAGAACCTTCGAGGCGGCTTGTCGATCATGAACCCCATAGATCTCGCGGAGTCGCTCGTCGTCCAAGGAATAAAGCGAAACCTCAACCGCAAGGGGCGGATGCGAGTGAAACAACTCTACGAGTCCGTTGTCGATTGCATAGCCGTTGGTGAATACTTCCACTATCACACCACGATCCTTCAGAAACCTGTATATGTCCTTGAAATCAGGATGGATAGTGACCTCGCCACCAGTTAGCGTGCAAAACAATAGACCTTCTCTGATGAGTTCGGTCAGGTGGCTTCGGATGTCAGCGAAGCGGATGACTTTCTTGAAGGAGTGCCCGACAATGTAGCAAAATGGACATGCGAAGTTGCATCTATCAAGCAACTCCCAGTGCAACGTCAGTGGTAAGTAGTCGTCGCCACTAGCCAAAATCCCAAGCATCTCCGATTTTCCGAGAACAACGCCGTCCTTACCGGAGCCAGGAGGGAGCGCGGACTCCTCAAAGTAAATCCCGCATGGCTCATCTGATTCGATGAGTACGTCGAATTTGCCAATTCTTCGGATGATTTCCATACCGTGCTACTCGGTGACTGGAGTGTAAGAATTGACAACACGCATGTCGGACCACCCCAAAACAGTCAGGGAGCACTGATGCGCCTGCTACGAGTGTGATGGTGAACCTAGCCGCGATTCACGATTTCGTATGGAACCTAGCGTCGAGACCGTCAGCAATTCATATTCTTGCCGTTTGTGGACTTCCGCTGAGGCTCCTTCTTATTATCCTTGTCCGAGACAACAACCTTGACGAACTTCTTGCCGCTGACCTTTTTCATGATTTCCCTCCGTGATGTAATGCCCGACAACAATTGTAGAGTCATACCTCACATCTACCAATTTGTCCAACCGGAAATCGGGATATTTCACGTGCTACTGGTGTGTTGTCCCTCGTAGGAACGCAGGGAAATCGGCCAAGTACGGTGGCTTATACCTGCGCCAACCTAACGTCGTGGTTGCTGGTGGGCAAGGGTGTCGCTGAGTCCGTATCGCCTGGTCGGTCGGCTGGTGCACCTCCAGCCAGGACTGGTAGGCGGCATCGAGGCTTCCCCGCCCGGAGCACGCTTAGAGCGCCGGTACCCATCCAGCACGCGGTCCAGCATGCGGTCCCCAAGCGACCCAAACGCAAGGTAGATAGGTCACCGCCGTTTCGATTTGCTTTTGACCCGACTCCGGGGCAACGTCGATGGCGTTCAGGAGTTCGCGTGACGGCCAGTTACACCATACCTCAATCCACCTCGGGGGAATTCAGGTTCAGGTCGAAGCCCGTCGATGCTAAGTCCATCTGGGCGATCATCCCGACCCATCAGGACTGGGACGGTCTTCGGGTCACGATCCAGAGTCTCCTGAATCTGAAAACACCGCCGAAACGCATCATCGTCGCAAATGACAACAAGTCGGCTGGCCATCCCACTTGGTTGAAGGACTATCCGACCGTCGAAGTTGTCGACTGCAAGGGCAATCGCGGACCCGCCACGGCAAGGAACCTGGGCTTAGGTCTGACCGGGGAGATTCCGGTGGAAAAGTCCCTCGGAGTGTTCGCTGATTTGGCGAAGAGCGGCGTTGGTCGCCTGCCTGAGTACATGCACAACGGCTACTGTCGGTACCTGAAGACGCCCGACTTTCCTCTAAGTCCAACGGAATTCCGCTGGGAGTGCGACGTGGATTGGTTCTACTTCACCGATTGCGGGTGCGAGCACGATCCGGATCTGTTTATGCACTTCGAGCAAGCATGGAAGGAGTGTGGGGACTGCTGTGCAGGGATCAGCGGTCCGGTGGTTGGGAAGGGTGACGGTCCCATCAACGCCTACATGACCGAGCAGGGGGTGTTGAACCCGCCTCTTGAACGGACCGTCCACGGAGTGTTCCTTCCCCAGGCGATAGTGACCGCCAACGCATTGGTGTGTGGGATACCTTTCGCATTCTCCGGAGGTTTCGATCCGTCGTTTACCGAGGCGGCCGGGGAGGACTTGGATCTGGGGTTGAGGATGCGGCGCTTTGGCGTGATCGCCTGGGCGCGAGAGGCGCAAGTGTCGCACCGATTCGAGGAGGACGAATCCGACTTCTGCAACCGGTTTCGGCGGTACGGCAGGGGTAACCGCAGGCTTGAGATGAAGCACAACCTTCCGAGCCTGAGAGCCCGTCCGTTCAAGACCGAGTTGCCGAGGCATCAGCGGTTGGCAGATCTCGCCGTGAGTGCAATGCAAGCGGGATACGACGAGGTCATCGACGAATCAGACCGCGGAGTGCTGAAGATCGTGGACCCAGTCTAATCAAGGTGGATTGGTTTCAGAGTGTGCTGGTGAGCATTGTCAACATACGCGAGCATGGAGAGGTCGTGGGGAAGATCGACACCGACACTGGTATGATCGTCGAGATCACGAGCCATACCCTTGCCGCGGAGTGGGAACACATTCAGAAGGAAGGTTTCAGGGTCACTCGGCCCACGCGATCCGATGGAACGGTCTTGGGGCACACCGAAGACCTAGAATTTCCGGGTCCATCGAAGGGCTGGCTCCTAGCGGTGGAACTGGGCAGACGAGGCTTCAGATGGGACAGACCGGATTGATGGCGATGTCTCCGTAGTGACTTTACTGCGGATCTACGGCATCGAGATGTCGATGCGGTAGAACTCCTGCGGCGGAATCGGGTTGGTGTCGGTAATCGTGATCTGGGTGCCGCCATTGGTTGCCGGCCCAGTGTATGTTGTCAGCGGCAACCAGATTCCGCCCGACAAGTTCGTGGTGAACTGCGGTGTGTAGGTGCGGCCCAATGAGAGCGGATGGTAGAACAGACTGTTCTGTGAAGGCTGGTTCGTGATGCTGGCGATGTTGAGCACGAACACCGAGGCGGGATTCGTCGGGTCGAGACCCGCAACGTACTTGAAGACGTTGTTCTGGCCGGTGCCGTCGGCATCGCAGGTGGCGCAGGAACGATCCGTCGTCAGACCGGTGGGGTGACCAAAATACTGCTGTGCCCATGAGTCGGGAATGCCGTCGCCGTCGCTGTCCACAGGCGGGGTATTGGTCGCCCGGCTCAATTCAATCCGGTAATAGGCGCTCCCAAGAGAGGCGCCACCGATGTCCTTGACCCATTGGATGCCGCCATTGCCAGGGATGTTGGTCACGATGTCTGTCCAAGCCCCACCCATGGCGCTGGAGCGCCCTAACGAGTAGTCCTTCCCACTGACAGACGTGAAGAACACCTGTACGTCCGCGCCAACGCGATTGATCGCGGTGATCCGTAGCACCGAGTTCGCGTTGGTGGGATCGGTCCCGGCGAGGTACTCCTGCATATTGTTCATTCCGTCGCCGTCAGGATCGCACGTAGCACAGGAGAGATTGTTGGTGGTCATGCCAGTCGGGTCCACATTCGCGAAATACTGCGCCCGCCACGAGTCGAGAATGCCGTCGCCTACTGAATCGACCAAGTTGGTCTGTAGAGTGTGGAACAGGATGTCCTGGACGGTAATTTGCGCGTTTGTGGACGTGCCGCCGACGATCCCGAAGAACAGTTCCGTTGTTTGGCCCGCGTACGCCGAAACGTCAATTTGACCACTGTTCATCAGCAGATTTGTCTCTATCAGATTGGCGGCCAGAGAAAGGATGTTCGTTCCATTCAGCGCGGCGACAAATGAATCTGACGCGCCGTCCCCCAGCAACTTGAAGTCGAACGACATCGTTACGGCATTGGTGGGAATGTAAACCTGCATCCAAGCGTAGGCCGGGACATTTGAATTACTGGATGTGCCCGCTAACAGGCCGAGATTCTTCGGAGTGACCGAGTGAGGAGTCGATCCGCCAAAAGGACTTGTGAAGAAATTGATGATAATGTTCCATGAATCGCTCGGCAGACCCGCCGTCAGTTGGTCGGCGCTGACTGTGCCGTAAGCCGTGACCGCATTATTAGCCGCGTGAGCGGCGGTTGTAGAGAGACTTGACCACAGCGAGTGGTGGTAATTCAAAACCCGGCTGTCGAGCCAATTCGTTCCGTTGTCCCAACTTGTCAGGGATAGATTCCAAGGAGATCCTCCTGACTGCATATAGACAGTATTCGTCGCCGGAGCCTGACTAAACCACCCTCCCTGTTCAAACGACCAGCGCCAACCCAGTATCGAAGCACCCGAGTCGTTAACAGTCTCATTATACCAATTGGTGGGGTAGAAATGAAATGCGTACACCGAGTTCAGCCAGTCGGAAAAATCAAGACCACGCGCCGGAATGCCGTTGGTTAAAATGATGTTGACTGCTTGTGGATGCGGCAAGCCGAAAGCCGTGATGTAGTTGTCCGCCCAAACGAATGTCTTGGGAAGGGGATGCCAGTCATAGCGTTTTGATGAAAGGAAATCCCCACTCCCGGATAGGACTTGAAACACATCGACCGCAATCTTTAGCGGGCCGACGCCCGTAGCAACCTCGGCTTCGTCGAACAGTGTCACATGGACAGGTAGATTCGTCCAAGATTGTATCGGTGATAGGTCTTCAGCCGCCCACGACTCTCGGTGTACATAATTAACCGCCGCCGCATTTACCAACGTGCCCAAACTATGACCGATAAAATGAATTGGCTGGGAGTAGTTGGCCCCAAGTGCATCTTGCAGGGCTTGCCCAAGTGCACGACCTTGAGGGCCGGCGTTGTCGGCTGGACCTGCGGGCGTCGGGTTGTACCAAGGTGACGCGGCCGCCTCAGTCCAATCCCAAGCAACGATGTTTGGCGCTGTCACCATATTTTCCTCGATTGACTGCGCCATACCCTTCGGCCACCCCTTTGGACTGTCATTCCAACCGTGCGTCAGGACAACAGTCATTTTCGATGGCGATGGTGCGTTTGTCGTAAACACGCCGTTGACGAAGGTTACCAATTGGGTCGGCGAAGTACCCGGTGGTTGGACTGCTTGTGCAATTTCAGCGGTCGTCGGCGTCCGATTCGTTGGAATCACTGTCAACGGCGGCTCGTCGCCGTACTGGTAGTAGTAACTCACCGTCGGAGCATGGAGCAGATTCAGCACGTTGTTGCTCGGCCACTCCAAGTATTGGTAACTGATGATCGGGCTGATGATTCCGCCGTTGGTCAGGGCTCCGGTGCTGAAATCCTCAGCGTACTGGTAACTGACGAGGGGGGACATAAAATTGGTGATTGTGTCGGCAAAGAGCGACGATGGCAGGATCAGGCAAAGTAGAAGGAGCATGACTGAGCGAGCATGTGCACCCCGCACACTTTTGCCTGCGACTGCTTGCAGTGAGTCGTTCACCAATTCCCCCACATCAGTCCTCAGTTGCTGGTTGCGGCCGTGGCGTAGATGAGACCACCGCCGCGTGGCATGACGATGGAAATGGTGGCTGTGCTCGACGCCAGTGTTCCGGTGCTGTTATAGCCCACTGCGCTGACGGGGGAACCGTTCATCGGGGTCACGCTTACCGTGATCGGTGTGTTCAATGGGATGTTCGAGCATTGGACAACGATGGGAATTGGATTGGTCTGTTGGGCAGAAATGACTGCATCAGGCGTAGAAAGCACTCCAGTCGGTGAAGCGGAGACGGGAACTCCACCAACGCTCGTAACGGTCAATTGCGGCAATTGACCTGCTACCGGAATGATGACGAACTGGGAACCCATGGAGAATCTGCTACCACAACCGCCAAAATCGATGTTTCCCGCAAAACTATTGTCGTAGGTATCGAAACGGCCTCTCCCCGGTCCAATACAATAACCAGGATACCCCGCGCCAAACGATATATTCCCGTGACCGTCAATGCGCGAAGCAACCAGCCTAATCGCACCGCCGCTTCCGCCGCCTGCAATGCCCGCATTTCCTACATAAACACCTTGGCCACCTACTGAACGCAGGTTGCCACCTACCGTGATAGACTGTGAAGCCGCGATCAAGATTGCACCCCCCCCACCACCTCCTCCAGTCCCATTTGTCAATGCGCCACCTCCTGAACCACCTAACAAAGGAATCAGGTACGAATTGCCATAGTTGTATGAGCCGCTTGCCCAACCACCCCCTTGACTAACCGGGCCGCCACCAGGTCCTGAACCGCTCATAGGCGCACTCCCTCCGTTGCCGCCATTCCAACCACCCGGCCCACCGATCCCTGCTATCGAGTTAGACGATGTTTGACCCGACACATCCACTGTGCCGTTAATGATGCAGGTGCTCTGGACAAGCCACACTACCGGCGTGTTGTTGGCATTCGGAGTGAATGTAACCGTGACGTTGCTTGAGACATTGATAGATGTATAATTGTAGATTCCGGTCGGGTGGTCGGACATGTTGATATTGGTGCTGGCGTTCACGATTAGCGCTCCATCGGAACCTGTGCTCCCGCTGTTGACCTGCGCCCGACAATTCGCCACCACCCAAATCATGGAGACAATCGTTGCCGCGATTAACCGAGGAGATTTGCGTGTCATTGTGTTTCCTTTCCCTCACCCGCATGTATGACTTCCTAGCCTCGCGCCGATGTGGCGCTCCGGAGCCAAAGAGAAAGGCTCCTACGCGATGATACGACGGGTTTTATACGCCTGTTTTGGGGGTGAACTCAAGCCGAATCGGTCGGCGGATCTGTCCTCGGTCCAGCCCGTGATAACCCAGCCACGGGTTGTTCGCCAGCGCAGGTAGGGACAGGATGGGAATCCTGCCGGCCGGGAAGATGATGCGATAGAGCCTGCCACGCGACCGCCGCTCCAGTTCCATAGCCCTGTCGTCCCACCACGTTCGACCACCCGGTGGCGCGACCCGCGCTGGGCCGCCGTCGTTGGGATCGAGCATCGGCGTGTTCCGCGGGAGCATCGGATGACCGCCGTCGTAATAACTGGACATGGCGGCAGTATGAAACCGGCTTGCGCGTTGTCAAACCTTGCGCGAAAATTCCCGCATGTGCGGGCGGTTTACATTGACCGAAGACCTCGCCGAGTTCGCCAAGGAACTCGGTCTCAATTACGATCCGCGCACGCACAACCCCCGATATAACATCTGCCCGACGCAGTCCGTTGCGGTAGTGCTGAACGATGGATCGAATGCGATTACCACGGCACGGTGGGGAATTGAGTCGTCGTGGGGTGGGTTGTTGACGAACGCGAGGGCGGAAGGGATCGAGACGAAAAAGAGTTTCCGCAACCTGTTGACCAAGCAGAGGGCGCTGATTTTGACGGACGGCTTTTTCGAGTGGCAGAACAGGCCGGGCAACAAATTAAAAGTGCCCTGGTATTTTCGCCTCAAGACACGCAAGGTCTTCGCGTTCGCGGGCATCTGGGAGAACGAGGGGAAGGCGGAGCCAACCGTCTGCATCATCACGACCAGCCCCAACGAGATCGTCGCGCCGGTCCACACACGGATGCCGGTAGTGTTGGCAAGGAAGTTTTACGAGACCTGGTTGTCAATGGACGGACAGCCCGTCGAGAAGTTGCTGGCGTGCCTCGTGGCGTATCCGGCGGAGGAGATGGAATCGCATGTGGTGTCCACCATCGTCAATTCAGCGAAGAACGAAGGGCCGGAGTGCATCAAGGAGGTTGCCGCGTGAACGAGCCGTCACCGGCCGAGAGGGACGATGCGATGCGGTTCTTGGCTCAGGAGAAGCGTTGATTCGGGCACTGCTAGCGTGGGTATCCGCGACGACCCTCTCCAATCCAGATGACCGATTCACATCATAAAGCCTCTGCCGTCGCAATCGTCTCAAATTCAGAGAGCATATCAGGGTAGTTGGTATTCAGAAATCGGACCACTTTTGCGTTATCCACCAGCCTTTTGACATAGCCGCGAGCCAAGGTCAGGTTCAGCATGTTCTCCCCGTAAGTTTCCTCGACAACCTTGAGGTCATGCTCGAGGGATTCCATCTCCTGTTCCATCCTGCCGATTTCTTCGGGTGACAGACCCGCCTTTTGCTTCGGCTCCTCGGGATTCGTCAGTTGATCCTTGGGTGTTCCTAGTGTCAACGCCTCCGCGTACCCGGCGGTGAAATTGTTGGCACTCACCATCAGTTCGGCGATTTCGATCTGACGCACCCCGGTGACCTTCTTCAAGAAACGGATGGCCTTCGGGCAGATACCTTTGTCCTTCAGCAAATCAGCGGCTTCTTCGTGAATCCCGTCGAGGAGCGTCATGGTCGCGCGCACGACGCTGACGGGAACATCCAGTGCCGCCGCGATTCTTTCTGGTCTTACGCCGTTCTGAACCGCCTTCAGGATCATTTTGTGCTCCTGGATCGGTGCCAGACGGCTGATGCGCGCATTATAGGTGAAACTTTCATCGTCGTTGGCGATGATGCAGTCCGCCTCGGTCTCGCCGAGATCTTTCAACGCAAAGTACCGGAGATGCCCATCGAGAAGCAGATAGGTTTTTGATTCATCCTTCTGCGGATGCACCATGAGTGGCTCAACCAGCCCGACCTCCTTGATGGACGCGAGGATCGTCCTGTAGCGGCGAATTTTCTTCTGGGGATCCTTTACCTGACGCACTGGGAGTATGACGGTGAGGGGAAGTCGAATCTTCCGCATTTCGAACCCGACTTTTGCTTCGGTCATGCCGCCTCCTTCTGGTTGGTGCCAAGTTTGCTCCAAAGGTACTTCGGCATCGTGGACAATGACTCCGCCCTTAACAGGTTTACAAAATTCTCGTCCATCAGTAGTTTGCTGAACGCCGTGACGATGAAGACCAACCTCGCGTCGCAAATCTTGGCTTTCCGAATCAGGAGTTTTTGTCGCTGACTTTCGCGCCTGTAGGCATTCACCAGGCTCTCGGCGCTGGTCAGCCTCTTCCGCGAGCCTCGACTGTTGCCATCGCGTCGCTTGCCGGCAAAACGTCGCTGGTCAATGAGCCGCTTCACCGTACGGATGGATAACTGATTGAGTTGCTTGGTTTCGTATGCCTTGAGCAGTTCGCGTTGCGTCTCCACGCTGTTGGCCTTGGCGATGTCCATCGCGACCCCGAGAGGAATCCGCCCGCTGGTGGCGGCGTCCAGCAGACGTTCCTCTCCGGCTCTTTTGAGGGCGATCAAGCCCCGCACCATGGCGTTGTCGATGTCCAATTTCTTCCCTATGTCGAAATTGCTGTAGCCTCCCGCCTTGAGCCGTTCGATCTCGCATATCAACGCTAGGGGCGAGGGGTAACGGCGTGCCATGTTCTCAACCAGACTGCGAAGCAGTCGATCCTCCTTCGAGACTTCGACGACCACCGCAGGGATCTCCTTGTGACCGAGTGCGACAAATGCTTCGATCCGTCCCTGGCCACAAACCAGGTCATATCCCGGCCCTTCCGCTTCCTGTGTCGACCGGAGGCTGACCTGAATCGGTTTCTTCAATCCCAGGTTCTTGATGCTCTGGACAATGACTTCGAACTTCTTCCGGTCGCGATGTCTCGGATTCAGGATGCGAATCCGCTCGATTGGGACCATCTGTATTTCATCTTTCACACAGCCTCCTGGAATTTTATGCGTTCAGCCATCCCCAGAAAGTAATCCAGCGTCTCGAACCGGTAGGCATCCAGATAGATCCCGTTCTCCTCGGCAATGTGCAGGTTTTCCCAAGTCATGTCGATGGCTGGCAGTAAATAGAAGTCACGGATGCCCTCGTTGGTGGCGTCCATCCGGATGGCAATCGTAATATCCGGTTTCAGCCCTTCATCCAGTCGAACGACCCATCGTGACGAGCCTGCGACCGTGGTGTAGTGTCGGCACAGCACGATGGAGGCACGCAGTTCATTGTTGAGGTAGAGCAACTGCGACTCTTCATCATGGGAGGCGACGGCGCCCATGTCCTCTATCTGCCGAATCACCGACGCAACGATTTCTGGGTGCTGTCTACGCAACTTGCGATTGATCTCGATGAAACTGTAGTCGATGCCCGGATCGTACCCAATGAGGCGGTAGGCGGACACCAGACTACCGAAACGGGACCGGAAAGCCGTGCTGGAAGGAAGATCTTCCGCTTCGTCAATCAGTAGGCCGCAGATGCGACCGTGCTTGTTCAGCACTCCACGCAATTTCTCCAGCATCTCGTCATCGGTGAGTTTCCGACTGCGAGCCAGGATGATCCCTTGTGCGGTGTGGAAGGTGCTTGGCTCGACAATGCCTTCGAATATCCCGTCTGCCCGGATCCACTTCTCCGGTGGGTTGACGACATGTTTCAGTTTCAACTTGAAGGAGGTGCGATGATAAACGTTGTTGCCGATGTACTTCTCGTTGGTCAGCACCTGATGGACGGTGCCTCGGGTCCATGCGCGTCCAAAGTCCGTGAGCACGCCCCGTACATTCAGCGCCTGGGCGATTTCCGATTCTCCCTTTCCCTCGCCGATGAACGCCTGATATATCCACCGTACCACCTCGACCTCCTGGTCTGGCCCGGGGATCAGAACCACTCGATCAGTCTGTAGGCTTTTCTGCTCGCCTATTTTGAGGACGGACTTACGCTGACCACCCTGGTCGATCAACATGCGACGCAGTCCGAATCCTGCGGTGCCGCCCTGTTTGTAGCCCAACTGGATCAGCCTGCAGGCCCCTTGGAATACTTTGGAGGAAAGTTCGCGACTATACTCGCCGGCCATGGCTCGTTTGACGCTTTTCACGATGGTGGAGACGGGACTGCCATCATTTTCGAATTGCTCCGCGCAGTAGTGTACCGTGACTCCGGCCCGGCGGCAGAGGTACTCATAATAGGCGCTCTCGTCAGCATCTTGGAATCGACCCCACCGGCTGACGTCGTACACAAGGATGCAGGAGAAATTGATTTGTCCGCCCTGAACGTCCTGGATCATCTGCGCCAAGGAGTCGCGTCCCTGGATGTTCAATCCGCTCTTGCCCTCGTCCGAGTACACCTTGATGATCTCCAGTCCGCGGCGACTCGCATAATCGCGGACAACATCCATTTGATTGCTGGTCGAATACTGCTGGTGTTCGGTGGACATCCGGACATAGGCGGCCGCGAACATTGGTGAAGATTCTGTGTCGCCGTTAGTCATGGAGAATGAGGCCAGGCAAAATCAGTTGTCGAAGGTCATCGTCATCACTCGGTTTTGGATGATGTTGATCCAGAAGCCCAAGCCCCAGAATCTTCTGTCCTCGGAATAGCAGTTTGCCGACGGTTTCAGCGATGTCTTCTTGTAGCGTGCTCCTGGTGATCATGGACAGAAGCCCTACGAACACTGGGTCTTGTGATAGGCAGACATCTTGTAACGCACCCAGATGACTGCTCCGTGCGTTACAAGATGTCTGTTCTGGTTCAGGTGTTCGTAACCCGGTGATTTTGCGCCTGTCGGTGGAAGGGCGCCTTTTCTTCCAGTAACCGGGATGGGCTGTCCTCCACTGTTGCACACGCCGGGTTTGCTCGGGTCCGTGGAAGTAGTCACGGTTAGCGGCTTGGCGTAACCAGCGGCGTTGGCTGGCGGCTTTACCGGTCCGCCGACAGTCAGGCAGTGAACAGTAATGCTGATGATGACGGTTGCGGTAATCCGGGGTGAAGGATCTGCGGCAATGACGACACTTATGTCGGCTGGATTTGGAATTCATAGTGAGTAGAACCGGGGGAAAGGGGGAGGATTAGAACCCAAGGTCAGAATCAATGTAAAGAAAAGTCATCACGCATGTGTGATGGACATTTTGCCAATGTCAACCCGTGCATCGGAACCTGGATCGCGAAATCGCGCGCTATTTGCGGAAGGCGCGGGGAAGTCTTTCGTATGCCGATTTCTCGAAAAAAGTCGGCGTCTCATACACCACTCTTCACCGTATCGAGCGAGGCGAGCACCACATTACGCTGAACAAGTTGGAGACGATCCTGAACAGGCTGAAGATCAAATTGAAAGATGTGTTTCCAGAGGAGTATTAGCCGGAGCACGAGCGCATCGACGTGCTGTTGGGGTCGAACTTCGATGGCGGGATGGGCGACCTGCGGGACGTGCGGCGGAATCCGCCAGCCTGCCGCCCATCGTCAGTTTTTACTGCCGACATCCGAATTCTTTTCTTGGCCGCCTCCATTTTCTGGCCGTACAAACGAGCCGCCATGTGCTATCCAGGAAACAACGGGGCGTCCGTCGAGTCCATCTGCTCGATGCCGGACTGCAACCAATCCGCCCACGCTCGCGGGTTCTGTCGCATCCACTACGACAAGTGGCGATGCCAGATCCGCATTGAGCGGCAAAGGCAGAAGAGGCGGGATCAGCCGTTCGCTGGCTTCAGAAATGCATACCGCAAGGGGTGCGGTTATTGGATCATCTTCGAGGTACTGCGAACCAACCAGCCGTTGACGACCGAGCAACTCCTCCACAGGTGCAGGATCGAGTTGGTGAAGGCGAACAAAAACGACTATCGCATCGACTACGCTTTTGAGATTATGCGAGCGAAGCGGCATTTCTGCAAACGAGGCGACTTCCAAATGTGGAAAGATCCTCGTGGTCGCTGGCATTTGATGAAGAGTCGACCGAACGGAAGCGACGCGGCGGAAGCGCAATGACAAAGAAGACGACATACCTCTGCGGAGCCTATCTTCGTGTCAGCACTGAAGAACAGCATCAAGTCCAAGAAGGTTCCATCAAGAACCAGCGTCTGCGGATCCAGCGCTACGTTGCCGACAAGGAGCGCCAGGCTCAGGAGAACAAGACGGGCGAGACATGGGTTCTGGTCAAGGAGTACGAGGAGGAAGCGCGGTCCGCAAAAGACACCAAGCGCCGAAAGTACCAGGAGATGTTGCGTGACATCCGTGACGGCGTGATCGACACGATCCTGTTTACCGAGATCTCACGGGTTAGCCGCAGTGTTAAGGACTTTTTGGAACTTGGGGAATTGCTGGACGAGCACGACGCGCACTTCGTCTGCTTGCAACACACGGAACTCAACACGGCCACCTCCTACGGTCGCATACTGCTCGTTATGCTGGTCGCCATGATGCAGTTCGAGCGCGAGATCAACGCCGACCGATCATCCCGCAGTTACGAGGAGCGGGCGAAGCGGGGGCTGTGGACGGGCGGCCAGATTCTTGGCTATGACATCGACCGAGAGAGGAAGGGACACCTCAAGATCAACGATGAGGAGGCGAAGATCGTTCGATTCATCTTCAGTACGATGCTGGAAATCAAATCTCCACACCTCGTCGCCGAACGCTGTAACGAGCGTGGCTACAGAAGCAAGTCCTTCGAGTCACGACGGGGCAGGACACGGGAGGGAGGACGATTGAGTTACACCAGCATTCGCCAAATACTGTCCAATCCAGCCTACGTCGCAAAGAAGAAGATCAGGAAGGCGCGCCCTGATCAGTCCGTGAACCGCAACAAGCCAGCGTCGGGCGCGGAGCCTGAACACGATTTGATTCCGACCACCTGCTGGAAGCCCATCGTCAAGCAGGACACATTCGACAAAGTCCAACAGTTGCTGGCATTGAATGAAAAGCGGCGTAGCGCCGGACCGAGGTCGAAGCGCTACGAGTTTCTGATGACGCAACTTCTTGCCTGTCGACACTGCAGGGCGGTTTTGACCAATGCCGCCACTCAGAAGGACGATGATTACATACCGCATTACATCCATCGAAAGGGACAGCGCAGGGATGATTGCCCGTTGCCGGCAAATATACCTGCGGACAAATTGGACGCGGCTATCTGGACGCGACTGGCCCGTGAGATCAACATCGAAGGTGAACTGCGGGCGGCTTTGAGCCGGCAGAAGGACGAGTCAGGTGATGGGACCCGCCAAATTGAGGAGGACATCGAAGTGACCCGTCGCGCCATCAAAGACAATCGGACCGCCCACGACACGACGCTGGAGGCTTTCCGAAAGTCTGGAACGGAACCAGACTCGCTGACCGCTCAAACCTTGGAGCAGTATGCCAAGAACGTCGAGTCCCTGGAAGCGCAACTGGCCACCAAACAGCAGAAACTGGAAGCGATGCGAGATGCGACGTCCCTGGATGCCCAGGTGGCGGCGCTGGTAAAAAGCAAGAAGAGGGCATTCCAAGACCTGCCAATTGACCAGAAGATCAGCATCTCCCGGGTTCTCTTGAAGGGCATTGTGTTGAACCCAGACAGCATCATCCTCGACCGTCGCGTGGGCGAACCCATCGTGGGCGTCGTGAAGAAGCGCGAGGGTGTGTTGAGCCATCCGTATCGCTTTATGGAAGTCGAGTGGCTGAACTGACCGACCTCCCCTCTCCGGGGTGACGAGGAGCCGAAGTGCCATGTGGGGCATCCCCACGGTTTCAAAAAGATCAATGTTGATGCGGCGATCCGCCCCTCATTTCACTGCTTTCCAGTGAAATCGGAGGCAGTGAAATCGGGTTCGAGTCCGGTCTGGTTTTGACCACGACCACTCCCTACAACTCGAACCAGATTGATCTGCGGTGTGGAGGAGGGGCCTGCGGAGAGGCAAGAGTGAGGTTCAACCCCTGCAACTTCAAGGGCTTGTGAAATGGACGCACTCTTCCAACACTGCTCAGCGGACGCTTCGGAACGGGCGAGCCCAAGTTCGAGTTGGAGGGGAGTTGGTGCGCTGTGTAGGAATCGAACCTACAACCTAGTGATTAAGAGTCACTTGCTCTGCCAATTGAGCTAACAGCGCACCTGTTCGCTGGCGGAGGACATTACCAAAGTGAACGGGCAAACGCAAGCAGCCTTCAACGATCAGCCTCGTCTTTTTGGAGCCGCAAGCCAAGAGGGCCGGCGGCTTGTATGCGTTACGGTAGCAGCACCCGGACGCGATAATACCGCGAAGGCACATTCGTTGCGCCCCCCGGATCCACCATGTTCGTCACGACCCCAAGGCCCGTCCCGCCGCTGAGGATGTTGGTTTGACCGGCGCTCGTAAAGGCATTCGAGTAACTGCCGTCAGGGGCGCCATCGGTGAACTCCAGCACGTTTGTGCGGGAAGTGATCCCGGGCGAATAAGTCACATCGCCATTGGCTCCCTGATAAGTCACTTCAATGTCGGTTGTGTTCGTCTCGACGATATCAAGAATGTGCAGATAGGCCGCCGGGTTGGTGGGGTTGAATCCCGCCAGGAATTTGTTTGTATTGCTCATGCCTGTGCCGAACGCATCAGCGTCCGGCGCGCCGTCGCCGCTGTTGGTGCTGCCGAAGTAAGCGTTACGCCACCACGCGAATGGGTCGTACACGCCGATCACTTGCGTGTTCGTGCTGGATCCGCCCACATTGGAGGCAATCAATTGCGCGGTATAACTGCCCGGGGTCGCGTACGCGTGCGACGGATTCTCGCTCGTCGACGTGTTGCCGTCCCCAAAGTCCCATGCCCAGCTCGTGGGCGCGCCGCTTGATGTGTCGACGAAACTGACAGCGAGTGGTGCCGCTCCGTTGGACGGATTCGCTGTGAAATTGGCCTCAGGCGCGAGGCTGCAAGACCCACCGCCGTCAACGAAGCAGGGAAGGCCGCTCACGGTGAGATTATAGCTGCCGCAATACGAATTCGCGCTGACGTCGTTCACAACGACGGTGAAATTGGTGTTCGCCGGGACATCAAACGAATACGTTCCGCTGGTTGTGAGCATGCCGCCCTGATCCGCCAGATACCCCGAGCACAGGCTGCGTGAATTGAAATTGCCGAGATACGCCGCCGTGAACAGACCGGTGCTGGACTGGCCCTGGCAGGGGGTGATGAGGTTGACCGTGACGCAAACCGCGTTGCTGGTCGAGTTTGTGAACGAATAAGCCTGATAGGGGTATGCACCCGATGTTGTCAGATACCCCGGACAACTCTTTGAACTGGCACAGGTGCTGACGGTGTAGTTCCGCGTCAACCGTCCGGTCTGTGTCCGGCTGCCGGCGGTCACACCATCGTTGGTTTGAAAGCCCGGACACACGCAGGTGGGCAGAGAAAGCGTGTTTGTCGCGGAACCACCCGTGTACGTCAACACCAGCGACAGAGAAACCGGGGTGCCGCAGACGAAGGACGGCTGAGTACTGATTTGAAAGGGTGTAGTGTTGGTAGCGGACGAGCTGGGACCGACATCGGGGTAAAAAGAAGAAGGCTGGGTAATGGTGACGCCGGGGGTCGTGGTTGCCAGGGTGGCATCGACGCTTGCGGCAGTTGCCACACCGATATTTTGAACGATCAGATTGAGGAAATTGCATTCGTCTGCGTCGATGGTGCCATTTCCGTTTCCACCACTGATGGTTGAGCCAACGAGCTCAAGGTAAGCGTTCGTCAACGGACCGACGAGGGTGTTGATCAGGTTCGTCCCGTTCGGCGAGCCCCAGCCGGTACAGAGGTCGTAACCGCTCAGCGCGGTATACGCGCTGGGGCTGTTGCTCCATTCATTGTTGCCCGTGGTAACATCGTGGAAGCAGGCAGTATAGGTTGTTCCCGTCCCAATCGTGTACAGAGCCGGGTTGATAAAACCGACAGGTGATTTGCCATTCGCCGCGGCCTGTTGGTTAACGAGCGCAGTGAAGCCTGCCCACAACGGCGACGCACAACTGGTGCCGCCAAACCAGTTCGTGAGTCCGTTGAAATACGCCACAAATACGTGATCGGCGGTCAGTGCGACATCGGGAAAGTTGCGCCCTGCCGTCGATCCGAGGTTGCCAGCGCTGACGCCCTGTTGCCAGGTTGGGATCCCGTAGTACGCGCTGTACCCACCGCTGCTGCCGACGCCATTGTAGTGAGGGGAGTACTCCACGCCCCAGTTCCATACGGTTTCCGAGGTCCAGTTGTTCGTAGGACCGGCGGTGGACAACGTGGTCCCGCCGACACTCGTGACGTAAGCGCTCACCGCGGGGGTTCCAAATCCGCTCGTGCTATCGGCGGTCGAGCCGGGATAGGCGTCGCTATCGCCGGATGCGACGAAGAACGACTGCCCCTGATCGGCCATTTGAATGAAAATATTGTCTGTCGACGTACTGGGGCCGCCGGTCCATCCCCACGAGCAACTGATCTGCTTGGCGGCGTTGTCATTGGCAATCTGGCTCAATACATCGTTCGGAATGAAATTATTGGGATTGCCCTCGTACACCATGACCTTCGACAAGCCCGGTGCCATGGAGATGCTCATCTCGATATCCAACGACACTTCGCCTACCGCGTTGGTATTCGAAGTTGGATTTCCACTGAACGAATCCAGGTACACATTGGTCAGCGTAACCGCCGGCAGTCCCGCCAAAGTCTCATACCGCGCAATATCGGACGGATAGTAGCCATCAAACTGCACGAGCGCCACGGTTTGGCCGATCCCCGTGAGGGGTGTGCCGGGAATGTACGCCGAACGGAAATCGTTCCCGATGTACTGGCCACCGGGTATCGAGCCGCCATTAGGAATCGACCCGGTCATCGGAGCACCCAGTCCGCCAGGAAGGCTGTTCGGATGAGGCCGGGAATAATCGTTGAGCCCGCTAATATCAGCGATCTTCAATCCCGATGGCACCGACGGTTCGACGTCCGGCGCGTAAAACTTCCGCCCCTCTCGGGGAGGCTGGTATTCGTACAGCTTGACCTGAAACGCTCTTTCGACATCGGCAGCAGTTGCGTCCACATCGAGCAGCAGACGATTTGGGTGCGTGGCCACAACTCGAAAGCCACTCGTCTTGGCAAATGCAAGAACCGCCTCGTAGTCCGGTTCTGTCGGCCCAAACCTCTCGGTAAACTGTACCGGCGTCAGGTACTGATGGTAAAGAGCATCTGACGGATCGTACAGCTTTTGGAGAAGCCGTTGAGCTCCTTCCGCGTCACGCAACGACACGCCAATGGCCAGGTAAATATGTTGCGTCGGCGAAAGACGACCCACAGGCTGCAGATTCAGGTCCCTCACCATTCTTGGAACATGACCGCTGAGCGTCTGTCGTTGGGCGAACACGGAGGAGGCGATCCCGATGCCGCAAACTGCCATGAGCGCGCAACGAACGTGGCGTATGCCATGAGACGCGACCGTTGTAGTAAGATGGCTCACGCAGGAGCCAATAGTTTACCCCACCGGCAGCATAAAGGCAAGAAGCACGCCACAACGCCAAGGCAACAAAAGGGCCGGGCACTCCCTCGGGAATGCCCGGCCAGAATCGGCTTAGCTGGTTATTTCGCCATGTAGCGAATGAGATCCACGCAACGATTGGAATAGCCCCATTCGTTGTCGTACCAGCTCACGAGCTTGAAGAACCGGCTGTTCAGTTCGATCCCGCTACCCGCATCGAAAATACTCGAGTGGGCATCGTGAATGAAGTCGCTGGAAACCACCTCATCTTCCGTGTACGCCAGGATGCCCTTCAGGTAGGTCTCGCTGGCCTTCTTCATCAACGCGCAGATGTCCTTGTAGCTCGTCTCCTTCACCGTCTTGATCGTGAGATCGACGACGCTCACCGTTGGCGTCGGCACGCGAAACGCCATGCCCGTCAGCTTGCCTTTCACTTCGGGAATCGCGAGGCCGACGGCCTTCGCGGCGCCCGTGGTCGACGGAATAATATTCTGCGCTGCCGTGCGTCCGCCCTTCCAATCCTTGCGGGATGGGCCGTCTACCGTCTTCTGCGTGGCCGTGTAGCTGTGAATCGTGGTCATGAGGCCTTCCTCGACGCCGAGGCCTTCCTTCAACAAAACATGCACCACCGGCGCGAGGCAGTTGGTCGTGCAGCTCGCGTTGGAAACAATGTGATGCTTCGACGGATCGTACTTCGTGTGATTGACCCCGAGCACGATCGTAATGTCCTCGCCCTTCGCAGGAGCCGTGATGAGAACCTTCTTCGCGCCCGCATCGAGGTGGCCCCTGGCCTTCTCCGCCGCCGTGAACAGACCCGTCGATTCCACCACGAGCTCCACGCCCAGCGCCTTCCACGGCATCGCCGCCGGCCCTTCCTTCACTGCGAGGCATTTGATCTTCTGGCCGTTGACGACGAGTGTGTCGTCATCCGCCACGGACGGGCTCGATTTCTCGCTGGAAACCGTCCCCTTAAACCGCCCCTGCGTCGAATCATACTTCAGCAAGTACGCCAGGTTGTCGGCGGGCACGATGTCGTTGACCGCCACCACCTCGATGTCCTTGCCCAGCAAACCTTGATCGCAAATCGCGCGAAACACCAGCCGCCCGATCCGCCCAAATCCATTGATGCCAACTTTGATCGCCATATACACGTTCTCCTTATCAATCTCAGCGCAACTACGGGGCAAAACTCCCAGAAAGGGCACATGCTTCCACTGCCCGCAACGCCACCAGAATCGTATGCCATCCCCCCACCCCCGTCAAACGGAAAACCAGCCTCTCGCCCGCCGCCCCAACCAGGCCCGCCTCCCCCATCCCCTCCCGACCCTCCCCAGCCCCTCCGCCAGCGCCATTCCCAACAACTGCGGAAGGCTGCAAGTCTCACGCTCCTGGGGCGGGATGAGTCCGCCCCGCAACCTCACACGCCACGCCGACAATGCCACGCAAATCCCGCCACGCCGCCGCTCCCCACCCCACAACAATAATCAACCCGCCCACCCAAAATGCCCGGCCGCGTCCCCGTTCACCACCACGTCCGCAGGTTCGTCACCACTTCGCGCCCGCATGCGCGCCTCCGTCAATCCGGATGTTCTCGCCGTTCACCATCGGCGCCGACTCCAAATACAGCAGCGCATCCACAACCTCGGAAATCTGCACCAGCCGCCGAATCGGATGCAGCTGCTTCAGCGCCTCGTGGTCGTCGTTCGCGTGCATCGGCGTGTCCACAACCCCCGGCGAAATCGTGTTCGCCCGAATCCCGTCCGCCACAAATTCCATCGCCAGCGCCCGACTGAACGCCGGAATGGTCGACTTGGTGATCACCGGCAACGCGATGGGCGCCCCCGCCAGCGGCTGATCAACCAACACGGTCGCAAGGCTCACCACGTGACCGGACTTCTGTCGCCGCATCTGCGCCACCGCCTGCTGCGTCACGAAAAAATACCCGCCGATGTTCGTGCCTACCATCGTCGCAAAATCCTCCGCCGTATAGTCCGTGAACCGCTTGGGCATGTAGATCCCCACGCAGTTGGCCAGTAGATCGATCCGGCCAAATCGTTCCACCGCCGCTTCCGCCACGCGGACCGCCGTCTCCTTCTTGCCGATGTCGCCATCCACCAATACAAGCTCCGCGGCCGCCTTCAACTCCGCGGACCGGCTGATCGTGCGCGAATTCGCAACCACACGATACCCCCGTCCAAGAAGCGCCCGCGTGACGCCCAACCCGATCCCGCTGGACGCTCCAGTGACAATTGCCACCCGCTCCTGATTGAGGTTCGCACTCATCGTTCTCCCTCCATCGACTCCACTCAATGACCCGCCCCGCCCCCGTTCACAAAGCCCCGAACCAACTCCGCAATCTCGTCCGCCGCCGTGTCCAGCGCGAAATGACCCGCATCCAACACGTGCACCTGCGCGCCCGGCACGTCCCGCCGATAGGCTTCCGGCTCCGAGAGGTCGAACGACAAATCGTACTTGCCCCAGATCACCAGCAGCCGCGGCTGCTTCTCCCGCATCCACGCCTGCCACTTCGGGTACGACTCGACGTTCGTCCGGTAATCGTAAAACAGATCGCTCTGGATGTCCGCCTGGCCGGGCTGGGTGAGAAAGGCAAATTCATCGGTCCACAAGTCCGGGTCATACCGTTCCACGTTCGGATCGTTCCCCACATGCCGCGTCCGCGTGGTCGCCAACGACAGGAGATTCACTCGAAGCGCGTTTTCGTTCGCCGCGCGGTCCGCCCAAAATGCCCGCCGCATCTTCCAGTTCGCCCCCAGCCCCTCGTTGTGCGCCACCGCGTCCTGCACAATCAGCGCCTCAACCCGATCCGGGTGCGCCACCGCCATGCGAAACCCCACCGGCCCCCCATAATCCTGCATGTACAGCGTGTACCGCGAGAGCCCGAGCTCTTTGGTGAAATGATTCATGATCTCGGCGTAATGATCGAACGTGTATGCGAATTTCTTCGGGTCGGGCCAGTCGCTGTGCCCGAACCCCGGATAATCGGGCGCGACAAGGTGATAACGGTCCGACAACCGCGCGAACAAAGGTTCGAACATCCGCGACGACGACGGCAGCCCGTGCAGCAACAGCAGCGTCGGCGAGCTTTTCGGACCGGCCTCTCGGTAAAAGATGGTGAGGCCGTCTACTTTGATTGTGCGGTACGCGGTAGGCGGTGCCATGGCAGACTCCTTCGATTGAGCGAGTACGTTCTGGGACAGGATGAGCGTGGCGAACAGACCAAGCCGGGCCATCCACGGCGCGGACATGCCATTTGCCTGTTGGAGCGATCGTTTTCTCACCATCATTTGCCTCGCGGAATGAATCCGGGAACGCCGGTCTTCACCACGGCATTGAGCCTGACCCGTGTCTTGATCCCTTCGTTGATCTCTCTTACGGCGTCTTCCGGAATGGCCGTGACATCAAAGTTCTCCCGGATGCGAGCGGGCGTCTTCGACGTGGTCAGGAGAGCCGTCCCGCGCTGAATCGCCCACGCCAGCAGCACCTGCGCCGGGGTCTTGTTGACTCGCCGGGCGATCGCCGTGATGACCGAATCTTCCAGCAACCTGGGCTCCATACCATGCCCCAGTGCCGCGAACGCTTGCAGCACGATGCCGTTCGCTTTGCAGTAGTTCAACAGGTCCCATTCCGGCAGGTACGGATGAGATTCGACGTGAACCACCGCCGGCTTGATCCTCGCGGCATCGACGATCCCTTTCACCTGTTCGAGACTGACATCGGATAATCCGATGGCCCTGCACCTGCCTTCGTCCACCAACGCCTCCAGCGCCCGCCACGTATCGAGCAACGTCACCCCTTTGTCGTAGATCACCGCCCCGCTTGCATCCCTTGGGTCTTGCTCGTCTCCGGGTTGGAAGGCATAGGGAGTGTGGATGAGATAGACATCGACAAACTCGAGTTGGAGTTTCTTAAGACTCGCCTCGAAAGCGAGTTTGACCCGTTCCGGACGATGATTGGTGTTCCAGAGCTTCGTGACGACAACCACGTCCTCCCGCTTGACCTTCCCTTCCTTGAACACATCCCGCATCGCTTCCCCGACCTCCGTTTCGGTTCGGTAGCGTTCCGCCGTGTCGAGCAGGCGAAATCCTGCTTCCAGTGCCGCCCTGGTCGCGACCTTGGTGGCAACCGGGTCGGGAATGAGTGTGCCAAAGCCGAGCGCGGGGATGGCACCCGACCCGTTGTTGAGAGGCATCTTCGTATAGCGAAGATTGTCGGTGACTGCCATGTTCGTCTCCTCGGATGGATTGCATCTCTTCGCGGATCAATCCGGTTTCACCTCAAATATGAGTTCCAGTTCGACCGGCGTCCCAAGCGGGAGACTGGCCACGCCGTACACCAGCCGACACGGGTTCTTGTCTTTTCCGAATACGTCCTGGAATAGCTCCGACGCGCCGTCCGCGACCTTCGGCTGGTCGCGCACATCTCCCGACGTCGCAATCGACACGCCGAGCCGGACAATCCGCGTCACTCTGTCCAACGATCCCAAATGCTCTCGAGCCACCGCGAGCGCATTGAGCCCGGCGAGATACGCCGCCTTGCGCCCCGCGTCCACGTCCAGCTCCGCGCCGACCCGCCCGACAAATCTCGCCACGCGCCCATCCGTGGGAAGCATCCCGGTCAGAAACAGCAGATTGCCCGTCTGCACCGCTTCCGCATATGTCCCGAACGGCGCGGGCGGCAACGGCAGCTTGATGCCAAGTTCTTTCAACCGCTCCTCGGCGCTGTCCGACCGGGAGCCTTCGCGGGTGACGGTTTGTCCTTTCGAAGAAGTATTCATTTCTCGCTCCCTTATTGGAATCGATTCGAGCTCGCCACGGCTCGCGACGGAATACGGCACACACCATGTGCGTGCCCCCCTTGTCCCCAAAGTAACGAACTGATTGGAACGCCCTGCGACCCGCTCCAAGAGAAGCTGATTCTACCCCGGCCCTGCGCAACCGTCCATTGGGCAGCCTCCCTATTCCAGCCTAGGAGATTGTCCTATGCGCGCGCCTCGTCCCTGCAGAGAATCAAGTCGGACAAGACATGATCCCATGGCGTCTTGCCTCGTAATCCGGTCGCTTGTAGACTCGCGCAATAGGATGCCCGAGCCGGAAAAACTGATTCCGCATCATGGCGGTTACCGGAAGCTAAAGAGCTTTCAACTGGCCCAACTGGCCTACGATGTCACCGTGCGGTTCTGCGAGCGGTACGTCGATCACAGGAGCCGGACGCGCGACCAGATGGTGCAGGCCGCGCGTTCCGGCGTCCAGAATATCGCCGAGGGCAGCCAGGCCAGCGGCACGTCCCGCAAAACCGAGCTCAAGCTCACCAATGTAGCTCGCGCCAGCCTCGAAGAACTCCGCTTGGACTACGAAGATTTCCTCCGTCAACGCGGACTGCCGCTCTGGACGCGCCAAGACCAGCGACGGACGGATCTCATCGCCCGCCGATGCCGCACGGCAGAGCAAGTAGCCGAGTGGGTGCGCCAAATCCACGATGGACAAGTCGGTCCACGCCCTTCGTCCATGGTGTCCATGAAGTCCACAACGTCCACTTATCCGGAGATCGCGGCGAATGCGGCACTCGTGCTGATTGCGGTTGCGGTGACCCTGCTCGACCGGCAACTGGCATCGCAAGCCGAGTCTTTCGAAAAAGAAGGCGGATTCACCGAACGGCTCTACCGGGTCCGCAGTCAACGCCGAAGCCAACCCCGTCCCTGAAAGCCCGCGCACATCTTCGTCTGTAATTGTCCGCGCCCCCGCGCGGCGCACTCTTTATTGGAGCCCTGCCCGCCTCTGGACGGGCGAGTCTTCCCCTGAATCCCTTTCGGGAGTCCCGGCTAAGTCGCGTTGCGATTGACGCCCGTGAGTTGAATGCCTACGATCTCCCGGCGTGGAAGCGTTTTGTTGGCGATGATTCCGGCCGGATATATGGCCAAGAGAGTAGCCCGATGGCCGAGTCGGCCGCCCGATTGGCCGAAGCCACCGGGCGTTGAGGATGTTTATTCGGTCAGCGGCTGCATGTCGAAGGACTTTGCCGATTACATCCCCTTTTGGAAGCACAACGGTTACTGGCTCTTCAACTCCATCGACTCGATTCGGTCACTCGCAGCCGAGCATTCTATCGATCTCAGCGATTGCCAGTTCTTCTTCTACGAGGTCTTCGAAATGCAATTCGATGCGGATGCGAAACAGTGGCAACCCTTCGAACCTGAAAAGTCGCTTGAGACCGCAGTCCACGTGCCTGAGAAGAAGCAGCTTGAGGGATACGACGTTGTCACGTTCTCCGAGCGCAACAGCCCGGAATGTTCTCCCCTCTCCTGCAACTGTTTGGCGCAGACAATCCCCGTGAATCAACATTGTCTTCTGAAGTCACTCGAAGAAGCCAGGCAACAAATCGAGATGGGCGCTTTCGCGAATTCCGAACCGGGCCCATACCGGATCTTCGCCGTCCATTCTATTTGAAGTGCATCACGTACGGTTGGCCCTTCACCACGTACGCCGACTGCAAATCGAATCCGTCGTCGGTCTCCGTATAGATAAACGCCTGACCCGAGGCCGGGTCGGGAACCGTCACCAGCGCTTCCGGCCCGTTCTGCGCAACCGTCAACGCGGCGACCATCATCTGCTGCTCGACCGCGGCGCCCCGCACCCTGTCCATGACGCCGTTGAGACCCGTGAGAAACATCCTCGCGAATGGATTGGATGCCTCAATGTCGGCGGCATGGTGTTGCCACGTTTCATACTCGTCTTCCGTGGAAGATTGCAGTAGTCCCGCCAATTGCCGGTCGGACTCCACGACCTGCGCCAGCGCGGCCAGCGCACCCGCTCGATCTATCGTCGGTGGGGGTCCTTCACTCGAGTCGCCTACCTTGGCGAGTTCGTCCCTGATTTCGTCTGCCGACATCGAGGCCAGTTCCGCGGCCAGACGTTGCGCCATATCCGCCTCCAGATTGATCATATCGCTCGGGGCCTCCCCATAAGCCGGATCGCCAAAGGCCGCCGCCAATCGCTGGGCGTCCGCCCCTTGAAACATCCCGAGATTCTGTGAGACATACGCCGACGCCATGTGATGCAGATTGACGTCCACCAGATAGCCAATCAGCGCGCTGTGCGAAACCTGCTCGCCGAGTCGCAAGACCGACACGGCATCGTCCGCCGCGCCCGCCGCGTCGTCCCGCCGACAATGCGCCGCGCTCCACATCGCCGCGCGGGCAATGTTTCGCGACGCCGCCAGATGCGGCAACCGGGTGTCGAAGTTGATCGGGTTGTCAATTCCCCAATCACAGTTCGTCACCGCCGTGGCCTGATGCATCAAATCGCAAATCGGCCGGAGCTGCTCGCAAAGTTCCACCTCCACTGACGCATCCACGTTTGTCTCCCAATCGCGAAGAATGTCCTTTTGCTCTTGCGATAACCGGTTGAACAGGTTGAATGCCTGGCCGTAGATCGCCGCGGCGTTGGTCGAAGCACTGCTCTCCGCCGGGACGGCTGTCGCCTTCGCATCCTTATCCGGTGGGAAATCGTCATCCGGCTTGAACGCAGCCGCCGGCCTCACCGTCTCGACCTTCGCCGATTGCTGATCCGGTGGCGGCAACTCATGCCGGGTCGCAAACCATCCGAGGATCATCAACAGGCACAAGACAACAACTCCCCCCACGACGTACCGACTCATCCCGTCCGCAGGCTCATTCATTCGAGGCATGCAAGAGTTGGACAACGCATCCGCAGAATCCTCACGCGACAATCCAGTTTTACATCCAGTGGAATGCCCGGACCGGGAAGAGGTTCATCGCGGTCAGCCGAAATGGTGGGCAACACTCTCGATCCGCAACCGCACCACGCCTTACTCCCGCTTCAGCGCCTTCACCGGATCGACATTCGCCGCCCGATTGGCCGGCAGCAGCCCCGCCAGCAACGACACCACCGCCGCGCCGACAATCAACAGAAAACTAAACATCAGGTTGATCGAAAAAATCGAGTCCGGTATCAGCAGCGCTTCCTCGGGATCAAATACCGACTGCCGCGCAAACCCGATCACCCAATGGCTGATCCCGACCGCCAGCACCCACCCCACCACCATCCCCACCACCGTCCCGAGCACGCCCTGCAGCATCGCCTCGCCAAGAAACAAACGCCGAATGTCCCGCTTCGTCGCCCCGAGCGCGCGAAACAACCCAATATCCACCCGACTGTCGCTCACCGTCTTCGATGTGGTGCTCCACACCAGCGCGCACGCCAGCCCGAGTATCAGCCCGCCCAGCGCAAACGCCACTTCCTTCACAATATGCACCGTGCTGTCGAATGCTTCCGCCTGGTTCTCAAACGTCCGCGCCCGCGTCGCCACCGTGAACCCCATGTCCTCGATCCGCTTGGCGACCGATTCCACGTCCGCCCCGTGCTTGACCAACACCACGCCCTCCGCGTACTCCCCCGGCTTCGGTGCCCGTTGCCCGCTCTCTCCGTAAACCGCCGACTCCGCCGTCCGCGGCGGATTCCGCGCCGCCAGACGATTTCGTTCGTCAATCCATTTCTCGCACAACTCCGCCGCGTCGAACGGCATCAGCACCTTGCTCCCCGGACAAAATCCCACCACCCGCCCCTTCAACGTCAGCGTCGTGTTGAATATCGTCATGTCGTACATCCCGCGATAACTCCGCTCAAGCTCGTCCCGTCGCGCCGTCACGTCCTCGTCCGCCACCCGCTTGTATTCGTGCTTCGCGTAATCGTAATTGAAATGCGCCACCATCGCGTAATTGTCCCCGAGCACGATCGTCACGTCGCGCTTGAGCCAGCTCGCCTCCCCATTCGGATCCTCGTCCAACCGCCCCCGCTTCTCGTCGAACTTCAGTTTCACCTCCCGTTCCCCCACCACCAACGGAATCGCATTGCTAATCCCCGCCACCAGCGACCGGTCCTTCACGTACCGCAACAGCAACGCTTCCGGCACACCCTGAATCTCCCCCACCCCCCGCGGCCGTTTGTCCAACGCGCTGATGCTCACCGGCTGAACCGTCACGGGCCGGTCCGCCGCTTCCACCCCCGGCCACGCCCGAATCTCGTCAAACACCGACTCCGTCAAAAACTGCATCCGCTTCTTCGCCTTCCGCTTTTCTTCGTCGGGCGTCATCGTGTACTCGTACGGATTGTCCCCCGCATATACGCGAATCACGTCGGGATCAATCTCCTCCGTCCAGATGGTCTTGACCGCCACGTCCCGCACGCCAACCATCAGGGAGTTCACCGTCACCACCACCACCACGCCCAGCGCCACCGACACGATCGCAAATGCCGCCCGCCGTTTCCGCAACGCCAGCTTCTGCAGCGTCAACCGCAAATAATCCCGCCGCCGGATCACGCCAGTTCCCCCTTCTCGATCCGGATCACCCGCTGCGCAAACGCCGCCGCCTTCTCGTCGTGCGTGACCATCAACACCGTCACTCCGCGCTCGCGATTGATCCGCTGCAGCAGTTCCATCACGTGCGTGCCGGTGTCGCGGTCCAGGTTCCCCGTCGGTTCATCCGCCAGAATGATCTTCGGATTCGTGATCAGCGCCCGCGCAATCGCCACCCGCTGCGCTTCCCCGCCGGAAAGTTGGTCGGGCTTGTGGTTGAGCCGGTCCTCCAGCCCAAATTCCGTCAGCAACGCCCGCGCCCGTTCCCGACGATGCCGCTCGTCCACACCGGCAAACACCAGCGGCAACGCCGTGTTGTCCATCGCGTTGTAGTAATTTGGCAGATTGAAAAACTGGAAGACAAACCCGATCGTCCGATTCCGAAACGCCGAGATCTTCGCGTCATCCAACTGGCTCAGGCGTTCGCCCGACACGATCACCTCGCCCGTCGTCGGCGTCAGCAAGCCCGCAATCAACTGGATCAGCGTCGTCTTGCCCGATCCGCTCGGCCCCATGATCGCTTCGAAACTCCCCTCCCGAAGATGCAGCGTCACCTCGCGCAGCGCCTCCACGCGCTCGCTCTTGAGCCGATACTCCATGCTGACGTTTTCCAGCCGAATCATACAAATGCGAAGCGGCCCGAAATGTCACGAATGACAGGGCCGTGTTGGAAACATTCGCGCGTCACGGGTGAATCTCGGGAAGGATCACTTTCCCTTCACCGACACCTTCTCAACCCCCACATTCCCCTCTTCATCCGTCGCGCGGACGGCAATATAATGCGGCCCGGCCGCCAACGGCCCAATCGTTACTTCAAACGATTCTTCCTTGCTGTCAAATACGCCATCCTTCGGCGCAAAGAATTTCCATTCGCCACCGTCGACCGTGTACTCGAGATACCGGATCAAACTCAAATTGTCGCGCGCCACGCCCTTCAACTCGCCGCTCGCCGCATCATACGCCAGCTCCACCACCTGCGGCCGCGTGTTGTCCACCTTCACCAACTCGCTGATCTTCTCGTCCGTCAGCGCTTCGCCCGCCGGATTCGATTCCTCATCGCTCGCGACCACCTTGATCCGATACCAGCCGTCAGGAATCGACTCCGTGTCCCACGAATACTCCGTTTTGTGCAGCGGCTTGTCCAAAAATGCCGGCACCCACGCATCATCCCCATCCGCCTGGAAGTACAACCGATACACCAGCGCGTCCCCGTCCTTGTCGGTCGCCTGCCAATGAATGTCCTTCACCGGGTTCGCCGCCTTCGGGCGCGCCGCTTCCGTGCTGGTCATCGGCTCAACTTCGACGTTCACACTAACCGCCGTGCCGGCCTCATTGTCCCCGGCCTTCTGTTCGCTCGCCTCCACCTTTGGCTTCTCGGATGCCGACTTGGGTTTTTCCCCGACCTGGATGGACAGCACCTCGGGCTTCTGGTTCTGCATCTGGTAATACAAACTCAGGGACTTCAGCACGGGCTCGGTCGTCGATGCCGCCAGTTGCGCCCGCAACTGAATGAATCGCGCCCGCGGACTCGCCACTTTCTCGGGCGAACTCTTCAGCGGCGTCGACCAATCCGACCACGTCGAGTCGGGCAACGCCGTGTTGCCCGTCCGCGTGCTCACCGAGATCGCTCCGCTCCCCATCCAATACAGGTTGCCCCACGTCGTCAGGAACCGGCAGTCCCGCACCTCGCTCGTGAAATCTCCATCCCGCGCCTTCTGCGGACCAATCTCGTATCCGTTCCCGACGTTGCCCGTGCCGACGAACGCCAGCTTCCCGTCGCGAATCGCCAGCGTCAGCGCCTGCTGTTCCTCGAACGCAAACAGCAGCTCCCAGTCCTGGTTCTTCCGCACCCGGTAAACGCGCCCCTTGCCCGCCATTCCCGCAATCACCCCACCGTCATTGTCCACCTTCAAATCCAGCACGGATTCGTCATTCCACGTCGCCAACCGATCTGTCCGCCCGTCAGCGTGCACCACGTACAATGCGCCCGCCAACAGGTTCGCCAACCGCGCCTCGGGCGGCGTCTCGCGCCCCGGCCCGGCCGTCTCGGCGGTCACCGATGCACCAAATTGACTCGTCAATCGTTGCGTCAAATCCTCAAACTCCGCCGCGCTCGGTCGGCGCGCCACAATACCCCGCGGTCGCCGGATCTTTTGCTTGTTGAGTCCCACATACACGTCGTCTCCGCTCACCGCCAGCGCCTTCACCTCATCCTCGGCAAATTGATGAAGCACCACACCCTTCCCTTTCTCGGTGATCCGGAACAGCAGCCCGCGGTCGCTGCCCCCGGCCAGCAATGCCCCGCTCGCATCCAGCCCAAGACTCAGGATGTTCGAATCCTCCGCCGCGAACCATTCCTCGGCCTTGCCGTCCGGGCTGATGTGAAACACTTTCCCGTCGGGCCCCGTCCCCGCGAACATCTGGTCCTTCTTGTCCACGATCAGCGACCAGATATACGGCGCCCGCAACCGGCACCAGGCTTCCTCCTGCTTCACGCCCGCCGCCTTGTTGTTCGTGGAAATCTTGTAAATCTTGCCGTCGGGCATCGTCGCCGCATAGAGATTGCCGCGCGAATCCAACACCAGCGCCGTCACCGCAATCGTGTCCGCCTCGAACAACTTCGTCGTCCGTCCGTCCTTGCCCAGCGCATACACGTCCGCGGGCGAACCCGTCCCGAAATAAATCGTCCCGTCGCGGTCGACCGCCGAACACCAGATTTCCTTGGCGAATTCGCCCAGCTTGGTCGCGTCGTGCCCCAACCGCAATTCGCCGTCGCTCGTCACCACCAGCCGCTCGAGCTTGCCCGTCATGAAATCCTGCGGCGTCTTTAATTCCCATTGCTCCGTCTTCACGGCGTGGCACGGAATCGATGCCACAACCGTCAACAGGGCCAGGATCGGAAACACGCGGGCAGTAGTCGAACGTTGAATTTTCACGATTTTATCCGTTCCACGGTTTTGACCTCATTCATTCCTGCCGAATCGGCACGCGCACGCTCGCCTGGCCGCTGAGAACCCAATCCGTCGGCGCCACCAGTTGCTCCAAATCGGCGGCAACCGACATGTCCCCGCCGCTCGAATCTTCCAAAATCCCCGCCGCGCTTGGCGGAAGGTTCTTCAGCAATTTCCCACGGTATTGCATCCCCTGCCCCGCCGTCGGCATCAACGCGACCAGGTCCGTATTGCGATGCCCCTTCTGAATCACATCGAGGTAATCATCGAGACTGTCCGGCGTCGCCGCATCGGTTGGCGCCGCGCTTCCCGACAGAACGGTGACGCTGAGAAGCCGCGTGGAATCGCTCGTGGCCGGCACGTGAATCGGGATCGTCTTGGTGACCTCCGGCTGGCCAAACGGCTTGAGCACCACATTCAACGGCACGGTCTCGCCCCGCTCCACTTCCGATTTCCCAAAGTACGCGCGTTTGATCTCGGCAGTCTGACGACTCAGCGACGCGTCCACCTTCACCTCCAAACGTTTCACGCTCGGGCTGCCGAACGGCGTGTTGATCATCGCCACCAACGGCATCAAACCCTCGAGAGCGATGACACCGCCCCCCGGGTTGAAGAACGTGTCCGACACGGCAACTCTCCGCGCCAACCCGCCCGCTTTCGTCGGCCCGAGATCGGCGCTCACGGAAATGTGTACGGTCGTGTCCTGCGATGAACCCGATGCCGCGTTGACCGTTTGCGCGACGCCCGCAATCAGCAATTGCGCCGTGAACGCCTGATTGTCCATGATCTCCACGTCGTAATGTTCCACCTGGCCCGTGTCACGGTTCGCCGCATCGATTGTCAGCGGGATCATCCGCGCCCGCATCCTGCTGTCCGCGACAATGCAGCTCTGCCAATCGCCCACCATCGCCCCGATCTCTTCAATCGGCGTGGCCAGCTTGAACGAGCTTTCCAGGCTCGACATGATCGTGTGCACCTCCGCCAGCACCGCCGGGGCCTCGACCGATCCGCCTTCGAAAAACGGATGACCGAACGCCAGGATCCGGTTCTTCTCGATGTATGTCGCCGTGCCCACCGCCGTCATGTTCAGGTCCCCCCGCATCAATTGCACTCCAATCGACCCGCCCGGCTCGATGTCGCCGCTGCGACGCGGCAACGGAATGCTGCCCGCGCCGCCCGCGATTACCGGCATCATGCCGAATCCGGTAAACTTCGAGGCAAATTCCCCGATCACCCGCTGACTGAATCCGCCGAAACAAAGCGGCGTGAGCAACGGACGCGGCGCATTCAGGTCACCCGCGTCGCGGAAGACCATCGTGTTGGGCAACGCGAACATCGACGGCGCGGACGACGAGCGTCCCAGCGATACCGAGGCCATCACGGTCGCCGACGGCACCACCGGACGCGTCAATTGCTCCATCATGTTGTGGATCGGCGTCACCCCCGCCAGCGGTTCGTTCTCAAATGTCCAGCCGTACGCCAGCGCCCCGATGAGTTTGTCGTTGATGTAGATCGGGCTGCCGCTCATCCCCGCGATCACTTTGTGCTTCTCGAGGTCGGCCCCGCTCAGCCGAATCAGAATCATGTCCTGCTTGGGCATGACGTCTTTCAACACACCGACGATCTCCACCTCGAACCGCTCGGGCCGCGTTCCCTTGAACACGGACAGCCCGTAGCCTTTCATCCCCGGCTGGAGTTGTTCGGGACGAAGCGTGTCCGCGGCGCGCACCGGGTTCCACAAACCGAGCACACCGAGCAGTAGCAGCGAAAACGTCCGAATCATGGCGTTGGTTATTTTGACGCCGTGTCGCCCGTTTGTGTTGAAGAAACCGTCTCCGCGGTCTTGGCCCGTGACTCCCCGTGCACGAACTGGTCGATCTTGTCGTAGTAGGTATCGAACGATTTGACGAGTTCGTCCTTGTGCGAACCGTGGATCTCAACGAGTTCCTTCGGTTCATGCGCCAGGACGTACAGTCGTCGGGAGTCGTTAAATGGCGTCACTTCATCGTCGCTGCTGTGGATCAGCAACACCGGCACGTGCACATCGCCGATCTTGTTGACGGCATCGAACTGATTGCGCAACAGATACTGCCACGGAATTAATGGCCAATCGTCTTCGACCTTTTCCAGGATCGATGCATTCGCCCCGTCCGTGATCAATCCGGCCGGTGACACCTTTGCCGCCAGGGTGATCGCCACCGCCGCCCCGAGGTCCTCGCCGCAAACGTACAGCCGCTCGGGTTTCACGTTGCGCTTGTCGATGAGATAGAAATACGCCGACATCGCGTCGCCTGTCAACGCGCTCTCACTCGGCGTCCCGCCGCTGGCCCCGTAGCCATGGTAATCGATGGCAAAGACATCCAGCCCCATGTCATGGAACAGATGGATCTTCTCCAGGCTGTCGCCCAGGTTGCCGGACCGTCCGTGGAAAAACAACAGTGTCAACGCCGATGAATTGGTCGACGGCGCATCCGACACCTGCGACGGGATAAACCATCCCTGAATGTTCACGCCGTCGTCGGATGTCAGCACGACATTGTCAAACGGCATCCCCACGTCGCGGGGCGTCTTCCTTACAAACGGGCTCGGCGCGTAAACGAATCCCTGTTCGTAGTTCAGCATCAGCAGGTACAGCGCCCCCGCCAACAACCCTACCAGGATAAACCGAAGCCACAATCGCGCGTTGCGTTTCATGAAAAAGTACGTCTGTCCTTGGCCAACCCCTGTTCATACTGGCATCCGCCATGCCGCGCAACCCGAAAAATCGCCCCGTCCATTATCCCCACAAAAGTAATTGTTCCAATCGACGGATTTGCACGCCTGTACCGCGATCGCGACCGGCGAATTCCAAAGTTGCGGAAATCAACTCGCGTCACCGCCGGAAACACCCTTTTTTCTCAATTCTCAGAAGGGGCACATTCCTTGCTCAATTATGTCTCGTTCACGGTCAGGTCGGCGCATGGCGCAGTCAATCGTCACCAACACGGCAGCTCGAACGTGGTCGCCCCGCGCGCGGTTGTACGGCGTCGCGCTGGTAATCACCCTGCTCTATCTGCTCCTCGGACGCCTGACCAACGGCAATGATGCCTGGGTCCAGGTCAGCCTCCCGTTGAGCAGCGCTTCTCTCCTGCTCGTCTCGCTCGCGGCCGCGGAAACCTTCCTCTACGTCCAGCGCGTGCAGAAGAATCACGAGGAACTCCACGCCGCCCGCGCCCGCGAAATCGAATTGTCCCAACGCCTCGCGTTCCAGCGCCACTCCACCCTGAACCAGATCTCCCGCGCGCTGATCGACAAACTCGACATGGCCCGCATCTCGACCGACGTGCTGGAAAAAATCGCCCAGCTCTTTGAAGCCAGTGCCGTCGCCGTCTGGTTGACCGAGGTCAACGGGCACACCCGATTCGTTCTCAAAGCCGCCTTCGGTTTCACCGCGCTCAAACCCGACCAATGGGAAGCAATGGAATGGTCCTTCCCTGACTTCGCGCCTTCGGCCAGTGACCTTCATCCGATTACCATCACCAAACCGTCGCCAGAGATGCCCGCGCTCACCGAGCTCTGCACCCGCGAGCACATCGCCTCTGCCGTGCTCACTCCCATCGCATGCCACGACCAGCTCGCCGGCCTCGTCGGGGTCCTTTATCGCGACCCTCCCAACATCTCCCCATCGCTGACCGCCGAAATGCAAACCGTCGCCAACCTTCTCGCCGGCGCCGTGCAGGCCGAGGAGTTGTACCGCGACCTCGTGCAGGCCCAAAAGATCGAATCCATCGGCGCGCTGGCCAGCGGCATCGCCCACGATTTCAACAACGTCCTCGCCGCGATCCTCGGCTGCGCCAGTTATGTGAAGCAACAGACCGACCGCTCCAGCCCGCTGTATCGCTACCTCGAAACCACCGAGGCCAGCGCCTATCGCGGAGCGGCATTGACGAAGCAGTTGCTCGCCTTCGCCCGTCGTGAGGGACCGCAACTGACCGTGGTCAACCCCAACGATTGCATCGAACAAACACTCACGATGTTGGAGCACAGCTTTGACAAGTCGATACTCATCCAGCGCCAGTTCGCGAAAGGCATTCACCCCATCGAGGTCGATCCGTCGCAACTCGAACAGGTGTTCATGAATATCGCCGTCAATGCCCGCGACGCCATGCCCGATGGCGGCATGCTCACCATTACCACCCGCAACCTCCTCCTCGACGCTGCCAATCCGTTCCGCCCGGCGGTGTCTTTGCCCGACGGCGATTACGTGCTGCTGTCGTTTCGCGATACCGGTTGCGGCATGGATAACGCCACGCTCGCGCACATGTTCGAACCGTTCTTCACCACCAAACGCGCCGGCAAAGGCACCGGCCTCGGGTTGTCACTGGTCATGAACATCGTCAAGAGTTTCCACGGCGAGATCCACGTGGAATCCCAGCCGGGAACGGGTACGGTCTTTGAAATCTATTTGCCGGCGTCGCCGAAGAGGCTCGCGGAAGCACCGACCAAAATGGAAACGCCAACCCGCGGCGGCGACGAGTGCATTCTCCTGGCCGAAGACGAAGACGTCATCCGCGAAATGGTCCAACTCGGACTCGAATCGAAAGGTTACACCGTGTTCACCGCGCCCGATGGCGCCACGGCCCTTTCAACCTTCCGCGAACGGCAGAAAGAAATCGATCTGGTGATCGCCGACATGGTGATGCCGTGCATGAGCGGACCCGAGTTGTTCGCCCGGATGAAGGAGATCAACCCCGGCGTCCGCGTCATCGTCTCCAGCGGCTACAGCCACGACCAGGAAGGACGCCGCATGTTGCGCCACGGTTGTCTCGGCTATCTCCAGAAACCCTACGACATCGAGTCCCTCAACCATCTCGTTCGCTCCGTCCTCGACTCCGGCCTGTAACTCATTGCCGATCCTGCAATTGAGGCAACGCATCCCGAGCCCGGATGAACGGGGGATCAATGGGTAGCACCGGCTCGAATGACACCCTTGCCCCGCGATAACAGCGAGCTTGCACGAGATTGGTTTGGAGCCGGCGGGAGGAATTGAACGCTCCATCTGCTGACGTACTCGATCAGCCGCTCTGCCATTGAGCTAAGCCGGCGCCGAAGACAAACTGTGATACCTCGCAACCTGCTGGCTCTCCATCACGACTCCGTGGGCTTGTTCTGGAAAGCACCCCATCAAACCGCACTGAAACCACACTTTATCGCTGTCAGTTGCCTGTCAATTCGACGTGCATGTTCATGGCCGCCAGCCCACTCGGCTGCCCCTGGCACATGGTCAGGCCCTTCCTGACTGCCCTGCCGCGAGCCCCATCCGGGCCCGCCCCGCCCGTCACGGCAGATTTGCGTTGACCGATGACAGCGTGTTGTTGATATGCCGGCCAAGTCCCCGCAATACCGTAATCGCTACGACAGCGATCAGCGCCAGAATCAGCGAATACTCGACCAAACTCTGGCCTTTTCGCGATCGAAGTGCTCTGCCGAGTTTCTGAATCATCTTCTTCATTCTTTTATCCACCCTTAGTCGAGGCGTATTCCCGATACAGGTGCCTCAAGAGAAGGTAACCCGTGAATTGCCCAGCGTCTGCGGGGGAAAACCCTGTTTCGCGTGACAGTGAAAACCCCTACATTCCGCAGCGCGTCAAACCAGGAAAATCCTGGATACGGTCACCATCGCGGACGCGAACCCACCCAAGACGCACTATTAGAGCGAGTCCCCGATATAGGAAGGCTTCTTCGAGGCCCTTCCCTGCTGGATGGCATACTGACGCAGCGTCCGTGCGTCCGAAATTCGTAACTTCTTCTTGATGCGGCCCAGATAACCCTCCACCGTCTTGACGCTGAGCTTCAGTTCCTCGGCTGTCTGGCTCGGACCGTATCCGCAGCCGAGAAGTTGGAACACTTCAGCTTCGCGACGACTCAGGCTCGGGGATTCCGATGTCGCGGCAGGACTGCCGTTGACAGCGGTTTTCTGCGCCTCATGCATGATGCTTTTGTAACGGAAATCCCCCGGTGTGTCTGTAAGGGAAAGCCCTGTTTCTTGTGAGAGGGAAACCACCTACAAAACCGCGGAACTCAACAAGCCTCGGGCAACGCCGTGGCCGACCCCGGACGATTAGTGCAATGTCTCGGCGTCTGCGCCGATTCCGCCGATCTTGTTCCACTGAATCGCTTGCTGCACCAATTGCCGCGCGTCCTTCAGGACCAACTTCTCTTTGATCCGCGCCATGTAACCCTCCACCGTCTTCACGCTCAGGTGCAGTTCATCCGCAATCTGGCTGGGACCGTAACCGTTCCCCAGAAGTTGGAAAACGACCAATTCACGGTCACTCAGCTTGTCCATCGCGGATCCCGTGGTGGAACGGCCCCCGCTGGCCTTCTTGAGGATTCGCGCCTCCACCGTCTGGCTCACATGGATCTCGCCGTCGAGCACGCGGAAAATCGCCTGACGGATCTTCTCCGCCCCTTCCCGCTTCGTAACGTATCCGCGAGCTCCCGCGTGGATGGCCCGCTCCGCGTACAGGCCTTCGTCGTGCATCGACAGAACCAGCACGGGCAGGCCTTCGTGACGCGTCGCAATATCTTTGATCAGATCCATTCCGTGAGTGCCTTCCATCGCAAGATCAACAATGGCCATGTCGGGGTTCAACGTCTCGATCGCCCGCAACGTCTCCGTCGCGTCAGCCGCTTCCCCGCAGACAACCAGATTCGTTTGATGGTTGATCAGTTGCGCCAGCCAATCGCGCACCATCGGATGGTCGTCCGCGATCAGTATGCGCTTCGGCGTCGACGACTTGTTCATGGGTTGCTCCTCATGCGCGTTTGAAAGTCCTTGGGCAGCGACAAGAGCACGGTGGTCCCGCCTCGCGGGTTTGGCCGCACCGTAAGATTCGCTCCAATCACCGACGCACGGTAGCTCATCGTGCCGATTCCCAAACCCCGAGTATGCTGCATTTGCTTCGGAAGCCCAAGACCGTTGTCGTGCACGGCCAGGATGATTCCCTCGTCATCCGCGCAGAGTTCGATCAGAATCCGCGAAGGCTTGCCGTGCTTGATCGCGTTGGCAACGGCCTCCTGGACGATTCGATAGACGTGCGTCGCCTCCGTGTCGCCAAACAAGTCGGCAATCCAATTCCCTTGCACCTCGCATTCGATACGGTAGACCTCACGGATGGAAGCGCACAGGTCATCGATCGAGGCGATCAGCCCGCCGGGCCCGATCTCGATCGGGTGCAGCCCATGGGCAATCTCGCGCGCCTGCGTCATCGCTCGCTGGATGAACCCGACAATCTGTCTCGCGTCGGCGGCTTCGGGCAACGATTCGTGCGCCAGCTTGTCTGTCAGCAGTTGGCTCGCAAACTCGGTGGCGGCCAGATGCTGGCACAACCCATCATGGAGATCCTGGGCAATGCGTCGCCGCTCCTGATCGGACATTTCCAGCACCTGCCTCTCGAGCTGCCGTCGCTTCGCGTTTGCCTTCTTCACCCCCGAGACGAGAAAGCAAACCGCCAGGAGCACCCCAAAATTCATGGCCGAGTTCCAACTCGCCGTCAGCATTTCGGATGACGTCACCGGTGGGTACAAATTGGCCACGAACGACACCACCCCGGCCCCCGCCGCGACAAATACACCATGCGCGGTGTCCGCAAGCCAACTGACAAGAAGCGCGACGAGTACGTAAAGAATGGGGACTTGAGCGTCGGGTCCCAGCAGGTAGTCGATGACCCCCACGATCGCCGTGCCAACCAGACCCGCGCCCACCACCCACAGCGGCGATCGGCTCTTAAGCCAGAGATTCAACCTTTCCATGACGACAGTCCTGACCGAGCCGGTCGGGTCCCAGTTGCAGACCTATCAAAATCCCCCGTGGCTCGTCCAGCAAATTGCTGCTCCGATCGGACGGGGACGCGAGCCCATCATCCACCATGCCCCGATTCATGTTGGTAAGGAGCGCTGTTCCGCCAATCATTTCCGCGCGCCTTCTCAGACACGGACTTCGATCGGCTCCCGCAATCCGTTGACGGCAGCGAAATTGGTCAGACGGTCCAATAGCATCGGCGTCACCACGCTGCCGGCTTTCACGATGAGCATGCCATCCGCTGTGTACACGTTTTGCGTGATGACCTGGGCCACCTGAAGCTCCGCGGCCGTAATGGCACGCGTGGTTTGTGCATTGCCCTTGGTGACCGATTGCCCCTTGTCGAAACGCAGGCAGGCCGCATCCAGCACGCGCGGGTCGTACCAGCCGTACCGATTCTGCATCTCCTCCAACGCCTGCTTGAGAGACACTCCTTTGGATTCCAAATCGAGCAGGTCGTTGAGCACCTTGAGAATCCGCGCGCCCACCGGGATATCCTCACCGGAGGACTTGTCCGCCGGGAAACCCGAGCCATCGAAATGTTTGTTCTGGTACAGGATGATCTTGGCAACCGTCTCCAGGCGCGGAATGTTCGCGATCAATCGGCTGCCAAATTCCGGCACCCGAATCCACAGACTCTGTTCCGCATCCGTCAGCGCCAGTCGCGCGCGCGCCTTGACGAGGACCGGCGCGGGAATGCTGATGCATCCGATCGGCGCCAGCAGCGCGGCCAGTTCCAATTCCCACGCCCGCTCCGTCGGCGGCTCGATATACAACCGCATCGATTCCCGCAACTGCTGACCACGGCCGAACGATTGCGGGTCGATGACCGAGAGAATCTCCGTGAGCAGCTTGACGCTCCCGTTGAGCGTCTTCTCCAGCAACTCGCGCTCGGCCATCAGCAACTCGTACTGTTTCACCCCGTCGCTGACCACCAGCGCCAGCGTCTCGGGAGGACAGGGCTTCGTGAGAAACTGGTACACGTGCCCGCGATTGACCGCGTCGATCGCCGTCTGCTGGTCGGCGTTTCCGGTCAGCATGATGCGGACGCTGTCGGGACACTTGGTCCGCGCCCGCGACAGGAACTCCACGCCATCCATGCCCGGCATCCGCATGTCGGCCACAATGACAGCGTACGGCTCCTGGTGATCCAGCAGCGTCAGCGCCTGCGACGGGTCGGACGCCGTATCGACGGCGAAGTACTTCCGCAGATTGCGCTGCAACGCATTCAGGACGTTGGTTTCGTCGTCAACACACAGGATTCTTCGGTGCATAATGTCGTTTCTCCCAAAACAATTTCACCCACGGACTGCCGCCAATTCTCGATTTCTCCCGCCCATCCCACGGACTCCAAAAATGCCATGTCCAAGGATGAGGATGGGATGTCGCTGTCCTTCACGGACTGTTCTTGGACGAAAACGTTGGCCACGTGACAGGCCAGCAGCGCCCCCGACGTCTTCAACGCGCTCCGGGAGGGATTATGATGAAACGCAATCGCTTCCACCACCGCAACCGGCAGGCCCCACAACGCCAGCAGATATCCACCCACCTCGGCATGGGTCGAACCCAGCACCTGTTGCTCGGCATCCTGAAGCGGGATGTTTCTGTCGCGCGCGAATCGCAGCACGGTCGCGTAGGTGTCTCGTAGATTGGCCACCAGAATCAACCGGCCGGCGTCGTGCAACATTCCCGCCACAAAGGATTCATCCACTCCCTTGCGGTCCGCGCCCGCGGCGCGAGCAATGACCTTGCAGGCCGCTGCCGTGAGCAGGCAATGGTCCCAGAACGCTTCCACGGACCAACCGGGCATCTCCTTGGTCTCAAGCTGTGAGAATACCCCCATTGACAGAACCAGCGATTTGACCGTCTCCAACCCCAACCGCGAAATGGCCTCGGATGGATTGCTCACGCTCTGGCCAATGCCAAAGAATGCCGAGTTGGCGAGTCGCAAAATCAGCGCCATCATGCCGATATCCCGGGAGATGATGGCCGTCACCTCGTCGAATCCCACGTCGGGCTTCTCGAGGGCTTGCACCAGATCGCTGTACAGCTTCGGCAGGCTCGGCAACCGGTCCATCCGCGTGACCAGTTCCCGCAGCGAACTGTCCGGAATCGAAAGATCGAAGGTCATCACCCGCTGAATCACCGCTCGCAACTCCTGCGGATCGCACGGTTTGCAGAGATGCTGATGGACCGGCCCGATGTTCCGCACCATCACGACCTGGTCCGCCCCGCCCGAGAGAACCAACCGCACCGTGTCGGGATAACGCTTCATCACCTCGGCCAACAACTCCCCCCCGTCCATGCCGGGCATCTGCATGTCGGAGACCACAACCTTGCAGGGCCGCTCGGCCATGACGCGCAGCGCTTCCTCGCCGCCCGCCGCAAACTCGAGGTCCCATTCGCGACGCAGGGAATGCAACTGCCGACCCAGCGCCTGCAGGATCATCGGTTCGTCATCAACAAAGAGAATTCGCTGTTTCATGATGAGATTCCGCTTCGTCGGCGACCGAAGCGCCAAGGGGCAGGCGGATGATGAATGTCGCGCCTTTGCCCACTTCCGTTTCGAAATGAATCGTGCCTCCGTGCTTGTCCACAATCACCGAATGCGCGATCGCCAGTCCTTGTCCGCTGCCTTTGCCCACGGGTTTGGTCGTGAAAAATGGGTCGAATACCTTCGAGCGAATCGCTTCGGGAATCCCCGTGCCGGTGTCGCCGATCCGCACTTCCGCCCAGTCGCCCACATGACGGGTACTGACGCGGATTCGCCCCTTGGTGTTTTTCCCGTCGACCACCACGTCCGCGATGGCGTGGGCCGCGTTGACGATGAGATTGAGCGTCACCTGGTTGAATTCCCCCACCAGGCACGGTACCAGCGGCAGATCGGTGTCATAGTCCGTCTCCAACTCCGCCACGTATTTCCATTCACTGCGGCATACGGTCAGTGTGCTCTCGATGGCCGCATTCAAATCCACCATGGTCTTGTCCTTGGAGCCCGGATGCGAGAACTCCTTCATGGCCTGCACGATCTTCGACACACGGTTGATACCCTCCAGGCTCTCCTGGATCGCTTTTGGCACCTCGGCCATCATGTACCCCAGGTCGGCCTCGGCCATCGTGGCCTCCGCCTCGGAGATCATTTGTTCGGTGATCGCACCGTTGCGGCCAGCCTCGATGAGCCGACGATACTGCGCCAGCACGGGATTGACCGCCTGCACGGCCTCCTGCACAAAACGAACGTTGTCGCCGATGTATTGTGTCGGCGTGTTGATCTCATGGGCAATTCCCGCGCTCAGTTGGCCAATGGCTTCCATTTTTTGCCCGTGCCGTAACTGCAATTCCAATGCCACCCGCTCCACTTCCGCCAACTTGCGCCGGCTAATGTCGCGGAAAATCCCGACCGCATGCCACACCCCGTCCAGTTGGACGGACGCCAGGGAAATCTCCACCGGAAATTCACGCCCGTTCTTCCGGACGCCGGTGAGCTCCAACACCTGGCCGATGGCCATGCCTTTGTCATCATGACAAAGCGCGGCGAATTTCTGCTCCAGGTCGGTCTGACAACGACTCGCGAGAATCAGCGGATAGACGTTCTGACCGGAAGCCTCCTGTGCCTCGTACCCGAAAATCCGTGTCGCCGCCTGATTCCACAACGAGATCCGTCCGTGAGAATCGAACATGATCATCGCGTCCTGAGCCGCCCCGACCAGCGCGTCCAGCCGCTCCTGGCTCTCTCTCAATTCCTGCTGGATCTTGTGGGACTCGGTCACGTCGGTCTTGATGGCCACATAGTGCGTAATCGCGCCACTGCGGTTGGTCACGGGCGTGATCGTCATCTGCTCCCGGTACACTCTCCCGTCCTTGCGCCGGTTGGTCAGCTGCCCGCTCCAAGCCTCACCGGAGCATACGGTCCGCCACATCCTTTCATAAAACGCCCGGCCTTGCTGGCCCGACTTCAGAATTCGCGGGTTTTCCCCGATGGCTTCACTTGCCGCGTAGCCCGTGAGCACGGTGAACGCAGGATTGACCCAGGCAATCGTCCCCCTGCAATCAACGATCATGATGGCGTTGGCCGCGGCCTCCAGCGCGGCGGTTTGAAGCCGGGTTGTTTCCTCGGCTCGCACTCGTTCGGTGATGTCCCGGTACGTCACTTGAAACATGCTCTCGCTGAGCCGAAACAGCGTCACATCGATAACGCAAATCGAACCGTCGCGCCGCAGCGCCTCCCGCTGGTATTCCACAGCCTCTCCAGTCGGAAGCGTCTGATAGTGCTTCAGATTCGCCTGATGATGCCCCGGTGGATAGGTTTTCCGAACGTCCATCCCCAGCATCTCAATCCGTGGATAACCCAGAATCTGTGCCGCGCATTCGTTCGCGTAGACAATCCGGTAATCGAGATCGACCGTCACGATTCCATCCTGGGAATGCTCGACCAGGGACCGGTATTTCGTCTCGCTCGCCTCCAGGGCCTGGCGAGCCCGCACACGCTCCGTAACGTCCCGTACCACGCTTTGGAGGCAACCCTTGATGTGGATCAGATTCACCTCCGCCTCAAAGAAACTGCCGTCTTTCCGCCGGACCCTTCGTTGAAATTGCTTCGACTCCCCCGAGGGCAGTTTCCGTCGTTCCTCGAACTCTGTGAGCCCTTCCGTAGCGTAGGTGTCAAGCACGCTCAACTTCAGAATCTCTTCCTGCGTATAGCCCAGAAGTCGGCACAGCGCGGGGTTCGCACTGATAATCCGGCTTTCTTCGTCAGCCAGCATGACACCGTCCACGGTGTGGTTGAACAGCAACCGATAGCGCGCCTCGCTCTCGATCAGCGCCTCTTGCACCTGATCACGCACCGTGACATCGTGGAAATACAGGACCATCCCGCGGACGCCCGGCTCCTCCAGCAGGTTCTGTCCCACGGCCTCCAGCGTTCGCCATGTGCCGTCCCGGTGACGAAACCGATACTTCAGCGAGTTGGATCGTCCCGATTGTTGGATGGCCTCATGAAAGCCTTTCCGAAAAACGACCGCGTCGTCCGGGTGCACGTGCTCGAACACATTCCGCCCAATCAACTCTTCCGGCCTGTACCCAAGGATAGGTTCGACGGACGGACTCACATATTGCGTGGTCCCTCGCTCATCACAGATGCTGATTACGTCGGAGATGTTTTCGATCAGTGCCCGGAATCGGCCCGCCTCTTCGAGCCGAGCCGCCTCGGAGCTCCACAGTGAATCTCCCAGCCTCCATGCGGACCAAAACGCGCCGGCAATCATCAGGGCCACGCCGAGACCAAACCATTCGGTCATTCGCTCCAGCAGGAGAAATCGCTGGTTCTGCGCATCCAAGAGGGCTGCCTGATACGCCTTGATCTGGCTCCGAATTCCGTCGAGTCGCTCCTGGGCGAGATTGTAGTCACCGCCGAGCAGCAAGAACCGCGACTCGAGGTGGACAGCCCCGTCAGTTTGAATCGACGCGAATATCGCTCGCGACTGCTCCGTCACCCGGTCGATCGCATTGGTAATCGAGGACAGCGCCTGGTCCCATGCCCTCGTCTTTTCCGCCGGCATGATCTCGACAAGCTTCGCCCGCAGGCTTCCCAGGGCCTTGTCGATCACGGAATCCGCGGCGAGAACTCGGGCCAAATCCCCCTTCAGGTTCTCAGATCGTGTGACCCCAATCGTGCAGGCGTCGATCGTCGTTGTGCTCGAGTCGATCTTGTCGCAAAGAGCCAGCGCGCTTTCACATTCCGAATTGCGTTGGATCGCCAACTGATGAGCGCGCGCCAAATGATGGCTGAGAAGCTGTCCGCCGATGATTCCGGCAATGCAAACCAACGCCAGCGTACTGTATAGTTTCCGCCGCCGCAGGCGCAAACGTTCTGGCGCCGGTGCGCTGCGTCCCGGATGGCGCTTGCTCAAGTCGTGCATCTACTGAGGTTTCGCTTTCCAGCTCCCCGCGATTTTGATGGTCGACCCTTTGACGGACCGGGCCGTGGCAAATCTTGAGTCGCTTGCGAATCTGTTGGGGCAGTTTATATGCCAGTCGCAAAAACGGCTCATCGGCCGGCCTGCGCGGAACTGCGCAGTAGGGAAAGTCCCACCCCCGGAGTTCGCGCTCAAGTCGCGGACGGATCTGGCCGATTAACCGTGTGGGGCGGTTTTGGCGATCAGTCGCCCTGCCCGCGTATGAGCGGGACGAACAGCACGCTCGTGACCTCACGCGTCGAGGTCCGACCGCCAACGCCTTTCTCGACGAGTAGCAACGCCTGTTCTCCATGCGGTTCACCCACGGGAATCACCATCCGTCCGCCAGGCTTGAGTTGCTCGATCAACGGCGGCGGCACATGGGTGGCCCCTGCCGTCACGATGATCCCGTCGAACGGCGCCTGCTCCGGCCACCCCGTGTATCCATCGCCCCGTTTGACGTGAACGTTCCGGTACCCGAGTCGTTGGAGACGAGACGCGGACTCGTTCGCCAGCGGCTCGAGAATCTCCATGCTCCACACCTCGGCTCCCGTCTCCGCCAGAATCGCCGCCTGGTATCCGGAGCCCGTGCCAACCTCGAGCGCTTTCATCCCGGGACCGGGGTGCAGTAACTCCGTCATCAGCGCGACGATGTAGGGCTGGGAGATGGTCTGGTCGTGTCCAATGGGAAGTGGGTGGTCCTCGTAGGCCGCGTCGACCCATTGTTCCGGGACGAATTCGTGACGGGGAACTTTTCGCATTGCGGCCAGCACGCGTGAATCCCTGACGCCGCGGAACTCGACTTGCTCCCGAATCATCCGGTCACCGCCGCTGGGAAAATCCATGACCATCACCTTCGTCTCGGTCAGGGCTGCGGTTGCCAACCCTCAACGCCCGGCTCGACCGCTTAGGTCGCGTCTTCCTCGGGCATCGGACCGTGGCCGCCCTTTCGGGCCAGGTATTCTTCCACACGCAGCAGCCCGCTTTCGCCCGCCCGGCGAATCACCTTCAGAAGGTTGTCCATCGAGGAAACCTCTTCCAGCTGTTCTTTGACAAACCACTGCAGAAAATTGTCGGTGGTATAATTGACTTCCTTCTTTGCCAGATCGACGATCTTGTGGATCTGCTGCGTCACTTCCACTTCCCAATCGAGCGATAACTGCACAGCCTCCTCGGCCGTCGCGAACTTGCTCTTCGGCGCCTTGACCGCGGGGACAACCACTTCGCCGTCGGTCTCCACCAGGAATTTCACAAAGCGCATCGCGTGATCGCGCTCTTCCTCGGCTTGCCGGTAGAAATGGGCCGCCAACTGGGGAAGCGCTTCCGCATCGAAGTGCGCGGCAATCGCCACGTATTGCAGAAACGCGCCGAATTCATTGCCGATTTGCTGGTTGATCGCGTCGTTGATCTTCTTGCTGATAAGCATGATGCGGTAACATGCAGGCGGAAATGCCCGAAAGCAATTCTATTCTGAGGCCCGGGTCTCCTCCCGGGATGGGACTTCAGGACGACGCCGAGTCGGTCTTGCTTCGGGCCATTTTGCCTTTGGCCAGAAACATCGACTGCCGCGCAAACGCGATGACAAATTTGCGGAACTCTTCTTCCTGTTTGAGTTTGTAGGCTTTAATGGCCTCTCCCACGGCCTCAATGCCCACCCGGTACAGAAGCTCCGGGTTTATCTGGCGCTGCGCCACTTCCGCCGCGACGATCCGCAGGTTGTGATCCACCATCTGCAGAATCTCTTCCCGTGCCTGTTTGCCGAAAAGGCCCTTCGCCTTCTTTACCAGGGCGCGGTCGATCTCCGCGTCCGGAGTGCCGGTTCCTCCCAGCGACGCGTAGTCGAGATGTATGGCGGGTTTATCCTGTTTACCTTGCATATGATTTGTAAGTTGTGAGAGCACTTCAAATGCCTGCTAATGTGGCAAATGTACAGAAAAATAGCAGCGCCTCATTTTCGCAATCGAGTATACACCTCGGGACAAATCTGTGATGTAAAAGGTGTGTAAAAAAACGCCGCCCTGCACCGCAGTGCTCCGTTCTCCATCTCACCCGCTTATGGGTCATGCTTCTTGCGCCACCCATCGAATCGTGCGTTCCATCACCGGCATCGAGAGCAGGACACTGATGTGTCCGTGCCGCGGACGCCATATCCCTGTAACACCCCACGCTTCACAAAGTTCCTCGATTGTCTCGACCGGGGCGAACAAATCATGCTCGGAGGCAACGATGAGAATCTTCTCCGTCGGGACCCGCAAACGGTGGCTCATCAGATTCATCGAATCCAACCGTATCGCTGCACCACCCAGGCTGCGACGAATCGGCGCGCAGAAATCCGCCTCGGCAATGAGTCGGTCCATCCTCACCACGGGCGTCATCAGCACGGCAAAATCCACGCGCGCCTCGGTGCACGCCAGCAGCCCGCTCAACCACGCCCCGAGGGAAATGCCCCATAACCCAACCCGCGGGGACCCCTGTTCCTTGAGCCATGCGATCAGCGCCCGCGCGTCGGCCATCGATTGGTGCGCCGCCTGCGCGACATGCACCAGGTCTCCCGACAAAAAGTTCCGCGCCGCGCCACGGCCCCGCGGTTTGCGCCGACTGTGATAGGGCAATTCAAACATGGCGGCGTTCACTCCATGTTTCACCAGCCGCCGGGCGATGTGCGGGAATAACGTTCGATACGCTGTTTGCGCGTTCCAGCCGTGCAACAGAATCACGGTCGGTTTGTCCTGCCATGCGCCCGCGCCGGTATACAGCCGGCCGTGGACCGTGTTGTTCCGTTTCCACGGCGAGGGAGCCGGCGACGAAAACTGGAATGCGCGCTTCGTGACAAACCGGAAATCCTGCGGGGTCGCAACCTCACCACCCAGAAAATCAGGGCTCTCCAGCACCGCTTGCGCCCGAGCGGCCAGTCCCGTCGTGTCCGTGGCGTCACGCACGTTCAAACGCGCCAGTTGAATCGTGCACCAATCGAGTGGCTTTGCGAGGGCCGCACGCATGAGACCAAGCTACGCCTGGTTGGTCGCGGCGACAAATCGTTCCAGTCGTTCGCGCGCCGCGCCGCTATCGATCAGCTCCGCCGCCAGCGCCCAAGCGCCTGCGAAATCGGTCGCCTTCTCGGCAACCACCAGCGCCGCGGCCGCATTCAACAATACAATGTCCCGCCGCGCCCCGCGGTCTTTTCCGCCAAGCACGTCGCGCACAATCCCCGCATTCGTCACCGCGTCGCCGCCAACCAATTCCTCGGGCTTGACCGTCACCCCGCGCCACGACGTGTGCGGCACCCGAAAATCACGCTCGGTCTGCTCGATCCGCCCGGCCCACAACTCCGCCATCGTGTTCATGCCCATCGTCGACAACTCGTCGAGCCCATCGCCGTGCACCACCATCGCGTGTTTCAACCCGAGCAGCCGCAGCACTTCCGCAAACTTCCCCACCAGCCGGCGATCGAACACACCGATGAGTTGATGCGTGGGCCGCGCCGGATTGGCCAGCGGGCCAAGAATGTTAAAAACCGTCCGTTGCTTGCGCTCGGCCAGCGCCCGCCGCACCGGCGCGATGACCTTGAATACGGGATGATAGAACTGCGCAAATAGAAACGTCACGCCCACGGCTTCCAGGCAACGCCGCGCGGCTTCCGGTGGAAGTTCGATTTTCGCACCCAATGTCGTCAACACGTCCGCAGCCCCACACTTGCTGGTGATCGCCCGATTGCCATGCTTGGCCACTGCCACACCCGCCGCTGCGGCGATGAAAACCGTGCATGTCGAAATGTTAAACGTATTCGACAAATCCGCGCCCGTGCCCACCACGTCCAGCACCACGCCACCAAATTTCGCCGGATCGATCTGCGGATCCACCGCCCGCGCCCGCAACTCCGTCGCAAACGCCGCGATCTCCTCCGCCGTCTCGCCCTTCTCCGCCAGAACCGTCAAAAACTCGGCCTTACCCTCATCGGACACCACACCATCGAGCAACGTCCGCATCGCTTGCGTCACATCGGCTCGTGACAGATGCTCGCCTGCCTTCACCTTGCCGGTTAATGAAGCCAAGGCTGTCATAGGTCCCCAGTTTACCACAAAAGAACGAGAATGCCGGTCGCGCCAAAAGAAACGGGGCAGACTTTCGTCTGCCCCGAATCTCTCAAAATGCTCGCGTTACGATTTGCCTGCGGGAACGGCGACGGGGTCGATGTTGACCCGTCGGCCATTGCGATCGAAGCGGACGTGGCCCTCGGTCAAAGCGTAGAGGCTCCAGTCGCGCGCGGTTCCCACGTTGCTCCCGGCCACAAACCTCGCGCCGCGCTGGCGAATGATGATGCTTCCGGCGGTGACGAGTTCACCGCCGTATCGTTTCACGCCGAGGCGCTTGCTGACGCTGTCGCGTCCGTTGCGTGAACTGCCTTGTCCTTTTTTATGAGCCATAACGAAAACCTCCGCTGTCGCCGTGTGAGGCCACACGGCCTACAGCTTCGCTGCTGCTAGACGACGATTTCTTTGATCTTCAAAACAGTATGGTGCGCCCGAATGCCGCGCTTGCGATGATAGCCTTCGCGGCGATGAAACTTGAACGCGATGACCTTCTTGCCCTTCTTATCGGGATCGACCACCTCGGCGGTCACGCGCGCGCCCTTGACGTTGGGCTTGCCCACCTGCACCTTGTCGCCATCGGCCACCAGCAGCACGTCCTCGAGCGCGATTTCCTTGCCCTTCTCGCCGTCGAGGAGTTCGACCTCCACAACGTCACCGGGCTGGACACGGTATTGCTTGGCGCCTGTTCGTATAACTGCGTACATGAAATGTTCCTCGTTCCTTCTGGGAAAGGGCGTGAAAAATAGCGGTTTCACGCCCACCCGTCAACCATTATCTTGTTGCCGCCAAAACGCTCTACGGCATGAGCTGCCCGGTCGCCTGCCCTTGTGTCGTTGCATCCGGCATGTTCTGCAACTGCTCGATGGTATCCTGAGCGTTCTCCTTTACGTCCTCGTCCGGGTCATTCAAATAGCCCTGTAAAACCTGGATCGCCCGCTTGTCTTGCGCATCTCCCATCCCATCAATGGCTTTCAAACGCACTTCCTTGGGCTGATCGGCCCGCAACGCCGTGCTGAGAATCGCCAGTTTCTTGTCGTTCTGGCCATCAACATCCCCCAGCGAATCGACCAGCTCGATCTTCAGCTCCTCGTCCTTCTCATTCAAAAACAGGTGCGCCAGGGCATCCACCACGTCGGGAGCGTCGTCATTCGAACTAAGCTCGTAGATCAAGGTGACCCGCTTCTGGAAATCAGGCGTGTTTTGATAGTCCGTCTCCAACTGCTTCACCTGTGCCGCCTGCTCCGCCTGTGACTGCGCGTCTTCGCTCGACTGGTTTGTGTCCGTGGCGGCCACCGCCGCAGACGCAGAGTTCGTTGCCGCGGTCGGCAGGACCGGTAGCGACTGCCTTACGGCAAGCGTTGTCACCGAAGGCGGTGGAATCGGCGCTTCCGAAGATTCCTTTTTCGTGCATCCCGTCAGCGCCAACACGCTCGCCATCACCCCGGCGGCAACAGCCAGTGAAATCCCAAGCGTATGTCTCGTCGCCGTTTTCATATCGTCGCGGGCAGCATACTCGCTGATGTGGCGCTCGTCCAGCCCGCGTTATCTCTCTGTGCGCTGACCGTCAATATCTTCACGTCGGCCCCTCAGCCGGCAGCTTTGCTTTTTATCGCGAATTCATGGATTGTCCACGCCATGTGGCTGTACATCGTCACGGGCATCGCCATCGCGCTGCTGGTCGTGGTTCTCTACCCGTTATGGGGCGGGGTCCGCTATCTCGCCCGCCAGCGCAAACGCGAAGGCAAAATCGTCGCCGGCCAGCCACGTCATAAACCCTCGCCCCGGCAATGGCGCGCCGATCAGACGACGATCGCCTGGCTTGGCCATGCGACCCTGCTGATCAATCTGCGCGGTAGATTCATCCTCACCGATCCTGTTTTCAGCTCGAGCGTCGGTATTCATCTGCCGTTCGTCGCCATCCTCGGCCCGCGCCGCCTTGTCCATCCCGCGCTCCAGCCGGAGGAACTTCCGCCGCTCGACCTGATCGTCCAATCGCACGCCCACATGGACCATCTCGATGTGCGGAGTTGGCGTCGGCTCCGGCGCGGTCCCGCCGTCGTGATGGCCGCCCGCAACCAGCGGTTCATCCGCCACTTCGACTTCGCGCCCGTGACCGAATTGCGCTGGGGCGAATCTGTCGATACTGCCGGCGTGACCGTCGCCGCGCTGAAAATCAAACATTGGGGGGAACGTTACCCCTGGAGTTGCGGCCTCGGCTACAACGCCTATCTGCTCGAACGCGACGGCGCCACCATCCTCTTCGGCGGCGACACCGCGTACACGGATTCGCTCCGCGACGCCTGTGCCGGCCGAAAAATCCACGTGGCAATTCTCCCCATCGGCGGGTATCGACCCTACATCCACATGCACGCTTCACCCGAGCAAGCATGGAAAATGTTTTGCGAGTTGGATGCCGATTTTCTGGTGCCCATACACCACCAGACATTCATGCTGTCGTATGAACCTCTGGAAGAACCACTCCAGCGATTGCTCGCCGCCGCCGGCCCCCGGGCGGATCGCATCGTGATTCGTGAGATCGGCGAAACGTTCGTTGTCCCCTGAAGTCACCGTCGCTCGGACAGGCATCAGATCAAATAGTGAACATTGAACGAAGCCACAATCAGCGAGATGACCCCGATGGACACGAAAAACATCCGTTCGCCGAGCGACGTTCCGTTCGGATCACCCGCCGAACGATTTCCGAACATCCGCGTGGCCAGACGGCACCCGAGGAAGATCGCGGGTGTCGTGATCATTGCTTCATAGGTGATCAGACCGGCGTGTTGCCCAAACACGTGCAGCACATGACGGGCAAACGGCTCGGCCTCAAAGGCGCGACCGCGTCCGATCGCCACCCAGGTCGTGGCAAAATCCAAGCCCCGACCGAGCGCACACACGGCGACCGCACCGGTTATCCCGCCAATTTCCCTACACCATTGCCGCAAACTCATCTGCCCCCGCATACCACCATCCCCAATCACCCGCCCCCCACTATTATATTCACCGGTTTCTCACTTCGCGCAAGCAACACCTATCGTCCCGCCCGCACGAATGTCACGTCCTGCTTCCCACCGCTGTCAGGCGATGGAACATCAACTTCGAAATGCTTCATGGCCGCGTCGTAGGCAACGGTCAGCGTTTTCCCATTCCGCAATCGGCAAACCGGCGCAGCTTCCGCGTAGCCATGCAGCTTCACCACTGGCTCGCCCGGGGCAGCCACGACCGTCGCAGTCAGGGTCGTCGCCGTTTCGTGGATCTCTGCAATCCGCTGCTTGCCGGTCGAAGCGATCTTGTCTTCATCGCCGAGAAAGCCAATTCCGGATGGACCGATGGGGGCAATGATCACCGCGGCGTATTGCCGCCCGAGCAACGATCCGCGGTAAGCTTGCCCACCCGGCAACAAAACACCTTGCTTGCGAGTTATATCGTACGCATAAGCCGCGGTCCCAATCCCAAACGTCCCGGGCACAATCTGCCAGTCGGCGTTCCCTTTACCCGGTGCAAACGCGAACGCATACAGCGTACGGTGATCACCATGGTCAGTGCAGGTCCATGCAGTCAAAGCGCATGGTCCTCCGAGTGCGTCACGCAGGTACGCAGCATCCGTGGGAACCATCGGCCGGTCAGGTTTGACAAGCACTCCATCCGCGCGCGCGGCGAGATGGATATTCCCCGGAACTTCCCTGCCCACCGCATCGCCCGTTCCGACGGGGCCTGCGGACAGCACCGCCACGATCATGTTGCCCGTCTCGCTGCTTTTGAATACGTCGCACCATGGCCAGATCCCGAGCGCCGAGGCCAATTGCGACGTGTACAGAAAATGTCGCCACTTCCCCGGCTCGAATCGATCATCGCTGGTGCGGATGGTCGTGAGATTGGAGTACTTCGCTCCCTGTAGGAAATGCCGTGGCAACCCCATGCAGTATTGCATCGACAGGCCACGCTTAGCGCTCGCTGCGGCCATACCATCGGCAAACGCGTCGCCCGAACCCACCACGCGCGGCAATTCGCTGTTACAGTAAATCCGGTCAAGCCAGTCCTGCTCGTAACACACGACGCCATTTGTGGCCAGATACGCCATCCGATCTTCCCAGTAGGCCGGATCGATGGGCGCCACCCCAGAAAACTTGTATTGCTTCTGGTACGGACTCTCGCGATCGACCCAGCGCCCATGTACCACCAGCGGCAATCCCAACCCCTTCTGAAACTCGCCCAACCCATCCGGGAACAGATCCGGGTCCGCTGTGTAATCCAGAATCCCGCCGTAGCGGTTCCACCGACCCGCCGGCAAATCCTGCGCCTTCTTCTCTTTGCCCGGCTTGCCGTCAGCCTCGATCGTCGATTTCTGATACCACCAGCTGTCGAGCTGCATGTATCCCAGCGCGATCTTCTCCTGCCGATACCGCTGCGCCAGTTTCAACAGCGTCCCGCCATAACCAAGTTTCTGGTCATACTTGTAGTAGTAATCTGCGCCGTTGTCCGTCCAGTACCCGAAATACTTCAGCGTCAGGTCGGCGTCATACGCGGGCCGCGTCTTGCCGGAGAGATCGGTCAACGTGCGCCCCCACGTGTCAAACGTCCTCCCAATGCCGCGCCCCAATACCAACAGGCTCCGATGCGTCACCGGCTTCGGTAGCGCGCCAATTTCCGGATTCAATCCGCTCGCGATGCGTGTCCGACCATCGCCCGACATCCGTGCCACGAGGAAATTCGCCGCCGGCGAAATAACCACCGCATTCGTCGCATCATCGAACAGCACCCACGGCGTGCCATTGTCTTCGAGACTGAAACTCGGTGGCGCAAATGCCTTCTCGGCATAACTGAATCCGTGCAGCCCGGACGGCAAAGCGTCGAACACAGGAAACGCCACATTGGTTGCGCTCACACCCGAAGGCGCATCCACCGTAAACAGCACCGCGGGACGATCATCGTATCGACGAATACTCCCGGCAAATTGTCCACCCCAGCGAAATGTCAACTCCTGGTACGCACCAATCGCGTCTCTACTGGCGGCATTCGTCAAATCAGAAACTGAACAACCCACACTCCCGTGAAACGTCCAGCCCCGCTGCCGCCCCCGCACCGCGTAATCACCGTTCGTCTCGACCTCAACGCCAATTCCATCCCGTGATTCCGGCAGCGTCATCGCCGCCCGGCCGTTGCGGGCGACAAGCGTGGCCGCCAAGAGTACGGCCCCTGCCGCCAAACGCTGTCGGATTCTCCACATGGACGTCCGCCAGTCTATCGACAGATCCCCACCAACATCAAGCCGGCGGCGAGCTACCCAGGGCATTTTTCCCGCTTGACACCCGGGAAGCCAGTGTTACGATTTCAATAAATCGTAACACCATGGAAAACGTCACCCGTTTCAGCGTTTCACTGGACAAGAAGCTCTTGCGCGAGCTCGACCGCATGTGCCGCGAGAAGGGCTATGAGAACCGGTCACAGGCCGTCGCCGACATGGTGCGCGCCCATCTCATCGAACACTACCAGCAACTCGGTCGTGGCGAGATCGCCGTCAGCATCACCCTCGTTTACGACCGTCATCGCCATCACCTGCAGGATTTGCTGACCGATCTGCAACATGATCATCGGGATGTGATTATCTCGACACTGCACGCCCATCTCGACCACGACAACTGCCTTGAAATCCTCGCCGTCCGCGGCCAGGCCGCCGAAATCAAGAAACTGGCCGACGAACTGATTGCCGCCAAGGGCGTCAAACACGGAAAACTCACCATTACGACCACGGGACAGGACCTGCCGGCATAGCGCAGGCAGCCGCCGAACAGGAGATCGTCTTGATAAGGTTGTTCACATTCGCGCCGGGCCTTATACTGGTCGGCATGGCACTGTCGGAGACTGGCGCATTGGCACAGGAATCGTCTGCCGCACCGATGGTGACATCTCAAGTCGTGTCGGTTGACTCGACGTCCGCAGTTGCGACCGCCGTCTCCACGTCCCAGGTGTCGACAGCCGCGTCAACTTCGCAGGTGATCCGTTTGCCCGACGTGGTGGTGACGGGGCGCGCAGACAGTCTGGTTGGTGTGGCCGATTCTGCGTCCCAGGGCGCGACAGGCCAGGCGCAACTGGAAGACCGCCCGATCCTGCGCAGTGGCGAGATTCTCGAAACGGTGCCGGGCGTCATCATCACGCAGCATGCCGGCGGCGGGAAAGCGAACCAGTACTTCCTGCGCGGGTTCAATCTCGATCACGGCACCGACTTCGCCGTGTTCCTCGACGACATGCCACTCAACCTGCCATCACATGCTCATGGTGAGGGGTACTCCGACATGAACACTGTCATCCCGGAATTGGTGGAACGGGTCGACTATGAGAAGGGGCCCTATTACGCCGACGTTGGCACTTACGGTTCCGCCGGCTCCGCCCATCTGACATTTTACAAAGTGCTGCCGCAGGATTTCGTCACCATCGAAGGCGGCATGTATGGGCACGAGCGTGGCGTGGCAGGTTTGTCGCAAAAGCTCGGATACGGCGATCTGCTGTACGCGGGCGAAGTGTATCATGATGACGGCCCATGGGTTCATCCCGACGACTATTCCAAATTCAATGGCCTTCTGACGTACAGCCGGGGCAGCGACGTAAGCGGCTTTAGCATCACGGCGCGCGGCTATCACGGCAAATGGAATTCGAGCGACCAGATTCCCGAAAGCGCCGTGCCCGAGGTCGGCTTCTTCGGTGCGATCAATCCCACCGACGGCGGCAATTCGCAGCGGTACAGCCTGCAAGGCGAATGGCATGCGGAGGACGGAAGCTCGGAAACCAAAATCACCACGTACGCATTCTACTACGACCTCGATTTGTTCTCCGATTTTACCTACTTCCTCACTGATCCCACCCTCGGCGATCAGTTCGAGCAGCAGGACCGACGCGAGGTCGCCGGCTGGGATGCCCGCCGCACGTTCTTTACCGAGTGGTTCGGCCGGCGGGTGGAGAACACCTTCGGGATGCAGGTCCGCAACGATTGGATCAACAACGGCCTCTACCAAACCGAAGATCGTACCCGCGTGGACAAAACTGACATTTCCACCGGCACCACGCTGCCGGCCACCACGGAAGCCGATGAGTTTACTGACACGCAAGCCGGCCCTTGGGTGGAGAACAAGGTGCAGTGGATGGACAAATTCCGCTCGGCCGCGGCCATCCGCGGCGACATCCAGTATTTCGATGTCACCTGCCTCAACAACCCTGTCAACTCTGGCACCGCCTTCAGCGCGTTGCCCAGCCCCAAGTTAAGTTTGATTTTCGGCCCCTGGGCCAAGACGGAATACTACGTGCAGGGCGGGTTCGATTTTCACAGCAACGACGGGCGCGGCGCGACTCAAACCGTCCAGCCGATCTCGGCGGTTAATCCCACCAACACGCCGAGCCAGAGAATTCCCGGTTTGGTCCAAACCAAAGGCGGGGAAATTGGCATGCGTACGTTGATCGTTCCGCATACGCAGAGCACGCTTTCGTTGTGGTACCTGTACAGCGATTCCGAATTACAGCAGGATGGCGACACGGGTAGCACCGTGGCATCGAAGAATCCGAGCCAACGCTACGGCGTCGAATGGGCCAACTACGTCACGCCGGCGCCACACCTGGCGATTGACCTGGACGTCGCGGATTCCATCGCGCGGTTTATCGGCGTTGACAGCGCCGATGCCGCGCCATTGAATTCCGGCACCATCACATTGGGTCCCGGCGGCACGCGCGTGCCAGAGGCCGTTGGCCTGGTGATTTCGTCGGGCATCACCGTGCATGATTTGAACGGATTCTCGTCGAGCCGATTCAAGCCCGCGTTGGCCTGACGGCGCAATTCTGATCGACCGTCGACCTCAGGCGCCGAAGTGGTTCGCTTGACCTTCCGCGATGTCGCTGGCAGAAGCGAACTCGTGGGACCGAGAAATTGGTCAGAAATTGTTACTTCAGAATTGCTCCCCGTAAATCCGGAGCGTATAGAGAACCACCATGACCCGACACGGCCAATCGCGCTCGCAGGAATCTCACCAGGATGCCTTGTCAGCGCTGCGCAACGGCGGGCTACGGGTGACGGGACCGCGGAGGTTGGTGCTCGACCTGTTGATCCGTAACCACGGGCCATTTACGATTGACGAGATCCGCCAGCGCCTCCACCGCAAGACGTGTGACCGGGTGACGATTTACCGATGCATTGCCGCCTTTGAAGAACTCAATTTGGTCCGGCGTTGTGATTTTGGTGACGACAAATGGCGCTACGAGTACGTTGACGACAGGCACCACCACCACCTCATCTGCAAGAGGTGCCGGCGTGTGGAAAGCATCGATGAGTGCATCGTCGACAGACTCAGCAAGGTCGTGGCCGCGCGGGGCTACGTGGAAATCAGCCATAATCTGGAGTTCTTCGGTGTCTGCCCGGCCTGCCAGGGGCGCCCGTTGCGCCGTCAGAAGCAGCGTTAATCTGTGGCGCGCGAGTCGCGCCGGCGGTCCTCAGTTGGTGATGCCGAAAAAGGGGGTTGCATTTGTTAATAATTGCAATATAGTTGCAATAAGGGTCTTGGCGTCTGAAACAACTGGGCAAACGTCTGTTCGTCTCGACGATCATCGGCATGATCTTGTTGATCAATCTGATGGCGGCTTCGCCCGCATTGCACGAACTGATCCACGTCGACGCCGGCCAACCCGACCATCATTGCACGGTCACCCTGTTCGCACACGGACAGGTGGATTCCGCCGTCGGTGAAATTGTTACCCCAACGATCTTGGCCCGGTGGATCGATGTGTGCCCGTCTGTTACCCTCTTAGTCGTCGACTCATTCGTCGTCCTTCTTCCTCCAGGCCGCGCTCCGCCTGCCGCCCTGGCATAACTCAGAATCGGGTCGCCCCGCGCGGATTATGCGGGTGCGCACGCTTGCGTACCAATATCATCAACGAGCTGCGCTCATCCGTTATTTTCCGCCACGATCCGGCCCTTCACAAGGTCGGGTCGCGCGAGCGACTTTCACAGACCAACGAATGAACGGGGTTCTCCTGCCCGCATTCCAGGTGTGTGAACCTGCTAGGCCAGGAGAGGAAACATCTATGACATAAGAAATGAAATCGAACTTCGAACAACACGCCGTTCGGGTCGGCGGACGGGCATGCCCCGTCTTTGCCATCGCCCGTGTCGTTTCCGTCATGATCGCTTCATTGGTGTGCGCCTGCTTCGTGCTCGCGCAAACCGAAAATCCACCGGCTGCTGCTACCGGAGCAGCAACGACCAACATTCCATCAGCTCCACCCACCGCCTCAGGCTTGTCCGACACCAACAGTCCGCCGCCGCCACCACCACCAACGGTCGAGACCCCGGCCGTGGCTGCTCCCGCAGTCCCCGCTACGCCGCCGACCACCACTCCACCGGTTGCCGCCGTGCCCGCCACCACCGGAACAAATGCTCCCGTGGTTGCCTCTGTGCCCGTAAGTTCGTGGAGTTCCAACAGCGTGTCGACGCTTCCTGAGGTAACGGTCTATGGAAAACTCGACCAGGCTCGCAGCCAGATTCTGCCGGATCTGGGAGCAACCGCCTATTCGGTCAGCCAGGTGCAAATCGAATCGGAAGCTCAGGGCGAGAACGCGCCGTTCAATCAAATCATCTTGCGCGCCCCGGGCGTGGCCCAGGATTCCGCCGTGAATGGCGATCTCCACATTCGTGGCGAACACGCGAACCTGCAATACCGCATCAATGGCGTGTTGCTGCCCGAAGGCATCACGGGGTTCGGGTTGGAGCTCGATCCACGGTTCGTCCAGAGCATGCAACTCATCACCGGATCCCTTCCGGCGGAATACGGCTTCCGCACGGCGGGCATCATCGATATCCAGACCAAAAGCGGCTTCGAGAACGGCGGCGAAGCGGACTTGTATGGCGGCTCCTACGATACGCTCCGACCCAGTTTTGAATACGGCGCCACGCAAGGAAAACTCAGCTACTTCGTGGATGGCAGTTATGACCAGAATAGCATCGGGATCGAGAATCCAACCGGCAGCGCGATCCCCATCCATGACGACACGCAACAATACAAGGGGTTCGCTTATCTCTCTTACATCCTCGACGACACCAGCCGCATCAGCCTCATGGGAAGCACGTCCCACAGCACGTATCAGATCCCCAACTCGCCGGACCAGCCGGCGGGCACCTCGCCCAATGGCGACCCGTGGGTGCCAGGCGTGTTCAATTCCGCCGACCTGAACGAGAACCAGGATGAGCGGAATGACTACGGCGTGGTGGCCTACCAAAAATCCGCGGGCGACCTGAATTTTCAGGCCGCCGCTTTCGGCCGCTACAGCGAGGTGCACTTCCTCCCCGATCCGGTGGGCGACCTCTACTTCTACGGTGTGGCCACTGACATCAATCGGTCGCTCGCCTCGGGCGGCTTCCAAACGGACGCCAGTTACGTGCTCAACGACCAGCACACCCTCCGCGCCGGCGTGATGGTCCTGCAGGAATTCCTCATGTTCGACACGACGACAACGGTATTTCCCGTGGATGGCAGCGGGAATCCGACCGGCCCGGCATTTCCCATCGTGGACGACGGTCAGCAGCACGCGACGTTCCTGGGCATCTACGCGCAGGATGAATGGAAGATCGTGCCGACGCTTACGATCAACTATGGCGCTCGATTCGACCTGTATTCGTCGTCGTTTGACGACGAAAATCAGGTCAGCCCGCGAGTGAATCTGATCTACCAAGCGACGGACGAGACGACCCTGCACGCCGGTTACTCACGCTACTTCACGCCGCCCCCGCTCGAAAACGTGCCGTCCTCGACCATATCACAATTCGATGGCACGTCGAATGAACCCCAGGTGAAACAGGACGATCCGGTCAAAGCCGAGCGGGCGAATTACTTCGACGCCGGTATCAGCCAGAAGCTCGCGCCGGGGCTGCAAGTCGGCATGGACGGCTACTACAAGGATGCTGAAAACCAACTCGACGATGGGCTGTTCGGGCAATCCCTGATCCTCTCGGCATTCAATTATCGGGTGGGCCGTGTCTACGGTGTGGAATTCACCGGCAGCTACGCCACCAATGGTTTTTCGTCCTATGCCAACGTCGCCTACTCGGTCGCCCAGGGCAAAGACTGGAACTCGTCTCAATTCCTCTTTGATCCAAACGACCTGGAGTATGTCAAAAACCATTGGATCTACCTCGATCACGATCAACGGGTCAGCGGCTCTTTCGGGACGGCATACACGTGGAACCAGGTCCACGGCAGCACGCGCACTTACGTGGACGCGATCTACGGTAGCGGACTACGGCAGGATGGAGGCGGATTTGAGCCCAACGATCCGACCGCTCCCATCCCCAACGGAGCCAGCGTGCCGGCGTATTACTCGCTCAACATGGGTGTGGAACAGGACGCCAGGCTGGACAAACAAAGGGTGCTGAAAATGCGCCTCGATGTCGTCAATGTCACCGACAAGGTCTACGAACTCCGCAGCGGCTCGGGAGTCGGCGTTAACGCTGCTCAATATGGCATGCGCCGCGGCTTCTTCGGTTCGATCGCACTCGCATTCTGAAAGAGGCATGAATGGCAAAGGCATAACTCAGTCGGGGGGGGCGCTACTGGCGGCCCCCCCGGCCGACTCGATTGCCCACATCGGCATGGAGCCCGTCGAAGGCACCTCTCTGATGGAAGTGCTCACCTTCGTGACGTGGACGTTTTGCCTGGCTGTGGGCCTTTTGGGGTTTGTGCTCCATTACTCGCGCCCGCCCCGGCCGGTTAAACAGCCCGAGCCGGTCAAAATGGAGAAGCTGTTTGTGCAGCTCAGCAAGCAACCCGCTGTGCCGTTGGAGAGTATGAGACCACCGGGAAGCGCCGGGCCTTCTCCCTCCGCGCCGTCGGATGAAATGGCTCCGCCGCCGATTCCGGTCGCCGAACCGTCACCGGCCATCGCGTTCGCGCTTCCCGTGGAAGGCGCGACACGTGTCGTTCCGTTCAATCAAGCGACGTACGCCCGGCCCGCCAGGCCATCGCCCGTCGTGCAACATCTCACGTACGGCGTCGGCGAAGGTCAGCAGCCGGCCCCGGAATATCCCGCCGAGGCAATCGCGCAACACCAGGAAGGCAGTGTGGTGGTCCGATTCGTCGTTGGCGAGAACGGCATGGTCACATCCGCCGAAGCCGCTCAACCCTGCCCGTGGCCGTTGTTAAACGAATCCGCGGTGCGGACGATCCGGCGTTTGTGGCGGTTCACGGCCGGCAATGTCCGCGAATACGAAATCTCCATTCATTTTCAACTCACTTCCCAATGAAAGGTATCCAACCATGATTCACATTATGCTTGCCAATATTGTCGTGGACTTCTTCATCAAGGGTGGCCCGGTCATGTGGCCCATCCTCCTGGCCTTTCTCGCTGCCGTTGTCGTCATTGTCGAACGCACGTCCTGGTGGTCCAATCTCCGCCGTCGATCCAATCCGCAATCCTTGCGTGAAACGTTCGACGCCATCGCCACCGGCAACTTCGACCGCGCGGTCCAGATGACGGCCGCCAGCGACGACCCATTCCTGGCGACCGTTCATGAAGGCCTGCTGCACGCGCATTCCTCCCTGCTCGGCGCCATGCAATTGCGCGCCAATGACGAAATCGAGAAGGGAGAAAAATACGTCTGGGTCCTGGGCACACTGATCACGCTGGCCCCGCTTCTTGGCCTGCTCGGCACGGTCACCGGCATCATGCGCTCGTTCAGCTTTGTCGGCCAGGAAGAGCTCGCTGCCGTGAAAGTCAGCGGCGGCATCGCGGAAGCCCTGATTGCCACGGCCTGCGGTCTGAGCACGGCGATCGTCTGTCTGCTGCCGTACAACTTTTTCAATCGACGGTTGGCGCGATTCCGTTCGCGGCTGGAACAAACAATCAATCACGTCGAGCTGCTCGTCGAATCGGCCAAACATCACGGCCACGATCTTGAAGAGTACGCCCGGCAACGGGCCATGCGCACGCGAACCGACAACCGCCCCGTCGCAACAGTCCCATCCCAGTCCTGAGGATCACCATGCCGCTGAAACTTGTCCCCCGACAGTCGTCCGAGTCCGAAGCGCGGATCGAGATCATTCCGTTGATCGACATCATGTTCTTTCTGCTCGCCAGTTTCATGCTGGTCAGCCTGAGCATGGTGAATATGAAAAGCGTCAAGGTCAACCTGCCGACGGCCACCACGGCGACGCTGGAAACCAAGAACGATTTCGCCAGCATCTCCGTGGACAAGGCCGGGGCGATCTACCTCGACAAACAGCCGCTTGGCCCGAACGAACTGGTGCTGCGCCTGAACGCCTGGTATCACACCAACGAGAACCTCCGCGTGTTCATCAGCGGCGATCAGGATGTCCGGTACGGCGTTATCATCCACGTGCTGGATCTGGTGCGTTCCACGGGAATCCAAAAAGTCGCTTTCGAAATCCGCGAACCAACCCCCTCGCAACCATGAACGATCGATTGAGATATTTGAATCTGTTCGGTGTCCTCGCCCTGGCGGCCCTGTGCGTCTGCCAATGGATCCATGACCGCCGTCTCAACCTCGAAATCAAGCGCCTCAACCAGGTGCGCCAGGCCCAATCGGCGAAGATTGATGATCTGTCAAATCAATTGAAAGGGCAGAACGAAGATCTCGCCCAACTCAAAACGTCATTGGCAACCGAACACGATTTGCGGTCGCAATCCGATCGGAAAGTCGCGGGCCTCGCAACGGCAAATGCGCAACTCACCCAGGAGCGGGATCAATTCAAGGCCGCCATCTCCAACTGGGCGAATGCGGTGACGCTTCGTGACGAACGCATGAAAGAAGCCAATGCGCGGATTGAACAATTGGCTGCCGACCTGAACGCCAGTATCCGCAAGTACAACGGGCTCGTCACGAATTACAACGCCATCGTGAAGTCATGGAGCGGAACGCATGGCCAAACAACAGGCAAAGCGGATTGATTGGGCGATTGGGTCCGCGGATAGACCGCAGTTGCGATTCTCACTGCGCACGGCTGTCGGAATCAGGCGCTGGGGATTGCCTCGGGAGGCACAGGAAAAATCTCGCGGAAGACCTGCCGCACTTCTTCGACCCGCAACGGTTTGTGGAGATAACCTTCGATACGATGCTGTCGCATGATCTGGCGCAGACGCATTTCATCCGCGCCTGAAAACAGGGCGACCTTGACCTCCGGATTCAGCTTCCGCAGATGATCGATGGTCGCGCCGCCGTCCAGATTCGGCATGAAATAATCCACGAGGACGAGGTCAATCATGTCCTTGTTGCGGGCGTACGTCTCCAACGCCTTCAACGGACTCGCGGAGATCTGAACGGCGTGGCCCAACCGCTCGAGAATGCCCCTGGCCAGGGCGGCAACGGTAATGTCGTCGTCAATGATCAGGACTCGAATACTGACCGAGTCACACGCACTTTCTGCCGATCCGATTGCGTCCATGCACAGTTTCTCCGCTTCCTGCTGACGATACGACTCACGTTTCACCACATTCCAAGCACCTCGTGTGCCATGGAGCGTCCTCTCCGGCAACCACTTGCGGGGCAAAGCCGCAGACGCGGTTTACCTTCCATTCATTTCAGTTTGCGTTGGAATAACCCTTGCTTCATTTGACCTTCACTCTATGGAGGCACTCGATAACACCACGCGCAACGCGATCCTCGCCATCGACGACGAACCCGAGCTGCTGGAGATCGTCAACGGCTGCCTCGAACCCGAGGGTTTCCATGTGTACACAGCCCTCAGCGCCCGGGAGGGCGTTGAGTTCTACGAGAAGAACTGGCGAAATATCAGACTGGTCTTGCTGGATTTTCTCATGCCGGAGATGACGGGTGATCTCGTGTTCGAATGTCTCAAACGCCAAAACCCGGATGTCCGCACCATTCTTCTGACCGGATGCGAGGACAACGTCGCTCAGCGCATGTTTCAAGATGGCCTGTACGGCTACATTCACAAACCATTTCACTTCGAGGACTTCATCCAGCGCGTTCACGACGCCGTGGACGCCGTCTAAAGAGCAGGGCCTTCGTCAGCTCACGAGATTCACGCTTGGGTCCGCCTGGACATGAGTCATCCCTTGGCTCAAGTGCGTGCGCGTGTTACACTGGCAGGACTATGAGCCGAACATGGACGGTGATTTTACTGGGGGCGATGCTTGGTTTTGCGGCCATTGGTTGCGACACGGCGGCGCCCGCCCCGTACTACAGCAGTCGACGCGACTTGCTCGGCCAGCCGGCACCCGGCGGAACTCCGCCGAACACCATCGATCAGCGCTTGTCCGGCTCTCCGGCGGCGTCAACCAATGCCGCGTCGACCGCCGTGACGAATTCGCCTCCGCGCCAGTCGCCGTAGCCAGGCTACGTCCTGCTCGGAGGAGCCGCCGACTGACGACGGACGATTTCCGTCGGGAACACGAGATGTTCCACCTCGGGTTCATCTCCGGTTTGTAATTGCCGAATCAATATCTCGGTCGCCGCCCGGCCCAGCTGGGCAATGGATTGACGCACCGTCGTCAGTTTTGGCGTGACATGCACCGCCCCGCGGGCATCATCAAACCCGACCACGGACATCTGCCCGGGGCAACCGATCTTGTCCTGCGCGAGGGATTCCAATACCCCAAACGCAATCGCATCGTTTCCACACACCACGGCGGTCGGCAGGGGAACGCATCGTTTGATTTGTTGCCACCCCAGCATCCCGGCATCCGCCGAAAACTGCACGCGCGTCATCGCTCTGGGATCGATGATGCCATTGTGTTCTTTCATCGCCTTCAGAAAACCCTGCTCGCGTTCGGAAGCGTCGCGCGACATCGCGGGTCCATTCACCAACCCAATCCGCTGATGTCCCATCCCGAGCAGTTCTTTTGTGATCTGGTAGGCTCCCGTGACATTGTCTGACCCAACCGTACTGACGCGGATTGAGGACAACTCGATGTTCGGGGGCAGGCATCCGCTCATCACCACCACGGGACGCCCAAAATCCTCGATCTTCGCCAAATCCTCCGCGCGCAACGGGTCGGCCGTGTAGAACAATCCCCCGGCGCCGATCGCCACGCGCTGCATTTGCTCCACGACTTCCCCATCCTCCTGTTCGTTGCTGATCAACGAGAGCCTTGTCTCCGTGCCCAATTCACGCGAAGCCGAGATTACCCCGGAGAGTACCGTGCCGTAGTAATCGCTCAGGAAGATGCCGCTATCAAACGGCAGCAGCACGGTGATGAGATGGATGTTCGGTTTGCGCATCAACTGCGCCGCCGGATGAGGAACGTAACGCGTCTCCAGCGCCAGTTCGTTGATCTTCTTGCGCAATTCGGGAGCGACCAGACGGCTGGTCTCCTTCCCCAATGCTCGCGACACGGTCGATACGGAAACGTTCAGCCGTTCCGCGATATCCTTCAGCCTCACAACGGAATTCTTCGTCGCAGCCACGGTGGGCATTCTGCCCCGAATCCCTCCACTTTCCAACATCAAATATTCCGTCCCGGGATGCCCCCGCGGGGCCTGCCAATCCTGCCTCGAATGCGCCCTCTTCCGTCCGACATCAACATGTGCTAGTTTCCCCCCGGGCAAGGCATGCAGAATACACTCGCGACCAATCCGTTGCGCCAGGGCATCAGCACGCGGGAGGCGCCGGGACCGTGCGCGCTGGTCATCTTCGGCGCCACGGGCGATCTCACGCACCGCAAACTCGTCCCCGCGCTCTACAATCTCGCCCACGAAGGCCAGCTTCCGCAATCGTTCGCCATCGTCGGGTTCGCGCGCCGACCGAAAACCCACGATCAATTCCGCGCCGAGCTCCGCGACTCGGTCGCGCAGTTCTCGCGGTTCCAACCCATCAACGCTCCGGTATGGGACGCGTTCGCCCAGACGATCTTTTACCATCAATCCGAGTTTGCCGATGCCCAGGGCTACAAAGCTCTCGACGGCCTGCTCCGCAAGCTCGACGCCGAGCGCGGCACCGACGGCAATCGCCTTTTTTATCTGGCGACGGCGCCGACCGAGTTTATCAGCATCATCGAACATCTGGGCGCGAGCGGGCTGGTCGAGTCGGGAGCCGCTTCGCGGCAACGAATCATTGTGGAGAAACCGTTTGGCCGCAGCCTCGCCACCGCCGGGGAATTGAATCGCGCGCTGGCGAATGTGTTTGACGAACTCCACACATTTCGCATCGATCATTATCTCGGCAAGGAAACGGTCCAAAACATTCTTGCGCTGCGGTTCGCGAACGAGATCTTCGAACCTCTGTGGAACCAGAAATACATCGACCACGTCCAGATCACGGTCGCGGAATCGCTGGGGGTCGAAGGCCGTGGCGGCTACTACGACCAATCCGGCGCGATCCGCGACATGGTGCAGAATCACATGATGCAGTTACTCTGCCTCATGGCCATGGAACCGCCGACGGCGCTCGAAGCCGAGGTCATCCACGACGAGAAGGTGAAAGTCCTGCGCGCGATCCGCCCGATCACGCCCGACGAAGTCCAGGAGTTTACCGTCCGCGGCCAGTACGCCCGCGGATCGATGGCGGGCAAACCGGTGCCTGGCTATCGCGAGGAAAAGAGCGTCGCGCCGGATTCGCGCACGGAAACATTCGTGGCGCTGAAATTGTTTATCGACAATTGGCGCTGGGCGGGCGTGCCGTTCTACCTCCGTCACGGCAAACGTCTCCCCAAGGGCGTTGCCGAGATTGCCATTCAGTTCAAGGCGCCGCCCGCCGTGCTCTTCGCCGCCGGATCGCCCGAGCCGTTGGAACCGAACGCGCTCGTACTGCGCATCCAGCCGGACGAGGGCATCGCCATCCGCATGAACGCGAAGGTGCCCGGCAACGTGATCAACCTGCAGCCGGTGAAAATGGATTTCCGGTATGGCGGCAGTTTCGGCGCGCGCTCGCCCGAGGCTTACGAACGCTTGCTGCACGACGCGATCATCGGCGACTCGACCTTGTTCACGCGTCGCGACGAGGTCGAGCGGTCGTGGCAGCTCATCGATGCGATCATCGCCGGATGGGATGCTTCACCGGCGCCGTTCCCGTACGAGGCCGGCACTTGGGGCCCCGTCGAAGCCGACGAGTTCATCCAACGTGATGGCCGGGAATGGAGGCGTCCGTAAATCATGGCACCCAGCGCCCAACTTGAAACGTTCACCAACGGGGTCGAGACCGCCGTGGACGTGGCGCAGATCGAGGGCCAGCTCCACGAACTCTGGCAGCTCGCCGCGGACTCGGAGAAGGACCCGATGCAACGCCAGATCACGCGCGCCTGCCTGTTCAATTTCATCGTGCTCGCCGAATCCGACACGGCAACAGCGCACGCCAGCGATGTGATCAGCACCCTCACGAGCCACTATCCGTGCCGGGCCATCGTGCTTTCCGCCGGGCCCGGCAACGCGTCGTCGGAATTGTCGGCTTCCATCGCGGCCCACTGCCATCTGGCTGGCACAGGCCAGAAACAGGTGTGCTGCGAGCAGATCGTCATTCGTGCCAGCGGGGAGAGCATTACCCATCTGGGTTCGGCGGTGCTGCCGTTGCTCGAATCGGATCTTCCGACGATCATGTGGTGGCAGGGGAACTTTCTGACACGAATGGATTTGTTCCGTCGGCTCGCCGCGGTGGCCGATCGGGTCATCTACGACACGTCGGTCTGGCCGGATCCGCACTCGCAACTGGCCGGTCTCCTGCGCGCGCTCACGGAGCATCCACGCTGCAGTTTTACCGACCTGAGCTGGACACGGCTGGGGCTGTGGCGCAAACTCGCCGCCGAGTTTTTCGACGAACCTCGCTGCCGCGCCGAACTGCTGCAAATCCGCAACATTGACATCGTTCACGGGTGCGGGCCGGGGGCGGGCCTGCGCGGCTTGTTGTGTGGTTCCTGGTTTGCCGCCCAACTCGGCTGGCCGCTGCCAACCGCCAACGCCCGAATTCATCTGTCCGAGCGCGACGACGGCGATGCAACGTCGGTGGGAATCATATCCATTGCCATCAAGACCGGGGATGCGACGTTCTCGATCCGCAAGGACCATGGGGAACGCACCGCCAGCGCGACGGTCGACATGCCCTGCGCCTGCGGCCTTCCACGCAAACGCGCGTTCTGGCCCGACGACGATGTCTCCCTATTGTCTCAGGAGCTGGATCGCCCCGCCCGCGATCCGGTCTACGAAAAGGCTCTCGCCATTGCGGTCGCTCTGCTGGAATCCGACCGCTCCCCAATAAATTGAGTACACAGGGCGTTCGCGACTCCAGACGGCGGCTTCCGCGATTTTTTCTGGACCGCCGGGTCTATGGCGAGATGAATTGGATCTGATAGTAGCGCGACGGTCCGTTGGTCGCTCCGCCGGCGTCCACCGCGTTGGTGATCACATCTCCCAATGTTGTGATCACGTTCGTCAGGCCCGTGGTGACGAAGCTGTTGGAGTAACTCCCGTCGGGCAACCCCGGAGTGACCAGCAGCACATTCGTTTTGCCGCTGCCGAACAATCCGCTCGCGTCGCCGCCGGAGGTCTGCCAGGTGACAACAACATCGGCACCGGTCGTTGTTACGCTGACAATCCGGAAGATCGATGCCGGGTTGGTCGGGTTCAATCCCATCAGGAACTGGTTGGTATTGCTGATGCCTTTGCCGAACGGGTCGGCCGCGGCCGCGGCCAACGGATTCGTTGCGCCGCCGAAGTACTGGCTCTGCCAGGCCTGAAACGCGGTCAGCGCCGTGATGTAATTGACCTGCACATTCGTGCCCGAACCGCCCGCATTACTCGCGATCAAGGTGACGGTGTATGTCCCCGGCGCGGCATAGGTGTAATTTGGATTCTGCAGTGTCGAGGTGCCGCCATCGCCAAACGTCCAGGCCCAGCTTGTCGGCGTTCCCGAGGATGTATCCGTGAACGACACGTTCAACGGAGCGGGGCCGTTGGTTGGGCTCGCGGTGAAAGTTGCGGTGGGCGCGGCGACCGTGAGCAGGTCGTTGTAGGCGACTCCGAAATTGTCGGCGACGACGAACTTGCCAATCAAACCGCCCGAGGTGGGGACGGTAGCGTTGCCCAATTGCGCGATGGCGACCGATCCGACCGGGGAGACGCCTGTCGCGACCGTGTCCTTAGCGTAGGGGGTCTGAGCGCCGAGGGTGCCGCTCGTGGGGTTGACATACAGGATGGCGTTGGTGCCACCGGCGGTGGCCTCGACGATGACCCGGTATTGGGTGCCGTAGGTGAGACCGGTGGCGCCAAAGACGATTGGATCATTGGCGGCCGGAGTGACCTTCACGCCGAGGACGAAATTCGTCCTGGCCGAGTTGGGGGATTCAGCCACGAGGTGGAACCCGGCATTACCGGTTCCATTCGAGCTGCTGTACAAGCTGGCGAGATAGAAGGAGGTGCTATTGGTGTTGGGCGCGTTGGTCACCGTCAGGGTCAGGCCGTAGAACACGGTTTCGTTCGTGATGCCGAAGTTCTTGCAAGCGGTCTGACCGCTGGCGGTGAGTCCGCCGGCAAACCCCGCCTGCCCTGTGGTTATCTGGATTGCGGAACTGGAGATCGTGCCCAGTTGGGTCCAACTGCTCTGGCCAGCCAGGTTGCCGGATGCGAAGGTGCTGAAATCGTCGTAGAAGCCAAACATGCTGAGCGTGACAGATCGTGTCGTATTCCCGGCTCCGTTGGTGGTGTTGGTAAAACTGATCGTGTCCGAGTAGCCGCCGACGGGGAGGCTGTTGGCGTTGGCGTTGATGGCGGCCGTAACGTTTGTGCTGGCCCCCGATGCCAGGGTCCCGCTCGTGGGGGAAACGGTGAGCCAACTGGCGGTATTATTCGCAGTCCAGCTCATGGGGACGCCACCGATGTTGCTCAGCGTGTAGGTCTGGCTGATCGGGCTGAACGGCCCGCCCGGCGGACCCGCCGAGACAAATCCCGATGACGGAGTCACTGACAAGAGGGCTGTCGGACTGGTGACGGTCAGATTGACGGGTTCGCTGGCGCTGCCGGAGCCGTTCGACGTGGCGAAGGAGACCACGCCCGAGTACGAGCCGCTGGACAGACTGTTCGCGTTGGCGTTGACGGAAACGGTGATGTTGGTGCTGGAGCTGCCCGCCAACGTTCCGTTCGTGACGGAGAGACTCACCCAATTGACCGTAGTGGCCGCCGACCAGGTCATTGCCACTCCGCCCGTATTGCTCAGCGTGTACACCTGATTGGCCGGGCTGAAGGGTCCACCCTGTCCGCCGCTGGAGGAGAACCCGGACGCGGGGCTGACGGCCAATTGCGCGCCGAAGACAAACAGATCGCTCAGGTCGGTGGCGTTGGTGGCGTCGCCGAGCAACGGGCCGACGTTGAAGATCTCCTGCATCGTCAGCAACGTGGAGCTATGGGTGTAATGAATGGTGTTGGCGTAGCCGCCGCCCCTGGCCAATGGGGAGAGGACGATCATACCGATCGGTCCATCGCCGCCCTCGCCTTCGTCCCACGTCACGAAAATCGCGCCATTGTTGCTATAGGCCTGGGAACTCACGATGGTCGCGACCGTATTGGAAAGCCACGTGTCGGCCTGGGTGATCAATGCGTTGCCCGTCAGGCAGCCTGTATTTCCGTGCATGTCATCGCACAGGTTCGGCGTGATGAAGTTGTAACGGGTCACCACATTGCTTTGGAGGTCGCCGGCGAGTTCCGTGAAAGGCCGGACGTTGGCGATGCAATAGGCGGAACTGCTGTTGTTCGTGCTGGTGACATCATCGAAGAACACCATCGGATTGTGCTTGGGCGCGTACTGGTTGACGGAGGTGAGTGGACAGACCGAGCCGCTGATGTCTTCCTGATACGACGTCCAGGAGACGCCGGCGTTCTTCAACAGGGTAACGAGGTGGTTCGTGCTCGTCTGGGAATACTGCGAGGGGTCGCCATCCGCCGTGACGCCAAAGTTGGTGCCGGCCTCCAGCCACAGGTAGTTTGGCAGGCTCGGGTGAAGGCCTGGAGGATTGTAATACTGGAGGGTGTACGAAGCTTTCGGCAAGAGTCCATTATTGATGTATGGGGCTGCGGCATTGCCACTGATCGAGGCCCAGTTTTCGTTCTCCTCCAAGATGATGAAGACCGTCTGGATGCTCTGCAGCGTGGTTGCCGGTGAGGAAAGCGTATAATCGGCCACGACCGGCAGATGATCGCTGCCCGTCGTAAGGTACTGGTAGAGTTGCGAGGCGGTGATGCCGACCCCGTTGGTGTTCAAATCGGTGTTGAGAGCGGTATCCGAGCCGCTATTCACGCTGCCCTGGTACGGTGTGGTGCCGTTGTTGCCGAACGCGTGGTACGTCCCGGAGACGTAGGCCAATCCACCGGCCACGCCGTAGAGCACGTTGCTGGTCATCATCTGATAATCGTCGCGGTACCGAAGATCCGGTGCGGATTCGGTGAGGTTCTGCACATCGCCGGAGCCATCGAAATTGGACGCCGAAGAACCGGTCGGATTCAGAACGTCGAACGCCTGATTCACGCCGGCGGCGACGAGTGTCTGGTACATGGCTTCGCCGGCGTTGCCGGTATTGAAATCGCCCGCGAACAGAACCCGGGAGTTGCCCGGCAACGTTGCCACGTCGGCCCGGACGATCTGGGCCTCGCCGTTGCGGTCCGTCGCGTCACCGGAGGTCGAGCCGGACTTGTAATGGCCCACGTACACGTAGAATTCGTTGTTGGTGGTCGGCGTGACACCCGCCGGCGCAAACTCGTATCGGACCTCCTGGCGATACTCTCCATTCCCCGAGCCTGTAGGCGTGCCGACCCCGACCGAGGCGATCAACTGCAGCGTGTTGGTATTGTAGACGAGGCCGTTGGGGCCGTTTCCGCTGCCATTGCTGCCGGATTGCGTTGCCTGGTAGGAACTCATCGCGTAGCCGGCGGGTATGTTGTGAACGGAATAAAACGTATTCAGACCGTTGACGATCGGCTGGATTGTGATCGTGTTGCTGGTGGTTTCCTCCAGCGCGAGAATATCGATCGGCTGGGCGGGGTCGCCGCCGATGATCTCCTCGCCGATGCCCTCGAGGACGCCGCCGTTGGTCACGCTTCCGCCGCTGGACGGAGTGATCAACCCGGCCAACGGCGTGGTGTTCCCATTGATATCGTCTTCGATATTGTAGCTAACCACGCGGATCGTTCTGGACTGCGCCGAAACGATCGTCGTCAAAGCGCCCGTCAGCAAAAAAACGATGCCGACCAAAGTAATTGGAGGATATACCGATGCACCAACAGCAAATCTCTTCATCGAGGCCCCTGGACCGAATACGGTCGTCACCCTTTCATGCATTACGAGTTTGAACTACACATGCCCACGTCATCTTACGTCCATTGAGCATGGCGGTGCACAGGTTTGGACTACTCGCGCATGGTCCAAAAATTCCTTGCCTCGCGACCCTCTCTATTTCTACCACTTTTTTCCGTTGCCGCGCAAGGCAAAAGAGGCTAAAAATCGCTTTTGGGGACGTTCGTAACTACAAGGAGGGTGCAATGAAGCGATTGTTCTGGATTTCCGCCCTGTTATTGGGCGCCATGGTCGGTCAACCCGCGCTGGTACGCGCTGAAAACGCCTCGCCCGCCGGCACCTGGCAGGTGTCTGTCATGGGCGCGCAAAAGGGCACTCTGATGATGACGTTTTCCAATAATTTCACCGTCACCGGCTACGGAATCACCCGCAAACAATTCGGCTTCATCACCCTCGCGGGCACCTGGAGCTACGACACCAAAGGCAACGTCGTCGCCGCCTACCTCCAGACCGTCAACGGCGCCAGCTCGGCCTTCACCCTGACGATGCGCGCGCTCTCCTCGGGCCGGTTCCGCGGACACGCCACCGGCACCAGCGGCGGCTATCAATGCCTCGGCGAACAACCCGAAAGCCTTCCCGACCTCAGCGGCACCTGGAACGCCGTTGTCATACGCAAAGGCAAACCCTCCAACGAACAGTTCACCACCACCATCTCCACCAATTACCCGTACGTCTTCAATCTCACGGGCCAGGGACTCAGCCAGACGGGCTCGTATACGCTGTCGGGCATGCTCATGGCCACCTCGCGTGACAAGGTCAGCGCCACCGTCGCCCGGACCATCGGCACCGACACACAGGGCAGCTCCGCCGCGGGCGTCTTCAAACGCGCCCGCTCTAAAATGACCCTCGTCGGCAGCGACGAGACCGGCGCCCACCTCTCCGAGATTGCCGTGCGCTAGAGCACGGCGCGTCATCCGCCGGCGCCGGCGCGACGCTTTGCCCGCTGGATCCGGAAACGGCAGACGTAGAGACGAGGTTGTTACAAGGATTGGACCCGGCCTTATCCTCGGCAATGATCTTCCCCGGATGTTCGTTTGCGGTTGACACGCTCCCGGCGCAAGGCCAGGCTGTGGCCGCGAGTGGAGCCTGTTACCGGGCCAACCATGAAGAGATTCGTGCGGCAGAGGTGATTGGATGAGAGCAAGCGCCCCGACAATGCGCATCCTTGCTTTGCTGGTCGCATGCAGTCTTGGCGGTTGCGTCACCTACCAACGATATGACCGTCCGATTCTCCCGGAGGCCCCGCAAGACAAGGGGCTGGTCTATTTTTACCGCGAAGACTCCCGTGCAGAAAAGTTCGACTACATCACGCGCAACGGCGAGATCGTCGGGATCATCGTGCCGCACTCGTATACGTTCGTCTTCTCCGCCCCCGGCAAATCACGGTTCCAGGTTTCCGGCGGTTTCGTCGCGGAATGCAAACTCGTGGTGGAAGCCGGCCAGACCTACTTTTTCCGTATCGACCTGAAGCCGAGTTGGCGAGGCCTTTGGGGGTACGACGGGGCATTGGTGCCGGTGACCGAGGATGAGGCGCTGCCAAAACTGAAGGAACTGACCTTTGTCTCCCTGCACGAGTTGGAGGCGAGTGTACTGGCCGCCGCAGCCGAACGGTCAATTGGTTATGCTGCGACAACAAACGGTGTGCCTTGCAACGATGAATCCAGCCCGTTTTATGCCTACGACCGCAACGTCATTCGGCGAATACAAGCCCGCTGGTTTGAATTGCTCGGCCGACACAAGACTGATCAGTCCGAGGAGGTCGTGTCGATCCAATTTGAACTTCTCAGCGACGGTTCGGTCATGAATCTGGAGCTGTCGAACACCAATGCGGTCCCGGAATCTTTGGTGGATCTCTGCGAGAGGGCCATCATCGAATCGGCGCCGTTCGATCCGTGGCCGGACGATCTGCGCAAGCTCGCCGGGGAAGAACCCCGGAAGGCAACCCTGACATTCTATTACTGAGCAGTTGGGGGCAATCCGGTCGTGGACTGGGGGCGAGCTGTGTGGTCTACAGTTTTTGGCTGGCGTGGTGCGGACTACACCGGTACGAGGCATGCCAGGGCGCGACCGGCACGGGTGGAGTCCCAGCGCCTAGAGACCAGGACGATCCGTCCTGTCCCGTTCCCGATTGAGTGTGGGAGCTCTTTGTGATTGGATGCGCACGCATGACCCTCAGCCGAACAAAACTGGTGGGGGTGGCACTGGTTATCTTTGCGGCCACCGCTTGGTTCTACTGGCCATGCGTTTCTGGTGGGTTTCTTACCGGGATGGATGACGATGAGTACCTGCGGCAAGCGACTGCCTGCGGTGGCCTGACTTGGAGTGCCGTAAAGTGGGCCTTTACCGCCACCGCGCCGTATTACCATCCGCTTCCCCGTCTCTCGCACGTCTTGGATTATCAGATGTGGGGAACAAATGCTGTGGGGCATCATGCGACCGGTGTGATTTTGCATGCACTGAATGTGGCGCTTGTATTCGGATTCCTCTGGTCACTTCTTGCAGCAACACCGCTCACCATGGGAGAGCGGCTAACAGTGTCTCTAACCACTGCGATCGTGTTTGCGATTCATCCACTCCAATCAGAGTCTGTGGCATGGATGTCAGGGCGGACACAGCTACTGTGCGCCACTTTCGGCATCGGATCCCTGTGGGCCTACGCAGTGAAAGCGCCTCGTTGGGCTACGGCCGTTTTGTATGCTGCTGCGTTGTTGTGCAAGCCGATGGCGGTTTCCCTTCCCCTTCGTGATGCTGGCGATGGACTACTACCCGCTGGGACGCTGGCAAAACTCGGGCTGGGGCCAATTGGTCCGTGAAAAGCTCGTGCTGTTCGCTCTTGCTGGACTGGCCGCTCTCGCGGCTGTCGCAACGGAACTACAGAAGAGCGGCTTGATGATCCCCCTGGAGAAACTGTCCACGTCCCTGCGCGTGTTGCTGATGTTCCAAAGCCTGGCGTTCTACGCATGGAAGCTTCTATGGCCGGCGCATTTGTCTCCGTTTTATCCAATGAAACTGGGGCTTTGGACAAGTCACGCGCCGATTTTGCTATCGGTGCTGGGCGTCGGGCTGGTCTCAGCGTTGGCGCTGCTGATGCGTCGCCGTCTCCCCGTCTTCGCAGCCGGATGGGGGGCGTACATCGCGCTCGTTCTCCCGATCTCCGGCTTGGTGCAGACGGGGCAATCGGCGGTAGCGATGCGTTACGCCTATCTGGCGATTCTGCCGCTGGTGCTTGTGGCGGCCGGGGCGGCGCTATGGGTTTGGCGTCGCTCGCAACCACCCGCGCACGTCGCAATCGGTGCCTTGCTCGGGTCCGCCATTCTCCTCTTCGGAGCACAGACGCGCGCCCTCATACTCGCATGGCGTAACGACGAGACGCTGTGGCGGACCGTGCTCGTGAAGTTTCCCGACTCGCCGACCGCCAACCGAGTATTACTACACACGCTCTTGGACCAAGGGCGGGAGCGTGAAGCGCTCGAGTGCGCGCAGCGGAACGTCGAACTCTCACCCCAAATGGCCGAGCCGCACAGCAATCTCGCGCTTGTGTTGGCTCGGTTGGGCAGACTTCCGGACGCCGCATTGCAGTACGAACAGGCGGCCCGAATCAGACCGGACGATGCCGGCGCACGTTACAATCTCGCGCTGGCGCTCGAGAAGCTTGGCCGTACGACAGAAGCCATCGACCAGTACCAGCAGGCCTTGAAACTCCGGCCAGATTTCACGCCCGCCAGAAACGCGCTGGCGCGACTGCAAGCCGGGCCGTAAACGTCCCCGCGTTGGCCAGGAGCGATGCACGCCTCGTACTTGGGGGCCGTTCTGGGTTTGCGAAGCGGCCAGCCTTCCGCAGTTGCTCCCGGCGGGCGTGGAGGAGGAACTGGGGAGGGGCTGGTGGGGCCACGGTCGGCTGAGCCCGGGCCGGCGCGACGGAGCGGGACCGGCGCCGGCGCGCGCCGCCGTTTCCAAGATTGACCCTCGCCGAATCTTTCACCTACAGTGTGCGCCGCCACAGCGTCATGAAACTCCTCGTCATCGGCAGCGGCGGACGCGAACACGCGCTCGTCGGGAAACTCGCGCAGAGCCGGCGGGTCACGAAACTTTTTTGCGCTCCGGGCAACGCGGGCATCGCCGACATCGCGGAGTGCGTTCCGATCGCTGTCACCGAGATCGACAAGCTCGCCGCGTTTGCCGCGGAGAAAAAAATCGATCTCACCATTGTCGGCCCCGAAGCGCCTCTCTGCGCCGGCATCGTGGACGTCTTTCAATCGCGCGGCCTGCGCATCTTCGGCCCGAACAAGCGCGCGGCCCAACTTGAAGGCAGCAAGGTTTTCACGAAGAATATCCTGTTGAAATACAACGTGCCCACCGCGGGCGCCGCGATCTTCGACAACGCCGACGCCGCCCGCACCCATCTGCGCAAAGTCGGCGCGCCGATTGTCGTGAAAGCCGACGGCCTTGCCGCGGGCAAAGGCGTGATCGTGGCCGCATCCGTCGAGGAAGCCGACCGCGCCATCACGGAAATCATGGAGCAGAAAATCTTCGGCGCGGCCGGCGCGCAGGTCATCATTGAGGAATGTCTACAGGGCGAGGAACTCTCCGTCATGGCATTGGTCGATGGCCAAACCTTCGCCACGCTCGCCTCCGCCCAGGACCACAAACGCGCGCTCGATGGCGATCGCGGCCCCAACACCGGCGGGATGGGCGCGTATTCCCCCACCCCCGTCCTCGACGAGAATCTCCACGCGCAGGTCACCGACATTTTCCAGCGCACCCTCGCAGGGTTGCAGGCCGAGGGCATCGAATACCGCGGCGTGCTCTACGCCGGGCTCATGCTCACCCAGCGCGGCCCGCAGGTCCTGGAGTTCAACTGCCGCTTCGGCGATCCTGAAACCCAGGTCGTCCTTCCGCGGCTGGCCTCCGATCTCGTCGATGCCGTGGAAGCGACCATTGACGGCCGCCTGGACCGCTGGAAGCTCGCCTGGACCGATGATGCCGCCGTCTGCGTGGTGATGGCCGCCGGCGGTTATCCCGGCCCGTATGAGCGCGGACGCCCCATTGAGGGGTTGAAACAAGCCGCCAACTCGGATAAAGTTTGCGTGTTCCATGCGGGCACGCGGCGAAATGCCGATGGGCTGACGGTCACGGATGGCGGACGGGTTCTCGGTGTGACGGGGCTCGGTCCCAGCATCGAAAAAGCAGCTGACCGGGCCTACGAAGCCGTCCGGCAAATTCACTTTGACGGGGCTCAGTTTCGCCGCGATATTGCCGCCCGTGCGATGCGCAAATGACGCTCGCCCGCGTACGAAAACATTCAGGCAGCGAGGGACGATGAAGATATCTGTCGCAAGATTCAATGTGGTGATGTTGCTGGCCGCCGCCGGCGCCGTGTCGCTCTGCGGCCCTGTGGCCGCCGATCCGTCGTTGCGGGACACGTCGGAAATCATCAGCGCCCTCAAATCCAACTACGTCGACCGCGATCAGCTCAACGACAAGCTTCTCAACGAGGCCACCGTCAACGGCCTCCTCGACGCCCTCGGCCATGGCGTGTCGATCGTCACCGTCCCTTCGCCCTCAACCAATGCCGCCGACCTCACTGTCGCTTCGCCCCAGCCCACGTCGTCCATCGCCCGCGCGGAAATCATCGATCCGAACATCGGTTACATCCGCCTCGCTGACGTGCAAGACGCAACCGTCGCCGCCGTTGACGGGCAATTGAAGAAATTTGCCGACGCCAAGGTCACCGGTTACGTGCTGGATTTGCGGTTCGCCGACGGGACGAATTTTGCCGCCGCCGCCGAGATCGCCAGCCGATTCCTGAGCGACGGGCAACCCTTGTTCACGCTGAAGAGCTCCGAAAAAGGTCCCGAGGTGTTTCGCGCCGGGTCCGAGTCGAAATCCGCCCCGGCAGGCGACAACGACGTGACCACCGCCCCGCTGATGTTGTTGGTCAATTCCCGGACACAGGGCGCCGCTGAGGCGCTTGCCGGCGCGTTGCGCGCGCAGGACCGCGGCATCGTTGTCGGTTCGGAAACCGCTGGCTCCGCCGCCGCATGGCAGGACGTGAAGCTCTCGGATGGACGCACCCTGCGTGTGGCAACCGCGAAAATCGTATTGCCGCCGTTCACCGAGGGAGGCAAACCGGTGGATCTGTTCCCGGGCGGCGTTTCGCCCGATGTCGCCGTAAAAATCGACGCAAAGATCGAGCGCGAGGTCGTGCTGGCTCCGGCCACCAACCAGACGTTGACTGCCAGCCTGCTGCCGCGCGTGAAGAAGAACGAGCTGACCGAAGCACAGTTGGTCAAGGCGTTTCACGGACAATCTGTTGACGGCGATGATGTGTCCACGGGCCAGGACCGTAACGGCGTTGTCAAACCCGTCCTGATCAAGACCAATGGCGATGAATCATCGGCCGACCGGGAGCACGAGGAAGAAGGCGAGATACAGAACGTGCGCGACGTCGTGCTGCAACGGGCGGTGGACATTTTGAAAGGGATCCGCGCGCTCTTGTCCTGGCAGTGACGGACCACGGCGGCACGGACCGCCGGTACGCGGCACGTAGTGAGGATTTCAATGAAGAAGATTCTCTTCGTATGCACTGGCAATGTTTGCCGCAGCCCGATGGCGGAAGGCCTTCTCCGTCACATGCTGCGCGGTCGTGACGATGTCCAGGTCGCTTCCGCCGGACTCGGCGCGCTGGACGGCTTGCGCGCGACCGACGTCGCCGCCGAGGTTGCCGCCGAACTCGGCGTGGATATTTCCGCGCACCTCAGCCAGTCGATGAATGCCGACCTCGTTCGACAATCCGATTTCATTTTCGTGATGACCCGCCAGCATCAGGACGCGCTCCAGACGTTGTTCCCCTCCGCGGCGGAAAAGACCTTCCTGGTCCGGGAATTCGAGGGTTCCCGCGCGGGCGAGAACAAGGACATCGCCGACCCGATCGGCCAGTCCATCGAAGTGTATCGGCGCACCCGCGACCAGATTCGCGACGCCCTGCCCAGCCTGATCGTGTTCATCGACCAGACCAGCGCCGCCGCGAGGAAAACGGCAACCGAGGCCGCGGCTCCGGCGACGAATCCGGATGCCCGCCCGCTGCGCATCGCCCTCGCCGGCGATCATGGCGGCGTCGGCATCAAAGCCGCGCTGAAAGATTGGCTCGCCCAACACGGTTATCCGTTCTCCGATTTCGGCACGCACACGGCCGAGCCGGTGGATTATCCCGAGTATGCGTTCGCCGTCGCCCGTGAGTTGCTCGCCGGAAATTTCGATCGCGGCGTGCTGATCTGCAAGAGCGGCATCGGCATGAGCATCGCCGCCAACCGTTTCCCCGGCATCCGCGCCGCGATGGTCGGCAACGAACAGTGGGCCCGGCTCAGCCGCGAGCACAATGATGCCAACATTCTCGTCCTGTCCGGCCTCGAAACCGATGCCGAACAGGCAAAGGGCATCCTCGACGTGTGGTTGCATACCGATTTCAGCGGCGGACGTCACGCCCGCCGCGTTGGCGAAATGGATAATCCCCCCCCAATGATGAATACGACATCTGCTCCGACAAAGAAGACCTCCGCGCTTGCGGTGACCGACCCCGAAATCTTCGACGCGGTCCAGCGCGAGAAACAACGCCAGCAGGAAAACATCGAGCTGATCGCCAGCGAGAACTTCGTGTCGCCGGCGATCCTCGAAGCCGCCGGCACCGTGCTGACCAACAAGTATGCCGAAGGCTACCCCGGCCGCCGGTACTACGGCGGCTGCGAGTACGTGGACATCGTCGAGCAACTCGCCATCGACCGCGCGAAGCAGCTTTTCGGCGCCGAGCACGCCAACGTCCAGCCGCACTCGGGGTCCCAGGCCAACATGACGGTGTATTTCGCGAGCATCCAGCACGGGGACACGATCCTGACGATGGAGCTCGCCCACGGCGGCCATCTGACGCACGGTTCGCCGCGCAATTTCTCGGGCCGATTCTACAAGGTCGTCCATTACGGCGTGCGCCAGGACAACGAGCAGATCGATTACGATCAGCTCGCAAAGCTCGCCAAAGAGTGTCAGCCGAAAATGATCACCGCCGGCGCCAGCGCCTATCCGCGCGTCATCGATTTCAAGCGAATGCGCGAGATCGCCGACAGCGTGAACGCGCTGTTGTTCGTCGACATGGCCCACATCGCCGGACTCGTCGCTGCGGGCATTCATCCGAACCCCGTGCCGTACGCCGATTTCGTCACCACCACCACGCACAAGACGTTGCGCGGTCCGCGAGCGGGGTTGATCCTCTGCAAGGCGAAATACGCGAAGGACATTGATAGCTGGATGCTGCCGGGCATTCAGGGCGGCCCGCTCATGCACATCATCGCCGCCAAGGCTGTCTGTTTTCTCGAAGCCACGAAGCCCGATTTCAAGGACTACCAGCAGCAGATCGTCAAGAACGCCCGGGCGCTCGCCACCGCGCTCAGCTCGCGCGGGTTCCGCATCGTCAGCGGCGGCACGGACAATCATCTGATGCTCGTCGATCTGCGCCCGAAGAAACTCACGGGCAAAATCGCCCAGGAATCACTCGACAAAGCGGGCATCACGGTCAACAAGAACCTGATCCCCTACGACCCGGAAAAACCGCTCGTCACCAGCGGCATCCGTCTGGGCACACCCGCCGTCACCACCCGCGGCATGAAGGAAGCCGACATGGGCCTGGTCGCGGCACTGATCAGTGAAGTCCTCGACAAACCCGAGGACACCGCCCTCCAGGCCAGCGTGAAGAACAAAGTCCGCGCCCTGACCGCCAGATTCCCGTTGCCGTATTGAACGGTCCAAAATGGGGTTTGACCCGGTGGGCGGGCTCCATTAGTGTCCGTTCATGGCGTTAGGCTGCACCCCGTTGTTCAAAGTGGAGGATTTGAAATGATTGTCACCACGGCTCAGTTGTTCAAGATCGCCTACGGCAAGTATGCCCTCGGCGCGTATAACATCAACAATTTGGAACAGACCGTTGGCCTGTTCAAAGGCAACGTCCAGAGCAAGGCGCCGTTCATCATCCAACTCAGCAAGGGCGCGCGCAAATACACCGACAAACGTTACCTGGAAGCGATGATTCGCGCGTCCGAACAGATTTTCCCCGAGGCGATTTTTGCGGTCCATCTCGACCACGGCGACGAGCAGACCTGTTACGATTGCATCGATTCGGGCTTCTACAGTTCCGTGATGATCGATGCCAGCCACGAACCATTCGAAGGAAATGCCGCCACCACCAAGCGCGTGGTGGACAAAGCGCACGCGCGCAACGTTTCGGTCGAGGCCGAACTCGGCATGCTCGGCGGCGTCGAGGAAGACATTGTCGGCACCGTTTGCCTGACGAATCCCGATGAGGCGAAGAAATTCGTCCAATTGACCAAGTGCGATTCGCTCGCGGTCGCGATCGGCACCAGCCACGGGGCGTACAAGTTCAAGGCCGAACCCGGTAAGAAGCTGGGGCTCCATTTCGAGGTCATCGACGCCATCCAGAAACTGTTGCCCGGTTATCCGATGGTCATGCACGGCAGTTCGAGTGTGCCGAAGGATGAAGTGGACCGGATCAACAAGGCCGGCGGTCACATGCCAGATACGAGCGGCGTTCCGGAGGAGGATTTCCTTCCTGCTGCGAAGAAGGGCGTTTGCAAAGTCAACATCGACACCGACGGCCGTCTCGTCTGGACCCGCGTGCACCGCGAGTTCTTCCGCGACCACCCGGAGAAATTCGACCTGCGGGATCCGGGCAAGATTTACATCGACGAATACGCCAAGATGATCGCCCACAAGAACCAGGCGCTCGGCTCGGCCGGCCAACTGGATGACGTTCGATCCAAGCTCGGCAAGAAGTAACAATCTCAAATCGGCGTTATGCGCATGAGGCGCGAGGCACTGCTTCGCGCCTCGTTGCGTCTCAGGGCTCCGAAACAGGAAAGGCCACAGACCGCGGCACCACCGGCGGCGGCGCTGACGAAACCGGTTGCGGGACCGACACGGAACCAAAGGCCTCTTGCACGGGACGCGTTCCAACCGTCAGGACGATCTTCTGCTCGTGCCCGTTCCGAAGCACGGTGAATTCCACCCTGTCGCCGGCGCGGTGATAGAACATCATGTTGAGCACGTCCGCGGAACGGCGGATTTGATTGCTCGTGATGCTCACCAGAATATCGCCGTCATCGAACCCGGCAATTGCCGCCGGCGTGTTCGAGTAAACCTGTTGCACATACACCTGGTGCGAACCGGGCACGACCGCGTTGGTGGTCAATAGGCGCTCGGAAACCCCGAGGCCAACCCACGGATGCTGCGCCTGGCCAAAATCCATGATATCCCGGCCAACCTTGCGGGCCGCATTGATCGGCAGCGCACAGCATTGGCCGTCCGCGTGTTCGGCGACCGCGATGCCCACGACTTCGCCGTGGACATTCAACAGCGGACCTCCGGCCTGCCCGGGGCTGAGCCGGCAGCCCGCGCGGATGTGGGTTGTGGGGAACACGTGTCCATTGCTCTGGATCTCGAGGTCGCTGACAAACCCGACCACCGGCGCGCTCGGCAGGTCGTAGGGAAACGCGATGGCGATCACCATCGACCCGACACGCAGCGTGTCGGAATCTCCCTGAGTAAGGAAGGGCGTTGGCGCTCCGTTCTCCGGGTCGATCTTCAAGACAGCCAGGTTCGTTTGGGGATCACGCCCGAGAACGCGGGCGTTGACCCTCTGGCCGCGCCAATCAATCCAGCAGGTGTCAGCGTCGTCAACCGCGGTCGCGGTCGTCAGGATGTGGCCGTCCTTGTCGATGAAGAAGCCGGTGGCAATCCGATACGAGGGCAACAACAACAGATTGCCGATTTGGATCTGGCGCAAGGCGTGGATTTTTACGACGGCATCCTTGGACTTCTCGTAGATCGAAGAGACTTCGTGGTCCATCGTCTCCAGCAAACTCTCCGCGAGGGCGCTGGAGGTGGTTACGGCAAGCAGAAGGACAAGGCACCAACGGACGCGCGGCTTAAAAATGGTAACTGGACACTTCATAACTGGCCGGAATGATGCGATCAAGCACATAGCGCGGAGCAGTATAGTCCGCACGAGAAGCCGCCGGGACTACGTCCATGCCGCCAGTCGTCGTGGACGGGTCGCCGGGGTCTGTCTGCAATGAGGCGGGAAGAGGTGTTGTGACGGCATCGGCAGGATGAGAGGACAGAATGGGCGTTTGGGAATCGGCAAGCACCAACGACGAGCTGGTCGGGGCGGATTGGTCCGCGTCATTATCAGCCACATCCGTCTGACGGACGCTCATCCACATCACGCTCACGACAACCGCCACCCCCATTGCGCTGGCAAGGCCGTAACGCCACACCTGGACAGTTCCCGCAACCAGCAGACTGTCGACACGCGCCACCGCTTGCTCCCACCATGGGGTGCGCTGCGTTTCGGCAGCCAGACGATCATGGAACTCCGAAAGAAATCCGTCCAGATACTCCGACGACGGCCGCTCATAGCGCTTGAGCGCCAACAGCCGCTGCAAGCGGGCTGCTCGCTGTTCCAACACGCGACAGTCCGTGCAATCGGCCAGGTGTTGTCGCACCCGAGTCGTGGTCTCGGGATCGAGTCGATTCTCCGAGAGATCATCGAACAGAGTTTGTATTTTCTCGCAGTCCATGGCGTCGGTTACAAATAATCGCTGAGCAACCCTTGCAGTTGTTGCCGCGCGTAAAACAGTCTCGAACGCACCGTTCCTTCCGAACATTTCATCACGCGGGCAATGTCCACGTGCGTCATTCCCTGAATGTCGTGCATCGTAACAACCGCTCTATGCGCTTCCGACAATTGCTGCAGCGCTTCGTTCAACTTTTGTTGCAGCTCCGTCAACCCCACTTCGCGCCGCGGCGTCACGTGGGACATCAGTTCCACCAGATCGGGGTCGGTCTGAATCGAACTGTCCAGATCGTCGAGGCTGTACTGGTTGCGGTTCTTGCGGCGTTTGATGAAATTAATCGTGCGGTTGACGGCAATCCGATAGATCCAGGTGTAAAAACTCGACTGGCCGCGAAAACTGCGGAGGCTCTTGTACGCCTTGATGAACGTGTCTTGTACGAGATCGTTGGCGTCCTCGTGGTTCGACGTCATATGGTACACGGTGGCGTACAACCGCTCTTTGTAGCGGCCCACCAAAACGTCGAATGCGAATCGATCCCCCTGTTGCGTCCGACGAACCAGTACCTCGTCGTCTTCGTGCTGGAGATCGATCTTGCTCTCCCTCACAGGTCCCACGACCGTGGGAGTCGAATCTCGCTGCGGAGGCATCCCGCCGCCAGCCTTGCTTGTTTCCTTGACTGTCATCCCGGTGAAAACCATGCCCTTGACCCCGGTCGTTACGCCGCAACCGCTTCCCGAAGGAGTACCCGGCTTTGCCCCGACAAGTACTCTGTGAGAGATGCCAATGTGTTGCCGTACACATTCGACGGCAGACCGGAAAGATTCTGTTGCGCCCGGCCGATGTAGGTATCAATCGCGGCCAGGGATTCACCCACGACGCCGTTTCCCAATATGAGCCGAAGCAATCGTTGCTGCTCGTGGAGATCATTTCGAAGAATCATGGCCCGCAGTTCCTGCCGGCTTTCGGCCCCTGCATGTTGGAGCAACAGCAAAAATGGCAATGTCAGCTTGCCTTTCTTCATATCTGTCCCCAACGACTTCCCGGCCTGGCGTTCCTGGCCGAAAATGTCCACGCAGTCGTCGTAAATCTGGTACGCAATCCCCAAATTGGCCCCGTACTCATACATCGATTTGACAACAGCAGGCGGCGCACCGTTCAAAACGGCTCCCAGCTCGCAACTGACCGCAAAAAGGGCCCCCGTCTTCATATTGATGATTTCCAGGTACTGATCGAGGGTCAAATCCACGTCAAAACGCCGCTGGGTTTGAACAATCTCGCCGGAACAGACGGTATTTGTGGCTTCGCTCACTCTCCGGCAGACTTCGGTGGTCGGGTAACCAGCCGCCAATCTCAAGGCGTGAGCAAACAAGCAATCCCCAAGTAACACGCTTATCTCGTTGCCAAATCGCTGGTTAGATGTAGGAGCCTGATGGCGCAATTCCGCTTCATCCAGGATATCGTCGTGAACAAGCGTGGCAATGTGGATGAGTTCGACAATGACGGCCAACGTGATATGCTCGTCCCGGATGCCGCCGGTTACCCCGCCCGCCAAAAGAGCCAGGCTCGGACGCAACCGCTTGGCATTACCCCCGAGAACATACCGGATATGATCGCCCAGCCGAAGGTCAAAGCTACCAACCTGACTGGCCAACGCCTTCTCGACTCGGGGTAATTCTGCAGCGACCGGCTCCAGAAGGTCGGAGAGGTCTCGCTTGGAAAGCGATTTGCAGGACAGTGCGGCTCCACTCCTCAATGTCGACCCCAGCATAGTTGCCAATACTCTACGGGCCGTGACAGGGGGTGTCAACCCCGAAGCCCGCCGTTACCAATCAGTTCCCGCTTGACCCCGTCCTTTGTCGTGACAAAGATGCGTTTGGTTTCCGCTCCGTCTGCTGACAAGCAAACACAGCCCGGAGCGCGTCACACCACGCGATGACACGTTTTGCCATAATGATATTGCTGGGGTTGCTCGTTGGCTGCGCCAGAGGCCCTGAACGCGCTGCTCTCAACAAGGCCAACACGCTGCTGGACGAGGGACGAATCCAAGCCGCTCAGGAAACGGTCGAGTACTATCTTCGGCTGCATCCCGATTCCCCTGCCCTTCTGCGAATGCGCGTCGTGATCCTGCTCCGCGCCGAGCAGCCCGACCAGGCGGCGGCCGCGTTGCAGCACATCCCCGACAGCCAGTCCATTCTCGCGGAATGTCTGCGGCATCGAGACCGTGTTGTCCGCGAGAATGCCGCCAAGCTGATTTCCGATCAGCCCAGCACCAACGATTTCCGCGCGCTGGTTCGGGCGTTGGACGATACCGATTTCTGGGTCAGGGGCTACTGCGCCCGCGCCCTCGGCCGGCTGCAGAATCCCAGGGCTTTGAAGCCGCTGTTTCACCTGCTGGCCGATGACATCTGGTTCGTGCGCGCCGAAGCCGCCATGGCCATCGGCAAACTGGGAAATCCGCGCGCCGTGGGTTGGCTGCTTCAGATGTTGGCGGATCAGGATGGCAACGTTCGCTACAGCGCGGCACGCGCCCTCTACGATCTGGCCAGTGAACCCGCGCGTCCGGCCCTGCAACACGCCCTCGAAGTGGCCGGCCCTGCCCAACAATTCGACATCGCGGTCGCTCTCGCCAAAATCCACGATCCCGCGGCCTTGAAACCGTTGGCAGATGCATGCCAGAGTAAAGATCCCAAAGTCCGCGGATCGGCCGCCGTGGCGCTGGGTGAATGCGGACTGCCCGCTGGCACAAATGCCCTCGTCGCGCTCCTGGCAGACCCCGATTCGACCGTGCGCGAACAAGCCCAAGCCGCCATCAATGAAATCATCGCGGGGCAGAAACAGTAGAAAGCCAATCCCGAGAGACCCGGACCCGGTCCCTGAACCATACGTCGGCGCAAACCCCGAAGGCTACGGTTTTGGTGACAGAGTCTTGCTGAACTTGATGATCTCGTTCAGTTGATCGCGGAAATCTTCCAATCCCGTCAGGGGGATAATGATGGCGTCTCGGCGACCATTAACTTCCTCGATGATCCTCAAAAACCGGCCTCGCGGATTTTCTCTCAGGTCGAACGTGAAATGCTTCCGCTCGACGCGGATACTTTGGTTCTGTAACTGCGTGTCCACGCCTGACGCGCCTCCCGTCCCTGGCTGTGCTGCCATCGTTCGCATAAGCTAGTCGTTGTACCTGCTTGATACCAAACGCCCCCTCGTGCGGCCCCCAAAAACTGGCGAATTTGTAACAACAATTTGCAATAACGTCAACACTTTCAATCGTTTAGGTGAAAAATCACCATCTTTAGCTCGGTCATCTCCTCCACGGCGAACCGAGGCCCTTCCTTGCCAAAGCCACTGTTTTTCAGGCCTCCATACGGCATCAGGTCCGCGCGCCACTGCGGTCCCCAATTGATATGAATATTACCCGTTTGAAGCTCCCGCGCAAACTTCATCGCGGTCTCCACGCTCTCGGTAAACACACCCGCCGCCAGGCCGAACCGACTCTCATTGGCGAGCGTAAGTGCTTCCTCCACATTCTGAAATGCGGTGAATGCCACCGCCGGACCGAATAATTCCTCACTCGAAACTCTCATTTCGGGCTTCACGTTTCCGATGATCGTGGGCGTGTAGATCGCGCCGCGGCGTTCGCCACCGGTGACAACTTGCGCCCCGCCCTGCACCGCTTCGATGACCCATTGCTCCACCCGTTTCGCTTCCGTTTCGCGGATCATGGGGCCGACCTTTGTGTTCTCATTCGTCGGGTCGCCCGTGGTGAGCGCTTCGACTCTGGACTTCGACATGGCCAACACCTGCTCGTACATCTCCCGGTGAGCGAGCACCCGTTGCGTCGAGATGCATACCTGACCGGCATTCGAGTAGCCGGTCATGGCGACCGCTTCCGCCACCTTGGCCGGGTCCGCGTCCGGCATCACGATGATCGGCGAATTGCTGCCGAGTTCCATCGTCACCCGTTTGATCCCCGCCATCCGACAAATTCGTTCTCCCACCGGCACGCTGCCCGTAAAGCTGATCTTGCGCACTCGTTCGTCGCGACAGAGCGCGTCCCCCACTTCTTCTCCGGGACCCGTCAAACACGAAATCGCCTCGGGCGGCATTCCGCACTCCAATAGCAGCTCGGTGAGCTTCAGCGCCGACAACGGTGTGCTGGATGGTGGTTTGATGACAATCGCATTGCCCGCCGCAATCGCCGGTCCGACCTTGTGGGTAACCAGATTCAGCGGGAAATTGAATGGACTGATCGCCACGACCACGCCACAAGGCACCCGCAACGTGAACCCCATTTTCCCCGCGCCGCCGGGCGACGCATCGAGCGGCACCGTCTCCCCGTGAATCCGCCGCGCTTCTTCGGCCGACAGCATCAACACCTGCACCGCCCGTCCCACCTCGAAGCGCGCCTCGGCGATGATCTTCCCTTCTTCGAGGGTGATGGTGCGGGCAAATTCTTCCGCGCGCGTTTCGAGCTTCTCCGCTGCCCCCCTCAGAATCTGGTAGCGATCCCAGGCTTCCAGTCTGGCCATGAGCTTCGCGCCGCGCACCGCCGCCTCAAGGGCCGCATCCACGTCCGCCGGGGTCGCGCGTGGCACCGTGTCGACAACGGAATTGTCGAACGGATGGATCACCTCGATCTTCTTGCCATTGTCGATCCAACGCCCGCCCACGCACATTTTCATGCTTTGCTCTCCCGTATCTCGATTCTCATTCGGCGCCGGCGCAACTCCCGAAAAAACGGGATCACGGGCACTGCCACCTCCGGCGCCAACACTCCACGCTTTGTAATCACCCCGCTCGCGATCATCTGCGCCACAATCGACGGTGGACACCCGGTGTCAACATCGCCCGCGCTTGCATGCCAGCGACGATTCGCCCGCGCATGACAGTCCACACAAATGGTTCTTCGCTTGTCCGAGGCGATGACCCGCGAAACTTCGTAATCATTCGGCTTGGCGCGCGGAGTTGGCAGCCTCGCGAATTCCCGGGCCGTCCAACCGTTCGCCAGTCTCTTGACCACTTCCCGCACGAAGCCGCGATCAAACGATACCGCAAAATCGCAGTGGGACAAACCGGCATACGCGAACGACCCCGGGATGGTGGCGACCTCGCTATGCCGTGTGCGCACGACCCACTTCGTTCCGACGGGTCTCGGAAACCGAACCCGTTCCCAACCCGTCCGTGGGTTCACCTGGTGAAACCGTCCCGATTCGAACACCCACGGTCGAAGCGTCAACTCTTCCACAATCGTTTGCGCGGAATAGGGAAAGAAAAAGTCCGCGGGCTGCCCGTTGAAATCTTTCGACCCAACCCGGATTCGCACGGAATCGACACGCGTGAGTTTTTCCACCCCCGCACGCGTCATAACATTTGTTATCCCCGGCGAACACCCCATGCCCAGGACCGCGGTCAGACCCGCGCGCCGGAATCCCGGGTCCAGCTTCAACTGCCTGCGCGTCCAATAAAACAATCCTCCCAGGTCGACGTAATGGAGTTTCGCCGCCAACGCCGCTTGCATCACCTGCAGATTGAAGTCGTGCTGGGTGCAATTGATGACGACGGTGTTGCCGCGGAAAACTCCGGCAAGCTGCTTCGGCTGGCGCGCGTCGGCAAACACAGCCGTTACGCGTCGACTGTGAAATCGTCGCGCGTGGCACCGGGCGGCCTCGGCGTTGTAATCGGCCACGACGATGTGGTTTCGCGGATGCGATTCAAACAAATCGCGTACCACCACGCGCCCGATCGCACCCACGCCGCCGAGAACGACGAAGTTGCGATTTCTGCCAGTCCGGTTTGCTCTCATACCGAGCGAAATGAAGCATCTCCTTCTTCGAACCAACCCGAATGACGGTACTTCAATACCACCCAATCGGCGCTTCGTTGAGGTTGATGTGGACCTGTTTGGTTTCGAGGAACTCATCGATGCCGTGCAGAGACAACTCGCGCCCCTGGCCGCTCGCCTTGTAACCGCCCCAGGGCGATTCGACATAGCACGGCTGCATGGTATTGACCCAGACAATGCCGGCGCGGAGATTTTTCACGACCCGCAGGCACTTGAAGATGTCTCGCGACCACACCGCCGCCGCCAAACCATACGGGGTGTCGTTGGCGATCTTCAGCGCGTCAGCCTCATCCTTGAAGGGGATGCAGGCAACGACGGGACCGAAAATCTCCTCGCGGGCGATGCGCGTGCTGTTGTCCGTTTCGAAAATCGTCGGCTCGATGTAATAGCCCTTCCTGAGGTTCCTGGGGCGATTGCCGCCAGCGAGGACTTTCGCTTCTCGTTTGCCAAGCTCGATATAGCCCGTCACCTTTTCCAGATGCTCTGCGCTCACGAGCGGTCCCATCCTGGTCTCGCGCTTGAGCGGATCGCCCAGCTTGATGCGACGGGTCTTGTCCTTCATGCGATCCATGAATTTCTTGAAAATGTCCTGCTGCACGAGCACGCGCGAGCCGGCACTGCATATTTCCCCCTGGTTGATGAACACGCCAAACAACGCGCCATCGGTCGCCGCATCCAAATCCGCGTCAGCGAAGAAGATGTTCGGGGATTTGCCGCCGAGTTCGAGCGAGACTTTCTTCAGGTGCGTGCTGCCGATGCTCCGCAAGATCGCTTTGCCGGTGTCCACGCCGCCCGTAAACGCAACCTTATCCACGTACGGAGACTCGACCAGCGCGCGACCAGCCACGGCATCGCCGGTGATCACATTGAATGCGCCCGGCGGCAGCTCGGGCACGTTCCGTTGGACGAGTTTCGCAAATTCGAGCGCCGTCAGCGGCGTCTGTTCCGCTGGTTTGAGGATCACCGTGCAACCCGCTGCCAGCGCCGGACCGAGCTTCCAGGCAGCCATCAGCAACGGGTAATTCCACGGGATGATCAGTGCCGCGACACCGACAGGCTCGCGCAACGTAAAATTGAGCGCGTTGTCGGGCACGTGAAGCGTCTCGCCGTGGATCTTCGTTGCCAGGCCCCCGAAGTACTCGAAACACGTGGCCACATCATTGATGTCGAATTCGCTCTCGACGATCGGTTTGCCTGAGTTTCGCGTTTCCAATTCGGCGAGCATGGCGGCGTTCTTGCGGACGAGTTCCGCCATCTTGAACAGCACCCGGCCGCGGGCCATGGCCAGGGAGGAATCGCGCCAGTTGGCATGCTCGAAGGCCTGGCGAGCCGCGTCGACCACCCGATCCACGTCACCCTTGTTCGCCTCAGGGACTACGGCGAGTGCTTCCCCAGTGGCTGGGTTGACAATGTCGCGGCTGGTGGTGCCGCCCACCCATTCTCCGTTGACATAGTTCTTGTACGTCTTCATTGGGCACGTTCCTTTCGGCACAATGGAAGCCAAGGACACTATACAGCAACTCACCGCGATGGGACAGGCAAGCACTCGAATTCGGCAGGAATCGAAAAATGCGGTCAGCGGGCCGCAGTGAGCAACCCGGACTTGTCGGCAAGATCCGACGGGGCGGTGGCGATCGGGACAAGGTTGTCGGCGGTCTCTTCGCGCCAGTAGAGCAATTCCAGACGGCCGTCGAGATGCTCGACGAGCGCGGTGCTGCTTTCCACCCAATCGCCCGCGTTGTAGTAGTTCACGCCGCGGATTTGCCGAATCGCCGGCGTGTGAATGTGCCCGCAGATAATGCCACCGACGCGATGCAGTTCGGCGTAGTGCGCGACCGCTTCCTCAAATCGACTGATCGAGCTGACGACTTTCTTGACGTTTTGTTTCACGTAGGCGCTTAGCGACCAGTAGTTGAGTCCAAACAGATTGCGGATGGCGTTCAGCGGACGGTTCAGCGTGAGCAAGAGTGTGTACCCGAAATCCCCAAGATGGGCCAACCATTTGGCATGCATCGTCACGGAGTCGAACTCATGCCCATGCATCACCAACAGGCGCTCGCCGTCCATGGTCGTGTACACGTCGCGCTCCTTGACGACGATGTTGCCGTAGATGCCGAGAAAGTTGAGGCAGAACTCGTCGTGGTTGCCGGGAATGACAATGACGTGCGTGCCTTTGCGGGCCTTGCGCAGGATTTTCTGGATGACGTCATTGTGCGACTGGGGCCAGTAGCGCTCTTTGCGCAGCCGCCAGATGTCGATCACGTCGCCAACCAGATAGAGCCGGTCGAACTCGTTTTGCTTGAGAAAATCCATGATCCCCGCGGCGTTGCTGCCGCGAGTACCCAGGTGCATGTCGGACATCCAGACAGTGCGGTATTTCATCCGAGTTTACCGTTGCATGCGACGATTGCGATACCGTGACCGCCGTGTTACGGATCAGAAAACCCTGCAAATAATTGCGAGCACGAACGTTGGGAGGCTGGATTACAACTGCTCAAACCGCGATTCAAATCGATAGCTGCCCGATTCGATTGCGTAAACAGCCCGCTCGCCATCCTGACGAATGCATGTCACACCGTGCTGCCTGCTGGCCGGCGTGCCGCTCTCCAGAACTTCCGCTCCTCGGCGGCTGGGAAGGAAGACCGTCGCGGTTGTGTTGGCGGGAATCCTCGCGCTGAGGACAAATCGGTCGTCATGACGCTCCCAGCGAACCCAGATCGGGCCGTGGACCGACTCGTAGCTTGCCTCCACCCATGTGAGATCACCGACAGGTTCCGGTCTCAGGATGATTTTCTGGAACCCCGGGCCCGCCGGGTCGCAGTCGATCCCCGCGAGATCTTTGTAGAACCACTCGATGATCTGCCCGAGCATGAAATGATTGTGCGATGAACTCAGATTTGCGTCCCAGGATTCCGTCAGGCTTGTCTCGCCCTTTTTCAATTGAAAGCCGTAGCCGGGTTTGTCATCGCGGTTGATCATCCGGTAAACCAGATCGGAGCGCCCGCCATCGGCCAGCGCCTGAAGAAGGTAGCGAAAGCCGATGTCGCCGGTCGTCATCATGCCGTCGTGCTGTTCCACGTCGCGCACCAGCGCGGCCAATACGCGTTGGCGTTGGGACGGATCGACGATGTTCATCACCAATGCCAATGCGTTGGCGCATTGCGAGCCCGTTGCGTAGGAACCGGTGTCGCGATTGAAGAAGCGCCGGTTGTAGCTCGCGCGAATCTGTTCCGCGCGCGCGGCATAGTGCGCCGCATCTTCACTGCGACCCAACAGCCCGGCGGCGCGAGCCAGAATCGTTGCGTCGTAGAAGTAAAACGCCGTCGCGGTGACGGGCGGCGGCGTGAGTTGCGCGACCCCGGGTTTTTTCGGCCCCAGATCGTACCAATCCCCCAACCCTTCGGACACGATATCGTTCGTGGCGCGCGTCTCCAGGTAGGCGAAGTACTTCTTCATCGCGCCGAAATGGTTGCCCAATGGCTCCCGATCACCGGTGAACATGTATTGTTGCCATGGGACGATGATGAACGCCGAACCCCATTCCGTCGCGGCGCGAAACGTGCCCTTGAATTTCGCGTACTCGGGCGCGGTCGTCGGGATCAGTCCGCTGTCATCCTGGGCGTCGGCCATGTCGTGCACACCCTTGGCAAAAATCCGTGTGGCATCGAATTCGTACCGAATCGATGGCCCGTTGAGGTGATACTGTTCGAGCCAGGCCAGCTTCTCGCGATGCGGGCAATCCGTGAGAATCGAGACCATGTTCGAGCGTTGCGCCCAGCGGACGAGGTCACGGATTCGATTGAGCAACGGGTTCGACGCGGCGAACTGGCCGACCGGCGCCGCGCTGCTGTGCACGACGACGCCCTCGATCGACTCGATGTGCGGCAATGTCTTGCCGGGGTTGGCGGAAAAGAACTCGGCCTTCAAATATCGGCAGCCCACATAGCAGAACTTGGGCGACCACGTCTCCTCGCCATCCGTGGACTTCGTGTACTGCCACCACGAACTGCCGCGGCTCACCCCGCCCATGGTACTTCGATTGATGGTGCCGTCGGGATTGACGACTTCGGCCGGGGTCAGCCGTACGGCGCTGCCCGCCGGGCCGCTCAGGCGAATGCGCGGCATGTACGAGGCGTTCTGTCCCAGATCGTACACGATGCTGCCATCAGGAAACGAGCGCGTCGCCACGGGCGATCTTGTCTCGATCTCGCGCAGCGGCTCGGCGGACACGCTTTCCCCGCGCAAAGTATTCCCCGGCCGAACCAGCGGGACCGCCCGCAGCCAGTCGTGGTCGTCAAATCCCGGCATCGTCCATCCCACCGGTTCGAGACGCTCGTCGCAGTCCTCCCCGCCGTAAATGTTGTTGAATGTGATCGGGCCCGCGTGAGACCGCCAGGTCGGATCAGACCCGACGAATTCCACGCTGCCATCGGTGTATTCGAGCCGCAGATGCAGAATCGCCCGCAACGCGCCGAAAGACCCGGTGAATTTCACGAAGCGATCGCGCCGGACCACGTTGTACATTCCGTTGCCGAGGATAATCCCGACAGTGTTGCTGCCTCCGTGCAGCATGGCCGTCACATCCAGGGTGTCGTAGAGAGTGGTTCGATCGTAATCCGTCCAGCCGGGCGAGAGAACGTCGTTGCCGGCCTTCGTTCCGTCAATCATCAATTCGTACTGTCCCAGCCCGCACATGTGCACGACGGCCCGACGCAATCCGTTCTTCACGGAAAAATCATGGCGCAACAACAATGATTCCGTCGCGCCGGGAGCAACGATCCACGCGCCGCGCCAGTCTTCCGGCTTGAGGATCCCCATCGTCCAACTGGCTTCGGCACTCCATGGCGTGGCGTGGCCGTCACGATCCCACGCGCGCACCTTCCAAACCGCTTGCTCCGACGACCCAAGCGGCGTGCCGGCATAACGAATGCCCGTGGTATCGCTGGAGGCGACGCGTCCGCTGTCCCACAAATCACCGCGATCCTCCGCGAGAATTCTCGAGGAAGACGCAACCAGCACCTGATACGCCGTCTGTCGCTGGCCGCGCTCGTCGCTCGCCACTTTCCAGAACAATCGGGGATTCGGCGTGTCGATCCCCATCGGATCGGTTGCATACTCGCATTTCAGATCAACAACGCGAAGCGCGCCATAGGCATCCGATCGTTCCGGCGTCGGCTCGAGCTTGCTCGGGTCGAGCACGACATGTTTGATGTGCTGACGATGCCAGGTGTAGGTGATGTGAACCAGGCCATCCGACGTTTGTATGACGGCCGGGTAGGCGTAGCCTTCGGGGTTGGGCTGATCTTCGAGCGTGAGCACGTGCTGCCAGCGCAGGCCGTCGGACGAAATGGCCACGTCGAGCGGGTAGCGAACGCCCTTGGTCGGACGATCCGGCGGCGGCGCGGACTGATTGTAAACCAACAACTGGCGGCCATCGGCCAGCGTCACGGCATCAATGCCGGAATTCGGGTTCGGCAAGCCGGTCGATGACAGCGGACTCCACGTTTTCCCAGAGTCGCTCGACGTGGTCGAGGCGATGACGCCGTTGCGCGTGCGGCAGAGGGCCTGCAATCGACCGTCGCGATGAAACAGAACGGTTGGCTGGATCGCATTCAGGCCATTCCCCTTTTCCACGGGCCCGATGCTCTGCCATGTGCGTCCGGCGTCACGCGTCATCTCGAAATGCACCAGCCAGCCGGTTTGAGCGCTCTCGGTGCTCGACGGACAAAGCCATGCGCCATCGGCCAGCAACACCGGCTTGTTCTTGTTCGGCCCGAGAATGCCTTCGGGCAATCGCGCCGGCTTGTCCCACGTTTTCCCGCCATCCGCGGATCTGGTCATCATCCCCCACCAGGCGCCGGGCGATGGACCGACCTTGTAGAAGAGCACCAGGAGACCATTCGTCGGCTGGAAGAGCACGGGGTTCCATGTGGGGAAACGCGTCCCGTCCGGCTGCAACCCTGTGCCCACTTCCACCGCATCGAGCCAATGTCCGTCTTCCTGCCGCGCAACCCAAATCCCGACGTCCGGCGCGCGTTCGTGCGTGCCGCCAAACCATGCGGCCACGAGCTTGCCGGGCGCCGTCTCGGCGATCGTGGATGCATGACACTCGGGATACGGCGCGTGTTCGTTGATGAATTCGGACGTGAGGATTGGCGAAGCGCGCAGGCACGTCGCCAACAAGACGTTGGCCAGAAAGAACGCGGTCAAGAGGCTGGCGCGCATGATTTACAGGACCGCCTCCGAACGCCGCATGTCGACGGGCGCAAACCGAAACGCCGCCACGAGCAGTAGAACGGCGCTCATCACGTACACGATGGCGCCGGACGCCACCGCTTCGCTCATGTTATCAATCGGCTGTTTGTGCCGCCCGTAGACGGTCATCAGTCCGACGGCCAGCGGACCGAGCGCGCCACCGCCCCAGCCAACCGTGTTCATGATGCCCGCCGCCGTGGCCCGGGCTCGTGGCTCGATCACGTCGAACAACGACGCGAAGATGTTGGAATCGTAGAGTCCCTTCGAGAGGCCAAACAATGTCATCGAAACCAGGAGCACGACGACACTCGAGGTCAGTCCGACCAGCGCAACAAACGACGCGCCCGCCAGCAAGCCAATCGCCTGCACGAGAATCCGCCCGCCGAGGAAACGTTGGGCGAGTTGGTCAGCCAGCGCGCCGCCGATGGGAACGCTGATCGCGCTCGCCAGATGGATGAACACGCTGCCGGACAGGCCGGCGGACGTCAGCCGAAACCCGAATTTCTCCACCAGAAACGTTGGCGTCCACGTGAGGAAAATCGTCGCGACAAAATTCGCGCCGAGGAAAGCGCCCATCAGAAGCGCCACGGTTGGGTGCCGAAAAATGATGCTCAACGCCTCGTCGACGGAAACCGGCTCGTGTCGCGATTCATGGCTCGGCTCCGTCGCGCCGCGGACGGGCTCCCTCAAGAAGCGGTAGAGAACCAGCGCGACGACGGCACCCGCGGCTCCGAAGAAGTAAAACCCGACGCGCCAGCCGTAGATCTCGGCGAACCACGCTCCTGCCCAACTGCCGATGATGGTACCGAGATAGACGCTCGATTGGTGCAAGGAAAGCGCGCGAGATCGGGTGCGCCCGCTATGATAATCGCTCACCAACGACATCGTTGCCGGAAAATAGAACGTCTCGCCCAGTCCCTCCATGGCGCGGACCGTCACAAATTGCCAAAGCCGGCCGCACCATCCCGTCATGACCGTGACGCTGCTCCAAAACAAGCAGCCTCCGAGAATCAAGTGCTTGCGTGGCAGACGGTCGGCGATGAACCCGGCGAGAGGCGCGCCCAGCGCATAGATCCACATGAACGCCGAGCCGATGAGGCCGAGTTCCACGGGATTAAAGCCGAATTCGCTTTTCAACTTTGGGAAGACGGCGGCAAGCACTTGCCGGTCGGCGTAGTTGAAGAAGCACACAAACCACAACATGCCGACAACGACCCACTTGTAGTAACCCTGCCCGGTTTTGGGTGGCGTGTCGGTTTGCATTGGAGTGCCGGTATGTACTGTCATACCGAAACTTCAAGTCACCTGTCCACAAGGCGTTTCTCGACAGGAGCGAGGGATAAGCGGACAATTATTATCCTCTTTATGATTGACATAGTAATCATCTGCTTTATATAGCGACCATGAAAAATGTATATCAGCGCACTCTGCCGTCTCGGGCAGGAGGGCGTCTCATCGTCGTTCTCGTCGTGACAATCGCCACAATAGGCATCTATTCGGCTCCACATGCATCTGCACAGCAATATGATACGCAGCAGGCCGCTTCGCACGCAACCGATGACAATCGGTACGGCCTACTCGGCTGGCTGGACCACAGAAGCTCGTATGGCCAAGGAGTTTATCCCGAGCCATTCCTGGTTGATGATTCCGACCTTGAGGTCAATGAAGCTCGCCTGGACTGGTTGCACACCCAGGCGTCCAGCCAGGAACGGGATGATGTTGCGACCGCCGAGGTGGAAAAAGGGTTCGGCCTGCTCACCTTGGAGATCGAGGCGCCGTATGAAGTCGACTACGACACCGCGGCGAACAAAACGACGGACGGTTTCGACAACATCGACCTCGGCGCCCGCTACCCGATCTATCAATACGTCTCGGACAACAAGTCGGTTGACTCCACATTCGGCGCGGCGATCGAGGTCGGCGTCCCCACCCACTCGTCGTTAAGCAAGGACACGGAAGTTGTTCCGAAGATTTTCGACGACCTGCGCCTCGGCAACCATTTCACGCTCCAATCCATTGTCGGACTTTCCATGTTGTACGGGAGCGATGACGACAACGGGCTGAAGACATTCGAGTACGGCCTGGTGTTCGGCTACACGATCCCGCGCAAGGAGCTGCAGTTGCCGGACGTGTTGCAGTTGATTCCCGTCTTCGAATTGATCGGCGAGACCGAGTTGAATCACGAGGATCCCGGACACAACAGTCTCACGGGAAACGCGGGTTTTCGCGTCAACCTCAAGACCATCGGCAGCGTGCAACCGCGGCTGGGGGCCGGGTACGTGTTCCCGATCGACAACGGCGCGCGCGAAGACATGCATTGGGGCGTCATCACCAGCCTCGTGTTTGAGTATTGAAGCCATGACGACGGAAATGGACGCGCCAGCGGGTATTAGTCGGAGACAGTTTTTGTTTGTGACGGCCGCCACGCTGGTCACCGGCTGTCGGGCGATGGCCGAGCAAAGCAACAGTGGCGCCAGCGGTTCCGGCGCAAACGGTCACGAGCGAGTGGTGAACGCCGGACCGGTCAGTAAATATGCCGCCGACGGGTTGTACGATGCTTTCCGCGATCAGGGATTTTTTCTCGTCCACAAGGGCGACAAACTGGTGGCGTTGTCGTCCTACTGCACGCATCGGAAATGCAAGCTTGAGGCGGAATCGAATCGGTCGTTCAACTGTCCCTGCCACGGCTCGACGTTCGATCCCGGTGGAAAGGTCACCGAAGGCCCGGCGAAACGCGACCTGCCGACGTTGCCGTCGTTCACGAATGAGGCGGGGGAGTTATGCGTGAGGGTCCCGAATTTGTAGGCGGCGGCGCGACGAGAGCCCAATGTTGTTCGTGAGCAGGTGTGAATTCACCGTTGTAACTGTTACGCGTCGGCCACTTCGATAACGGTCTCGTATTTATGGATAGCACCATCCATACTTCGGAGGACATCCGGGGCCAGATGTCGCTGCGAGGACCGTTGGATCGGAGGAGAACGAGATGAGCCGAAAGAGATTGTTGCCGCCGCGCGACCCGCTGTGCCGGGCGTTGTATCGCCGGAGGGCGGGCCGAACGTTGCCGCAGTTGCGCAAAGCCCTCGCGGCACGGGGCTGCGTGGTCAGCGAGATCACGGTAAAACAGTGGTTGCGGGGACGGCATCGGCCGGGACGATTCACGCGGCCGTGGTTGGTAAGAGCGGTGAAGACGTTGTGACGTCATACGCGGCGCATGCGGTTGCCCACCCTTCCGGAAGATCACCCCGTCGCGACGGTTGCGGCGGTTGAGCTCGCTCGCGCCCGGTCGTCTCGCCGTTCGGCTGCCGTCGGCGGTGCTTCCGGCTGCTCCCAATCATCCCGATTATGGATAGCGCCATCCATAACACCGCGAGACGTTGACGACATATCTCCGTGACGTCCATCGGGAGGAGGCGGTGTGGTACGCGGCGGAGAGCAGCCAGGGTGACGATTTATAGATAGCGCTATCCATAACCACGGAATGGAGGAGGCGGTGGAACTTGCCGGGACGGGGCGGGAAGTCGGGAGGGAGAGGGCGACGCAGGTGTGACGGCGATCAAACGTTTCCATGGTCAGGGTGACGCCAGTTCACTGTTGCCGATCGATCCCGAGGATGGATTGCTCTGCCGACAAACCACGAACGCGCGGGAGGACGAAGGGGCAGACGCGGACGGTTCGGGCCGTCGGAATCACCGGGGAGTTATGGATAGCACTATCCATAACTGCCGACCGCAGGAGAGCGCGGGATGGGGTGAGGACGGAGGTCAGGAGGCAAAACCCCCGGAGAAGCAGCGGCGGGGGAAGGTATGTTACCGATTCATGCGGATGGGGACGAAGGCGTGTTGTCTCTGTCATGGGTCGACGTTCGATCCCAACGGAAAGGTCATGGAAGGTCCGGCGAAACGCGATTGCCGCGAAGGCGAAGCGCGGCGTCTCGTCCGACTCGGCTTGCCGACACTGCCGTCGTTCACGAATGACGCGGGGGAGTTGTTTGTGAGGGTGCCCAATTTGTAGGCGGTGTCGCCGTCAGGGGAGTGGGTGTGAAGGTAATCGAATGTTGCAATGTTGAGACCTGGACCCAACTGCCTAGCAACTCTGCGCGCAATGGATCGACGCGGACCAGGCGCAGTCCCCGCCCGGCAACGGCGACCTGTTCGGTATTGCCTTGAAACCGGACGGGAAAGGTCTTTATTACGTCGAGGCTGACATGAACACGATTGTCGAGGCGTCCCCATGAGCGAAACGGGCGATGAGAAACAGGGTTTGTCCCGCCGTGGCTTTCTGGCCAGGGCTGGTGGACTGATGGCGGCCGTGGCCGGCGCGAGCCTGGGGGTACGCCCGGCGACCGACGCAATTGCCGGAATGAAGCCGGGTGGTTCGTTAGCGACGGAACCGTTCTGGGGTCGACATCAAGGCGGCATCCTGACGCCGATGCAAAACCACACCTACTTCGCCGCCTTTGACCTCGTCACGGCGAGCCGGGACGACGTGATCAAAATGCTGCGCGCGTGGACCACGACCGCCGCCAGGATCACCCGCGGTCTGCCGGCGAACCTGATCGGGCAGGCCCGTGAAACCAGACAGGCTGACACCGGCGAAACACTGGGGTTGTCGCCCGCGCGCCTTACGATAACGGTTGGCTTCGGCGCGGGGCTGTTCACGAAGAACGGGCAGGACCGGTACGGCCTCGCGGCGCACCGGCCCGAAGCTCTCGTCGATCTCCCTCGATTCAATGGGGACCAGTTGGTCGACGCGATGACCGGGGGCGATTTGTCCGTGCAGGCGTGCGCGGACGATCCGCAGGTTGCGTTTCACGCGGTTCGCCAGTTGGGGCTGGCGGCGAATTATGTGGCGCAAATCCGCTGGGCCCAAATCGGTTTTATTACCAGGCCGAGCCCGAAGGAGACGCCGCGCAATCTCATGGGCTTCAAGGATGGCACCAGCAATCCGTCCGTAACCGATCCGAAGGCGATGGAAGAATTCGTCTGGGTCGGCGATGAGGGTCCCGCGTGGATGCGGGGTGGAAGCTATGTCGTGATGCGCCGCATCCGCATGGCCCTGGAACATTGGGACCGTCTCGCGCTCGAATACCAAGAGCAGACCATTGGCCGCCAGAAGACCTCCGGCGCGCCGTTGGGTGGCAAGAAAGAATTCGATACGCCGAACCTGACCGCGACCGACAAGGCTGGGAACCGCGTCATTCCGGATTACTCGCATGTCCGAATTGCGATGGCCGAGAACAACGACGGCGCGCGGGTCCTTCGTCGTCCGTATTCCTACAACGATGGCGTGAACTTTAACGCCGAGCACTGGCCGCCGTGGCATCAGGGAATGGAGTACGACGCAGGCTTGCTGTTCATCTGCTACCAGAAAGACCCGCGGACCGGCTTCATCAAGATCTTCGACAAGATGGCGAAGTACGACATGATGAACCAGTTCGTCACCCATACGGGCGGTGGCCTTTTCGCCTGCCCGGGCGGGATTTCGGAAGGCGAGTTCATCGGTCAACGCCTATTCGAATCGGCGTGATCGCGATGGGGGCGACAAGCTGGTGGCGTTGTCGTCGTACTGCACGCATCGGAAATGCAAGCTGGAGGCGGAATCGAACCGTTCCTTGAACTGTCCCTGCCACGGGTCCACGTTCGATCCCAACGGGAAAGTCATGGAAGGTCCGGCAAAACGGGATTGCCACGAAGGCGAGGCGCGGCGTTTGCGCTGTCGGCACATCTTCAGCGCGTCTCAGCGGCTAGTGCCGCTTTCGGCTCCGTCGGACTCGGCTCCGGCGCTACCCTCGCGCCTCGGCTTGCCGACGTTACCGTCGTTCACGAATGCGGCGGGAGAGTTGTGCGTGAGGGTACCCGATCTGTAGACAGCCAAGGCGTCGCCCGGGATGCTGCACACGGGTGTCCGCCGCGAATGGATGCGAATCTGCGCGAAGGACAAGCCGCAGATGGACACGGACCGGGCGTAATTGTCTTCATGATATGTCGCTTAACGATATATCATGGGCAGCGCACGCGTCGCGGTGATGTGAGAAACAGCAGTCACGATTATGGATCTGGTGCCGAGTCGATTTGCTGGCGGCCTTTTTCTTCGGGTGTCATGGATTGACCTGCCCTATTACGCTTCGGAATGCGGTGCAATCTTACTTCCCGGCAAAGTCATTGGCAATGCGATTCGGGGAACGTCGCGAGAGAGCTCCCACCTGTTTTTCGCTTCCGAGGAGGGGAAAGCGTTTGGGTGCCGGACGGGGCCGCCGGGCAAGGACGCGGCTCACCGGGAGGTTCGCCCTCCCAGCCGGAGGGCGGTAACCAGCCAAGGCACCCGCCTTTTGATCCCCTCCGATAAGGCGGATATCGGCGTGTATCGTTAAGTGATTGTTTTTGCTGGACGCGGGGCGGGAAAAGTGATAGGGTTCGGGTCGTTGTCTTGTTGTTTGACAATTAAAGAATCGGGAGTGAGAGCAACGGTGCCGGAGCGGACGAGATCCCGAGCGGCTGGGCTTGGACATAAGGGAATGAGAGGGCAGACACAGCAGAGGCCCTTCGATCTGCTCGGGGTGACGGACGGGGAAGTGCTTCCCCCTCGCCTTTGATCCTCGCCCCTTCGAAGGGGCGAGGAAATCGGAGACGACCTTACGACCGACGCTCATCGAGTGCCGCTACAATTGGAGAAATGACGGGCCGTCCGGGCGGCCGGGCGGCCCATCCGCGCCCAGCGTGCGCGGCTATCCGCCTGAGGCGGACAGGCAGCGGCGAACTGCAAAGCGGCGACAACGCGCAGCAGGACGTTTCTACCGTCGACCACGGCTCCGCGCTTATCAAGCGCGGCTACAGCGGAGGATGGGGGGGACCCCCTATATCTGCGAAACGAAGCCAATGGTTTTTAGGGGTGTTGCGGAATGGAAGAGGCTGATCGGCAATGGATTATGACGCAGGAATTCCTGAAAAACTGAATGGCTTCGTTTGGCTTCGTTCGGGGGTTTTTAGGGTCGTTGGAGGGTGAAAAAGGGCACAAACGGGACGGAAAATGGGACCAAATTGGCGGGGAGATGAGCCTGATTGGACTGGCGGGCTAATTCGCCTTGCCGTCTTTCGCGTCCTTCGGGTCCTTTTCCTTGGCGGCCTTTTCTTTGGCTTCCTTCTCGACCTGTTTCTCGATCTGCTTGAGCGTGTCGGCGAGTTTGTCGAGCATGGTGTCGAGGAGTTCGTAGCTGATGTTGAGCGCGGGTTCGATGCGGATGGTGCGCGCGCTGAGGAGGGTGCCCGCGACGAGCACGCCGCGTTTGAACAGGGCGGCGGCGACGCGATAGCCGATGAATCGGTCGCTGAATTCGAGCCCGATCAGCAATCCCTTGCCGCGAACGGCCTTGAGGATCTCCGGGTGCATGGCCTGCAAGGCGCGGAGGCGTTTCATCAGGTAGTTGCCCTTCTCGGCGGCCTGGCCGGCGAGATCTTCTTCGAGCATCACATTGATCGCGGCGATGCCGGCCGCGCAGGCGAGCGGATTGCCGCCGAAGGTCGAGCTATGGAGAAATGGATTATCTTCGAGCACCTTCCAGATTTTGGGTGTGCTCATGAAGGCGCTGAGCGGCATCACGCCGCCGCCGAGCGCTTTGCCCAGGCAGAGAATGTCCGGCACGACGTTCCAGTGTTCGCAGGCAAACACCTTGCCCGTGCGGCCCATGCCCGTTTGCACTTCGTCGAGGATGAGCAACACGCCGTACTCGTCGCACAATTGGCGGACGCGGGGCAGATAATCGTCCGGCGGCACGACCGCGCCGGCTTCGCCCTGGACAGGTTCGAGAATGATCGCGGCGATGTCCTCGCCCAAATCGGTGAGCTTCTTGAGTTCGCGTTCGAGGTCCTTGATATCGCCGTAATCGACAAAGTAGACGTCGGACAACAGCGGCTGGAATGGTTTGCGGTAGACGGCGCGGCCCATCACCGAGAGCGAGCCCATCGATTTGCCGTGAAACGCGCCGGTGGTGGAAATGAAGCCTGTTTTCTTGGTGTACAGCCGCGACAGTTTCAGCGCGCCCTCGACCGCATCGGTACCGTTGCTGATGAAGAAGCAATCCTGGAGATCACCGGGTGTGAGTTCACCCAACAGCTCCGCGAGGAAACCGCGAAGCGGGTCGAGCAATTCCTGGGACGAGAGCGGCATGCGCTCGAGCTGGGCTTTGACGGCCGCGATGATTTTCGGGTGACGGATGCCCATGTTGTAGACGCCGAAGCCGCCGAGGCAATCGATGAACTTGCGGCCCATGATGTCCTCGATGATCGAGCCCTGGCCGGTCCACTCGATGGCGGCGAAATCCTCGGCTTCGGCGACGGACTTGCGATAATGCAAGAACCCGCGATTGAAGTAGTCGTCGAAATTCTCCAGCGTGTGGGTGATGATGCGGTTTTTGTCCTCGGGATCGAGTTTCTTGCCGGCGCTGACGGTCTCGAGGTAGTCCGCGGATTTGCGACGAAGATCCTCGAGCTTGTCGGGCTTCGACGATTCACGAGACGCTTGAACCGAAGGCGGCGCCGCAACCGCTGTCGCGTCCTTCGATTGCGCCGTGTCTGTAAGTTTCTCGTCCATCTTAATCTCCCCCCGCTGGTCGATTATACCATACCACAGGCCCGGCGAGTTGGCGAGTTGCGCGCGCAAGCCCTTGCGCACCAGCCTGTTGCCAACAGACAATCGCGCGACTTCCGTGGCGTCACCGGGGTGCACCAGCGAGCTTTATTACCCCGCTCTTGTGGGAATCTGCTATGGTCCGGACATGGTGTATTCGGCTCAGAGAATGTCCTGCGAACCCGCGTTGAAGGAGGCTGGATCAATGTGTTGACCGGCCCGCTAACGACATCTCTGTTTGTCCTTCTAGCGGCGGCCTGCATCACGCCGGTGTGGGGCCAGACGAACAGGCTGAACCTGTTCATCTGGAACGAGTACATCGATCCCGCTGTCATCCGGAGTTTCGAGAAAGCCTGTGACTGCCATGTCGCAATCGATGTCTACGAAGACAACCAGAGCATGCTCTCCCGACTGCGGGCCGGCGGTGCATCCCGATACGATATTGTGGTCCCGTCCGATTACCTGGTCGCCTCGATGGTTCGCCAGGGGTTGCTTGCGCCGCTGCGCCACGAAAGCATTCCCAACATCAACAACCTCGACCCGAAGTTCGCCCATCGCGAATGCGATCCGGACAACGCCTACACCATCCCGTATCAGTGGGGGACGGTCGGTCTCTACGTGCGCAAGAAACCGGGCGAAATCATCGACGAAACGTGGGGGCTCATCTTCGATCCGAAAAAGCAAATCGGCGCGTTCCTGATGATCGACGACGCCCGGACCGCCATCGGCATCGCACTCCAATACCAGGGTCACAGTTTCAATAGCACAAACAGGCGACAACTCCTCGATGCCCGCGACCTGCTCATCCAAACCAGGAAGCGCTCGCTCGGGTTGGAAGGCGGCGTCGGCGCGAAGAACAAAGTCCTCGAGAAGGCCTGCCGCGTCGGCATCGTCTTCAACGGCGATGCCGTCCGCGGCATGCGGGAAGATCCCGAGACGTACTACTTCATCCCGCGCGAAGGCAGCGAGATCTGGGTGGATAATCTGGCTGTGCCCGCCCGCGCCCCGCATCGCGACACGGCCGAGAAATTCATCAACTATATCCTCGACCCGAAGATCGGCGCGCAGATTTCGAACTTTAACCAGTACGCCACGCCCAACAAGGCCGCGTTTGCGTTTATCACTTCTGCTGACCGCAATAATTCCGTCATCTATCCCCCGCCCGACGTGATGAAGAGACTCGAATTCGTCAAAGACATCGGACCGCGTGTGGCGTGGCTCGACGAATTCTGGACCTCGATCAAATCGAAATGAGCGACTTTCTCGCCATCACCTGCCCGCATTGCGGCGAAGAGTTCGACGTTCCCTTCGACCTGAGCGAAGGCGACGCTGAGTTCATCGTCGACTGCGAGGTCTGCTGCCGCCCGATGACCGTTACAGTACACATTCATTCGGGAAAGATCGGTTCCATTGACATCCAGCCGGCGTAGTTTTGACAGTGGATATATCCGTGCTACCGTCGTGGCGATGGGTGCGAAGAAATCCATTCGCGGGCGCGGCGTGGCAGAGAATCCGCCGAACCGGTTCGAGCACACGGCGTATGAACGTGACGCCGAGTGGGACGAGCCTGACGACCCCGCACCGAAGACGCAGTTCTACCGTGACGCCAGTGTCTCGATCATCGCCTACAATACCAGCCCCGACATCGGGTTCGATGCGAGCATCAATCCCTATCGCGGCTGCGAGCATGGTTGCTCGTACTGCTACGCTCGTCCGTATCATGAGTATCTCGGTTTCTCCGCCGGCCTCGACTTCGAAACGAAAATCGTTGTCAAAGAAAACGCGCCGGAGTTGTTGCGCCGCGAATTGATGTCCCCAAAATGGAAACCACAAGTGCTGGCCATGAGCGGCGTTACCGATTGTTACCAACCCATCGAACGCCGACTGCAGGTCACGCGCAAATGCCTGCAGGTGCTTGCCGAGTTTCGGAACCCCGTCGCCATCGTTACCAAAAACCTGCTCGTTACCCGCGACATCGATATTCTCGCGGATCTCGCTCGGGACCATGCTGCCGGAGTGTTTCTGTCAATCACGACCCTCGACGCCAATCTCGCGCGGATCATGGAACCGCGCACCGCCCAGCCCGCCGCCCGCCTCCGCGCAATCAAAAACTTGTCCAAGGCTGGCGTGCCCGTGGGCGTGCTGATCGCGCCCGTGATTCCCGGCATCAACGACCACGAGTTGCCCGCGATCGCGAAAGCTGCCGCCGAAGCCGGCGCACTGTTTGCGGGCATGACCCCGCTTCGTCTTCCATTCGGCGTCAAGGATCTCTTCCAGCAATGGCTCGAACACCACATGCCCGATCGCAAAGAGAAAGTCCTCGCGCAAATCCGCTCGATGCGCGGCGGAAAACTGAATGACTCGGACTTCAGCACGCGCATGACGGGCACGGGCATCGTCGCCGAGCAGACGGCCAAGCTGTTCGCCGTGGCCCTCCGTCGCGCCGGCTTCCCCGAGCGCGGTCCGGAGCTTTCGACCGCTGCATTCCGTCGCCCCGCCGGCGCGCAACTGGAGTTGCTCTAACCCGATTGCGACAACCCGTTCCGTTGCCTTTTGGCCCATTTCCTGCCACACTTGCGTCCCGGCATGGCAACGCGGCGCAACAAACCGGACGACCCGGTGTTGAAACCAACAGCTATGGGCACACGTCGCAGTATCCATTTGGCGGGCGCAGTGGCCACTCTCTGCGCAACGCTGGCGGTGGCGGCAGCACCACAACCAACAGTCGATAACCAAACCCTCACCGAGCGTCAGAAGATCATCCATGTCCTCGACCGCCTCGGCTACGGGCCGCGACCCGGCGACGTCGAGCGCATCGAGAAGATGGGGCTGGATCGCTACATCGACCAGCAGTTGCACCCCGAGCGAATCGACGACTCGGAATTGCAGTCTGATCTTGCCAGGTTCGACATTCTCAAGATGGATGAGACGGATTTATTCCAGACATTCCGCGGCGAGCAGGAAGCGATCAAGGAACGCCGGGCTCAACAAACGGCAGCCGAAAGGGCCAGCCAGTCGGCAACAAACATGGCTTCGGTCGCCGTGCTCGCCGGTGGGAACCAACCACCCCCACAGCCACCGCCGCGCCGCGAAGGCCCGCGCAAATCGTTTCTCGCCGTGGCGGAACTTCAGGACGCCAAGATCATCAGCGCCGTCGAATCCCCACGCCAGTTCTACGAAGTGCTGGTCGATTTCTGGTCCAACCATTTCAATATCGACGTCCGCAAGGGTCCGTGCCGCATCCTGAAAGTCTCCGACGACCGCGACGCGATCCGCCCGCACGTATTCGGCAAGTTCCGCGATCTGCTCGAAGCCTCGGCGAAAAGCCCGGCGATGTTGCATTACCTCGACAACTTCCAGAATTCAGTCGCGCGGCAGATGTCGCCCTACGAGCTTCGCCGCCGCCAACAACTGTTTGGACAAGCAACTGCTGCGGTAAGCGCGCAACCGGCCCAGTCGACGACCACGCCGAACCAGCCGCAAAAGGTCGGCGGCATCAATGAGAATTACGCGCGCGAAATCATGGAACTGCACACCCTGGGCGTGGACGGCGGCTACACGCAGAAAGACGTGCAGGAAGTCGCCCGCTGCTTCACCGGCTGGACCGTCGACCCGCAATCGGGCGAGTTCCGCTTCACTCCGCGCCGCCACGACGACGGCGAAAAGACGGTACTGGGCCACGACATTCCCGCCAACGGCGGCATCAACGATGGCGAGATGGTGCTCGATATTCTGGCATCGCATCCGTCGACCGCCCATTTTATTGCCACCAAACTCTGCCGTCGCCTCGTCGCTGACGATCCGCCACCGGCGCTCGTCGACCGCGTTGCGAACGTCTTTCTTCAAACCGGCGGCGACCTCCGCCAGGTCTACCAGGCGATCATCTACAGCCCTGAATTCTTCTCGCGGCAGGCGTATCGGGCAAAAATCAAATCGCCATTTGAATTTGCCGTGTCGGCTGTTCGCGCCACGGGTGGCAAGATCGTAAGTGACGATTCCCTGCCGGTCGACCGCCGACTGGCGATTGAAGCCGGCGCCACATTCGGGCGGGGCATGGACCGAATTTCCTCGGCGAGGCGCAAGACGCTGGATATTGAACTCATCGAAATGGGCGAACCATTGTTCGCCTACCAGGCTCCCACCGGCTATCCCGAAGACTCGCGCAAGTGGGTCAACACCGGCGCGTTGATCGCGCGGATGAACTTCGCCTTGGCGCTGGCCGAGCATAAGATCGTCGACGTGTCGGTCACGTCGGCGGATCTCATTGGCGGGACGGACATCGACAAGCCGGGCACCGTGTTCGACCAGTTGAATGCGACCATCCTGCAAGGCGAAATGACCGCGCCGACACGCGCCACGCTCGAAAAACAAGTCACGGGGACTGACGGCGGCGCGGCCAGCACGGTGAATGCGCCCGAACTCGTCGCTCTCGTTCTCGGGTCACCGGAATTTCAGCGGCATTAATCGAAGGAGAACCGTTATGAAACTCACACGCCGGGCATTCCTCAAACGCGGTGGACTCGCACTCGTATCCGTCGGCGCCATGCCGTTGTGGGGGCCCTCATTCCTGCAACAACTGGTCTTTGCCGCCGAACCCGCGCGGGCGACGAACGGAAAGAAGATTCTCGTCTGCATCTTTCAGCGCGGCGCGCTCGACGGTCTTTCCATGGTCGTCCCCTACGGCGACCCGCACTATTACGAAGCGCGCTCCGACATCGCCATCGCCCAGCCGACGCAAAGCGCTGGCGTGTCCGGCGTGATCGATTTGGACGGCTTCTTCGGCTTTCATCCCAATATGGCCCCGCTGCTGCCGATGTATCGGAGCGGCCATCTCGCGTTGATTCAAGCGTGTGGCTCGCCAAGCTCGAGCCGCTCGCACTTCGATGCGCAGGATTTCATGGAATGCGGCGTGGTGGACGACAAATCCACCCGCACGGGATGGCTCAATCGCACGCTGCTGGAATGCCCCGAGGACCGCGCCAAGCTGTCGCCGTTCCGCGCGGTGTCGATGACGGCCATGCTCCCGCGCACGTTGCAGGGCGACCAGGAAGCGCTCGCGATTGCCGACCTGAAGACATTCGGCGTCGGCGCAGGCGCGGGAGGTTTCACGCCGGGTCCCACGACCACCAGTGCGGCAAACGGATTTGAAGGAATGTACGAGACGGCTGTTGGCGACCTGCTCCACGGAACGGGCAAGGAAGCCTTCGACGCCATCGGAATGCTCCAGTCCGCCGACCCGACGAAGTACAAACCGCAAAACGGCGCGTCGTACCCGAACAGCGAATTTGGCCGCGCGCTTCTCCAAATCGCCCAGATGATCAAAGCCAATATCGGCGTCGAAGTCGCGTTTGCCGAGGTCGGCGGCTGGGACACGCACGCCAATCAGGGGGGCGCGACCGGCCAATTGGCCAACCGGTTCGCGGATTTCTCTCACAGCCTCGCGGCGTTGTATCAGGATCTCGGCGATAAGATGAATGACGTCATCGTTCTAACCATGAGCGAGTTCGGCCGGACCGTCCGCCAGAATGGCAACCGCGGTACCGATCACGGCCATGCGACGTGTTTCACCGTGATGGGTGGTCCTGTTCGCGGCGGCAAAGTGTACGGACGCTGGCCAGGCCTCGCACGGGAACAGCTATTTGAAGGACGCGATCTGATGCTGACGACCGACTATCGCGACGTGTTCGCCGAACTGGCCCAAAACCACCTCGGCGCGCGCGACGTCGACCGCATCTTCCCCAATCACCGCGTCAACCTTGGGAACTATCACGGCCTGCTGGCGTAAACGGGAAGCCGCCTCGCGCGGGCTCAAGCTCACCCGCCGGCAAACACGGGCCGAAAACCGGCTTCCGTGAGGATGCGAGCGACCACGTCGCGTTTGTCCCCCTGAATCTCGATGCGACCATCTTTGACCGTACCGCCCGAGCCACAAGCTTTCTGCATCGCCCGCGCAAGTTGCTCTTTCTCGGGCAGACCGATGCCGACAAACCCAGTGATGACCGTCACCGTCTTGCCTCCCCGGCCCGCCGTCTGACGGACGATATCGACGCGTCCGCGATTTTTCCGGACCACCGTGGTTTCGGGCGCGGTCCGGTCGGGCGGTCCGCTCGCTGGGCCCTCCCGAGATGGCGGTAATCCATCACTGGTTAGTCCGGCGAACGGATTCTGGGTGAAACTCTGACCGCCATCGACGGGAATGCGTTTCTTCTGGCTCATGATTGCGTGGATGAATTCTGGCGATAGCGCCACCTCCGCGCCACAACCATATCGTAGGATTTGTGCTTCCCGTCGTCAACCACGGCCTTAAACTCCCATCTAGTTGTAACCAAGTTGTTTCCATTTCGGACCAGGATTGCCGCGAGCGTCCGATAGGGTTTCTCGTGCTGCCAGTCCTCCTTGGCTGCTGCGCGGGGGCGGTCCCTTACCGCTTCATCCTCCAAAAGCACCTCCCCGCGCCCCTCCGTCTCCACCATCCACGACACATAAATAATGTTACGCGCCGGGGTTGCGCACGGCGGTCGGAGCCGTTTAAAATCTCCGCCCGATGAATTATCGCTGCCGCCTCCATTTCATTCTCGTTTTTCTGGTCACATCGCTGAGCGTGCTCTCGTCCTTTGCCCACGCTGAATTCCGCAATCCGTCCGTCCTACCCGAGCCCAAGCTCGTGCTCGTCATCACCGTTGACGGCCTTCCGCAGGACCAGGTGCTCAAGTACTACGACCAACTCGGCGATGGCGGGTTCAAGCTCCTGCTCAAACAGGGCGCGTGGTTCGATGATGCACATCAGGGGCATGCCTCGACATACACCGCTGTGGGCCACGCCACGATCCTGACGGGCGCCTACCCGTACCGTCACGGCATCGTCGGCAATGATTGGTGGGACCGCGTCGCGCAAAAGAAGATGTACTGTTGCGCGGACGCGTCAAGCACGCTTCTTGGCGAACCGACCGAGGACAACGCGGGCACCTCCCCGCGCAATCTGCAGGTGACGACCGTGGGCGACGAGTTGCGCGTGGCCACGGGCATGCAGTCGAAGGTACTCAGTGTATCCGTGAAGGACCGCGGGGCGATCTTCACAGGCGGGAAGACCGGCATGGCGTATTGGTTCAGCAAGGACACAGGCCGATTTGTTACCTCGACGTACTACGCGAAAGAGTATCCCGATTGGTGGAAGCAATTCGACGCCGGCAAGCCGCAGGATAAATGGCTCGACAAAGTCTGGGACCCGTTGTTCCCCGCCGACGCATACTGGCAGTCCATGACCGACGGTTGCGCCTCTGGGCTCGGGTACAAACTGAACATCGGTCTCGGCGCACGCTTCCCACACTATCTCGGCGGCAAGAAGTACTACGATGAGCTTCGGTGGACGCCGTTCGGCGACGATTACACGGTGGAATTCCTCCTCACCGCCATCAAGGCCGAGAGTATTGGCAGGAACCCGCGCAACGTGCCCGATCTGGTCGCTGTGAGCTTCTCCTGCCATGACGAGATCAATCATCTCTTCGGCCCCGAGAGCAAGCAGTCGCAAGACGACCTGCTGCGGCTGGACAAGACGCTGGCCAGTTTGCTCGCCGGAATCGATCAATGGGTCGGGCTCGATCATGTGCTCGTCACGCTCACCGCCGATCACGGGTTTGCCCACAGCCCGGAGTTCTATGAGAACACACTGCATTTCGAAGCGGGTCGTCTTGACCCGGACAAATTACTGGCGAGCCTGAATGCGGCCCTCAGCAAGAAGTTCGGCGACGCCAGGTACGCCGTGTCATGGTTTAATCCAACGATTAATCTGGATCAAGCCGCAATCGCCGCCAAAGGGCTAAAGCGCGAGGACGTGGAGAACGCCGCCGCTGAATTCCTTCGGGATTATCCTGGCGTACACACAGTGTTTACGCGCACGCAATTGCTGAACGGCACCGTGCCCCCAACGCGATTCGGATTGTTGGCCGCCCGGTCGTGGAACCAGCAACTCAGCGGCGACCTGCTTGTCATACAGAAGCAGGGGTGGTATCTATTCAACGAATCCGGCGAATACTGTACCACGCACGGTTCGCCCTGGTCGTACGACACCCATGTGCCGTTGGTGTTCATGGGCAAGGACTGGATCAAGCCCGGCGAGTATGGAGACCCGGTGGAGATTGTCGACCTCGCCACGACCGTATCCACCATCCTCGGCATTCGTTTCCCCAGCGGAGCCGAAGGACACGTGCTGCACGAAATCCTCCGACAGGATCGCTAAACCGGCCGTCGTCACGGGGATCAAGGACGTTCAGAATCGAGCGTGACAGGCGATCTGCCCGTACGGCGCGTTGTAACTTCGGTAATTGATGTTCGGGTCGAAGAAATCAAACCAGCGATACGGCATGTATCCCGCCTCAGCCTCCACGCTGACCTGCGGGTTCAATCTCCAGGACACACCGGCGTCGAGACGCAACTCGAAGTAATCCACAATCGCACCGTTCAACTTCGGTTCGCCGTGGTCGCTGCCAAACGTTTCGCCCGTGACGAATGTCCCCGCCTCAATTCCACCACCAGTGTACGCAGTCAACCGCTCATTCACTTCATATTCCAGGCGCGGGCTCGGCAGCATCAGATTCAACGTCCATCGGTCTGAGAACTTCCAACGAACGCCCGCCACGGGGAGAACGGGATATTCGCAGCGCGGATCGGCCCGTATCCCGAAGAACCATTGCAGGTCGGGACTCGCCAGATAAAGTCCGCCGACAACCAACGGCGCATCAAAATCGCGCGCGTTGATATTCTCAAAGTCGCCGTAGATCCCCGGCTCCCATTCCACGCGCATCAGCCATTCGTCGGCGACCTGATAATCAAACCCCAGGACGCCGCTCACCTGTTGCAGCAGACGGGGCACCGCCGCGTGGTCGGGCACATCAAAGGAGAACCGCTGCCATTCGGCGCCGAATCGCAATAGCAGGTTGTTGTTCACCTGCGGACTGACGACGTATTTCAGATCCGAATAATGCTCGTCAACCTCGCCGCCTTTCAATCCGGCGCCGTGCGTGCTCGCGTCGCCAACGTAACTGTACATAGCGTCCAGTTCTTCCGAAATGCTCATTGGATCGGCCGCCAGGGCAGGAGCAGCTATCGCCGCCAGCGCGATGAGAATCGTGAGCCGGGCACTTTTCATCACCGGCTCTTTGCAGTCTCTTGCATGCAGTGGATTTCTTTCTTGATGTCCTGCAGCATGAGCGCACCGTACGCGATCCGCTCGGTCCCTTTCGTGAACCGGAGCGTTGGAGCCGCAAAGAAATCACCCCGCCACACCAGTGCGGCGGGCTTACCCTGGTCCTGCACGGGCCAGACCTCGTAGAGTGTTGCCGACGTGTAGTAATTCGCGTTCACGTAGTACTCCAGGTCGGCAAGTTGGAAGTGGTCGCCGACCGTCACCAGATACACGGCACCCAGACTGATTGTCGCATGCCAGTCCGCATCAAACATCGTCCAATAATAAAACGGGGTCAGCGAGGGCGTCGATTCCCTGCCCAACAAACCGATCCCCTTCAGGATCGGCAGAAACTCGTGCGAGATCGCGATTTGTTCCAGCAGCATCTTCCGAAGTTGATCGGCCGGCGACACGGTTTCTCCTCCAACCTCGTACGGCATGGTTCCGTCAAGACCCTTTTGCTGAAACGCCGACGCGCGCGCCATGAGAAGACTGACCCAGCATTCGGACACCTTCTGCAATTCGGCGGGCTTTGGCACGCAATGCGCCAGCTTCCGCGTTTCCTCTCGAGTCAAATTCAGTTCCGATCTGCCCGGCGAAGTCGCAATCGTCTTGTCCAAGAGCCAACGGATCGGGCTCTGGTTGCTGCGAAAATCCAAAAGCTGAAAGTCAGCCGGTTGACAGGGCGTGTGAAGCCCATGAAATGCAAACACCTTCAATTCAGGATGTGGAGACGGATCCCATAGCTGCAATTGCTTGGCGGCTTCTTCCGCAGACACCGCCATGGCATAACACGTCTGCGCGGAAATCCCGTTTGGGAAATTCATCAGGGAACCGCGTTGTGACAGGATTTCGCCATTCAGCACGCGGCTCAAATCGATCTGTTGAAAGTCGCTAAAGCTCTTGATGGCGTCCACGGGATCCGTGGTTTGCCCCGCCGCGACAATCGCAAAAGCGCAGCCGGGGATAATTGCCCGAAGAATCGACGCCAGTCCAATCCTCATATGCCTAACGTCTCGTGGAAACAGGCGTCAAAATCAACGCAATTCTTGGCGTCGCGTCCCTTAGGAAACGCCGAGCGCCCGCAGCCCTTGGAAGACAAGCAGCGACGCCGTGTACGCCAGAACCGTCATATAGATAAGTTGAAAGATGGGCCACCTGAGGCTGTTGGTCTCCCGACGGGTGACAACCTGGGTTGCGAGACATTGCATGGCAAGCACATAGAAGACCAACAAGCTGACGCACGTCGCCGAGGTGAACACCTTGGAACCGTCGGATCGTTGCGCGTGGCGAAGTGAGTCGTAAAGCGACTCGGGATTCTTCTCCGCGGCGTCCTCGCCCACCCCATAGACAACCGCCAGCGTCGACACAACCGCTTCGCGCGCGGCAAAGGAACTGATGATGCCGATGCCGATTTGCCAATCGAATCCCAGCGGACGAATGGCCGGCTCAATCCAGTGCCCAATGCGGCCCGCGGCGGAATTCTCCAGCGCCGAATGGTTGATCAGACGTTCGGCCTGATCCTGTAAATCCCGGGCTGCGTCGCCGGTTCGTGTCGAGGCCAGCTCTTGCATCGCGATCGCCTCGGCGGGCGGAGCGCTCTTGGGGTAGGTCGCCAAGACCCACAGCCCGATCGAGATCAATAGAATCACCGTTCCGGCCTTGTACATGAACACCCAGGCGCGATCCATCATGGTCAGGAATGCGGTGCGCAGGCTCGGCAGCTTGTAACTCGGAAGCTCCAGCACCAGGGGATGGGTCTCGCCCTTCAGGATGGTATGTTTGAGGATCCACGCCGCAATGACCGCGGTGATCAATCCCAAAGCATACGCGCCCGCAAACACGAGCGCCGCCTTTCCGGCGTCATGCGCGAACAACAACGCCGCGAGCATGCTGTAGACCGGGATCCGCGCGGAACACGATACGAGCGGCAGCACGAGAATACTCACCAGCCGGTCCCGCTTGTCCTCGATGACGCGCGTTGACATGATTGCGGGAATGGCGCAAGCGTGGGCGGAGAGCAACGGCACGAACGCCTTGCCGGGCAGTCCCACGCAACGCATCAGCCGATCCATCACGAACGCCGCGCGGGCGAGATAACCGGTATCTTCCAGCAGGGACAGACAGAAGAACAAAATGCAAATCTGCGGCAGAAACACCAACATCCCGCCCATGCCGCCGATCACGCCTTTGACGAGCAGGCTGCGGAGGTCACCGGGAGGCATATGCTGTTCGATATGCGCACCGAGTCCGCTGAACAGCGCGTCGATCAAATCCATCGGAATGTGCGCGATGCGGAAAATCAAAAAGAACACGCCGAGCATCACCCCAAAGAATGCGAAGATGCCAATCACCGGATGCGTCAGAACTTTGTCGATTTTCTCTGTCCACGGGTTGGCGATTCCGCAGCCGCGTTCGAGACAGCATCGCGTGACGGAATCCGTCCACGCGTAACGGGTCCGGAACGGACAATCATTGCAGGCATCGCACAGGCCTTTTGCCGGAGACATGGGCGCGGGCAACGCTTTCAAATCCTGCAAAACCGCCCGCAGTTCGCCAATACCGCGACCGGTTCGCGCGACAATCGGAACGACCGGACAGCCAATCTCGCTCGCGAGCTTGGCGGTGTCGACGCGCACCCCTTCCGCCTCGGCAATGTCCATCATGTTGAGCGCCACCACCACCGGTAGTTTCATCTCGATGACCTGGCTCACTAGAAACAGGCTGCGGCTCAGGTTCATTACATCGGCCACCACAATCGCCGCATCGGGCTTGCTGATGTTGGGCGAACGGCCGGCAATTACGTCGACCGCGACGCGCTCTTCTTCCGACAAGGCCTTGAGGTCGTAGAAACCAGGCAGGTCAATGATTTCGGCCTCTTTATCGGGGAGATCGAAGTGCCCGACCCGTCGTTCGACCGTCGTGCCAGGATAATTCGCCGTCTGCGCGCGCAACCCGGTGAGCGCATTGAAGAGTGTGGTCTTTCCGCTATTGGGATTACCTGCCAGGACAAGCCGATATACGCCATGCATGGGCGTCTTCGCCGGTGTGCAGCATGTGCCTTGACCGCTCATGAAACTCGCTCGACAGAAATGCGGCGCGCCAGGCGGCCAGATACCCCAATTCGCGCGCCAAGCAGGCGAAGAATCAATGGATTGCCCTGGCGGACAACCTCGATTTCGCGGCCGACGCACAAACCCATCGCCATCAAACGACGCATGGAATCGTGGGCCTCGTCGATGTGTTGGACCACGGCGCGAGCCCCGGACGGAAGCTCATGCAAGTACTCCCGGTTGTTAACTGGTTTCACCAGCGGCTCACGAGGTGGCATCTGTTCAGGCACGATCGCAGCAATCATGGTTGAATTCCTTGTCCGTGTGAAAGCGTCCCCACCACAAGGAAGAGTACTGTTACCATCGGCAATGCGGTGGTCAGTATACCATTGGACGTCATGGGAATGACACCGGATTTGCCGATGAGGAAATTATGCGCCAACCGCCTCGCCTGAGTCCACCTCCCGGGCATTGCACCCGGGGCAAGTGAGTAGGTTGGCGCAACTACAGCCCGGGAACCTTCCCGGACAGAAATCCCGCGGGTCGGTGAGAGTGGGATTTCCAAGCTGCCGTGAAATTGTTGCTGATTGCAGGTCATGAGCGTCAATACACAAAAGACTGCAGTTCGTAACGTCCGATATGCGGTCGGCCGCGCTGTTCATCGAATCGGAGCCTGTCGCGAATGGTCTGCTCCTGGGCGCGCATTTCGCCGGCCGTGAGCGGTTCGACCTGCAACGCGCCGCTTTGTTCGGCGTATCGGCTGTTCGGATAAATCACCAGGGGCGAAAAATAGATGAAGTCATCGCTGTCGAGCGGCAATTGATTGAGCAGGCGGGCGGTCTCACGAACATGCGCCTCGGCAAACTCGTGACCGCCGGCGCCCAACAGCGCGATCACGCCCACAGTCAGTCCGGCGTTCTTCAAGGTCGTAACACATTGGGCAATCCCCGCGCTGGTGGCCGGCTTGCACAACCACTTCAAGAGCTTGTCATCGCCGGTTTCCAGTCCCACGTAGACGCGGCGCAAACCGAGCTTGCGCAATTCCTCAAATTCCGCCGCCGTGCGGCGCGGCCCCGCAAACGCGTCGAGGAATGTGCTGACGCCATCAAAGCGGGTCGTGTGGCCGAGCCACCAACTGGCCGGAACGTGATCCCCGGTATCCGGCGGCAGCTCGAAGTTCTCCTGCAACACCCGGAACATCCCCACCAGATCCGCGTGCGACAACGTCAGCGCGTTGGCTTCGCCGAGAAAAATGGAGCGTCGTCCCCGCAGAGCTTTTCCGTGATAGGCGATGGCGTCGTTCACGTGCTCGGCGAACTGGGCGGGCGTCTTGCGCCCATAGAATACACCACGATACAGTTCACAAAACAGACAGCACGAATACGCGCATCCTTCGGTCGCCTGGAGCGCCAGAGCGTTGTATTGATCCGGCGGCAACACCGCGACGCGACCATAAATCGAATGAAATTGATCGGCAGAACAACGGGCGGCGCGCTGGTCGAATTTCGCGGCAAGCTCCAGGTGCGGCAGAATCGTCGCGAGCGCCTGACCGGGACCCGGCTTCGCGTATTCCAGCGCGATTGACTGGTGCTTCAACTCTTCCAGCGCGAGGACCGCCTTGTCGTGGGCCTCGTTCACCAAGGCGTCCGCCTCCTCCGCCGTTAGAAGGGATCGCTCGATACCGCCACCATTTTCACCCGGTCGCCGTCGTGTTGCCAGCACCTGATGGGAAAGTCCGCGCCGACGATGATAATCGGGTGTGGCAATCTTTGTCAGTCGTCCCTCGAGGTCGTAGTGCAGCGCATAGTCATTCTCGAAGTAGAGCGCCAGCTCGAAGGTCGATAGGGCGACGTACATACGTTCACCAGTCGCCAGCCTTGTTTGCAGACCGGCCGTGTACCGTGGCACTTCTCCGAGTGTCAACGCCTGTTGGTATTGCAAAACGTTTGCTTCTTTTTCCGCTCCAGCTTTCATGGGTCACCGACCTTGGCCTCAAACCGACAACGCCGTGGCTTCCGCGAATCCGATCTCCTCATCGGTCAAATAGCACGCCGGGTCCGACGCCCACGGATCGCCGTGGACCTGCGCCGCCCGCACGCGGAAACTCCCGCCGCAAACCTCCAAAAACCGGCACTGCTTGCAGCGGCCCGTGAGCAGCGGCAACCGGTTCCGCAATTTCGCCAGGAGAGGAATCGAGTTGTCTGACCAGATCTCGCTGAACGGCCGATGCTTCACATTCCCGAGTGTCGCGGATTGCCAGAACTGATCCGGATGTACATTGCCCTGAGTGTCGATATTCGCGATCCCAATCCCCGACGAATTTGCCCCGCCGCCGTTCCATTTCATCAATTCGTAGACCGACGCGGCCCGCTTCGGGTCTCGCTCGTTCAGCTTCAGGTAGAGGTAGGCGTTGTCCGCGTGATTATCGACGGTCAGGATTTCCTTCTTCAACCCGCGCTGATGGAACGATGTGGTGCGTTCCAAAATAACGTCCATCGCGCGGCGAATTTCCGCGGGTGTCAACTCATCGGCGGCATTGCCGCGACCTGAATACACGAGATGATAGAAGCATGCCCGTTGAATGCCCTCAGCCTCGATGAAGTTGAAGATGTCGTGCAGATCCATGCAATTGCGGCGCGTCAGTGTCAGGCGCAGGCCAACCTTCTGCTCGACCGCCCGGCAATTGCGCATCCCGCGTACCGCGGCGTCAAACGCGCCCTTCTTCCCGCGGAACAGATCGTTGGTTTCGCCGATGCCATCCAACGAGATGCCCACATACGTGGTGCCGAGTTCCTTGAGCTTCTTCGCCGCGGCGTCGTCCAGCAGCGTGCCGTTCGTCGAGAGCGTGAGCCGCAGTCCCTTCCCCACCGCATACTCCATCAGCTCGAACAAATCGGGGCGCGTGAGTGGCTCGCCGCCGGAGAACAGGACGGCGGGTACTTGGAAGGTCGCCAGATCATCAATGACGTGGAGCGCTTCATCCCGGGTCAACTCGCCGGGATACTTCTGCGCATAGCTGTCCGAGTAACAATGCACGCACCGCAGATTGCATGTGCGGGTAACGTTCCAGACGACGATCGGACGGCGCGCAGCCGCCGATTTCGGCGCGCCGTGCCCGTGCCCGTAGCGAAGGCCATCGGCGGGTTGCTCTTCGCCGCAGTAAAGTTTGGTGATATTGACCATGGTTTGCGACCTCCCGATGCGCCGGTTACAACACGTCCTCCAGAATCTCCTTCGGCCGGCGCATGCGACGCGGCTCGTAGATGCAGTAGGGTTCTTCCGCCATGTAATTGCCGTGCGTGGCATAAAAGGCCCGGGCGCGACAGCCGAGACAGATCTTGTTGAATTCGCACAGCCCGCACTTGCCCTCAAGTTGTTCGACGTCGCGAAGCCGGCCGAACACTTCCGAATGCTCCCAAATCTCCTGCATGGACTGGCGTTTGACGTTCCCCGCGCTGACAGGCAGATAGCCACAGGGGAACACCTCGCCGGTATGCGACACGAAACAGATCGCGCTGCCCGCGAGGCAGCCTTTCGTCATGGCGGCCATATTGGCCCCGCCGGGATGACCGCCCGGATGCGTTGTCGCATTTCCGCGGGCCTGGACATGCGCTGGCTTTCCGAGGCTGTGTGTTGCCTCAACACGAGTATGCTCCGCGGCGGCGCGCTGGCGCACGACACGGAAATAATGCGGCGCGCAGGTCGCCTTGAGATGTAGCGCCCGCTCCTTGCTCCGGTCGTACATCCAGTTCAGCACCCGCTCGTATTCCTCAGCCGGCAACGCGTTCGACTCGGCGATCTGGACGCCGCATCCAACGGGAACGAGCATGAACAAGTGGAGGGCATCAGCGCCGAGTTCCACGGCCCTGGCGTAGAGCGTGTCGATTTGATGCACGTTGTGACGGGTCACCGTGCAATTGATCTGCATGCTCATTCCGAGACGACGGAGATTCTGGAATCCGCGGAGTGCAGCGGCCAGCGAGCCGCGTTGGCGGCGGAAATTATCATGGGTCGTCTCATCCGCGCCGTCGATGCTGATGGCCACGCGTTTAATCTCGCTATCGACAATGGCATGAGCGACACGCTCATCGATCAGCGTCCCGTTGGTGGCAAGAGCCACCGGAAGACCATGCTCGGAAGCGTGTCTTGCAATCTGGAAAATGTCGGGACGGAAGAGCGGTTCACCGCCGGACAGCACCAGGATCGGCCTGGCATAACCGGCGAGGTCTCGGATAAAGACCAGCGCTTCCTCGGTCGATAGATCGCTCTTCATGAGCTCGCGGCTCACGTCGAGGCGACGGCAATGCACGCACTCGAGGTTGCATCCAGCTGTCGTCTCCCAGAATAGGAGCCTGAGCTCGTTTGTGGTTTTGGTTTCTGCGACCATAGCCGCCGATTGGTTTAGCACTGGCGGTGCCAGCGGGAAAACGTGTGTTATAACCACTTGTGATGCAGAGCAATACGAAAGGAACGCCAAGGCCGGACATGCGTCTGTACCCTGACATTTTGGCGAAACACGACAAGCGAGGTCGACAAGTTGTCGGCCTCGCCAGCTTGTATTCGAGAATTCAGCCTGCAGCGGTGTGCGTTGTCAGAATCGGACGCTGCAACTGGCAGTGGCGAGATGGGCGATGTAGTTGTTGAACCCACCGGTGCTGGATTCGTCGTAGGAATAAAACCCGTAGCGCAGGTGGGCAATCACGTTCGAGCGGATCTTGCGGCTCACACCCGCCTGCACTTCATGTCGCTGGAAATTCAATCCCAACGGCAGGCCGGCGGCGGAATTATTGTCGAAATTGTCGGAGCGCGAGTAGCTGTACGAGAGATTCAGGTCGGTCTTCTTGTCGAGCGCGTAGCCGCTGGTGGCCGAGACGGTGTACACATTTCCCTGATAGGCCACAACGGCAGGATTTCCATTGTCGGCCGAGGAGGTCTTCGTGTCCTGCAGCGAGATGTACCCCGTGAGATACCACCGGGACAGCGGCGTAACCGTGGCGCTGACACTGTAGATACTCGAGTTGTAATCGCCCGACTGGAGCGTGCCGCCGGGTAGAAGCGTCGGAATCGCTTCGGTGCTCGTGCGGATGTCGGTCGCGACGAGTTGGTAGGTGAACGCCACATTGAAGCGCGAGCACGGACGCAAGGTCAGTTTGGTCATGATTTCGTCGGTCGTGAAATCCTGCGCGGTGATGAATCCGGGATAGCCGGGGACCGTGTCCGTCGGATAGTCGTAGTTGTCCTGATCGATGTAATGTCGATATCGGGCGGCGAGGGTCATGCGTGAGAATGGCGCTGTATTGAAACCGACTCGGTAATCCTGTCGCAGGCTCCTTTCGTTTGAATCGAGATCAAGGCTGGAAACTCCATCCTGTGTTTCGTCCTGGTCCAAGCCGACCTGTTCCTCATTCCACTGGCCTTCAGCGTAGAGGGTCGTATACGGGATTTTCGTATAGCGCACGCCCAGTGTCTCGGAGAGATTCTTGGTGTTCTCCGACGAATGAATCACGTTGGTCGTGGCGGCCCCGGTGCCCTGCGCAAAGAGAGAATCCGTGAAGCCGTGCGTGGAGGTGATTTCGCCCTGGAGCCCGCCATAGATGACGAGGCTTTTGAATGGCCCCAACATGCCATTGAGATTGACCACATCCGAATCCAAATCGACCGAGATGGGATTGGCTGTCCCGCTGAGGTCGAACGTCCCGACCGGCGAAACAGCCACCGACTCGTCGCCGTCGCCTGTAAGTGAGCTGTGCAGATAACCGAGCGACCAGTACACCTTCTCATTCACGTGGCAGTCCATGTGGAACGTGTTGTTGAAATCGTCGTGATGATAACCTTGGTGGACCGTCGCCGTCTGGATGGAACTGGCATCCAGATTCGGGGAAGCATCGTTGCGCGTATCTTCATGGCTGAAATGTTCGTAGAGAAACAGATCGGCCAGGTGAATCTTGCTGATGTCGTATTCGGCGTTCAACCGCACGATGTCCGTATGCTCCTTGATGTCATCAAACGACGGATAAATCTTGCGTGTGGTACCGCCCTGGGTTACGCCGCCCCACTCGAGCAGCGATTCGTCGCCATCCCGCGATTGCCGTTCATAGCCAATCGTAACCCGGGGACGATCCGGCAATGTCAGGCCGGCTTCGAAGAAGATATCGCTATTATCGACATACAAATCCTGGCCGAGGTGAAATGACGACGGCGTGAATGGCCCATAGAACCCGCCTTGGTTGTTGTAATAGTCACGATACTCGGTGTAGCCGGCTCGAACGTATCCCACGTCCTGCTTCTTCAACTGCAACTGAAATTTGTAGTCGTGCTCGTCGATGATAAATCGCCCTTGCCCGTCGAGGGTCGTGTCCTTGTTGATGTCGTAGTGCAGCGTCCCCTCCTCGACCCCGCCGTTCCAGCCTTCTTTGATCCCGACATCCTCGCGGAATTTCTGGGTGTTTCCGGTCACCCTGGCATACGTCACTTCGGGCGTACCGGAAACCTGGACCGGGAAATTGGTCTGTGAGTCATCGGCGCGCACCACGGTCAGAGTGGCCAGTCCGATCAGGAGACCGGGCAAGAGGCCGCCAAAGAGAATGCGTTTCATCTCATCGCCTCGTCAGTATCGAAGGTGCGCGTTGACGTCGGAGCCATGGACGGCCGTATGACAACCGGCGCTGAAACACGTGCCCTGCTCCAGAAAGCTGGTGGGCGCAAACCCGGCATGCGGCATGTTCCCGATGAGCACGACCCCGGGCAGCGTGGGCGAAGCCACCTGTGCGTGGCATTTCAGGCAGAGATTATTGTCACGCTCGACCAACATTTTCGGATTAATCGAGCCGTGGACATTGTGGCACGTGGTACAGCCTTCGCGCATCGCCTCGTGCTCGAACACATGGGGCCGGGCCTGTTCCCGATGACACTGCGCGCAGTTCTGATTCAGACGGCTTACCTGCAGATCTTTCGGATTGAGAACATCTTCTCCGTGGGGATCGTGACAGGAAATACAGCTCATCCGTCCTTCCTTGACCGGATGATGGAATTGGAGGCTGAACTCGGCATTCTTGTCGAGATGGCACTGGAAACACGTGTCGGGATTAGTGCCGGGATTGATGATCAGTTTGCGGTCCCCACCCGAATCCACATGCAAACTGCCCGGCCCGTGGCAACTCTCGCATCCCTGCCCCTCCACGCGCGGTCCCTCGCCGGGAATCTGAATGCGGGCGTGTTCGGTGAGCTTGAAGTTCTTCACTTCCTTTTCGTGGCACAGCGCGCATTGATCCATTCCGACATACTTGGCCCCGGGGATCATCGGCGGAACGACAACCACGCGATCCACCGTCTCGCAGGAAATGATCAGGACCGCCACCGCCACGCTGCCGATGGCTGCAATCATCGTCGGGATTGAGGCTCGTGGTTTCGTCACAGATTTCCTCCGCTGCCCATCTCCGCCATCTGCCCGGAAACAACCGGGCGGCAGCACGTAACAGCCTGCTTCTTCTGCGCCGCCGCCCATGTCGAAGCCAGCGCCATCTCAGGCCTGCTCCTATCGGAGATAGGCGTTCGGGAACGCGTTCTGGTACGTCCTGGTCTGGTCACCGTAATAGTTCGTACTGAGAACGGTATAGGACGTTTGCAGCAGACGGATGGTAAACTGCGAGTTGTGCACTCCCGTACTGCCTTCGAAGTTCTCCAAATTCCAATTCCACGCGGCCGCGCGTTGTGCGGCTGCCAGGGCCGGATTGTTGGTGGAATAGCCGCCGCCGAAGAACGCCACACTTCCGTGGGCAATGGTGTTGGAGAGCCCGGTGGCGTACATCAGGTTCCCCAGATTCGTCATCACGCCGGTGGTTTCCGTCTGAATGCCCTCGATCACGCCGTTGCCGTCGTAGTCCTGCGCGGTGCCGGCGATGAAGTCGAATGAACTGACGGGCTCGAAACTCGCGTGGCACTGGTTGCACGCGGCAATGTTGTCCACCACGTTGGTCATGCCATCCGCGCCCACGTATTGGTATTCCATTTGGAACGTATGTGAGCCCACCAGGTTGGCATAGGTGGAAAGATTGGTGGCCGTGAGTTGGACCGGCTCGTTATTGACGAGGATGGTGTCCCCCGCCTTGAGTGTATACATGTGGCAGGTTTGGCAGTTTGCCAGATAGGTGTGGAACGAGTTCCCCATCGGCAGGCCGTAATCGTATCCACCGAGCCCGGCGAAGATCTCTCCGGCCGTGCTCATGTCGGGTGTCGTTGTCATGTAGTACATCTTATTGCTGCTGGAGCCGCTGACCTGGATTTGGGTCGGCCATTCACGCGCATTGTGGCAGACCATGCAAGCGGCGGACAGGCCCGCATTGGTCACGGTAATGGTGCTGTTGGTCAACTGCAGATTCGCCGTCGTCAAGACGTCGCCGAGGGCAACGTAGACTGTGGGGCTGTTCGTTCGCAACGGATTGCCGAGCTGGACAGTATCATAAATGCGCAATTGATGCCGGTTTCCGGTGGTGTCCCCGAACGTGTGGTGGGGGTCATGGCAAACCTGGCAGCTCAACGGACCCGTGCCGAAGGCCACGGCGGTCGCGCCCGCCGCATTGGTGATGGCAGCGGCGACCTGATTCGTCGCGACGCTGATAAAGCCAGCGGGCGAATGGCACCGCGCACAGCTGCCATTGTTGCCCTCCGAATCCGAGATGCTCTCAAACCCTCCCGAGTGCGGCGAGAGTTCCCACTGCTCGGGAAACACGTGAAAATCCCCATCCTGATGGCAGCTCGCGCAGACCCGCGCATCCAAACTGACCGAGGGCGAGCCCGGATGTCGGCTGCCGGGGCCGTGACAGTTTTCGCACTGGATGTTGGCCACATTCTGGAGTTCGGCGGGCATCGCTGCATAGTTGCCTGCTTGCAATACAGACGGAAACTTCCAGCCAAGTTGTTGTTGAACCGCGTAGAAATTGCCGTTGGTCGCCGCGGGCGATTGATTGAAGCCGACAGTGTGACATTGCAAACAAGCCTCGCTGTAATGCGAGCCAAGAACACCATCGATGCCGCGCTGCGCCATCGACGCGTGCTCCGTTTGGCTCCATGGAGTTACAATATCCGTCTGGTTGACATTGTTGCCGGGGCCATGGCAGATCGTGCAGAACTGAACACCGGTCCAACTGGCTGCCGTGTTGGTGAGCGTCTTGCCCGTGACATTGTCCTGAATCACATAAACGCCTTCGAGATCAGGCCGTAATTCAGGAATCAATCCGTTCGTATGTACCAGTGTGGCAGCGGATCCGCCGGGCCTGGAGACGAGCGACCAGCTCACGCTGTTGGTCGCCCCCTTAAAGAATGCGGTTACACCCACCGGAATATTCGGCTGCGCCGGCGTTTGGATGCTGCAGGCCACGGTGAACACCCCGGTGCGTGTGACCGAGCCGTTGCTGACGAGGAGTTTGAACCCGTACGTGGCGGCTGTTGCCTGCTGATTATCCAGCGAGATCCCGGCGAGAGTGCCGAAGCGGTGCTCGGGCTCGACATACTGTTGGTTCGTCACTCCACCCTCGACGTACGAAGAATACATGGAACTCGAAGAGCCGGTCATTGCGACGAAGTTTGTCAGCGCATCCGTAGTGAAGCTGGTCAAGGCAGTACCGTTGGTGCTGAGCGTCACGGTGTTGCCACTGGTCTGACTCCAGGTATACGTCAGGTTCCCGCCCAAGTCGCTGGTGGGAACAATCGAACCATTCAGCGTCACCACATTCTCAAAGCCCACATCGTAGAGGTTCGTCGACACGGTGAGCGAGGACCCGTTGGAGTTTGTGCCAGGGGCGGTGATCGTAATCGGCAGGACCTGAGAGCCAATCTTCTTGCCGCTGAAGGTTGCCGTCACGTGCATGACGGCAGCGCCAGTAAATGTGCTCGGGATTTGTATGGAGGTGCCACCCACATCGTTGTTGGTGCCAACAGCAGGACTGCTAATGGTCAACACGGGGAACTTCGCATGGAATTTCTTCCCGGTGACCGTTGCCTTGACAATCAACGACCCTGTGTTGGTGAACACATTGACGTTAAACTGGTAACTGAGGCTGCTACCAGACGTGAGGTTGCCCTGGGCTGTGACGAGTCCGAGTTGCGCGCCTGCAGGTTTGGCCTGCGCCGTGACGGTGCCGAACATGGCCAGCGCGATGACCGCCGCTCCGATCCGCTTCAGAAGATATGTAACCGACATGTTGTTGTCCTCCGCCCACATGCCTTGGCAGTACACGTGCCAGTCCCTTGGTTCCAACGCACAACGTATTGTGCACAAATACATTATGTAGGCAAGCACAAACTGGTTACCGCCCGATCAAATGAAATCTGAGCGGATTCGCTCACACCGATGAGTGCTTCCGCGCAAAGGCTGATTTTCAGCGGAGCTCGAGCCGTTATTTTTCAAGGGCTTGAGAGGGGAACTGACACGTAGGCACGAGCGCTGCTTGGCCGTAAAACGTATGCTCACAGGCAGAATGTTGGGCCTTGCGCTTGCGCTGATCGGGCTGGTTGTGTTCGCCCTGTCCGCGGTCGTGATCTATTTCAGCACTTCACCGCACTAACTTCGCCGGTCGTTGCCGCCAGATAACCGTACTTGATCAATCGTCGCCGCAACGCGTCCCGTTCGATTCCCAGCAGCTCGGCGGCAGAACTCTGATTCCCGCCCGTGCGCTCCATCGCCTGGGATACCAGTTCACGCTCGACCTCGACCAGCGCCACGCCGCCCGGCGGCAACTGGATGATGGATCGATTGACGGGCTTCGTCCCCAGACGCAATTCGGTCGGCAGATGTTCGGGCAATATGAACTCGGTGCGCTCGAGAATCACCAGCCGCTCCATCACATTGCGCAATTCGCGAACGTTCCCGGGCCATCCATACTGCCGCAATGCCTTTGCCGCTTCTGCCGAAAGCGTTTTCGGCGGTCTGCTGAATTCTTCGGCAAACTGCGCCAGATAATGCGCGGCCAGCACCGGAATGTCGTCCGCCTGATCGCGAAGCGACGGCATCCGCAGCGAAATCACTTTCAGCCGGTAATACAGGTCCTGCCGGAATTCTCCGTCCACCACAGCTTGCTCGAGGTTCTTGTTCGTCGCCGCAATCACGCGCACGTCGACGGAAATGGACTGTGTGCCGCCCACGCGTTGAAACTCGCGCGACTCCAGCACCCGCAGCAGCTTTGCCTGTACGGCCGGCTTCATATCGCCGACTTCATCGAGGAGCACCGTTCCCCCATCGGCCAGCTCGAACAGTCCCTTCTTCGTGCTTTTTGCGTCAGTAAACGCGCCGCGCTCGTGCCCGAATAACTCGCTCTCGATCAGGGCCTCGGGAATAGCCGAGCAATTGATGCCCAAGAACGCCTGGTTTGCCCGTGCGCTGCTCAGGTGGATTGCTCGCGCAGCCAGTTCCTTGCCGGTGCCGTTCTCACCCTCGATCAGCACCGTCGTCGCGTCGCTCTCTCCCACTCGCGCAATCAACTCTCTCACCTGCCGCATCTGCGGGCTTTGGCCCACGAGGTTTTCGAGGCCGAATTTCCGTCGTTGCGCCCGGCGGATTCGCGTAACTTCACGCCGCAATTTCAGGTCTTCACGCGCCTTCTCAAGGGCGACGCGAACCTCCTCGAAATCAAAAGGTTTGCACAGGTAATTGTGCGCGCCGAGCCGCACGCATTCCACCGCGCGCGAGATGGAAGTTTCGGCCGTCAGCATGATCACGCCGACCTCCTTCTCGAGCTTGCGGATTTCCTGCAGCACATTGACGCCGTCCATCCCCGGCAATCGCAGGTCGAGCAGTACGAGATCGTATCCGTCCTCGCGAATCAGGGTCAGCCCTTCTTCGCCTGTTGGCGCGGATTCGACTTCGTAACCTCCCTTCGACAGTTTCTGTTGCAGGGACCAGCGGACCAGCTTCTCGTCGTCGATAATCAGGACCTTAGTTCGTGCCATGACTGCTGACCTCCAGCGGCGCGCTGTACTCCGAGGGCCGGCACGCCGCAAATTCCAACGTGAATGTCGTGCCACGCCCGCACTCGCTCACGACAGTGATGGTCCCGCGGTGCTTCTCGACGATCGTGCGCGTGATCGCCAAACCCAGCCCGGTGCCGCGGTGTTTGGTCGTAAAAAACGGCGAAAAAATCTTCTGCAAATTGTCGCGGGTGATGCCGATACCTGTATCTGAGACGGTAAGCCGGACCCTGTCGCCCATCATGACCGCTCCGATGGTCAACGTGCCGCCGTCGGGCATTGCCTGGATGCCGTTGAGGAACAGGTTCAACAGGGCCTGCTGTACCTGGCCGCCATCGGCGTGGATCGGCGGCAGCGCCAGACCGTACTGCTCCACGATATTGACATGCTGCTTCTGCGCATCGGGACGAACAAGCGCGAGCATGGGCTTGATCAGGCCGGCCACGTCGCACGGGGCAATCTCCGGCTCGCCTTGACGGGCAAAATCCAGCAGGTCGCGCAGCGTGCCGTTGAGACGCGTAATCTGGCGGCGAATCTCGGTGACAATCTCCGGGCCCTGGCCGTTCAGGTTGTTCTCTTCGGAGAGCACCTCGGCGGCCGCGCTGATGCCGGCGAGTGGATTGCGAATCTCGTGGGCGATGCCCGAGGCGAGTTCGCCAATGGAGGCGAGCTTGCCGGCCTGTTGGATTTGCTTTTCGTGAGATTCCTCCAGCTCGCAGGTTGTTTTCTCCAGGCTCTCCACCATGGCGTTGAATCCGGTGGCCAGCTCGCCGATTTCGTCGCTGGTCTCGGCCACCGCGCGGGCCTTCAGGTTTCCCGCCTGAACCTGGCCCATCTGGCGGAGCACGTTGCCAACGGGCTGCGTGACGAGCCGCACGATGAGCAACCACAACACAACGCCCACCAACAGGAAAATCACCACGCCGTAGACGACCAGGAGATTGCGATTGCTGGCGACGCTGGCCTCCGCGGGCGCGAACGATTTTTCCACGACGATCGCGCCGATGACGGGGGATTTCGGATCGTGGCAACGCTGGCAGCTCTCACTGTTGAGCACGGGCCGCATCACGACGGAAAGCCGCTGGCCGTTCTCGACTCGCGTTCCCTGCAGAATGCCATTGGCGCCAAACAGTTCGGGCGGAACCGTCATCACGGCCCTCCGCACCTCCTGCGTGTCGGTGGAGAAGACGACCGTGCCGTCGGGTTTGATCAGCCGTCCCCGCCAGATTTCGTCGGATGCCTTCAGCCTTTCCAGGAATCCCTGCACCTCTTGATGGCGGTCGCTGAGCATGACACCGCTGAGATATTCGTGAATCAAAGCGGTCGTGATCAGACCCTGCGCCTGGGTGCGCTCGTGCCACCAGGCGCTCTGTACCCGAATCACGAAATACGTGTAAATAGCAATCACCACCGCGACGGTCACACCGACCGCGACCAGAATCTTCGCGGTGAGATTGCGTCTAAACATGCCGTGGCTCCAGTTCCGCAACAACTTCCTCGCCGTCCTTGGCGTTTGAGGAATGAGCGTGGCGGGCTATATCGGGATGTTCGAACAACGGCAGGTAGCGGGCCGCCAATCCAAAAATGACCAGGCCAAAGGAAACCAGATTCAGCACCACGATAATTTCGATCCAGGACGGAAAATAGTGGGAGCCCGTGGCGGGCAAGAGGCCGATCCAGGCGACGTTGAGCCGGTTGAGAATCACGCCGATGATCACGGGGATTGCCGCGGCAAACGCCCAGCGACGGCGGCCCGACCAGCGGGTCTTGAGCAGCACGAACAGCGGCAATGTCAGGAGCAACATCTCCATCGTGAAGGAGAATCCCTGGAGGGGGTAGGCAAAGACATCAGCCCAGGCGTTCCGCGCTGTGAGATCGGCAATGCGCAGGAACAAGTAGAGCATGAGGAACGGGGTCATGCCTTTCGCCAGCGTCGTGAGCACCTTCGGGTCGAGGGGTCGGCGGAAGATCCAGAAGGCCAGGGCCGAGACGAAAATCGCCATCGCGAAACCGGAGACAATGGCGCTGAGGAAGAAGAGCACGGGAATGAGCGGCGAATACCACAGCGGCAACAGCTTCTCGGGGACGATCAGGAACAACGAGCCCAGAGAGGATTGATGGACGGTGGACAACACCACGCCGCAGATGACAAACGGAACGGTGATGGCATGGACGAACCGCTCCAGCCGATGCCACCCCAGTTTTTGGAGAACAATCGGCGCGAACTCCACGCTCAATACGCACGTGTAGAGCATCACGCACCACGACACCTCGAAGAGCACGGACCGATGCTGCCAGCTCACGATGGGCATCCAGATTTTGTAGTAGCGTCCGAGGTCGACAATCAGCGCTCCCGAGGCCGAGAGCGTGTAACAGAGATAGGCGGCCAGGACGATGGGCCGGAGAATCGGGGTGAAAATGCGAATGCGAAACACGTAGGCCATGCACGCGGTGAGAAAGCCGCCGGCGGCAAACGCGATGCCGCAGAGCACGGTGGCTTTCCAAATCCCCCACGGGAAGGCGTCGGTAAGATTGGTGACGGCTCCCAACCCCAGGGTATAGCGCGCAGCGAACGCGTAGCCGCCCAGACCCCATAACGTGATCAGGAAGCCCCATCCCACGACAGCAGCGGAGAAAGATTGTGGACGTTTCCGGCCCTCGAGAAACCAGCACGCGATCACGGCCAGGCCCGCCATAAACAGCGCGGCAAAGACCCGAAACAGAATCAACACGAAGTCCATCTCACCCATGATGTTCCTTTCGGCTGCGCAGGCGGGACACACCACTGAGGACCAATCCCAATCCGATCACGATGTAGGGTACTTTCGCCAGCCAGTTCCAGGTCAGCCCGGGCATGGGCGTGGCGGGCAGATTGGTGGGCAGACCGAGTTGCTCCACCGGAATGTCCGACAAATACAACCACGAAGTTCCACCAACGACATGGTCGCCAAACAAGGTGACGTAGCGCTTCGGTTGCGCGGCGACACGGGCCCGCGCTTCCTGGAGCACCTCATCGTGCTTTCCATACTTGAGCGCGCCAGTCGGGCAGGCGCCGACGCAGGACGGCAAGAGCCCGGCGGCAGTGCGATCATCGCAGAAGTCGCACTTGTTCACGCGGGGCGTCAGCGCGTTGCCCCATTCATACTTGGGCACGCCAAACGGGCAGGCCAACAGGCAATAGCGGCAGCCGATGCACTTGTCATCGCGCCAGATCACCGAGCCGCGGGGCGTTTTCTCCAGTGCCGCCACGGGACACACGGAAACGCAGGATGGTTCCAGGCAGTGCATGCATTGCCGTTTGATCGGCACCTGGCGCATCTGGCCGTCGAACGCGGAGACTTCGCGGAAATCAACAAACGTCCGCGACTTGAAAGTCAGCTTGCCGTCCCCGGGTCCAAACCCGAAGCTGGCGGGCGGCAGGCCCGGATAGCCCTGGCGCACGAGACAGGCGTTCTCGCAAGCCCGGCATCCAATACACCGTGTGAGATCCACCAGCACCGCGCCATGGTGGCTGGTGTCCCCGGTCTCGCTTTCGGCGAGGGACACGGACGCGCCGACAGCCAGCAGCGACAGACCTGCAATCCCGCGGCGACAAAATGTACGCCGCGAGATGGATTGGGCGAACGGATGATGTTGCGGCTCGTTCATGGCTTCTTCACATCCGGAGGCGTGCCCGAATCGTCGCGCGGTTTGCGCGACCGGAAATTCGGCAAGGCGTACCCGCAGAAGCCTCCGAGCAGAAAGGCCAGGGCGACCAAGGGAACAAATACGCGCTGGTTCGCCTGCAGGTCGGCATGCAGCTTGGCGGTTTGTCCCTCGAGTGAACCGATCTTCTTCTGCAGGGCTTCGGGGTTGGCCGCTTTGAGCTGCGTCACTTCCTGTTCAAGCGTGGCCGATTCGTTGTTCTGATGAACGCGGTCGCGATGACACCGAATGCACGTCTCGGCGCCGACCGTGAAGGTGTGGCCGCGACCGCCGATGCCCTCGATCTTCAACCCGCCCGGAGACAACTCCGGCATGTGGCAGGTGATGCAATGCAACCCCTGGGCATGGTGGGTGGCATGGGTGAAATCCTTGAGCTGTTCGGCGTGGCAGGTGCCGCACATCTGGTCGGGATCGTCCTTGCGCTGTTTCATCTCGTGCATCTTGTGACAATCAAAGCAGCGGATATTCTTCTGGCCATGAGCGCTGACGCGCCATTCGCCGTACGTAATACTGTGGCACGGCTGGCAGACCTCGGAGGTCACCGGCAACGCCATCTTCTCCTTGTCGGGGTGGTCATCCCTGGCGGGGCCATGACAGGATTCACAACTGACGCCTTCGTGGGAGAACTGACCGGTCTTGCGGTCGTACTGGCTGGTGTGGCAGACGAGGCATTCCCACTTGTCTCCCTGCTGCTTGCGGACCGCCAGGAACTCGGGATTGATCGCTTGGGCGTGGGCTGAAGCCGCCCAATCCCTGGTGTCCTGTTCGTGGCAAAGCGCGCAGCGGTCCGATTCCTTGTCTTCGGTATCGGCACGAACCGCGATTGCCGTCAGGCTTACCGCGGCGGCGAATAGCAAACAAATCAACATTCTAGGTGGCGGCATTCGGCTTGTTCTCCTGTGAATCCGGGCCACCGGCGGTTTCGGGTTTTGGCTTTGCAGTGGGCTCGGCCGGCTTACCCGTTTTGTCGGGTTGAGTCTCGCCGTGCGAATTTTGATGGGGCGCTTTCTTGCCGATGAGCCACGACGGATTCATCGGATACTCCTTCGGATCGAAAACGACCCAGTAGAAGTGCCAGACCAGGATCGCGAGGGTTGCGAGGAGCGCCTCGTAGTAATGGATGACCTGGGCGACGTCGTGCCAGACTTTTGGCAGTAGCCGGAGGACGGTATTGGTGAAGATCAACATTGCGCCCGTGATGATCATCACGAACGAGCCCCAGACCAGCGCCCAGTATTCGGCTTTCTCGGCGTAATTCCAGCGGCGCGGTGGCGGCGGCGTGCGGCGCATTCCCAGGTTGCAGGCCAGTTGGGCGAAAGCGTCGTTGACGTCCGTCCAGACAAACCACAACCCCTTGAAACCGGCGCGCCCGCGTTTCGTGAACACCAGGCCGATCAAGTGCGCTGCGAACAGTGCGGCGAACGTCCAACCGCAAACGCGATGGATCATACCGCGCACGTGCGCGCCGTCGGGCAGGGCGCGGAACGGCCAACTCCACGCCGCGTCGGGGAACTTGAAGGCGAAGCCCGTGTACGCGAGCAGAATGAACAGGCCAATCAGCAGGAAATGTTGGATGCGCGCCAGCCGCGACAGCCGTGTCTCGGCGCGGGGGTCCGCATTCACGGCGCGGACATGATTGCGGGCCTTGCGCACATAGTCGAAGCCGACAAAGGTCACCATGCCGCCGATCGTCATGACGATCAAGGCAATGTAGAGACGGGAAATGAAATTCACGATCCACGGTTTGCCCTCGGCCGGTCCCGGCGGAGCGTGAATCTTGAAGAACTCGGCGCCGAGCCGCAGGCCAATATCGGGATGGCATTTACCGCAGGTCTCAGGCAGATTTTTCGGATTGATGGTGGAAAGCGGGTCACCGGCCGGCAGGATGTCGTGCACGCCGTGGCAGGAAGCGCAATTGGCCGCAGTCAGGTTGCCGCCCTGCAGAGCCAACCCGTGAAAGCTCTCCATGTAGGTACTGAACACATTCGGCGGCAGACGGTATTGCGCGACGATGCGTTGGGCGGCGTGGCACTGGCCGCAGGTGTTGGGGATATTGGCGGGGAACACCCGGGAAGTGGCCAGTTTGACCGCTTCGATGGTGTGCTCACCGTGGCAATCGGTGCAGACGGGCGCATCGCGCACCCCCCTCTTCACCGCCGTGCCGTGGACGCTACGCAAGTAGGTTTGTTCGACGTTATCGTGGCACTTGCCGCAGGTGTTGGGCACTGTCTGCCAGTACAATTTGGAGGCCGGGTTGGTCGAACGAAGCAGGTCGTGCGAACCGTGACAGTCCGTGCAGACGGCGGCATTGATTTCGTGCTTCTTGAACAACGCGATACCATGGACGCTGTCCCTGTAACTGAGGATCGGGTTGCGCTGGCGCAAATGAAACTTCTCCATCTCGGCCACGTTGCCATGGCATCGGCCGCAAGTCTCAGGGACGTTGGTCCGATACACCGGCGAGGCTGGATTCCGGGAGTTCAGCAATTCGTGCGGATTGCCGTGGCAATCCCGGCACGAGGCCGCCTCGGTTACACCCTTGTGAACGGCCTGCCCGTGATCGCTGCTGAGATAGATTTGCGTTTCCACGCGGTGACACTGGCCGCAACTGACCGGCTTGAGATGATCCGGGTGCGGCAGATCGGTGATGTCCGCGTGACAACTGGTGCACAGGTTCTTGCCATGGATCGAGTGAGCGAACCTGTCCTCGTCGACAAACAATGAGACGGCTTTGCCCGCCGCGTTCGTCTCGACGAGCGTGTTGTCGGAATGGCAGGCGAAACAGTCGGAATTATCAATGGCTCGGGCGTGAGTCGCCGGCCACAACCCAAGACTCAATATCCCCAAACATATTCCCCACCTATGGCTACGACCTCGCATAACTGTGCATTCCGCTCAGCAGGAAATTGACGCCGTAGTACGTGAAGATCACCGAGGCGAATCCAACGACCGAAATCCACGCAGCGCGTTTGCCCTTCCAGCCGCGCATGAACCGGCAGTGGAGAAACACGGCATAAATGAACCACGTGATCAACGACCACGTCTCTTTTGGATCCCAGCTCCAGTAGGTGCCCCAGGCCGAATTAGCCCAGACCGCGCCGGAGATGATCCCAACGGTCAGGAACAAAAAGCCGAACGCGACGGTCTTCGCCGTCGTCGCGTCGAATGCCGTCACGACTTCGGCCCGCACCTTGCTGCCGGCTCGAGCCGCGATCAGATACCCGGTGCTCGCGAGCGCCGCGATGGCAAACCCGCCATACCCCAAAAACACGGTAAACACGTGCACCGTCAGCCAGTTGCTGCGCAGGGCCGGCATGAGCGGCTGGATCCTCGTCTCGTACGTGCTTGCATAGGCCAGCGTCAGCACCGCCATCAACGCGGTGGCCGCGCCGAGGACGGGAATCTGCCGGCGTATCCGCAGGGCGAGATACACCACGACCATCGCCCAGACGAACAGCACCATCGATTCAAACATGTTGCTGAACGGCGCGCGGCCCGCGGTGAACCATCGCGTGGCCATGTATACCGTCTGCACCACGACACCGGTCGAGAGGAACACGGTCGTCGCCGAGGCGAACCACCCCTTCTTGGAGAACAGGTTAGCCGCCGAGAATAGTAGCGCCGTGAGATATCCAGCCAGGCTGAGGTTGAAGGCCAACGTCATAAAGCCGCTCCTTCTTGAGGTTGAGTTTTTCCATCAATGCGACCGCGCGGTCATCGATGATTTGCTGACACACCGCCAGTTCCTGTTCCCGAGACCGCACGTTCCCGCGCACGATCGTTTCGAGATCGTCGATGTTATACAGGTAGACGTTGTCAAGCCGTTGAACGTCGGCGTCGATGTTGCGCGGCACGGAAATGTCGATGAGGAACAACGGGCGATTGCGCCGGCCCGCCATGAGCTTCTCGACGTCCGCGCGATGCAGCAGGATTTTCGGGCAGCCGGTCGAGGCGACAACGATATCCGCATCGGCCATCGCTTCGAGGCACTGCTCGAATCGGACCGCCTTCCCGCCGAATTCACCAGCGAGTTCCACGGCGCGATCGAATGACCGATTGGAAACGAGAATCGATTGGGCCCCCTTCTTTGCGAGGTGCCTCACGCAGGCTTCGCCCATCTGGCCCGCGCCGATGATGATCACCGTCTGCTTTGATAAATCGTGTCGGAAAATCTTCTCGGCCAGTTCGACGGCCACGCTGCCGACGGATGTCGCGCCCCGCCCAATTCCCGTGCGGGTGCGAATTTCCTTCACCGCTTGAAAGGCTTTCTGAAACATCCGGTTGAGCACGCTGCCCGTCAATCCTGCGGCGTGCGCGGCATCGTAGGCGGTTTTGACCTGGCCGGTGATCTCGGTCTCGCCGAGCACCATCGAGTCCAAACCGCCGGCCACACGGAACAGGTGGCGCACCGCTTCAAGATCCTCGTGAACGTACACGTGCGAACGGAAATCGCGGGGCTCTGTGCTGAGTAAGCGGAACAATGAATCGATCCGACCAGTCACGCGCGGCGTCGTGCCGTAGATTTCCACGCGGTTGCAGGTCGAGAGCAGAACGATTTCGTCAAGATCGCCGCAAATCTTGAGACGACAGGCGTGACAGATGATCTGCGACGGTTTCACCGAGACCTGCTCCCGCAATTGGACAGGGGCGGTCTTGTAGCTCAGCCCGGCGGCGAACAGTGTCACGATGCCTTCCTCCGCGCATCGAGCCATGGATTGAGATAAAAGACAATGAACAAGCCCACGATCATCAGAGCAAACCCGGCGTACACCACCGGCACACCCGGGTCTTTCACGACCTGGAACGCGGTGTACGAAAGGTCGTCCGGGTTGTAGCCGGATTGATAAAACGTGTACCCCTTGTAAGAAAACG
>DATJWQ010000047.1:0-21038 GCA_035501175.1 Verrucomicrobiia bacterium | reverse complement strand
GTGACGCGTTGCGACGCAATCCCAGTGCGTGGGTGGCGGATTACAACCTGGGGATTCAACTCTCGCTTGCCGGGAAGACGGATGAGGCGATTGCACAGTATCGGGAAGCACTGCGATTGCATCCATCTTATCCAGAGGCTCACAATAATCTCGGCAACGCTCTTTCGCAGCGGGGAGACCTGGGGGACGCAAGGAAGGAGTTGCTGGAGGCCGTTCGTCTGAAGTCGAATTTCGCCGCCGCGCACAACAATCTCGGTATTGTGCTGGGTCAACAGGGGGATCTGCCTGCGGCGATCGAGCAGTTCCGCGAGGCCATCGAGGACAATCCCAGCCTGGCGGACGCGCACTTTGATCTTGGGATGGCGCTGGAGAAACAGGGACGCCTCGGTGATGCGGTCGCGTCTTATCGGAATGCTCTGGCCCTGCGACCGGACGAAGTGGATTGGCTGACGAAGCTGGCCTGGTTGCGCGCGACCTCACCACGATCTTCAATGCGCGACGGCGTCGAGGCGCTGCGCCTTTCCGAAAGGGCCTGCGAGTTGACGAAGTACCAGCAACCGGCTCCGCTTGACGCGCTGGCCGCTGCCTACGCAGAAATGGCAAGCTGGGACAAGGCCGTCGAGATGGCGGGCCGGGCTGCGACGCTGGCCCGGGAACTCGACATGCCATCGGTAGCCACGTTGATCGAGTCGCGCCGGCAACAGTACACCCGCCACGAGGCTTATCGTGAGCCCTCGGAGGGGAAATGACGTTGCGAATTGAACAATCGATGGTAAAGTGCTGTCGAAACGGCTGAACCCCTTTATTAAGGAGAGCAGATGAAAAAGCTATTCGTATTGGCAGTCGCGGCCATGGTGGCCATGGGCGTGACGGTGTACGCGGGTGAAGGTTGTTGCGCAGGCATGTCCAAGACCGGCGCGTCCTGCAGCGGCGACATGTTCAGCAAGTTGAATCTCACGCCCGAACAAAAGGCGAAAGTGAACACGCTGATTGCCGATTGCCACAAGGCGACGTCGCAATCCGAGTTTCATTCGATGTTCAACAACGGGATGGCGAAGATCCTGACCGCCGATCAACTGGCGCAGTGGAAATCGATGAGCGAGAAGGCCGCGAAGAGCGGCACCTGCCCGTTTATGAATTCCAACGGCCCGAAGACCGACAAGACGTAGGAATTTCAGTTTCACTCCGGCAGACCCCGGCACGCAGGTGCCGGGGTTTTGTTTTGGAGAGAGTCCTCGACAATTTCGATCCGACCGGGTACAGACATTCCATATATGGCGGATGAGAAACCCCTTGTGGGGCGCACGAAACATGGCGAGTTGACACTCGACCAGATCGCGGAGTTGCAGCCGGGTCTGGGGACGCTGATGCGGGATGTGAGTGACCGTTACTGGATCGCCTACTACGCGGCGAAAGGCGGGAACTGGGACCTGGCGGCCTATCAACTGCGCGGTGTCCGCAGCCTGTTCAAGAAAGGCAATCTGACCCGCCCCAAGTACAAAGGCATGGTCGAGGAATACACCAAAAAGATTCTCGACCCGCTCGATCAACACGTGGCCGCGAAAGATTTCGCCGGGTTCGAAAAAACGTACCGGGCGGGGATCGATCTGGCCAATCAGATGCACGTGGCAACCAAGCACGCCGAGATTGTCTGGAAACTTCCGCCGAATCCGCCACAGCACCTGGATTTGGGCCCGCAGCCATTGTAGCCACGAAACCGTCTCACGGTTAAATACACAGGGGAGGTTGGTACCGCCGGAGGGAGTCGAACCCACACACCGTTTTAAGGTACTGGATTTTGAGTCCAGCGCGTCTGCCAGTTCCGCCACGGCGGCACAATGACTTACGTAAATCAGCTTGACACACTTGGCAATACTTGGCAAATTGGTGCGGTAAAGAGAACGGATTGCCAATGACAACCGCCAAGATCAAAACCAAGTTGTGGCCGCCGATTCATCGGTTGACTTATACCAGCGGTCAGCACGGCTGGCAAGTCGCTTGTATGCTCAAGGGCCAAAGGATCCGGGAAGCGTTTTCGACCAAAGAGGAAGCGGAGACGCGGGCGGCTCAGATTCGCGCAATGGTGGACAATGAGGGCGCGGGCGCGTTCGCGCTATCGACAGCACATCGCGTCGAGGCCAGCAAGTGCATTGAGAAGCTGACCCCATTCGATGCTGGCCTGACCGAGGCTGTGGATTACTACGTCGAACACGTCCTGGCCTTCCGCGACAAGCCCACAGTGAGCGCGACCATTGCGGAGATCGTGAAGCACAAGGAGGCCAACGGTAGGCGACGGGACACAATTGAAAACTTCCGTATTCGCACGGAGCGATTTGCCGAGACTTTCGGGGGCCGCCGATTGTCCACGATCACGCCGGAAGAAATTCGCGCGTGGTTGCACAACAAACCGGCACACCACGGTCACGACCTGAGCCCGGTTTCCCGCGTCAATTACCTTGTGGTCATCGGCAACCTGTTTTCCTACGGTATGAAGCACGGCTACTGCGACGGCAATCCGGTGAGGTTGGTTGACCGTCCATCGCGTGAGAATGGCGATGTGCATTTCCTTACCGTTGAGCAAGTCGTATCGCTCATGCTCCACGCGGAGAAGTACCAGCTTGTCCCCTACGTTGCGCTTGGCGTGTTCGCTGGTCTGCGACCGGAGAAGGAATTGCGGGCGCTGGACTGGTCAAAGCTGTCTCTATCGGAACGCACAATCCGAATTGATGCCAGTCTGGCCAAAACCCGTCAGCGCCGCGTCATTGAGATCGGGGACGCTCTGGTTGCCTACCTCACACCGTATGCCAAGAAGCGGGGGCCGGTGGTGGACATGGAGGACCGGGACTTTCGGACTCGATGGGAGTCTTGCCGGAAGGATGCCGGTATCGCCTGGCACAACGACGTGATGCGCCACACGTTTGCGACCTACCACTTGGCTGCGTTCAACGACATCGGCAAACTGTCTCTGCAAATGGGTAACAGCGCACAGGTGATTCATGCTGCCTATAAAGGGTTGGTGAGCAGAGCGGAAGCAGAACGGTTTTGGGCATTGCCGCCGGCAACCGATTCCGACGCGAAGATCGTTCCGATTTCCGTGAGAAGATAGTAGAGAATCCGCATACGTCGCCGAATCCGAGGCGATCTGCAGGGGAAGTTAATGCGTTTGCACAATGAACCGAAGTACGGTACGATCTGCAAACGGAAGATGAAACACTCCAAGTCCAGGGGTCGCATGCACGGGTCAGCGCGGGCCTTCGTTGATCAACGCTCGGCCTCGGGCCGCGCGGGCTTCCCGCTTGCGGATTTGGTCAAGGAAACCGAGTTGTCGGAGATTGCGGCCAAAAGACAGTTGTTGCGGCTCGGAGATCAAGTAACAAGAGTTTCGCCGCGGCAACGGTTCTTTCTGATTGTCAGCCCTGAACATCGCGCAGCAGGTGCCCCACCGGTGGTGTGGTGGCTGGACGATTATTTTCACTGGCTGGCTCAGCCGTATTATCTGGCGCTACAGTCGGCAGCCAGCTCTTTTGGTTCCAATCCACAGGCCGTGCAGGTAACCCAGGTGATGACAAAGATCCCACGCCGTCCCCTTGAGATTGGCCGCATTCGCGTCCACTTCTTCGTGAAGCGCGGCATAGAACGGGTACCAACGCAGGCATTGGCGAATGCATTTGCCCCCTTGCAGGTTAGCACGCCAGAGGCCACCAGCTACGATTTGATTCGCTATGCCCCGCGCGTCGGCGGCATTGGCCGCGCGGCGGAAACCATCGGCCCGCTGTTACCGCTCATGCGTTCCAACGAATTACGGCGGGTACTGAAAATCGAAGGTGATCCAACCACGGCTCAACGCCTGGGTTTCGTACTGGATAGATTGCGGGCGGGCAAACTGGCCCAAGTCGTTCAAGATTGGTTGCCCTCTACGGTGGTTTTCGTACCCCTTGTTCCGGGGGGGCGCGGCGATGGCCCTGAAATCAAACGATGGAAGATCGTCAACAATGCCGTTGAGTTTGGACGATGATCGAATCCATCACGCGCCGGGATGTTATCGCCCATCAAGCAGTCGTTCCGTGGCCGAGTCAGACACAGGTCGAGCAGGATTTATTGCTGTGCCGGGCGATGGTCGCGCTGTTCGACGATTCGTTTTTGCAACAACAGGTTGCCATGCGCGGCGGCACCTTGCTTCATAAGGTTCACCTCGCGCCACCTTCCCGATACAGCGAGGACATTGACTTGGTTGTGGTCGGCGATCGTCCCGAAGGTCATATCCGCAAGGCGCTCACTCGCGTTCTGAGCCCCGTGCTGGGTGCTCCGAAGCAATCGGTCCGGGGTGAACTCAAATTGGCGATCCGCAACACCGTGAGACCCTCGCGGGTACTACGGATGACGTTCGCCGTCCCTTCTCTGACGGAACCAGGAACGAATTTGGAAATTGTGATCGAGAGCAATGTGACCGAGCGCACACCGCATCTTCCGGTGACTACAACCCCGTTTGAATTCCCATTTCGCGATGCGCGAGTGCGGACACAAATCAGGGGCTACGACATCCACGAACTGTTGGGAACGAAACTACGAGCCCTGTTTCAGCGGCGACGTGGTCGAGACCTGTTCGATCTGTATTGGGCGCTCACCCGTGCCCAACCCCCGGTAGCGCCTGCGAAGGTCATTGATTCGTTTCAACATTATCTTCGGTTGGAACGGAGCAATGCCGGACGAACGGAATTCGTGGCGGTTTTGGATGCACATCTGGCTGACCGTGGGTTTTGTTCGGACATGAATCAATTGCTCCGAACGGGTCTAACTTACGATTCACGCGAAGCTGGGGACCACGTCAAAAGCAATCTGCTGATCTTATTGCCGGAGCACTGAATGCCTGCGGGCATTCGCTCCAGTCCCTCCTCCTTGAATTGTACCCGTCTGAGGGATTACATCCAGTCCTGGATTCTGAGATCCGGTCCCGGATGACGCACAAACCCGAAAAACATTGACGTTCATGTCCTCAGTCTGGTACCTATAGCACCCGAGAAGCGAGGGTCGCAGCCCGCACACTTCCTTGTTCCGTCCGCTTGCGATGGGCGGAACATCGGCTTGCCCACGTCGCGCAATCCGGCAGCCGGCAGGCGACTCCGTTTGCCGTAGACATCGAATCGAATACGGCGGAGGTAACCATGCAATGAAGCCGTCATGGATTGACGCAATGAGGATGCAGGTCGCGCTGACCTCGGCAGTTGTATCCATCGACACGAACATGCGGGCCGATAGCCCAGTGGGCCGCAACCAGCGCACTCATCTGATCCCGGGAGAAAACGTATGATGGCTCACCGGTCAAAGCTCTTCGTGATCAGGCTCCTGCTGGTCTGTGCGATCACGCTGCCCGGCATTGTCCACGCGCAGACCAACTCCTGGACCAATAGCGGCAGCGGCACGTGGAAATGGGAAACGGCCTCAAACTGGTCGCTGGGCAGGTTTCCGTACTCCGTCGATTCCGTGTACATCACGAACTTCGTCAACGCCATGTTGTTCGAGCGGTTCAAAACGGTTCTGATTGACGCGGCCACATGGTCGAACTACTTGGGTGAGATCAGCGTCGAGAACCTGACCGTAGTCGGGGTTGGCTCGACAGAATCAGAAGCCAGCTTCAACACACTACTGATGACCGGGTCCGAGAATGACTTCGAAATCAAATCCAGTCTCACCATCGGCAAATACGGAACGCTCTCGATCAGTAACGTGGCCGTCTACTGCGGTGTCGGTGAGCGAAACGACGTGACCACTCTGGACGGCACGCTGCAGTTGGATGGCGGCTTGCTCAATGCCGACACCTGGCTTTACATCGGTTACACAGGCTCGGGCCAGGCCACTGTGCTGGACGGGCAGCTCGCCAACGGTTATGACACGATTCTCGGCGCGTTCTCGGGCTCCGACGGCGTCCTGACCCTGGCGGGCGGCACGAACTACTTCTTCAATGTGTTTGTGGCCGACTACACCGGGGCCGGCGGCACCGTCTGGGTCACCGGCGGGCAAACCTATGCGCAATACGTGTCCATCGGGAGTGTCGGCGTGGGCCAAATGATCGTCTCCAACGGCGCCATCCAAATGGACTACGTGGAAGTCCCGTCTTCCTTTAGCGCTCTCGGCTCTGCCGGCACATTGACGGTCGCGGGCGGCACTGTCACCATTGTTTCCAATCTGGTTGTCGACGCCACTGGCGACTGTTCGACCACCGGCATGGTCCTGCTGGCGGGCGGCGAACTCGACATCACCAATAGCTCCGGCACAGCCGAGTTGGACATCCGTGGGGGCACGTTTATGCAGACGGGCGGGGTACTGCGGCTGGACCGGCTCGTGAACACCAATTCCTGCGGCCAGTTCATTCTCGCCGGCGGCACAATCATCCTCAACCCCTACCTCAGCGTCCTCGGCGACGGCATTCCCAACGGCTGGAAACAACAATATGGCTTCGACCCGTTTGATCCGACCGTGGCCAACGCCGACCCCGACCACGACGGCTTCACCAACCTCCAGGAATACCAGGCCGGCACCAATCCGACCAACAACGCGTCCGCCTTCCGCATCATCTCCGCCGTTCCGGACGGTGGCGACATGCGCATCCGCTGGATTTCCGGCGGCGGTCGCACCAACGCGCTACAGGTCGCCAGCCCGGGGCCGAACGGCTCGTTCACGACGAATTTCACCGACATGGTCTGGGTATTCACCAGCGGCTCGGACACCATCACCAACACCTATGTGGACGTTGGCGGTGCCACCCGCGGCCCGTCCCGCTTCTACCGCGTGCGGCTGGTGCCATAGGGGTGAAGGAAGCGAATATGAGAACGCACCCGTACAATGCTCGGATTGCAGGCCTCTTGCTGATCGCCGGTTGTATCACAGCACGAGCTTCCTTGACGACCAACAGTTGGACCGGTGGCATCGGTAAATGGGAGGACTCGACCAAATGGTCCGCGGGTCACGCGCCATCCTTTACCGATGCGATCAATTTCATCAGTGACACCCCGGTTCCGCTGGGCCCCGTCTTGGTGACCATCGACTTCAATACGGCGAACAACTATCCAGACACAATGGTGATCAGCAACCTGACCGTGGGCGGCGGTGTTTCCGCGTTTCAGACGCTGGCCCTCAGCAACGCCGCGCTCGCCGCCTCGTTGCAGATTCTGAGCAATCTGACCATCACCAGTCACGGCACGGTCACCATCACCAACTCCACCTTGGAACTGGGACCGCCCGGCGGCACGCTGTCCATCGACGGCTCGCTGCAGCTCTATTCGGGTGGCTCGCTTCTCTCGGCTGGTGGCACGCTGTCCATCAACGGCTCATTGCTGCTCTACTCCGGTGCCTCGCTCATCAGCAGCAATACAGGCCTGTCTGGCAGCAATGACGTGGTCATCGTGGGCAATACCGGAGGCGGCCAGATGACGGTGACGGGTGGGACGTGGTTGGCCGGCCCGGTTGTGGTGGGCAATGCGCCCGGCTCGCACGGAACTCTGACGTTCGCCGGCGGCACCACAACTTCCTACTCCCCGATCGATATTGGCGAAACGGCGGGATCGACGGGTACGGTCTGGCTCACGGGTGGCTATCTCAACAGTACCGGCAATGATCTTAACGTCGGTGTCTCCGGCACAGGTCAGATGGTGGTCTCCAACGGCACATGGTTGGCGCGCGATATGTATGTGGGCCATCAAGCAGGCTCGCAGGGTACTCTGACCATCGCAGGTGGCACCGCCAGTTTCCAAGGAGATGATTCCTCTTTCATTGGCGGTTTCCCGGGATCGACGGGCACAGTCTGGCTCACGGGTGGCTATCTCAACACTCGTTCCGTCTCTATTGGTGGTCAGATGGTGGTCTCTAACGGCACATGGTCGACGATCATAGCGCAACTGGGCAATTCCTCAGAGTCGCCATGTGCATTGACCATCGCCGGTGGTACCGCGACGGGGGGATTTTCCGTTATTTACGCGAACTCTGCTCTTTGGCTCACGGGCGGGCAACTGGTTGGAAGTGTTTTCATGGCCGGGGGGCAGATGACGGTCTCGAACGGAGTGTGGATGGCTGCCGGTAGTATATTGGAAGGCACCGGCGGTGATTTCTCACCGGTGCTAACGCTGGCAGGTGGTCAGATGATAGCGACCAATGGCACGCTTTTCGTCGGAGATATAGGCTTCGGTGACTTCTTCATTACCGGCGGCTCTTGCATGGTCGACGAACTGGATATCGGAATTCAATACGACGTAGCCAGTCATGTGGAAATATCGGGCGGCACAACGGTGGTCAACACTTTGCATGTCGGCTATTACGATACGACCAACCCTTACATACTTAATTATACTCCGGGTAACGGACAGCTTACGATGGCGGGCGGCTCGCTGACGGTACTATCCAACCTGATGGTGGGCGACTGCTACACAGATGCGTTCGGCGCGGTGACGATGGTCGGCGGAACGTTGTATGTGACCAATGCCGAGCACAACGCGGTGCTGGATGTCAGCAATGGCTCATTCAATCTCTACGGTGGCACCCTCGTGGTGGATAAACTCGTCATCAACGATCCGTGCCTGGGATTCTTCAACCACTCAGGCGGAACGCTTGTTTACGGCACGCTCATTCTAGATCCCAACGGCGACGCTGATGGCGACGGGCTGCCGAATTGGTGGGAACAAGCCCACGGTCTCGATCCCCTCGATCCCACCGGCAACAACGGGCCGAACGGCGATCCCGACGGCGATGGATACAGCAATCTGGAGGAGTACCTGGCCGGGTCCGATCCTCAGAATCCGTTATCGACCCCCGCGAATCCCAATGCCCCTCCGTTCCAAATCACGTCCATCGTGCAGTCAAACAACGATGTCATCCTCACGTGGAACACCGCCGGCGGCCTCACGAATCAGATCCAGGTCACCAGCGGCGGTGCGGGCGGCATCTACTCCACCAATGGTTTCACCAATCTCGGTTCACAACTCATCATTCCCGGCAGCGGGATCACAACCACGAACTACCTCGATGTCGGCGGCGCCACCAACAAACCGGCGCGGTATTACCGGATCCGGCTGGTGCCGTAGAAAGGACGCGAATGCGAACGAATTTCTTCAAAGGCTGGGCGATTGGCTCATTGATGATCGGAAGCTGCATTGCGAGCGATGCCGCTTTGACGACAAACAGTTGGATCGCCAACGCCAACGGCAAATGGGAGACGAGCGCCAACTGGTCGTTTGGCACGCCGTCATCTTCCCAGTCGGCCATTATCATGACCAACGGATCCACCAATCCCACGTCGACCCGATCCGTCACCATCGACCAGACGACAGTGGCCATGGCGCCCGGGTCGCTCACGATCAGCAACCTCTGGTTTCAGGGAAACGGGACGTTGCCGGTTAGCGGCATCTTTAACGGTTTGATCATGACCAACAGCAGCGCCAATCCGGCAGACGTGACCCTGACCGTCGTCGGCACCCCCTCCGTCGACGCGCAGATCAACATCGATCATCGGGGATACATCAATGTCTCGAACGCCACCTTGGCGGTCGTCAACGGGCAGATTTTCGACAACGGCTCGCTGCAATTAACGTCGGGCAACCTCACGTTGTCCAACACCTATGTCTACATCGGTGCGGACATCAACAACGACGTGGGAATCAGCGGCACAATGACCGTTTTGGGAGGGACCTGGATTTCCAATACCGCCGTGGGCGTCGGCGGCTCCGGACAGGGCACATTGACCATCGCCGGTGGCACCTGCCTGTTGTCGGAGGCTCTGTACGTCACTGCGGCGAGTGGGGGCTCCGTCTTTCTGACCGGGGGACAACTGACCATCACGAATGACATAACCAAGATCGGCGTCGGTAGCGTGGGGCAAATGACCGTCGGCGGCGGAACGTGGCAGGCCGGCGATGTGATCCTGGGGGAGGGCGGTTCCGGCATTTTGACCATCACCGGCGGCGTCAGCACCCTGCAGAGCCTTGGCGTCGGTGAGCTTGGCGGCGCAAGCCCCGGAACCGGCGCAGTCTGGATGACCGGCGGCCAACTGACAGTTACCAACGGGTCCACGTCGATTCCCTCTGTGGGAATTGGTCAGATGACGGTTTCCAACGGCACGTGGCTGGCCAGCGTGGTCAGTGTGGCCGGCCACGATGACGCATTGGGCGCGTTGACCATCGCCGGCGGCACGAGTTGCATCTCGACCAGCCTGACGTTTGGCGATACGGAGTGCGATAGCACTCCCATCGGTCTCGTATCCGGCGGCAGCTTGTTCGTCACCAATGGCGCCCATACCGCCATGCTGGAGATCGAAGGCGGCACGCTGACCCAGAGCGGCGGCACGCTGACAGTCGACCAACTGGTGATGGCGAATACGTGTGCGCAGTTCATCCAGACCGGGGGCGCGTTCATCATTACGGGACCATCGCGGTTCGACCAGGGCGACAGCGTCCTCAGCGGCGCAGTGGTGGTAGTCACCAATCTGTTGGTGGCCAGTTCCGCGGGTCTCACCGGCACCGTCGAAATCGTCGGCGGCTCCCTGATTGCCAGCAACGCCGTCATCGGCATCGGCAACAACGGCACCACCACGGGCAGTGGCGGAGTCGGCGCGATGACGATTTCCAATGCCGTCGTCAGTGTGGGCAGTCTTCTGCTGGGCAGCACGAGCGGCGGTCAGGGAACAGTCATCCTGCGGCCCGGCGCGAGTTTCGTCGTAGTAAACAAGCTTGCCGGCAACGACGTTCTGCTGGAAGACGGCACGATCGATGGGACGAGCGCGACGTTATCGATCGGCGAGAATCACCCCGCCAGCATGACCGTTTCCAACGGCGCGGCCGTGTTCAACACAGCCTACATCGGGTTCAACAACACGGGCTCCCTGACGATGCCCGGCGGCGTGATGACCGTTCTCTCGAACATGGTCGTGGGCGATTGTGGCGCCTCGGTAACCGGCCTGGTCACGATCAGCGGCGGCGCATTGTTCGTCACCAACGCGGCACACAATGCCGTGCTCGACGTGCGTAGCGGCCAGTTCATCATGACCGGTGGCGCGGTCGTGGCCGACCGGATCGTGATGACCAACGCCTGCGCGGTGTTCCTCCGCGAGGCCGGCACAACCAGCTTCGGTTCCATGACTCTCGACCCAACTCTCAGCGCCGATGGCGACGGCATCCCGAACGGCTGGAAACAGCAATATGGCCTTGACCCGTTCGACCTTAACCTCGGGAGCGAGGACCCGGATGGAGACGGCTTGGATAATTATTACGAGTATGTGTTGGGCACGGACCCCACGGATCCACATGCGCCATTTGCCATCACAGCAATCACCCGGGAAACCAGCAACATCCGCGTGACCTGGCAATACGTGCCGCCGCCCTATTGCACGTTCAGCAACTACGTCGTGGAAGCCAGCGCTGCCGTCACGGGCACTTGGAACGCCGTGACTGGCACGATGTCGATACCCCCAGGGCCGCTCGCTATTCTCACCTCCGACTACCTCGATGTCGGCGGCGCGACGAACGGGCCATCCCGCTTCTACCGTGTGCGGCTGGTGCCATGATAAAGAATTCGAGAGCGCAGCCGTGAGGACGAAACGGCAGGAAACCAACAACAACCAATGCCTCATTCACGACTCGGTGAACCGGCCGGCGGCTGCGACCGTCTTTCCTCTCGGGCAAGCGTAGAGACAGGCGATATGACGGGGTACGTGGTGCGTTTTTCCGTATACGGCTCAGCGGCCACGCGCCATTTCACAGGTCATTCGGCTGGCTCCAGAGTGAATTCCCCTGCGAGACCCGACTTGGGAAGTCACGGTCCCTTGCTCGACAAACTCACACGATTGCTCTAGTCTACGGCACGTGAGCAAGGTCACCCTCATTTTGGAGCGCGTTCAACGAGGAGACGCCACAGCGGCCGAAGAATTGCTTCCGCTTGTCTATTCGGAGCTTCGGCGACTTGCCGCGCAGCGGATGGCCAACGAAAAGCCGGGTCAGACACTGCAACCGACCGCTCTGGTTCACGAGGCCTGGCTGCGGCTTGTTGGTATGAAGGAGTCGAAATGGAACGGTCGCGCACATTTTTTCGGCGCGGCGGCGGAAGCCATGCGCCGCATCCTGATCGAGTCGGCCAAGCGGAAGCGCGCCCAACGCCACGGCGGCGGTCAGGTGAAGCTCAACATCGACGACGTCGAGATTTCCACCCTCGCAACGGCCGACGAGTTGCTGGCCGTGAGCGAGGCGCTGGAGAAGTTCGCCGCCCGCGATCCGCAAAAGGCCGAGTTGGTCAAGCTTCGCTATTTCGTGGGGTTGAACTTCGACGAGGCCGCGGAAATGCTGGGGATTTCCGTGCCGACGGCGAACCGCTGGTGGGCATACAGCCGGGCCTGGTTGTATGAGGAAATCAAGTCGCCACGATAGGATTTTGCTCCGGATTTCGCACTACTGATTAGTGAGCCCGTCAGATCAACGTGAGGAAGCCGTGTTTGAAGCGGCGCGGCAATTGCCGGCGGAGCAGCGCGCCGTTTATCTCGACGAGGCGTGTGGCGGTGACTCCGCGCTGCGTGAACGCATCGAAGCGTTGCTCCGGGCGCATGACGAAGCCGGGATGTTCCTCGTTACCTCACCGGCCGCTCTCACCATCGTCAGCCCGCCGCTGACCGAAAAACCCGGTGACCGTATCGGGCGGTACAAGTTGCTCCAGCAAATCGGCGAAGGCGGCTGCGGCGTCGTGTACATGGCCGAGCAGGAGGAACCCGTCCGTCGCCGCGTCGCGCTGAAGATCATCAAGCTTGGTATGGACACGAAGCAAGTCATCGCCCGGTTCGAGGCGGAGCGGCAGGCGTTGGCGCTGATGGATCATCCCAATATCGCCAAGGTGCTCGATGCCGGCGCGACCGAAACGGGCCGGCCGTTCTTTGTGATGGAACTGGTGCGCGGCATGGCCATCACCAATTACTGCGACGAAAACAATTTGGCGATGCCGCAGCGATTGGGGTTGTTCGTCCAGGTTTGTCAGGCCGTTCAGCACGCGCACCAGAAGGGTATCATCCACCGGGATATCAAGCCGTCGAACATTCTGGTGACGGTCAACGACGGCGTGGCCGTCCCCAAGGTGATTGATTTCGGCATTGCCAAGGCCACGAGCGGGCAGCAGTTGACCGACAAGACGCTATTCACGGCGTTCGAACAATTTATGGGCACGCCGGCGTACATGAGCCCCGAGCAGGCCGTGATGACGAGCCTCGACGTGGACACCCGCAGTGACATTTACAGCCTCGGCGTGCTGCTGTACGAATTGTTGACCGGTCAGCCACCGTTCGACCCGAAGGAACTGCTGCAAGCCGGCTTCGATGAAATGCGTCGCACGATTCGCGAAAGAGAACCGGCCAAGCCATCCACGCGCCTGAACACGATGCTCAGAGGCGAGCTGACCACGACCGCCCGGAATCGGCACACCGAACCGCCGAGGCTTGTTCATCTCGTGCGTGGCGACCTCGATTGGATCGTGATGAAGTGTCTGGAAAAGGACCGCGCCCGCCGCTATGAGACCGCCAACGGCTTGGCAGCGGACGTCAAACGTCATCTGAGCAACGAACCCATCGTCGCGCGACCGCCGAGCAATTTTTACCGGTTACAAAAAACAGTTCGGCGAAACAAGCTGGCATTCGGTTCAGCAGCCGCTATTGCGCTGGCATTGCTGATTGGCTTCGCTGTTTCGGTGGAAATGGGCCTGAAGGCGCGGCGAGAAGCGACGAAGAGCCGACACGTCGCACAGTTCCTTGAAGACATGCTGAATGGTGCGGACCCTAGCATTGCCCGTGGTCGCGACACGACGCTGTCGCCCGAAATTGTCGATCGCGCCGCCGAAAACGCCAAGACCAAATTGACCGATGAACCGGAGGTGGCCATGGAAATAGAATTGGTTCTGGCCAATGTCTACCTGGACTTGCGGGAATTTGACAAGATGGCCGAAGCAGCGCAGGAAGCACGGCGGCTCGCAGCCGGGGGTATTGGAAAGGGCAGTGTGCCTTACGCCGATGCCACGAGTTCGCTGGCCCGCGCTTTACAGGGAATGGGAAAGGCAAAAGAAGCCGAAACCACCGCCCGCGAGGCCATCGTCCTCGAACGCCAAGCGCGGGGACCGGGCAGTATCCAAGAAGCCGACTCGCTGACATGTCTGGGCGATGCGCTCCGTCATTTGGACCGGTTGCCCGAAGCTGAATCAGCAATCAAACAAGCGCTCGCCATTTACCGACAGAAGCTCGGCAACAACACAAGCCAGTTCGCTTCGGCGTTGAACCGCCTCAACATTGTGTTGGAGAATGAAGGAATGAAGAATAAGGAAAAACTGCCGGAGGCGGAGCGCGTCATTGACGAGGCCATCGCCATTCGCAGGAATCTTTCTCCAGATCAGGAACAATTGCCTCTCGCGACGGATTATGAGCGATTGGCGCGGACCATTGTAACCTCGGGTGTAACAAACCGTCTGCCGGAAGCGGAAGAACTGCTGCGCAAATCTCTCGCGATAGAAATCGGGCTTGCTGGGGAGAAGTATCCAGATTTGGTGTTCCCCCACTTTGGGATCGCCCGGCTCCTGGAACAGGAGGGCAGATTGTCGGAAGCGGAGCTGCATTTTCGGGCGGCGGCGGAAATTGCCAGGAGTGCCAAGGGAATGTCAAAGGACCAACGAGCGTATTTTATCTTGGAGTTGGGCCGCTTCCTCGACCGCATCGGAAAACAACAGGAAGTACCGGCTCTAATCACCGAATCCCAGGCGCTAAGTTCTACGCCCCGCATGTAAGCCGCATCTCGCATTCACCGCTATCTTCAGAATCTTTCGCCCGCTGATAGGTTTCGCTCCCCGATTTCGCACTGTTGGGTATATGAAACGCCAGAATTTGCTTTCCCTCAGTTTGGTTACCACCTTCGTCCTGGCGGGTTGCCTGTCAGCCGCCGCTCAGGGCGCCGGTACTTTTACCTCCACCAGCACCTCCGCCGTGGCGCACGAGGGTCACACCGCCACATTGCTGACCAACCGTAAGGTGCTTGTCGTGGGTGGTAATAGCGACATAAGTTTCGCGGAGCTTTATGATCCGACCACCGCCGCGTGGTCCCCCACCGTCAGCCTTGGCACCGACGGCCCCGTCGGCCACACCGCGACACTGCTTGCCAATGGTCAGGTCCTCATCGCAGGTGGTTTCTATTATGGGAACTTCGGCAGCGTCATGGTCGCCGGCGGGGAACTGTATGATCCCGGGATGGCTTACCTCGACCCATTCGTAAAGCTGGTCAAATTGGGCGACGGCTCGTTCCAAATTGGCTTCATCAACGGAAGCGGCCCAAGCCACAGCGTGCTGGCCAGCACCAACGCCGCCGCGCCCGTCAACACCTGGACGAACCTCGGCGCCGCGACCGAAATGCCGGTTGGCTCCGGCCTGTTCCAGTTCACCGACCATCAAGCGCCGAATTATCCGCAACGCTTCTACCGCGTGAGTTCACCGTGATGAATCAGCGCACCGAGTCGTTTTCAAAATCCTGCCAGCCGTCTCTGGCGCTGCCTTCGTCGTCACCAATTCCATGTCCGCCGGCGCGCAATACCTCCGGCTCAAGCGATGAAACGCAACGGGCCGGCGATTGCGAGAGCGTTCGTCAATATTCCCGAGTGGGAAGAATGCGGGCAGGGGCGGAATCGTGTGTGCGCCCCGGCCCGCAATTTAGCTGGCATCGGCTTGTTCCGCCCAAAGACGCATCTCTAAATCGAAACCAGTCCTAAATAAGAAAAGTTATGAAACATAAATTAAACCACATCCCCAGGGTGGGCATGCTCATGGCCCTCACAGCAATCGCGGCCCTGTGCACGGCATCGCGGGTTCGCGCCGGCGGCGTCTCGTTTTACCCCACAGTGACCAACGTCACCCAGTTGATCGCCGACATCAATTATGCCAACACAAATGGCGGCACATTCACGATTAATCTGCAGCCAAACACCACCTTCGACCTGCTAACAGTTAACGGCTACGACCAGTTGGGCGACGAAATGCTGCCGATCATTGGCGGCGCGAATGCCGTCAATCTGACCATCCTCGGCAACGGTGACACCCTCCAGCGGGACACCAGCGCACTTCAGGGACGTCTGATCGAAGTGGCACAGGGATCTTCGCTGACACTGGTTCAGATGACTTTGCAAAACGGCTTCGCATATGCGTTCAGTCCCAGCAGCTACTCTGCTGCGTTCAATGGCGGCGCCATCTGCAACTTCGGCACGCTGGTGATCTCCAACTGCACCCTTTCCGGCAACACCGCTTACGCTTACCTTGACGAATACGACCAAATCACCTCCGGTGGCAAAGGCGGTGCCATCTACAACGGCGGCGGGACAGTGATCATCAGCGACAGTTTGCTGTCCAACAACGCCGCCACGGGCGACGGTTTTACGTGTGGCGGCGCCATCTACAACGACTCCGGGACGGTGACGATCTCCCACAGCACCATTTCCGGCAACTCCGCCGATTACTATGACGGCCCCTTGTATGGCGTTGGCGGCGGTATCTACAACAATGGCACGGTAACGGTCGAGAACTCCAGCAGCATCACCGGAAACGGCGCAGCCGGTCTTGGCCCGGACGTGTACAACCTCGCCACGCTTTACCTGGATGGCACCAGCACGATCGGCATTCTCGATGGCAACTCCGCCATTCCGCTCGCGGTTCTGCCCTTCCAGATCACGTCGATTGTGCGCACCAACGCCAACGACCTGTTGATCACGTGGAACACCAGCGGAACCAGCAACATCATCCAGGCCACCGCCGTTACGGGAGCCAGCGGCAGTTTCTCGACCAATGGCTTCACCGACGTGACCAATATAGTCGTCACGACCGCCACGACCAATTTCTACGACGCGGGCGCGGCCACCAACATGCCCGCGCGTTACTACCGGATCCGCTCGCCGCAATGATAGCCGAAGCGTTACACGGCTTGCGCTCGTTGAATCTGACATGACCTGGCCCACGCTGTGGTGGCAACGGTGCGATGGCGATGATCAGCATCGTCCTGCGGAGGGCACGTTGACTCAAAAGACCATTTTCAAACACGCTCTCAGACTAGACGTGGACGCTCAGCCGCATACAATTATCCGCAACGCTTCTATCGTGTGAGTTCGCTGTACTGAATCAGCGCCCCTGCCGCAGGACGAGGTTCGGATTTCATCTCTCACCTAAAATGAGTGAATTGTAGCAAGTCGTTTTAGGCGAATGTCTTAATATGTCGGCTCACACCTGATTTCGTGCCGAAATTACCCATTATTCCGATAACCTTGCGCATGGGTTATGGTAACGGGTCTGTCCAGCAAGAAGAAACTTTTACTTTGGTGATAGATTTTGGGCCTGGATATCGCACTACCGGGCAATGGCGCAGTTAGGCGAGAATTTCTGGCTGGGAACGGGCTTGACTTACCGGCTTGGTCTTACGAGACACCGCGCGGCGAGGAGAAGCACCACGCGGGTTCGCAGAGCGCAGGTCGCAGGGCATAGTGATGTTGCAACGCATCACGCCACGTTACCCCCCCACGCACAATCACGGCCCGCAAACTCTCTCCGCGACCATCGGCAGGAAGGAACATGAAGACCAGATTTCTCACCACCCTCGTTCTGAACCTCACCCTCGCATTCACCACCCGCTGCCCGCGCGAAGAGTCACTCGTTTCGCGGTGGGGGGAGGCGAGCGTGCTTCAAAGGAGCAGAGACACGCAATGAGAACATCCCGCACGCGGTTTGTTTGGGCCGGCCTCGCTTCGATCGTCGCCTGTGGCATCGCGGTGGTCGCTTCCGCTCAAACTACCACCAGGACGATCCGTGTCGTTTGCTACAACATCCAGGCCGACACGATTGGCATTGCCACTCCCGGCATTACGACTCCAACGTGCGGCTTGATCGCGCCTTTCAATGGCGCTGGCGGATCTTTTGGGACCAACTGCACGGGAAGCGTAACGAACGGCGGCGTTCTCGAGGGAATTGGAGAAGAGATTGTCGCTGGAGATCCGGCCCAGCCCATCGACATTCTGGCGTTGGAAGAGACAACCAGTAACACGACCACTGTCCAGCCGATCGTGGACGGGTTGAATGCCTTCTATGCTTACTACGGCATCCCCGCCGGGTACGCGATGAGCCCGTACCAGGCGACGGAAAGCGGCGGCAATCCCACTTTTGGAAATGGCCCGAATGCCCTGGTGTACAACACCAACACGGTGCAGCTTCTGCAGTCTGCACCCGTGGATCCACCTGGGGGCACCAGCCAACTCGGTTCTGCCAGTGGTGAGTATCGCGAGGTGATGCGCTACGAGTTCGCGCCAGCCGGTGTCCCACCGTCAACGAATAATGAGTTTTACATTTATGTGAGCCACTACAAAGCAAGCTCGGGCACTCAGAATGACGCCTACCGCCTTGGGGAGGCCAGTATCATCCGCAATGACGAATCGGTCAACGTACCTCCCAATTCCCGTGTGCTGTACGTCGGTGATTACAACCCGGACGATAACAGTGGCGAAGCGGGCTATCAGACGATCTGCTCCAACAGCGCCCCTGACGGGATCCAGCAAGGCCAGGGAGTGGATCCTCTCAACATTCTTTGGGGACCGTACACCAGCGCCTCGGCCACCATCAATTGGAGCTCCAGTACGACCAGTACACAGATCCTGTTCATGCTGAGCGAAGAGTCCTACGAACTCCGATACCGGGACGATCTTCAGGTGATGACGCACGACGTTTATTATGATGTGGCGGGTGGACTGGCGTACGTTCAAGGCACGTACCATTCGTTCGGCAACAATGCCTCGATCCCTTGGGGTAGCTCCGTGTCTGCCAGTGGCAATACCGCACTCAACGATCTTGACCCGGCCTTGACGAATCTTACTGGTCTTTCCGCCGCGGTGCTGTTGGAAGACCTCACCGGCGCCAGCGATCACCTGCCCGTGGTGGCCGATTACTCCATCCCCCTCGGCTCCGGTACTACGTGGTCAGTCTCTTCTTATCTGATCACGACCAGCAGTTCGCCACCGGCTGGTGGTTCAACCAGCGGCGGAGGACGTACGCCTGTCTGGAGCGACGAGTTCAATGGCACGAACCTCGATTTGACGAAATGGACGTTCGACACCGGCGGCGGAGGTTGGGGAAACAATGAATTGGAGTACTACACCAGTCGCACCAACAACGCGTACGTGTCCGGAGGTATGCTGCATATTCGGGCGCAAATCGAGGGCACCAACGGATATCATTACACGTCCGCCAGAATGAAGACCCAGGGGCTTTTCGCGAAGAAATACGGGCGCATTGAGTGGCGTGCCAAACTGCCTGCCGGCACGGGGATGTGGCCAGCGCTCTGGACATTGGGGACAAACGTTGACTCGGTCGGCTGGCCCGCCTGCGGCGAAATCGATGTTATCGAGAGCGATGGGGCCGACCCGACGTTCGTCCAAGGTAGTCTCCATTGGGGTGGGGATACGACCGGCATTTACAATTTCACGGGCGGTGACTCGGTCACGAATTTCCATGTGTATGATCTGGACTGGACGAGCGACTCGATCGACTGGTCTGTCGATGGCGTGGTCTACCAGACACAAACGAGTTGGGTGGGCTCGACAACCGCATTCAACAACCCGGAGTTCTTCCTGATGAATCTGGCCGTTGGTGGCAACTACGTTGGCAACCCGGACACCAACAGCATCAATCCCTCCTTGCCTGCCGAAATGCTGATCGATTACATGCGGGTGTATGATTATGTAGGCCCGGCCGGAACCGGTGGAGTCTACAGTAGCGGCTCGAACGTGACGGTCTGCGCGACCGCCAGCCCATGTTACAGCTTCGTGAACTGGACGGACCAGAACAGCAACATCGTCAGCACCTCGGCCTGCTACAGCTTCACGCCAGTAGGGCCAGTGGGCTATCAAACCTTGGTGGCCAACTTCGCTCCTATCTCTTCTTACACGATCACTACCAGCAGTTCGCCATCGGCCGGCGGTTCCAGCAGTGGCGGCGGGATGGTGGCGTGCGCTTCGTTCGCCAGGGTCTGTGCGACGCCCAACGCGTGCTACAGCTTCGTGAACTGGACGGACCAGAACAGCAACATCGTCAGCACCTCGGCCTGCTACACGTTCGCGCCCAATGGCAATGAAAACCTCGTGGCCAACTTCGCGCCGATTTCGTACACGGTCAGCACCAGCAGTTCGCCAGCGGCTGGCGGCTCCACCAGTGGCGGCGGCACGGTGGCCTGCGGCTCCGGTTCCAATGTAACCGTGTGTGCTTCGGCCAATGCGCCCTGCTACAGCTTCGCGAATTGGACGCTGAATGGCAACGTGGTCAGCACCTCGGCCTGCTACAGTTCCACGGTACCGGGCAACGAGACCTTGATGGCCAACTTCACCCCGCTCATCTACTACACCGTCAGCACCAGCAGTTCGCCAGCGGCTGGCGGCTCCACCAGTGGCGGCGGCACGGTGGCTTGTGGCTTGACCGAGACGGTCTGCGCAACACCCAACGGGTGCTACAGCTTTGTGAACTGGACCGACCAGAACAGCAACGTCGTCAGCACTTCGGCCTGCTACAGTTTTCCCGCAGCCAGCAACGAGACCTTGGTGGCCAACTTTGCCATGGCCGGCTCAATCTCCGGCAGTCTGGCAACCCTGTACTCGTTCAGCTACAGCGATGGGGCCTATCCATATGGCGCGCTGGTGCAGAGCAGTGACGGCAATTTCTATGGCACGACCTACCAAGGCGGGACAAGCGGCTATGGCACAGTGTTTCAGATCAGTTCGAGCGGCAGTCTGACAATCCTCCACTCGTTCAGCTACAGCGACGGATCCTATCCACAGGGCGGGTTGGTGCAAGGCAGTGACGGCAAATTCTACGGGACAACCGTTGACGGTGGGACGAGCGGCGACGGCACGGTGTTTCGGATCAGTTCGAGCGGCAGTCTGACAACCCTGTATTCGTTCAGCTACAGCGATGGGGCCTATCCAGAGGCCGGGCTGGTGCAGGGCAGTGACGGCAATTTCTACGGCACGAC
>DATJWQ010000046.1:0-133448 GCA_035501175.1 Verrucomicrobiia bacterium | reverse complement strand
CAACCTGGACCCTGCTGATCTGCTCGGGCGGCACGGGAGGCGCTGAGAACTTGAACACCGTACCGCAATAGCAGGAGTTTGCTCCTCCCCAATAGGTCGTGCCGTAGAACCAGCCGTCGCTGCCGCGCACGAGCGTCCCCTGTGGGTACGCGCCATCCGGCCCGCTGAAACTGTACAACGTCGAAAACTCGCCCCCCGCACTGACCCGGAACACCATGCCGGAGTTGTTGACTCCCCCGGCGGGGTACGCCCCGTAAAACCAGCCGTCGGTGCCCTCGACGAGCGCGGCCAACGGGACGTCGGTGTTATAGAGTGGCAGGGTGTGCAGCACAGTGAACGTGCCTGTCGAGCTGATCCGAAACACGGTCCCCGTCCCTCCCAATGGCGTCGTGGTGCCGTAAAACCAGCCGTCACTGCCTTGGACAAGTTTTGCCAGAGGCCCGCCCCCATCGGCACCGCCGCTGAAGTTATAGATCGTCGTCAATGTTCCCGAAGAACTGATCTTGAATACCGTGCCCGCGCCATTGGTGCCGCCGTACACGGTCGTCCCGTAGAACCAGCCATCGTTGCCCTGGATAATGCCCGCCAGTGGAATAAACCCGTCGACCAATCCGTTTACGAGAAAACGATGCAGGTTCGTGAATACACCGGACGGACTGATTCGGAATACCGTGCCATCGAACGTGTGATCGGCGTTCGTATCACCATCAAACCCCATGGTCCCATAGAAATTGCCATCCGTGCCCTGTACCAACGCGCCCATTGGATCATCCCCATCAGAGCCATTGGTGCTGATGTTGTACAGGTTCGTGAGAGTGCCGGCGGGACTGATTCGGAAGATCGTGCCGTAGTTGTTCCCCGTGCCCTCGGTGGTTGTCCCATAGAAATTGCTGTCCGCGCCCTGCACCAGCGCCGCAAAGGGCATGGCGCCGCTCGGAGGGCTGAAGCTATACAGGTTCGTGAACGCGCCGGAGGAGCTGATCCGGTACACCGTGCCCAAGGTGGTCCCATAAAAATATCCGTCCTTGCCCTGGACAAGACCCGACTCGGGATAGGTGCCGTCTCCGCCTGTGCCAAAACTATGGAGCACGGTAAGCGTTTGCGCTTGCGCTGCCGTTATCAGCAATCCCACCGTTAGCCCAACCCAAATCCGCATCATTACTCACCCGCCATTGCAGCGCTGCGATCGGGACCCGAGCGACTCTCGCCGACGTGGCCGAGAGACTAGCATTTCGGCATTGGCAAGTCGATCTGTTTCGTGCCGGAAAACCCTGCACCCCCCCACCTAAAACCGTGGCCCTCGCCTGCCCGCGTCCCCTACGGCACGGTCACGCCATCGAACACGATCTGTTTTTCGAACGGCTTCACATCGCGCGTTCCCCGCACGAGGATTTCCACGTCGTGCACGCCGTTGGTCAGACCGGTCACGGTCACGGGATAGATGAATTGGTTGGTCCGACTGTACAAATCAACGTTGGTCGTGGTCGCGCCGTCCACGAGCACGACCGCCGCGCCATACGATTTCCCTCTCGCCGAGAGCCAGGTGAATCCCGTGCCGGTGACCGAGAACTGCACGCTCGCCCCGGCCGTGCTCGCGACGTGATAGCTCCCGTCAAGCGCCGACCGCTGCTTTTTCGTTTTCCATTTCCCGGTGTACTGGAAACCGGGATCAGTGTCGTCGACGGTGGTCACCGGGTCCGCCGGCGGCAGCGGCGATGGCACCACTCCGGACGTTTGCCCGGAATCGGGATCGAGCATCAACGACGACACATCCACCGCCTCGAACGCCGACCCGGGAATCTGCCCGAATTCATGCAGCGCGTCGTTGTCCCAGCGGTCGTCGGGAACACCCGACAAATACCAGCTCGACCCGTTGTCGGCCAGGATCATCCCGTAGGTCTTCAATGCCTGCAAAATCACCTGCACCACCGGCGCATACGGCGTGATATCAAAATCCGCCTTCAGCCGGAACCGCTGCCCCATCGGCGGGTATTGCATACCCGTAAGACTCGACGCCTCATGTCGCGCCGGCCAGACGTATACGTCGCGCGTTTGTGGCGCGGTGAACCGGATGGCGTGGTGGATCGCGCCCGACGCCACTTCGTCATACGTCACCAGCCCCGGCAAAATCGGCAGCCCCGCCGCGTCCGCGGAGGTCCAGCCCGCGGGGCGAAGCGAGTTGGAATTCAAATCGAAAATGGCGCCGGATCCCGCGTGCCAGCTTCCACCACTCTGGGGATGCGCGTTCCACAGCTCGTAGAGCAAGCAGTTGCTGTCGTCGAGCACGAGAACATGACGATCACCCGTGCTTTGCGCCCCGCCTTCGATCGGCGCATCGCTCGGAATCGGGTACGGCCCCGGATCGCTTTCATCGCTGTAATCGAATGTCACGTTGACCAGCGGTTGCGTTCCATCCACCACCACGTACGGAATGCCGATCGGACCGCCGTCCCACAGGCCCGATCCGAAATCCGCATGCATGAACCTATCGGTGCCGATGGTCGTCACGTACGCCGTCGAATTCGTGTCCAGCGGAAGCTGATCCACCGCGACGTTCCAGATGTTGTTGGTGGGAAACAACGCGCAGCCACCGATAATCTCCTGCGCAACGGCCATCCGCGGCACGAATACCCCCATGGCGAGGATCCAGATGGACACACAACACGCGACACGAATTCTCACAAGATGAACCGCAGCGGGAGGTATGCCATGCGCGATTCACGCGGGAACTGCCGCCTCCCCTCTCGCGAAATCGCGAATCGCCCGCCGCCATCGAGAAAACGTTGCGCCGAACCGCCACGTCCAGCCGCCCCAAAGCCCACTATTTGCTCGACAGCAAGCCGCGCATCTGGTTAATACCCCCGCGTGGGCGAGGGTCGCAGTCCCGATCCCGATTGAATCGCGGTTCAGTGTGTCTTGATGGTTGGGTGACAACCACGGAAAGGCGTGAGGCCATGAAAACTCTGGCAGTTCTTCTCGCAGTGGGCGCGGTGGCGTTGGCGGTCGTCTCAAATCACGCACAGGCCCAAACGTTCTCCACTTTGTACGACTTCGGCTCTCCGTCCGACGGAACCAATGGCACGTTCCCCAATTGCCTGATCGTCGGCACCGACGGCAATCTCTACGGCACCGCCGCCGGCGGCGGCACCAACGGCTCCGGTACCGCCTTCAAGCTGACCACCGAGGGGACATTCACCCTGATCCACACGTTTTGTAATACGATCGTCTGCCCCGGCGCGCCCGAGGAACCCAATGGCCTCGTCCAGGGAACCGACGGTATCCTCTACGGCACCACTTCCCTCGGCGGAGCCAACAACGAGGGCGCGGTGTTCAAGCTGACGACGCAGGGCACGTTCTCCACCTTGTACAGCTTTTGCACCCTCACGAACTGCCTCGACGGCAGCACACCAAAAGTTCCCCTGATTCTGGGCAGCGACGGCAATTTCTACGGCACGACCACTGGCGGCGGATCGAATGACGAGGGCACCGTCTTCCGCATCACGCCCCAGGGCACGTTGACCACGATCTACGAAATCCCCAACAGTCTCGCCGTGGGCGCCATTACGCAGGTGCCAATCTATCAGGGCAGCGATAGCAACTTTTACGGCATCAGCGACACGGGCGGGACCGAAGGCGATGGCCTGGTGTTCCAACTGACTTCCCAGGGGACGTTTACCGCGATCTACAATTTTTGCACCGCCACCAACACGGAGAACCCCTGCGCTGACGGGTCCTCACCGCTCGCTCCTCTCATCGAGGTCGGCGGCAATTTGTACGGGACCACGCGCGGCGGAGGCCTCGGCGCAAACGGTACCGTGTTCAGCATGCCGCTGGATGGTCTTCCTGCCGGTTCTCTCATTCCCTTCGCCAGCTTTTGCAACGGCGGCTGCGCCAGCGGCGAAGGCCAGGACCCAACCTCCGCCCTTGTCTTCGGCAGCGATAGCAATTTCTACGGCACGACCTCCAGAGTTGAGGGCCTGTTCCAGTTGACCCCGGAAGGCGCATTGACCATGATCCATGACTTTTGCACCGTCACAAACGGCGGCAACGATTGCGTGGACGGCGCAATCGAGACCGACCACCCGGCGGCCGCGATCGTGCAGGGCCACGACGGTAAACTCTACGGCGTAACCGATGAGGGCGGCCTCAAGGGCGATGGCGTCGTCTTCAAACTCGATATGGGACTTGGTCCGATCGGCCCCACCTGCACCTATTCCATCAACCCGACCAACATCACGTTCGCTGCCCGAGGCGGCTCGGATGCTGTTGCCGTCACCGCGCCGGACGGGTGTACTTGGGACGCCCAAAGCAACAACGGCTTCATCACGATCACGTCCGGCTCCAACGGCACGGGCAGCGGCTACGTCGAATACTCGGTTGCCGCCAATACCAATTCCACCGCGCAAATCGGCACCATGACCATCGCCGACCAGACGTTCACCATCACCGAATCCGGCACTTCCAGCACGGGCGGGTGTGCCTTCACGGTTACCCCGGCGACCATCGCGCTGACGTCCAAGGGCGGATCGAAAAGCGTGAGCGTGAAGGTGAAAGATAAAACATGCGCGTGGACCGCCATCAGTAACGATCCCTTCATCACGATCACCTCCGGCTCCAGCGGCACCGGCGGCGGCAAGGTCGCTTTCTCCGTCCCGGGTAACACCAATGGCACCACCCTGTCCGGCACAATGACCATCGCCGGCGAAACGGTGACGGTCAATCAGGCGGCCGGCGGCTGCACGTTCAAACTCAGCCCGAAGAGCGGCAAACTCAAAGCAACGGGCGGCAGCGCCACCATCAAGGTTTCCCCCAACTTCAGCGATTGCGACTGGACCGCCACCACCACGGACTCGTTCATCACGATTACCTCCGGCGCAAGCGGTATGGGGAAGGGAACCGTCACCTATTCGGTACCGGCCAACACTAACACCACGCCCGTTTCGGGTTCGATTACCATCGGGGGCCAGACGTTCACCGTGACGCAGGCCGGAGCTAAATAGTAACACCCGCACGCAATAGCCGGTCGTTTGGGTGAGCCCGGCCGCGTTTTCAGCCCGTTGTGCGTCTTCGTTTACGCCGCTTTACCGCAACCCGACCGCTCTCCTCACCTTCTCCATCGTCTCGCCAGCCACCGCGTTGGCCCGCTCGGCCCCTTTGCGCAATACCTCGTGCACGTAATCGATGTTCTTCACCAGCTCGTCCCGCTTCTTCCGCATCGGCGCAAAATACTCCGTCAACGCCCCCAGCAATTCCTTCTTCGCCTCGCCGTACCCGAATCCACCCGCCGCCAGCTTCGCCTGTAGCTCGGCCGCTCTCTCCGTCGTCGCGATCAATTTGTAAAACTGCAGCGGAATGTTCTTGTCGAGATCGATCTTCGGCGCTTCCACGGGCTGCGAATCGGTCACGATGCTCATCACTTTCTTCTTCGTCGCCTTCTCATCCCCAAAAATCTCCACCGTGTTCCCGTAGCTCTTCGACATCTTCCGCCCATCGATCCCGGGCAGCGTCGCCACCTCGGGCCGAATCGCCGCCTCGGGAATTGCGAACACGTCGCCAAATTGCCGATTGAACGCCCCCGCCATGTCCCGCGTCATCTCGACGTGCTGCTTCTGGTCCTTCCCCACGGGCACGCGCTCGCTCTGCACGATCAAAATATCCGCCGCCATCAGCACGGGATAGGTGAACAACCCCGCGTTCGGCTTCAGCCCCTGCGCGATCTTGTCCTTGTAACTGTGCGCGTTCTCCAGCATCGGCACCGGCGTCACGTTGGCGAGAATCCACGTCAGCTCCGTCACCTGCGGCACGTCGCTCTGCCGATAAAATACCGTCCGACTCGGATCGAGCCCGCACGCCAGAAAATCCAGCGCCACGTCCAGCACGTTGGCGCGCAATTCGTCCGGGTCGGTGATCGACGTCAGCGCATGATAGTCCGCAATGAAATAAAAGGCCTCGCCCGTCTGCGCCAACTCCAGCGCCGGGCGCATCATCCCGAAGTAGTTGCCAATGTGTAACTTACCGCTTGGCTGAATGCCCGATAGAATTCGCATAGCCCCGGCAAGATACGAAATGCCGGGTGAACCTTGCGAGGAAAAAATCGCCCCGAAAACTCTCTCGCCTCAATACTTGTACGCGAGCTGGCTCGTCAGCAGAATGTCGTTTTCCTTGGCGCCCTTCGCAGGGCCGCGGTTGAAATTGTCATCCGCCACCACCCGCAAATTGAGCCGCGAATTCAGCGCTGCCTCCGCACCGGCCTCGGCGGTGAGCAGGAAATTGTGCCAGTAGGTCAACTGCGGATAGTACTGAATCGTCTCCCAGATCCGCGCCGTCTTGGGCTTGTTCAGGAAATGTTCGCCGCGCTCGCCCACGTGCAGCGTCGCATAACCCTTGTTGCCATCGTCATCCAGCCGCTGCCGAACGTACGAGGCACCCACGTCCATGTTCAATGTGGACGCGTCGCTCTTGATGAAGTAATACCCGATCGCCGGACCGAAGATCGCCCGATAGCGGACCAACGCAATGTCATCATGAAACAGATCCGTCCGAAAATCTCCGTACCACCGCTCCGTGAACAACCGCTTGTAATCCTCAAACCCATGAACGTTCTCCGCCGCCCGCGTCTCGTTGGTCTGCCCGAAATTGTTGAGCGCGTATACTCCGTCCGCGCCGAGTTTGAGATCGTTCTTGTCCCATACGTTCTCCGCCGACGCGCTGGCGCTCATCAGAAACGTATTCGCGTTTCCGCGTGCCAGCGACAATCCGAACGCCACGTCCCCATGCCACACCGGAGGTTTGTTCGTCACCACCACCGCCGACGCCGACGCATTGGTCGCCACCACCTGCGCCCATGCGCCGCCGCAAATACCCGAAAACAAAGACAATACAGCTGCAACAATGATGCGATTCTTCATGCCTGCCTTCTCCACGTTGGTTTTCCCGCCCACACAGCAGGCCGAAACATTGCCCAAAAGCGCAATACCGGTCAAGAGTTTTTACCGGGCCTGCAACAAGCCATTCCCAAGTGTTTCGATCTCCTTCGCCGCCTCCGCCGGCGCCAGCCGACCCAGTGCCACGGCGTCCGTGATCTCGAAAAATGCCTTCTGATTGAACTCGTCCCAAAACGCGTATCCCCACGGATTGTCCAGATGCGAATACTCCAACGCATCCTTCATCGCCGGCGGAAATTGCCCGCTGTCCGCCGCCGCTTTCAACGCGAGAATGGCATTGCGACTCTGCGCCGCGATCATCGCGCCCTCGGTCGAATAGAATCGCGCGAACTCCGCCGCCTCCCGCGGATGTTTTGTCCCGCTCCACACGCAGTTCCCGCCAATCGACAACCGTGACCAGCGCACCTTCCCTTTCGGCACCGGTGCCACGTCCCAGTGAAAATCCGTAATGTGATCGAACTCCGTCAGCATGTATGTCCGCCCCACCAGCAGCGGGATCTTTCCGTCCCGAAACAAATTCACGCCATCGAACGCCTCCACCTCGCCCATCGCCGCCGTCGTTGGCGCAGTGCCTTTTGCGACCAGGTCCCGATAAAACTGCAACGCCGCGATCGTTTCCGTCGAGTCCACCGTGCATGTCCCGCCGGCAAACAAAACCCCGCCGAACGATTGCACCAGCAATAGCGGCCGCGGCAACACCGTCGCGATCTTGTTCCCCCGTTGCGCGGCCAATCGCGCCGCCGCATCTGCAAACCTTTGCCAGTCCCACGATTCATCCGGCACCGGCTCGCCCGCCTTCTGAAACCAGTCCCGATTGTAGAACAACACGTCCGTGCTGAAATGAAACGGCGCCATCGCGAGCTTTCCATCAACGCGGCAGGCGTCCATCACCTCGGGGTAGAATTGGTCCGCCACCGGCGCGAGATTTGTCGTCAAATCCGCGACCTGACCCCGTTGCGCGAGCGCGGGCAGACGGTCCACAATATAGTAAAACACATCGGGCGCAGCGTTGCCGGCCAGCTCCACATTCAGCTTCTGGAACTTCGACGTATCGTAAATCACCCGTACCCGCACCCGCGGATGCGCTTCCTCAAACCGATAAATGATCTTCTGATGCAGCGCCTGCTGTTCGGGCAACGTCTCAATCGTCTGATAGGTGATCTCAACCCGATTGTCCGCCGGCGGCACGCATCCCGACAGCAGTACCAACAACATTGCGCACCATCTCATGGTGTCACCCCCACTCTCCTCGCCCCCTTGGGCGAGAGGATCAAGGCGAGGGGGCAGTCGTTAAAGCAATTCCACCTCACCACCACCACCTCATCGCAACGCCTTCTTCACGTTCCAACCGCACCGCGCCAATCGCCGCTGCGCTTCCTCCTCGTCGCATCCCCGCAACGTCGCCACGATCCGGCACGCCCGCGCCCGCAACTTCGCATTCGTCGGCCGCACGTCCACCATCAAGTTGCCGACCACCTTCCCCATCCGAATCATCGAGATCGTCGTCAGCATGTTGAGCACGAGCTTCGTCGCTGTCCCCGCCTTCAGCCGTGTCGAACCCGTGATGACCTCCGGCCCGGTGTGAAACAGCAACAGCCTGTGCGCGCTCGATTTTGGCGGCGAAAAGCACAGCAACAGCGTCCCCGCGCCCATTCGCTTCGCCTCATCCAACGCGCCCAGCACGAACGGCGTCGTACCGCTCGCCGCAATCCCAACGACCACATCGCGCTTCCCCACCCCGCGCACGCGCACGGCTTCCGCGCCCGCCTCCCGATTGTCCTCCGCGCCTTCCACGGCCTGATGCAACGCCGTCACACCGCCGGCAATGATCGCTTGGACCATCTCCGGATTACTGGAAAATGTCGGCGGACATTCGCTCGCGTCCAACACACCCAATCGTCCGCTTGTCCCCGCGCCGACATAAAACAATCTCCCGCCCCGCTTGAATGCGCGCACGATGCCGTGTATGGCCTGCTCGATCGCGCGTTTGTTCTTGCGCAACGCGGGAATCACCCGCGCTTCTTCGCGCAACATCGTATCGACAAGCTGTGCCACCGACCGCTTGTCCAAATTCATCGTCCGCGGGTTACGGCGTTCGGTCTCGGGAGGGCGAGCCGAAGAAAGGACCGGCGCTTGAACGTGCTCGTTGGAATGTTGTCTCGCTCGCCGGTCTCCCATCGCCAGCTTCAACGCGCCCAGCGCCGTCTCGCCGCGCACCGTAACCACCTTCGCTCCCGGCAACATCGTCCGCACGCGATTCCCGACCAGAATTGACAGTTTCCGATTGTGCCGCAACACGCCCCCAACCAGCGCGACACGCGGCTCCTCCATCTGGAGTTTCTGCGCGACCGCGTGACAATCCTGCGCCAGAAATGATGCCGCCTGTAACATCAGCCCGGCATCGTCCTCAAGCATGTCCGCCGCCAGCGCCGCCACCGCGTCCTTGTTCGCGCCCTGCGCCCAGCCCACCAGTTCATCCGGCGAATTCAAACAGAGTCGTCGAAGCGCGCGCCGCAACTTCGGACTGACCCGACCGTGCCGATCATATTCGCGGATCGCCGCCCGCAACCCCGTCATCGCAATCCAGTACCCGCTGCCGTGGTCGCCCAGCAAATGCCCCCAGCCGCCCGCCCGCGCCACCGCGCCGCCGTTGCGCCCCATCACGCACGACCCCGTGCCGCTGATAATGACAATCCCCGAACCGCGTGGACCGAACGCCGCGGCAAGAGCCGAATCAATGTCGCCACCCACAAGGCAACTCACACGCGGCCAGACACGCTCCACCAACGCGCGGACACGCGAACGGTCTGCCTCGATCCGGCATCCGGCCAGACACAGCGCCAGGGAAGTCGGTGGGAATGGAAGGTGGCGGTTGATCTCACGGAGCCGCCGAAGCACGTCGGCGTCCCCGGAAAGCTGTAAATTGAGTGGACCAGTTTCGGTCCGCAACAGGATTTGACCCCGCCGATCAGCCAGCAGCGCGACCGCGCGTGTCCCGCCGCCTTCGATGCCGAGAAAATATGCGTCTACTCGGGGTTCCCCACCCATAACACAGCGGGGATGCTAGCAGATTCACGATGCCAGCGGCAAGTACACGGTAAACGTGGTGCCCGCCCCGACCGTGCTCTGGACGTCGATCGCGCCGCCGTAGCGCGCCACGAGCTCGCACGCAATCGCCAGACCCAGCCCCGTGCCTTCCTTCTTGCTGGTGAAGTACGGCTGGAAAATCTTGCTGATGTTCTCGCGCGCGATGCCCGCCCCCGTATCGGTCACGATCAGCTTCGCCATCGGCTTCTGCGGATCGAACGAGTCGGGACGAAACGCGATTTCCGACGGAATCGACGTGGCGACCATCGCCGAAATCTCCAGCGTGCCCCCCCCATTCATCGCATGCAGCGCGTTCACGCCGAGATTGATCAGCACCTGCAGAATCTCGGCCGGGTTGACCTTCAACGTCGGCTCGGGATCGCCCGTCATGAACTTGATTTCCGCGCGCCGGTTCGAAGGATGCGCCTTGATCAACGACGCCGCATCCTCCACCAGTTTGCGTCCGCCGATCAGTTCCTGCGCCGCAGCCTGACCGCGCGAGAAATTCAAAAAGCGCCGCGCAATGTCCTTGCAACGGTCGATCTCGCGCTGTATCGACGCGAGACGCTGCTTGACCTGTTTCGAGGTTTCCTGGTCGCCGACATTCAACGACGCCAGGTCGCGCCCCAGCAGGTCCGCATAACCGGCAATGATCGCCAGCGGATTGTTCATCTCATGCACCACGCCCGCCGACAGCACGCCCGCCTCGACGGCCCGGCTGAGCTGCGCCAGCTCGGCCCCAAGCTGCTCGTTCGTCTGCTCGAGCGTGCGGAAATTCTCCTCCGAGGTGAGCTTCTCCCGACGACGTTTCACGCACTTCTCGAGAACCTCCCGCACCGAAAACACGTCAAATGGCTTGTTCAGATAGTCCGCCGCGCCGTAGCGCACCGCCGCGCGCGCGGTCTCGATGGTCTCGTACCCCGTCAGCATCACGCATTCGATGTCGGGATCGATCTCCTTCAATTCGCGCAACACGTCCACGCCGGAGAGATCGGGCATCTTGATGTCCAGCACCGCGGCGTCCACCGCATGGGAGCGCGCGTACTCAATCCCCTCGCGGCCGCACGTGGCAATCACGCAGTTGTACCGGTCGCGGAACACGATCCGCAGCGATTCGCGCGGCCCGGGCTCGTCATCCACGATGAGCAACGTCGGCTTCTCGGCCAACTTGGCCGGCGGCGGTGCGGTCATTACGGTTTCCGATGTTCCCATGTTCTCTCTCCTTAGAATTTCATCCCCATCGTGCTCATCACGGCATTATTGTTGATCAACCACGTGCCGTCGGCCGCTGTGCCATTATTCACCGTCCGATCAGCGGCAATCGTGTACTGATACAGGGCGTCGAGGAAGAATCGCCCCGTGTTAAAACCAAATCCAACGCTGAACACGTGCCGATCCGCGTCCGGCACCGATGGCGAATAGGTGCTGCCAGGCACACTGTTCTCCGAAAAGATGTAGCCGGCGCGCAGCTTCCAGTGCTTGTTCAGGTCGTATTGCGTGCCAAACTCGTACAGGAAACTGTCCATCCAGTAAAATGGTACGGACCGGCCATCCGCCTGCGACCCCGGCGCGTTCAATGTCAGTTGCCTCAGCGGCTGCCAGTTGGTCCACTCGATATCGGCTTCCAGCTTCCATTGGGGGATCGGACGAAACGCGTACCCACCGGCGATCGTTTGCGGAAACGGCATCGAGGCCGTGGCATCGCTGTGCTGTTGAATCACCCCCGGGATGTTCACGTCGGCGTGGCCGACATAATTGACCGTAAACGGGCTGTGGTAGGCGATCCCGATCGAGTGTTGCGGCGTGATCTTCCACAGCAAGCCCGCGGTCGCGCCCTCCGCCAGTCCGTTTCCATCAAAATGAAAGCGCCCGTCCAGCGACGGCGACACGGGAATGTGACTATTCAGTTCCGTGTTCACGTCGTAAATGTTCAGGCCGGCCCCGAGCGAAAAGTGATCGTTGAATTTGAAGGCGACCGTCGGCTGGATGTTGATTACCTGCAAGTTGGCGCTGGTGAGGAGATAGCGAAACGGCCCGTTCTGGTTGTAGACCGCCTCGTTGCCAAACGGGACGTTGACCCCGATACCGAACCGCCACGGCGAATCATGTACCCCGAATATGCCGAAATCAGTGGTCCCATACAGGAACGGAATCAATGACCGCTTGGTCATCTCCGTGCCCGGAGGGCCATCCTTCAACCTCGAATCGGGAAAGATCAGGTCGCCACCATTGGCAATCTCCGTTCCCTGGATTTGAGTGATTCCGGCGGGATTGTAGTAGATCGCGGTCGCATCATCCGCCTGCGCAACAAACGCGTTGCCCTGGGCCGTCGCCGCCGCACCTTGATCGGGATTCCGAAAACCCAACGCGAGAACCCGGGTCACGGGAACGCTGATAATCATAAACGCCATGATCGCGCCGACGACGCTGCTGCTTCGGTTGCTCATCCCTGCATCCTCCTCCTGGGTGCCGCGTCTGTCCGTACTTGAGACTGCGGCATGTCAAGATTCAGCAATGCGTATGCCACGGCTTGTCAGAGAAATGGCGAAATGACACGCTTTCCGCCGAAACCAGCAGTTGCCAAGGACCTACGTGCACGGAAAACCCTGCCCCCTTTATACGCGCGCAAAATTGGACAAACCACTGGCCCGGCGCGGACAACTTTGGTTCGATCACATTGTCGCTGGCGTACTCTTGTCCAACTCTTCCGGCTCTTCGTCGGGCTCGTTCGGCTCGTTGTCGCGACTCGATGCGATCTGGAGCTTGTCCATCTTGTACCGCAGCATCCGCCGCGTGATGTGCAACGACCGCGCCGCTTCCGTGATCACCCCGCCCGTGCGCCGTAACGCCTCCTCGATCGCCCGACGCTCGAGATCTTCCGTGATCTTCGGCAGATCCAACCCGCTCTCCTTGAATTCCAGCTTCTCACCCAGGTCCATTTGGGGCGTCGTCGCCGCCAGCCGCGAGCTGATTTGCGCCGTCGCCTGGTCGGCCTGGGAAATCACAAACGGCAGATCTTCTGCCGTGATCTTGTTGGAGTCGCATGTGACCAGCAATCGCTCGATCGCGTGCTCCAGTTCACGAACGTTGCCCGGCCACGGGTACGACAGCAACAACTCCATCGCCGACGGCGTGAACTGCGGCACTTCGCGGTTCAAATCCTTCCCGAAGCGCTGGGCAAAATGCAGCACCAATGGCGGTATATCGTCCTTCCGCTCCCGCAACGACGGAATCGTAATCGGCACCACATTGATCCGATAATACAGGTCCTCTCGAAAGGCCCCGCGCGCCACTTGCTTTTCCAGGTCGCGGTTGGTCGCGCACACGAGGCGGACGTTGATGCTGATTGTCTCCTGTCCCCCCACGCGGCGGATTTCGCGCTCCTGGATCGCCCGCAGAAGCTTGCTCTGGGTCCCGTGTGGCATCTCTCCGATCTCATCGAGAAATAACGTGCCGCCGCCCGCCGCTTCAAACATGCCGATCCGTCGTTGGAGCGCTCCCGTAAACGCGCCCTTCTCGTGACCGAATAGCTCGCTCTCCAGTAGCTCGCTGGGAATGGCCGCGCAGTGCACCGGGATGAACGGCCCCTCACGCCGAACGCTGTTGTAATGTAGCGCCCGCGCCACAAGTTCCTTGCCCGTGCCCGTCTCGCCCAGCACCAGCACCGTCGTGTCGGTATCCATGACACGTTGCACGAGAGCATAGACCTTCTGCATGGGGGCGCTGGAGCCGACAATGTTCTCAAACTTGCTGACGGCCTGCAGCTCCGTGCGCAGCCGGCCGACCTCCCGTTCGAGCGCCTTCTCCTTGAGGATCCGATCCACAACGAGCCGAATCTCGTCCACGTCGAACGGCTTGTTCAGGTAGTCCGCCGCGCCCAACTTCATCGCCTGGACCGCCGGCTTGGCTTCGGTGATCGCCGTCACCATGACCACCTTCATCGCCGGATTGAACTGCAGGATCTTCGACAAGACTTCCAGCCCGTCCATGCCCGGCATTTTCATGTCCAGCAGGACGAGATCGAAGGGTTCGGCCCCGTTCGCAGCCTCCAGACCGCTTGGACCGTTTTCCGTCAGCGTCACATCGTAGCGATCCTTCAGGATGAACCGCAACGACTCGCGCGGACTTTCCTCATCGTCTATGACCAAAATCCTTGCCTTCGGCATCTGCTCGTCTCCTCCTTCGATCAGTTCTGTTTCGATTCCGTGATCGGACCGCCCACTGCGCCTCCCCCAGGCGCTTCCCTACGGCTGGCTCGTCCGATGACCGGTGTCGGCATCCCAACGGTCGCCAACCCGGTTCCGCACTGCATTCGCTTCCACAGCTGTACCCGGTGAAACTTCCACTTTCTCGCCGTCGCTCAAGAGTTCGTCGTCCGGCGGCCGCTGCGCCTTGACGGGCACAACCATCGAAACCGTCGTGCCCCGGCCCAACATGCTGTCAATCTCCAGTCGGCCACCGTGCCGTTCGATGATCTTCTTCACAATCGTCAACCCCAGCCCCACACCGACGTTGCGCGTCGTCACAAACGGCTCCGTGACCCGTTTCAAATTCTCCAGCGCGATCCCTTCGCCCGTGTCCTGCCAGTCAATCCGCACGGCGCCGCCCGCCGGCAAAGTCCCACCGGGCACATCCGACGCCAGCGCGTCGCCGGTGCCAATCGTCAGCCGGCCGCCGCGCGGCATGGATTGCACGGCATTGCGCAGCACATGCTCGAATGCCTGCATCAACCGGATGCGGTCGCCCTCAATCCGCGCAAACTTGTGCGCGAGATTCTTCTTGATCGTTACCACGGGCGCCACCGCCGGTTCCGGCGCCTTCTCGCCCACCGCCATCACATACGCCAGTTGTTTCCGGCTGAATTCCTGCGTGATGTTCTTGACGCACACGTCAATCAGGTCGCCCAGCACAATCTCCTCGTTGACCAGCAGCAGCGGGTGCGCGAAAAAGGTCAGATTGTTCACCAGCACATCAACCCGGTTCACCTCGTTGGCAACGGTCGTGCTGAATTGCTCGCGGAACTCCTTGTCGTCGTGCCGCTCCGGCAACAGTTGCGCGAATATCTTGATCGACACCAGCGAGTTCTTCAGTTCGTGGGACAAGCGCGCGGCCAGTCGCGTGAAAAACTCCTTGTCCGCCAGTTCGCGCGTGCGCGCCTGTTGACGACGAATCTGCGACTGGTCCTCGATCAGCGCGACGGCCATTTGCCCTCCCGCGCCAATCCGCTGCGCGTCCGCGCCCATGGTAAACTGGGCCGCGCTGATGCTCAGCGACCGCTGGCCCCGCGGCAGTACCACTTCCCGCAACCGAATCTCCCGCCCCGTCTGTAACACTTCAAACACGATGTCCGCCACCCGGCTCGGCAGCCGGCGGAGGTCCTGGCCCACCACCGAGTTCTCCTCGATCCCCAACAACTCGCACGCGCGTTGGTTCACCGTGAGAATGCGATTGTTCTGGCCAACGACCACCACGCCCGTCTGGACGTGCGCCAACACTTCCATCACAAACCGCTGCTGACCCGCAACACGCTCGCGCAGGTGGAGATTGCGAATCGCCTGCGCCAGTTGGCTCATCAGGTAGTACACCAGCTCCAGCTCCTGATTGGTGATCGCCTCGCCGGTGATCTTCCCGCTGAATGTCAATACACCCCATAACGCGTCTTCGTCAAAAATCGGCACCGCGACGTCCGCTCCGAGCGCGTCAAACTCGCGCGCAACCTCCGGATCGTAGTCCAGCGCCAGTGTGTCCATGAGCTGGGAACGCAACAGAATCCGCGCCTCTTTGGAGAGATGACCCGCAATCCCGGACTCCGCGCTCAGGCGAAAATGCTCCACCAGGTGCGGCGCCAGACCGGCGCTGCGGGCAATCACAAATTGTTCACCGCTCATCGGCGGCGCTTCGCGGAACAAATCCGCCTGCACCGGCCGGGTGAAAATCGCCGCCTTGCCCGTGCCGAGCAATTCCCGAACGAGACGCAGGAACTCGGAAACCAACTCCCCTTCGCCGGTGTGCTGGCTGAGAATTCGCGACAAATCTTTCAGCGCGCCGCGATAACGGTAGGCGTCGAACGCCGGCGCCAGAGCGGGCAGAGGCGAGACGCTCGGCGCAGACCGTGGCACGGGCGCGGATCCACCCGCGGGAGCCGCCGCCTGGCGCTGGCGGGCAATCACGGCATCAGCGCGTTTGAGCCGGGACTGCGCGTCGCGCAATTCGAAAAACGTGCCCAGCGTCTGTTTCAGGCGCTCGGCCGAATCTCCATCGGACACGACCAGCCACGTGTCCGGCACGGGATACAACGTCTGCTGGGCGGGCGTGGCGCGAACAACCACCGCCTGGTTTTCCTGCAACCGCGAGGCCGAGAGCGATTCCGTCACCCATCGGGTGGTCTCGCCCAGCGAGACGGCATCGAGGATCACGGCGTCCACCAATCGCAGCCAGGTGGCAAACAACGCGTCGAATCGCTCCCGAGAGGCTTCCGCCGGCAACGGCAACAGAACGATGTTGGTCTTCTCGCCAAGAATATCCGTTAGCAAACGCTGCGTCTCGGCCGAGTTTGTCAGGAGCAATGCCGTTTTCATGACTGGCCCGCTCCGCTCCCGCCGTTGGTCCCCTGCGCGTGACCATTGCGGTATCGTTCGACGACGAGGGTCGTGTTGCGCCCCCCGAATCCCAGCGAGTGGCTCACCACAACGTCCAGCCGACGGCGTCGGGCCACATTCGGCACGTAATCCAAATCGCAATCGGGATCGGGGAATTCGTAGTTGATGGTCGCGGGAATAACATTGTCGCGAAGCGCCAAGCAGCAGGCGCCCATCTCGACCGCGCCGCAGGCGCCCTGCATGTGGCCCAGGGCCGCTTTGATCGAACTGATCGGCAGGTCGTACGCTCGGTCCCCGAAAGATTTCTTGATGACGGTGGTTTCCGCCCGATCTCCCAGGGGCGTGGAGGTGCCATGAGCATTCAGGTAGTCCACCTGCTCCGGTCGCACGCCGGCCCGGGCCAGCGCCGTTTGCAGGCAACGCACGGCCTGCGTCCCATCCGGATCCGGCTGGCACATGTGATAAGCATCACACGTCGATGCCCAGCCGGTCAATTCTCCGTAAATGCGCGCCTTGCGCTGCAACGCGTGCTCCAGTTCTTCCACCACCAAAACCCCCGCGCCTTCCGACATGACAAATCCGTCCCGCTTCTGATCGAATGGCCGGGATGCGCGCGCCGGTTCATCGTTTCGGTCCGTCAACGCGCGGCTGGCTCCCAGCGCGGCTACAATGACCGGATGCACGGGCGCATCCGCCCCGCCCGCAAACATCACGTCGGCATCGCCCTTGACGATCAGATCCGCCGCCTGCGCGATCGTGGCGCTGGAGCAATCGCAGCCGGTCGCCGTCGTCGCGCTCTGTCCCTGTAATCCCAAATGCAATGAAATCTGTCCGCCGCAGGCTCCTGTGAAAATCGCGATGCCCATGTACGAACTCATCGCTTCCACCCCGCTCTTCCTGTAAACCTCGTATTCGCGGGCGGCAAATTCCCAGCCCGCGTAGGCCGTGCCCATCGCCACGCCGATGCGTTGACGATTCTCCTTTTCGAGCACCATACCGGAATCCTGCAAAGCCATGTAGGAAGCGGAGAGTCCAAATTGCGCAAATCGATCCATCCGTCGAACGTCTTTACGGCTGATCCAATCCTCGGGACGAAAGTCGCGCACCTCGCCCGCAACTTTCCACGGGCAATCGGACTTCACCAGAACGTCGGCACGGTCCGTCCCTGATTTTCCGCTGAGAATATTCGACCAGAACGCTTCGGTGCCAATCCCCAACGGCGTCAGAACCCCAATTCCCGTAATCACTACTCGACGTTTCTTCATCGACTACACATGCGCTCCGCGCTGACGAAGGACAAAAACGTCCAGCCCGCGTCAGCGTACACGACGCGCCCCCTCTTCAAACGGGTTCCCCACTGCCAAAATTATACAACTATCACCCCAACTGTAAAGAGTATATTTGAATAAATGGACAATTTTGTCCAAGAGGATTTACTTGACGGGAAGATTAACTTGGAACGTCGTGCCCTTGCCCTCAACGCTCGACACCGTAATCGCGCCCCCGTGATCACGGACGATCTTCTGCGAAATCGACAATCCGAGACCCGTCCCCTCCTTTTTTGTCGTGAAAAACGGGTCAAATAGACGACTTCGAACCGCCGTGGGTATGCCGGGGCCGTTGTCAGAGACTTCGATGACCGCGAAATTGCGGTTACCGTTACCACCCACACTGATGTCCATTTGTGTTAGCCCCGTTGCCACGCGGATCTTGCCCTGCTCGTGGAGGGCGTCAGCCGCATTACTCAACAGATTGACCAGCACTTGAAGGATCTGGTGCTTGTCGACTTTGACAACCGGATTCCCGTGAAACGCCCGCGTCAACTCGATGTGCTTGGCCTTGAAGCGCGGCTGGACGAGCAGGATTGCCTCCTCGACAAGCTCATTGGCCGGCTGCTCCTTGATGTTGACCTGCGAGGGACGGGCAAATGCCAGCATGCTCTCGATTACCTTCGTAATCCGGTCGACGTCTTTGAGCACCAGCCGGCCAAACTCGTTGCGGAATTCCGGGTCATCAATCCGCTCCGGCATCAATTGCGCAAACGTCTTGATGGATGCCAGCGGGTTGCGGATCTCGTGCGCCACACCTGCCGCAATCGTGCCCAGTTCGATCAGGCGGTTCTTGCGAAATACCTCGTCTTCGATGTGGCGATACTTCACCGCCAGCGCGACTTCGGTCGCCAGCGTTTCCAACAACCGCAAATCGCTCACGAAAAACATGTCGTGGTTGAGCTTCTCGCCAAGACCGACCAGCCCGACCAGTCGACCGTCGAGAATCATCGGCACGCATAGAACGACCCTGAGCAGGTTCATTTCGGCTTCCAGGTGTTCGCGCTCCCGGTGGCCCACGCGCCGCACCATTTCATCGCGCACGAGCTCATCCCGGTTTATTTGCAGCCACTTGATCACGGCGGAATCTTCAAGCAGCGTCAGGGTTTCAACATCTTCGTCGGGACCAAGGCCACTCTCCGCCTTCACCTTGTAGTCGCCGGACAACGGGTCCTGAAGCAGGAGCAGGGCGCGAGACAGGTGCATCTGCGTGTGCAACGTCGTGGCAACCGTCCCGAGCACCTCGTCGATCGTTGGCAGGACGCTCAATTCCCGCACCAACCCCGAAAGGGCATCCTGATAACCATAACGCTTTCCGAACATCCGCTCCTGCATCATCCGCTCCGCTCGCGGCAGAAACCGGGGCAGCCCGAAAGTCAATCCCGTGCCGATGGCCATCGAAAGCGCAAAGGCAAAAAACAATTGCTCCTGATTCATGAATCCGGGCGCAAACATGGCCAACCCACCCAGAAAGAACAGCGCGATCCCGGCCGTCACCACCATCGTGATCGCGTACAACAGCACCCGCGCAATCACCACGTTGTAGTCGGCCAGCCGCGCCTTGCCCACCGCGTAGGCCAGCATCCCCAGGTTCAGCGGCAGAACAAAGAAACCCAACGGCTGGATGTTGATATTGTATTCCAGCGGAAGAATGGTCAGGTGCGCCGTGAGAAAGGTGATCAGCCAGGCAACCGTAAAATACACCAGTTGCGTGTGCTTGTAGCCGACCGCGCGCCCGGCACTGTGAATGAGAACGCCCGCGCCAAGTACCTGCCAGAACACCAGGTGCCCCCCGAGCACCGGCTTGTAGCTGACGTAATGATCCATGAAGGGGGCGTGCTTCAAACCGGTGATGGCGTGACCCCACCATACAAACCACAGCGCCAACAGGGCGCTCGCGTACGATGCCACCACCCACCATTTCATCTGCCGTATCTTTTCGCACAGGGCGCACAGGCTGTGCAGCAGGACCGGCTGCAAAACAATTGCGCAGCTCAAGGTCAAATGCGCCCACAGTAACGCGCTGCGGAATGGCATTGGCCGGAAATATTGCGCAAAGCACATCAACCAGACCGCCAGAATCACCATCGCGGCGCTCAGGGTCGGCCCGACAAGATCGTACCGGTTCTTGAGGAACACCGTGACCGCGACAGACAGGGCAACCACGCTGTTGGCCAGAACCAAATAGTAGTAAATATGAAGCATCAGTTTCCGGGGCGCTACAGCTGGTCGCTATCGGACCCCCCGAACGAGGAACAACTCCCGGAAGGGATCACAAGCGTGGACTTGCGCCCGGAATCCCGCCAACTCCAAATCATGCGCCACGTCTTCCGGCGCAACAAAATCCACCCCACCCCGATCGAATTCGAGCACCGACCAGTTATATTGTATCTGGGACGCAAATTGCCGCTTGAGCCGGGCGATTGGATCGAACTTCGCTTTCGGCCCCTTGCGTAACGAATAGTTGAAATTGAGCGCGCAAATCTCCCCGCCGTCATCGAGTCGTTCGCGGAGTCTGGCAAACAGGGCGGGACGATTCTTGAAATGATGTGCCGCAATGTTCGAAATGACGTGCGTGAACGGCTTGCGAGTAACCCGTTCCGGCATCGCGTTCATATCGCAACATTCCACCTGCACGCCCGCCCGCGCGCCCAGAAACGCGCGAAAGAAGACCCACGGGGTCATGTCCACCGCCACGCATTCGTTGCCCTTTTCGGCAAACGCGTTCGAGTAAATCCCGCTGCCGCAGCCGAGATCGAGCACGCGGCAACCGCCCCGAACCAGCCGCGGTGAAAAACGCCAGTAGGAATCGATCCCGCGCCTCCGTGCCAGCGCGTCGCAGGTCTCGAGCATGAACGGCGGCGGACGAACGATCCAGCTTGTCTCGCCCCGCAACGCCTCGATCTTCAGGAGCACGCCCAGCAAATCGTCCACGCCATAGTAGCCGTCCGCAAACAACTCCATTTCGCGCCGCAGTTCGGAGATCTTGCCTTCCGAAAGCTGTAACCGCTCGTTCTCGTACCGCGCGATGCCGAACGCATCTGCCATCGTAAGGAAATTATTCCAGTGCGCCCGGGCCGCGCTGTGCCGGGACGGGTCATCGCCCGGAAACTTTGGATCGTATTTCGCATGCAGCGCGCGTACCAGCGGGTTCCAGTCGTGTCCCGAAGGCGTCGGGAAGTTCACTTCCTGACGCCGTCCCTCCAGCCAACTGGCATGGTCGATCAGAAAGCGAATGAACCCGTCCTTTGTCGGCTCAGCCGCGCTTCGATAGTATTGCTGCAACAACTCAATGTCCTCGGCGGGCACAGGAACCGCCGAGGCAAAGTAGAAATCGACAATCTCATCCAGATCGGCAGCGTGACTGGGTCTCGACGCCAGGAATTCCACGACACCAGAGCGCAGGAAATTACTGAGAACTATAAATCGGGTGCTGCCCAGCAGCCGTCGGGCGCGAAACGAACGGGCAAAACTCTGGAATGGCAGCCGAAAAATGCCGCGACGGGCAGGCTCGACCTGTTGTCCCAACGGACGGATGCCCGGCACCGGCTTGTCCATCGCGTCGGCAATACCCGTGGCTGGCCTCGTGACCCCGGTTCTTGATGACTCCATGTGCATGTTAGCAGCGCCATTTCGCGCCGCTACAGTGTACGGAAGATGGTCCCCACAAACAATATCGAAATAGTTCTTGCCGCAGTTTCCGCCCCGGGCGATCATTCCATTGGCATTCACGATGGCCCCGCCATCGTTCGCAGAAGCCATGAATCGCACCGAAGCGACAAAGCGTATTGCCGAACTGCGCGATCAGATCCGCCATCACGACCATTTGTACTTCGTCGAGGCGCGGTCGGAGATTTCCGATCGCGAATACGACCGTCTCTACGCCGAATTGAAGGGGTTGGAGGCTGAATTCCCCGACCTGGTTACACCCGATTCGCCCACCCAACGCGCCAGCGGTGAACCTCTCAAGGAATTCAAAAGTGTCCGTCACGCCGTGCCCATGATGTCGCTGGATAAAACCTACAGCATTGAGGAATTGCGCGAATTTGACGCCCGCATCCGCAAGCTGCTGCCCGACGAGAAGATCCAATACGTCCTCGAACCAAAAATCGACGGCGTGTCGATCTCGGTTACGTACGACGATGGCAAATTCATCCTCGGCGCGACCCGTGGCGACGGGACCACGGGCGACGACATCACCGCCAATCTCAAGACCATTCGCGCCATTCCCCTGCAACTTGGCGCGAAACACCCTCCCGAACACCTCGAGGTCCGCGGCGAAGCCTACATCGCGGTGGCGGATTTCAAGAAGCTCAATGCCCAACGGGAAAAAGACGGGGAACCGCCCTTCCAGAACCCTCGCAATACCGCCGCGGGTTCACTGAAGCAACTCGACCCCGCCATCGTCGCCCGGCGTCCGTTGCAGGCGATTTTCTACGCGGTCGCCGAGGGCGGGAAATTCAAGACACAATCCGAGGTGCTCGAAGCGCTGAAAAGTCTCGGCTTCCCGACACACCGCCACTGGTGGATTTGCCGGGATATCGAAGAAGTCATCACGCGCGCCGCCGAACTGCAGATGCTCGAAGCGACATTGCCTTTCGAAATCGATGGCGCGGTGGTGAAACTCAACAGCTTCGATCAATGGGGGCGTCTCGGCGCTACCGCGAACGCACCGCGGTATGCTATCGCCTACAAGTACTCACACGAACGGGCGCAGACGAAATTGAAGGACATCACGATCCAGGTCGGTCGCACGGGCACGTTGACGCCGGTCGCCGAACTCGAGCCTGTCTTTCTCGCCGGCTCGACGATCTCCCGCGCCACGCTCCACAACGAAGAGGAGATCAAACGCAAGGACATCCGTATCGGTGATACCGTCATCATCGAGAAAGCCGGCGAAGTCATTCCCGCGGTGATCGGCTACGTAAACGAGAAGCGTCCGCGCGAGGCCAGGGAATTTGACTTCTTCAAGCACATCCACGGCAAGTGTCCCGCGTGCGGCGGGCCGGTCGCCCGCGATCCCGAATTCGTTGCGTGGCGTTGCGAAAATATCGCCTGTCCCGCCCAGTTGAAGCGCACCATCGGCCATTTCGCCGGCCGCAACGCGATGGATATCGAAGGCTGCGGCGAAGTGCTGGTCAACCAACTCGTTGACAAAAATCTCGTGCGCGATGTGGCCGATTTGTACTCTCTGACTGTCGAACAGATTGCGGGTCTTGAACGCATGGCCGAGAAATCCGCCACCAACGTTGTCACCGCCGTCGCCGAGAGCAAGAACCGCGAACTCTGGCGGCTCATCCATGGCCTCGGCATCCTCCACGTCGGCGAAGGCGGGGCACGCAAGCTCGCTGACCACTTCCACGATCTCGAAGCGCTTGCCAGCGCCAGCCTCGACGAATTGCAGCGGGCCCAAGATATCGGACCTGTCGTGGCTCAAAGCATCCGCGACTTCTTCGATAATCCCCGCAACCAGGCAGTCATCGAAAAGTTGCGCAAGGCCGGCCTCAAGATGAAGGAGAAAGCCGCGCCGAAAGCAGCTGCGACCGGTCCGTTTGCCGGGAAAACCGTGGTCGTCACCGGCGCGTTGAGCAGATTCTCCCGCGAAGAAGCAAAAGAAGCGCTGCGTAAAGCGGGCGCCACCGTAACCGACAGCGTCAGCAAGAAGACCGATTACCTCGTCGTCGGCGAAGACGCCGGCTCCAAACTCGACAAGGCGAAAAAGTTTGGGATTAAGACTCTGACGGAGGGAGAATTCTCGAAACTATTGGAGCAACATTCATGAGTGACTGGCGACTAACCCCGCAAAATTCGGCCCTCGTGGTCATCGATGTTCAAGACAAACTGATGAACGTCATGCCCCGGCGAGTCGAACTACTCGGCGCAATCCAGAAACTCATCGGTGCGGCGCGTGTGCTGAAACTTCCCATGTTGCTCACCGCGCAATACATCAAGGGTCTCGGCCCCGTCTGCCCGGAAATCGTCGAGGCGATGCCGGGCATTACGCCCATGGAGAAGATGGCGTTTTCCTGTTGCGGCTCCGAAGAGTTCATGCGGGCCGTGAAAGATCTGCGCCGTCAGCGCATCATCCTCTGTGGCATCGAAGCTCACGTGTGCGTTCAACAGACCGCCATCGATCTCATGAAGGACCACTTTGTATACGTCGCCGCCGACGCAATTGGCTCACGACGCCGGCACGATCACAAGGTCGCCGTCGAACGGATGCGCGATTGCGGCGCGGTCATCACCACCGTCGAATCCTCCGTCTTCGAACTCCTCCGCGATTCCGGCACCGAAACCTTCAAGCAGATCCTGCCGCTGTTCAAATAGCGACACTGACGGACCCGTCCTCAGTGGTGATGTTTGCCGCCGCCGCAGCAACACCCGCCGGTGCGGCCACAAGCCGATGGCGCGGACGCGGAAGACGTCGCCCCTCCGCCTTGCGCGGCAAACACGGAAAGCTTCTTCGTCAGCTTCGTCGAACCGCAGTGCGGACAGGCAACCGAACCTTCCCATTTGCTCGAACGCACGAGGGATTCGAAATCTCTTTCGCACTTCGCACAAACAAATTCGTAAAGCGGCATGTGTGTTCTCCTGAAATCTATTGTGTCGTGCCGTCCAGCAGTTGTTGCATTTCCGGACTGACCCGTTTTCGCGGCGCCTGCACCTGCTTGATGCGGGTTTGCGTCACGCTCTCATGCACCGGGATCCCGAGGATGTGCTGCACGTAGTCCACCGTGATCGTCACGCGTTTGTTGATGAAATCCACGCCGATCTTCTTGCTCACCAGACTCTCCGCAACCGTCTGCTGGTCCGTGTCTTCATACGCGATGTGGATGTTGTCCGCCGCAATGTCGATTCCCAGATTCTTCGCATCCGCGATCAACGTCTGCTTCACCGAATCCATCGAGTTCGCATCGACGAAATTCACTTGCCCGTCCACCCGCTCGCTGAAATCGCTTTGCGCCTTGAAATTCCGCACCCACTGGACAAATCCATACGCGATCAGCGCTCCGATGACCGCATAGATAAAACCTTTCATTGCGCGGCTCCTCCCAGCACCTTTTGCGACGTGCGAAAATGCATCTTGGCCACCTTGCTCAACGCTTCCCGTCCGTGTTTCTTGACCAGCTCAACTCCCGCCGCCTCCACCGCGCTCGACGCGCCCTTCGGCAGCTCGATGCCAAATTCCTTTCCCAGCCGACGCAGCCGCGTGACAAACTCGTCCCGCGCAATGATCGACGCCGCCGCCACCGCGAGATCGCTCTCCGCCTTGTGCCGTTGCACCAACTGGATCTTTTTTCCCCGCGCCATCAACGCCTTCTCGATGATCCGCTTGTTGCCAAACTGATCGGAAATGGCCTTGGGACTATCCACCCGGCCCAGCAGGTTTTCAATCACCCGCGCGTGTCCCCATCCCAATACATTGTTCACGTTTCCCATCTTGGCCTGCAGTTCATTGTACTTCTCCGGGCCGATGGCCACAACATTCGTCACGCATCCTTCCGTCAGCCGAATCTGCTTCGCGATCTCACCGATCCGCGCGTCGCTCTTGATCATTTTGCTGTCTTTTACTCCGATTTCCATCATGTTCCGCGCTGCCGCTTCGTCTAGAAACGCGCCCGCAATCACCAGCGGCCCGAAAAAGTCGCCCTTGCCGCTTTCGTCCACGCCGATCCGCGGCTCCAGCATCGTCGGATCCAAAATATGCTCGTAGCCGAGCTTCGCCTCGCCCAGCAACTGCGGTTCGAGGTAGAATTGCACGAAATCCGTCGTCCCCTTCCCCTGGATCACGAGCTTGCCGCTCGTGTACATCGCCACGGTCACCCGCTCACCGCGATGTTCCGCCGCAAAATGCGCGTACGGCAAATCGCGAAACATGTATCCCCGCGCCTCCAGGTCCCGTTTCAACTGCGGAACCTTGTCAGCGTCCAGCTTGCACGTGTAGGATGTGCGCTCAGCCATGGCGACACGATTCCATACACCAACCACGCGGGTCAATCCCGAAACCCTCCGCCCCGCCTTCCACCGCCACCTGCCGCGCTGGTACCGTCGTCATCACCGCCAACTTCCCTGGCGCTCCACCCGCAACCCGTACCGCATCTGGGTCAGCGAAATCATGCTCCAGCAAACCCGCGTCGACACCGTCCGCCCCTTCTACGCCCGCTGGCTCCGCGCTTTCCCCACCATCCAATCTCTTGCCCGCGCATCGGACGATCGTGTCCTGAAATTGTGGGAAGGTCTCGGCTACTATTCGCGCGCCCGCAACCTGCATCGCGCCGCGCAACTCCTCGTCCGCGAGCACGGCGGCGAACTGCCCCGCACAGCCGCCCAACTGCGCGCCCTGCCCGGCATCGGTCGCTACACCGCCGGCGCCATCGCCAGCATCGCGTTCGGCGAGCGCACCCCGCTCGTCGACGGAAATGTCGCCCGCGTGTTTGCCCGCGTGTTCGCCATCCGCTCCAATGTAAAATCCCCGCGAACGCTGCAATCGCTCTGGAAACTCGCCGGTGACCTCTTGCCTGACTCGCACATCGGCGAGTTCAACCAGGCGTTGATGGAACTCGGCGCGTTGATCTGCACCCCCGCCAGTCCGCAATGCAACGCCTGTCCTCTCGTCAAAGTCTGCGCCGCCCGCGCGCGCGGTCTCGTCGACCAATTGCCCAATCGCGGCGCCAAACCGCAAACCGTTCATCTCGTCTCCAAAGCTGCCTTCGTCAAACGCGGCGACCGGGTCCTGCTGTCTCGCCGTCCCCGCCACGGCCTGCTTGCGAATTTCTGGGAACTGCCCGCCGCCGACGCGCGCCGCTTCCGCGTCGGTCAGCAAATCCACGAATTGCTGCACACGATTACGCATCGACGAATCCTCTTGCAGGTGCATGCGTGCACATCGACAAACACCTTTCGCTCAAATGGAAAATGGCGCTGGGCATCGCGCAAGGAATTGAACACGCTGGCTCTCCCGGCCGCGCATCGCCGCGCCGTCGAACACATCCTGTCAGCGCAGTAGCAGAACCGGACTGTCCGTTACACGCAGCAGCTTCACCAGCACGTCGTTCACGAGCCGATTCGAGAATCTCGCCCGCGTCCGCGGCGCCATCACGATCAGGTCGATCGGCGTCTTCTTCACGAAATCGAGCAGGTTCCGCAACCGTTTGTCCGGCTTGGCAAACAACAGCACGTTCGTCTGCACGGGCTTGATCGCCGACACCTGATGCAGCGGATTGGCCTCCGCCGAATTCGCCTTCCGGCCGCGAACCAGCGGAAACACGTGCAACACGCTGTCGAATTTGTGCACCAGCGGCAGCACCTTCAAAAACGTTTCCGCCCCCGCCGGCCCCATCTCCGCCAGCCACAGCACGTGTTTGAATCGCGGCCGTTTCCAATCCTTGTCCTTGATCTTGCGCCCGCGGATGCACATCACATGGCACGCGGTGTCGTCGATCACCGACTCGATCACACTCCCCACCGACCACCAGGCGAGATTGACTCCGCCATTATTCGACGCCATGCACACCAGATCCACCTTCTTGCCGTGTGCCGATTCGGCAATCGCCCCCGCCCGGTCCTTCTCGTACACGTACATCTTCGCGACCGAGACACCCTTCCGCAACGCCGGCAGATCGGGCGCGCCCACGTCGAGCGCAAACATCTTCGTCAGCTTGGGAAAATCCACCAGGTTCTCCGGCTTCTTCAGCGACGCCGGGTCCATCACGTGCAACAGGTAGACCTTGCTGTGAAACGCCTGCGCCAGCGTGACCGCGTGCGGAATGACGGAATTCGATTCGTCGGACAAATCGCTCGGTACAAGTATCTTCTCGAACATGATGCCTCGGCCTCTCGCTCTGTCGCCTCCACCGCGCAACTCATGGGCGAAACGCGACGGTTGTACCGCATTTTCCGTGCTCACTACCCCCGCGATTTGACCCTCATCCGACATCGTTTTGGCCAAAACGAAGCCAAACGAAGCCAATCACTTTTTACGAAGCCGTGGCCTTGTAAACTCCCACACATCAATGCGTTACGAAACGGTAACCACTCAAAAAGCATTGGCTTCGTTTCGCAGATCTATACCCCCCCTCTACCTACCCCCCCAACATCCTCACCCCGGGACACTGCCCCGACAAACCAACACCCCTATTTCAAAGAACAAACTGCCTATCCAAGCCAGCATGATATCATGTAAGGATAACCATGTCAACCCACAATTGATATGGCGCCTGCCCGACCACTGCCACGCGTCACGTTCCACCCCGACGACATCCAGCACGAGTAAAAGTGGACCGGGCATCCTGCCCGTTCGCCATCGTCGCTGCTGCTGACCGTCCTCGGCGCGGCGGCTTGCTGGGCAGTACTCAAACACAGACGCTCCTGACCATTGTCTGGCCCGACCGAATCTCCCTCCGGCAGTCTGCAGGCAAACGCTCAGCTCGCTTGCCACATACCATCAGCGAGCGCTACACTTTCGCGCCCTGGGAATATGCGTCTGCCATGAACATCGCCACTGCCTGCGCTCAGCCAAACCGACTCCCGCAACGCGTCGGCAAACTGCTGGTCGTCCTCGCCGGAATTCTGATCGGCCAGTTCATCCTGTACGGACCGTCGCTCCTCGGACGAAAAATCCTGCTGCCGCTCGATATCCTGGCCGCGCCCAATGCCTACCTTCCCCGAACGCCCGATATCGCCACCATCGTCCCCCACAACACTGCCCTCTCCGACCTCGTGTTCTCGTTCGAGCCAGCCCGGCAATTCGCCGTGTCCGAAATTCGCGCGGGCCGATTCCCTTCCTGGACGCCCTGCCAATACGCCGGCGCGCCGTTCGTCGAGCCAACGTATTCACCCCTTCAACTCGTTGCATTCCTCACCCCGTCGCCCGTGATCCTCGCCTGGACTCAACTGCTCATCGCGCTCATCGCGGGCGGAGGCATGTATCTGTTTTGCCGGCGCGCGCTCCGCGTCAGCTTCTGGGCCGCCACCATCCCCGCCTGGTGCTACCCGATGACGGGCCTGTTCGTCTTTTGGCAGGGATACCCGACCTCCGCCACGGCCTGCTGGCTGCCCTGGCTTCTGCTGACGACCGATATGACCGCTCGCAGAACCAACCGACTCGCTCCGATCTGGCTGGCGCTGACGACCTGTCTCGTCCTGCTCAGCGGCCACATCGATATCGCGGGTCAGGTATTGCTGATCTCCGCCATCTACGCGGCGTGGTGTTGGCTGACCGCCCATTCCCGCCAATGGTCCCAGCCGCTCGCGAAAAAAGCCGCGCTCGCCCTCGTCGCCGGATGGGCTCTCGGTTTCCTGCTGGCCAGCGTGCATTTGCTCCCGCTGCTCGAATACGCCCGCACCGGTTCACGAGTGATGCTGCGTGGTTGGGGAACCGAAGCGCGTCCTCCCGTCGGTTGGGCTGCCCTGCCCCAAACGGTCTTGCCGGACATGTATGGTTCATCCCAGGCCGGCAGCCTCCGAATCGTCAACGGGAACCAGATCGAAAGTTCCGCCGCTGCCTACGCGGGCGTCATCGCCGCATTGTTCCTCGCCCCGCTCGCCTGGTGCAGCCGACGCCACCGGGCCGCCAACGCGCTCTGGTGCGCCCTGGGGTTCCTCGGGCTGAGCTGGTGCCTGAACGTGCCGATCATCGTCGACCTGCTCCGTCTGCCCGGCCTCAACTTGATGTCCCACAACCGCCTCGTGTTCGCGACGTCCTTCTCAATCATCGCGATGACCGCGATCGGGCTGGATGTGCTGATCCACCAAATCCCGCAACGGAAATGGTGGTTCGGCCTCCCCGTCGCGTTGCTCGTTGCGCTGTGCGGCTGGTGCCTCTATCGCGCCTTCGTTCCCCCCGAACCGATTGCCACCGAACTCGAATCCGCCGTCCGTCAGCACCGCCAAATGGCCTGGGTGAGCAACATGGACGACGTCCGATCCGTACAGAATTGGTTTTTGCGTTCGTATCTCGCCTCGGCCGCTTGCTGCGCAATCGCGCTCGCCGCGTGGGCATTCGTCTGGTTCCAACGCCAACCACGCCGCTGGCTCGTGCCATTGCTCGCCGCCGCTGTGCTCGCCGACCTGTTATGGTTCGCTTACGGGCGGAGCGCACAATGCGACCCGAGCCTCTATTACCCGCGAGTCCCACTTTTGGAGCAACTCGCCAAGGCTTCTCCGGGTCGAATCGTCGGTTTCGATTGCCTGCCCGCACAGTTGCCCCAAACCCACGGCCTCCGCTCGATCCAGGGATACGATGGCGTCGACCCGGCGCGATTAATCGAATTGGTGACGAGCGCAGCCGACCCGGGGTCGCGTCATCTCCTCTATGCATTGACCCAGTGGTTCCATCCGCGCGTGAACATCACCCCGCCCGACACAATCCGTCTTTCGCCCATCCTCGACATGTTGAGCGTGCGCTACGTCATCTTTCGCGGTTCGCCCCCCGCCACCGTTCACCCGCCCTTCCAGAGCTTCGATTACTGGGCCCTCGTCAACTCCAACGCCCTGCCCCGCGCCTTCATTCCCCGCCACCTCGAAACCATCGCCGATGACCACGCCCGCCTCGCGAAACTGACCTCGCCACAATTCGACCCGCGTGAGGTTGCCTTTGTCGAAACGTCCGTCGATCTTCCCGGACCTGCCCGCGGCTCCGCCGAGATCGTCGCTGAAATTCCGACCCGCGTCACCGTCTCGGTCCAGATGGAAACCAAGGGACTGCTCGTGCTCGCCGATCTCTGGGACCCCGGCTGGCGCGCGTATCAGAACGGCCACGCCGTCCCAATTCTCCGCACCGACCACGCCCTCCGTGGTGTCATCGTCCCCGCAGGAACCTCAACCATCGATTTTCGCTACGAACCCCAAAGCTTCAGGTTGGGACTGTTGTTCTCGGGACTTTCCGCAGTCGTCATGCTGATCTGGCTCGGAACTATCGTCCGCCAGCGCGCAGACGCGTGAGGCATTTCTGCGCCTCGGCGAAGTCGGGTCTGAGCCGCACAGCCGCTTCATACTGCGCGATCGCGTCCGCCTGTTTCCCGTCCTTCTCCAAGGCGACCCCGAATTCGTAATGCACGTCGGCATCATCGGGATTGATCCGCAGCGCATGTTCGAACTGCTCCGCCGCCTCGCCTGCCTTGCCTTCCGCCAGCAGCGCTGTCCCCAGATTGTAGAGCGCGTCCGCCGACCCGGGGTTGATCTGCAGCGCCATCTCGAAATGCGTAATCGCCTCCGAAACCTTGCCGCCATTGAATAGCGCGCCCCCGAGGTCGTTATGCGCCTCGGCATTTTTCGGGTCGAGCCGCAGCGCCGTCTCAAACTGCCGGATCGCCTCGGGAACATTTCCCGTGTTCAACTGAGCTCTCCCCAGTTTGTAGTGCGCCTCGGCGTAATTCGGTTTGATCCGCACCGCCTGCTCGTATTGGCCAATCGCCTCCGGCGTCCGGCCAGCCTCCGCCAGCGCGTTCCCCAAACCGAAATGCCCCTCGGCATAATCCGGCTTCACCTGCACCGCCTGCTCACATTGCCCGATGGCGTCCCGGATCCTGTTTGTCAGCAGGAAGGCGGCTCCCAGCCTCGCGTGCGCCTCCGCGAAATCCGGCCTGATCCGCAACGCTTGCTCGTACTGCGTGATCGCGTCCGCAATCCTCCCCAGCCGGGTCAACGCGATCCCGAGATTGTAGTGCGCCTCGGTGTTCTCCGGCTTGATCCGCAACGCCTGCTCGTATTGCTCCATCGCCTCCGGAACCTGTCCCTGCCCCATCAACGCGACCCCCAGATTGTTGCGCGCTGCGGTGGACTCCGGCTGGTAGCGCAACACCTGCTTGTACTCCTCGATCGCTTCCCGCACACGGCCAGCCTGCTCCAGCGCCACGGCCAGATTGTAGCGGGCCCCGGCAAAACCGGGTTTGAGTCGCACCGCCTGTTGATAGTGGTCGATCGCCTCTCGCACCTCGCCCTGCGCCATCAGGGCAGCGCCCAGGTTGTTTTCGGCTTCAGGGAAATCAGGCTCAAGTCGCAGCGCCTCTTCCCAATGTCGGATCGCTTCCTGCCGTTGGCCCGCGCCCTCGTATACCAGCGCCAAATTGTAGTGCGCCTCGGCGAAATCAGGGTTGAGGCGCATCGCCTCCCGAAATTGCTGTATCGCCGCTTCCGATTGACCCGCCTCCTGTAGCGACATCCCAAAGTTGTTGCGGGAGTCGGCCCGGAATTCGACGCTGGCCAACAGGGTGAATACCACCGAGAAGGCGAGCAGAAGACTCCAGAGCAAACGCGCCAAACACCTCCACGCCGGCCCGCGAACCCGCGCCGAATTCGAATTCAGAATCAGCGCGCGCTCCACGCTCAGGACACCAATGACGGCCAGGAGCATCAGCGGGGAAAGGAATTCCACTTCGTACCGGGTGCAGGCGCCAAAGAACAGGCACAAGGTCACTGCGCCAATCACAAAGGCTATCGTTACCGCCCCGAGGAATCCGCTCAACGCGAAACGCGCTTCCGAGGGACGACCGCGCCACGCCAACGGCGCGGCCAGCGCCAGCCACACCAGCGGGACGGCGGTCAATACACCAAATGGCCGGTCGACGCGTCCATGGCCGGCTGGCAGGGGTGGAATGGTAACGTCGTGCACAAACGGCCAGTGCGCGCTCCAATGCGCCGGTTCCAGAAAAAAGACCCGGAAATTAAACCAGAGGTACCGCAGGCTGAATGACTGGACGTTGATCTGCCGGTCGCCAGCCAGTGCCCACCTCCAGCCGAAATCGAACGGACTGTCAAACCGCAGATCGTTGTACACCAGCACGCCAATCCCGACGACAATGATCGGCCCCATCGCCGCCGCCAGCAGCGACCAAATCCTTCGCCGTTCACGCCACGCCTGGATAACCGGTGCCAGCAGGATGACCGCCCCGAACAACAAGGACGGCCGCGCTCCCACCGCTAATCCATAGGCGAGACTCGCAGCCGCCAGCCACCAGCCCCTCCGCTCCGTGTCGTGCAGTGCCTTCCAGATCGCCGTCAGCGCGACCATCGTAAACGCATACCCGCAACTGATGGCGACCTCGTACACGTCGACGCGAGCCAGGACTATCGGGATGAACGTGGCCAGACCGAGCCCGACAACGCCCGCCGCCACCACCGCAACATTGACCTCTGCAAAGTAGCGCCGCCAGATCGCCCTCAGCAGCCCCGCGCCTGCCAGGAAGCCGATCACGCAAAAAAGCACCGCGGCATCCTTCTGAGATAAGTAGTGGTCCGTCAGCGCGACATACGGCCAGAACAACACGATGGCGGGCGTAGCGCCGAAATACAGGTAGAACTTCCCCTTGTAATAACTCAAATCGAGCAGTCCATAGCCCGCGTTGGCCTCCCGATCGTAGGGATCAGCGAGTTGCTTGAATCCCTCCGGCACGTCCTTCTTCAAACTGAGTTGCCCGGCCCGAAAGCCCTGCACCAACAAATTGTAATAGTCGTCCGCCGCATTCAGGCTTCTCGATGCCAAAAAGCCCGCCCGGGCCGTGCACGCGTACACCGCGACAACCAGCAAGCACACGGCTCCCAGGATCGCACCCTGCATCCGCGAGGGCATGGCTCCCCGTGACTCCGCCGCGCTGCAATCCGACTGTCTATCGTTGCTCTCTGGAATAAGACTCATGCTTCGCCCGTTGCCGCCGGCCGGGAGACACGTGACGCGTCTCGCCGCCGAAACAGCGCCTCGGATTTAAGTCGATTCTGCCTCCCGTTCAATGGACGAGTTCCGATGATAGCCCGTGCGAGCCTCTTCGGCAATCGCAACGCCTCCTTCGCCGTGGTACTCCCGTCCGAATCATCACACCAGCGGCAACTGCTCGTCGCCCTCCGGCACGGTGCAGGCGCGGATGGACGGATAACGCTCCCGCAACGCCACCGGCGCGCGGATCGCGACCGCCGGCGTCAACCGCGCCTTCACTTCCAACGCATTGGAAAACGCCTTGGCGTCCTTGTGATTGTTGAAGATGGCGAACGTCTTCTTCGCCTTTTCCGCCACCTTCATGATCTTCACCACCAGCTCATCCAGTTCCGGTCCCGAGTACAGATAATCGTATCTGCCACCATACACATCCTGCTTTTCCCGGAACCAGTTCTTCGCGTTCCGCCCGTGAAACCGAAAATAGCCGGTCGCCGCCGTCACATGAACGGTCGGCGAAATGCAATGGACCAACAGCGGTTGATCGATATTGCAGAACGCAATCCGTCGCTCGCTCAGAAACGCCAATGTCTCATCCGCCAGCCACGAATCATGCCGCACCTCGACCGCCATCGGCCACTCGGCAAACGCATCGGCCACGGCCCGCAGCCAGTCGCGGTTTCGCGCGTCGTTGCGGAACGACCACGGAAACTGGAACAGCAGCGCCTCCAGCCGCCCGGCCTCGCGTAGCGGTCTCAACCCCGCGGTGAACAGTTCGAACTCTGCCCTTGTCCAAGGTGACGAACGTTGATGCGTGAATCGTTGCCATGCCTTCGCCAAAAACCGGAATCCCACCGGCTCTTCAACCGCCCGCGCCCAACCTTCCGCGGTTCGTCCCGCCGGCGGATGATAAAACGAGCTATCAACCTCGACACAGTCCAGATACCGGGCCACCGTGCGGAGGCGATTCCCCGCGTTCCCGCGCGGGTACACCAGGTTTTCCCAGTCGGGATAACTCCAACCCGCCGTGCCAACAAATATCGGGCCGCTGACCATCATCCGACCTCATTGTAACCCGCCCGGCCCGCCCGCAAAACCTTTTTGACTTTGGAGCACGCTGCTGACACACTTCGCCGCACCGACTTGACCCAGCGAGCGTGGAAGGAGGCTCGCGTCGCACCTAATGAGTCCAAAGAAAAAACCATCCGCACCTGTCGCGCGGGAAACTCGAGAACCGGCGGCTGACGCGGGCCCGAAAACCAGGCTGTGGCCATCGATCGGGGTCGCTCGACACGTCGCGGTCACGTTCGTGCTCGGAGCGGTCGTCCTGTTCACCTACTGCAACACGTTGTGGAACACAGGCTTCGCCCTCGACAACAAGTTCATCATCCTCGAGGACCCGCGCCTGCGCAATGTCAACCCTTACAATCTGAACCTGATTTTCACCCAGGATTACTGGTGGCCAAAGGCGGTCAGCGGACTGTACCGCCCGCTCACGACACTCTCGTACCTGTTCAATTACAGCATCCTCGGCAACGGCGCCCATGCCGCCGGCTACCACTGGATCAATTTCATCCTCCACTGGGCCAATACCGTCCTGGTCTACTTTGTCGTCCTGGCGTTGATCGAGCGCCCCTGGCCGGCCTTCTTCGCCGGCGCCCTCTTCGGCGCGCACCCCATCGAAACCGAGTCGGTCGCCAATATCGTCGGACGCGCCGATTTGTTTGCGACAATGTGGGTGCTGATCGGCTTCCTCTGCTACATGAAAAGTGCCGCCGTCGAACGCAAGACGGAGGACGCGGAAGCCAAACCCCTCATCGTCACCGGAGCAATTTCCGCGCTGTTGGTGGCTTTCGTCGTGACCAGTTGGAAACACCCCGATCTTCTCCCCGCTTCCATTCAAACCGGCTCGGCCATCGCCATGGCCCTCATCGCGCTCGGCGTCAGCACCGTGGCGCTCGCCTGCTATACCGGTGGCTGGAAGAAGCTCCTGCCTCTGAGCATTCTGATGCTCACGACTTCCATCAGCGTGTTCTGCAAGGAATCGGGCGTGGTGGTGTTCGGCATCGTCATGCTCTACGATTTCCTGTACCGCCTGCGCCGCAAACACCCCAACTGGGTCGTCAACCTGATTTCCAATTACTGGGATTTCACCCTCACGGGGTACGTCGTGCTGGCCGCCCCTATCCTCGCCATGTCCTACGTGCGCAGCCAGGTCTTCGGTCAGCTCCGCCCGCCGGAACTTCCCTGGGTCGACAACCCGCTCGTCATGCCGGGCGTGACCTTCCTCCAGGCCCGGCTCACCGCCATCAAGGTCATCGGGAATTACTTCGGGCTCCTCCTCTGGCCGCAGCGGCTGTGCTGCGACTACTCCTACAACCAAATCCCCATCGTCAATACGCATTTCACCACGTGGGAGGACTGGAAAGCCATCCTCGCCCTGATTGCGATCGTGATCGTGATTGTCGTCGCCATTCGCAGCTACCATCGCAACAAACCGGTCTTTTTCTTCGTGTTCTTCTTTTTCGGCACACTTCTCCCGTCATCCAACCTCATCCCCAACCCGACCTTTGGCCAATCGCTGTTGGATCCAGCTTCGTGGTGCATCGGTAGCATCATGGCCGAACGATTCCTCTATCTGCCCTCCATCGGGTTTGTCGGTTGTCTGGTGCTGGCCGTGTACGCGATCTGCCGACGGATCATTCTGCACTTCGACCTCTCCCCGTGGGCCCAGCGCATCTGGCTCCAGGTGGTCGCGCGCACAACGTTGTGCCTGATCGTCGTCGCCTACGGCGCCCGCGCGTTCAACCGAAACGATGACTGGAAGGACGACGAAACTCTGTGGACCAAGGCCGTCGAGACCTGCCCGAACAGCTTCAAGACGCACAAATCATTGGCGTTCGCTCTGTACGAGAAGGATCCCGAAGGAAAGAACATCGACCGGATCATCGAGGAGGGCGAGAAGGCGCGTCAGGTCACCGATAAGACGCAGATCGTCCTGCTCCACCTCGGCGCGTATTATCGCATCAAGGGCGACAATTACGCCCAACACGGCGCCGACGGTTCCCTGATTACCACGCCCCAGAGCACGCCGTGGTACCAGAAATCCGTGGAAGCGCTGGAGAAGGCGGTGCCGCTCGACGAGGCGTTCAATGCCGACAATCGCCGCAAAGAGCTGGCTCGCGGCCGAAATCCAGACGAAATCCCGGATATCGGGAACCACGAGATCTATTGGAACCTCGGCATTTCCTGCATGCGGCTGGGCGAATACCAGAAGGCGCTGGACGCCTATTTCCACATGCGACATCTCGCGGCAACGAATCCCGATTCCTATCTGAGCATCGCTTCCGTCTACCTCGCGACAGGCCATGCCCAGGAGGGGGCGGTCACCCTGCTGGAAGCCTTGTTGCTCGATCCCAATCGCACCCAGGCGCTCCGCCTGTTAACCGAGATTTACCGGCAGATCGACAAGGAAGGCTGCGCCCTCATTACCAATGGGGGGGGCGAGCCCCGCCTGAATTTGAATTGCACGATCGTTCACAATCACATTTGCTCCGCGTATTATGGCCTGATGCAGGCCTTTCTTGAAACCAAGGACGTGGATTTGCATCGAAAAGCAGCAGAAGCGGCGGATAATGCCGTTCACAACTATAACTGTCCGCCGGACATCTTCAAAAAACTACTTGCTGACAAACCGACTACTGTGAGTTCGACACAATGAGCAGAATCCTTTGCGGCCTAGTCGCCGCTTCGCTGATCGCATTGACCCCGAAACCCATCCACGCCGCGTCGACCAACGCGACCCCAAGTACGTTGACACTGGGAGATTGCATCGGTCTCGCGCTTCGCCAGAACCCGACCATCCTCAAGGCCAGGGAGGAAATCCGACGAAACCAGGGCCTCGTCGTCGAAGTGCGCGCCCAGGCAATTCCCCAGGTTACGGCTTCCGGCTCGTACCAACAGGTTGCCAAGAGTACTCTCGACTCCATTCCAGTCCCCGGTTTTCCGAGTGTGTTCGACAACCAAGAACAACCATGGACCGCGCAAATTCAGATTTCCCAGTTGGTCTACGCCGGCGGGCGCGTGAATGCCGCCCTCCGCGCCGCCAAACTGTCCAACCAGATCGCCACCCTCGGATTCCAGAGCGCGGTGGCCGATACCATCCTGAACGTGCGCACGGATTTCTATCAAATCCTTCTCGATGAGGCCCTGGTCGATGTCCGCCAGCAATCGGTCACCCTCCTCGAAGAACAGCTCCGCGACGCCCAGTCGCGGTTCGATGTCGGGTCCGTCCCGCGCTTCAACGTGTTGCGTGCCGAGGTGGAATTGGAGAACGCCAAACCCCCGCTCATCCGCGCCCAGAACGACCTCCGTCTCGCCAAGGAAGCCCTGGTCAAATTGCTCGCAATCGATTCTTCGAACCAGACGAATTCGTTTACTCCGATCAGTTTCGAGGGGAAACTCGTGTATGAACACCGTGGTTGGGAACTCGCCACAGCCCTCGAGGAGGCGCTCCAGCATCGCCCCGAACTGATCTCCGCGGATCGTCAGATCGCCGTCGCCAAGGCCAATGTTCAGGTCGCTTCATCCGGATACAAGCCACAGGCCTCCGTGTTTGGCAATTATGGCTGGCATGATTATGCGTTCACGAACAGCATCGACGATACCCGTGAGGGCTGGGTTTTGGGCGCCAATGTCAGCTGGGCATTGTTCGATGGCATGCTCACCCACGGCAAGATCACCGAGGCCCGCGCCCAGTTGCAGGAGGCCAATCTCGATTACGCCGATACCCGCCGCCAGGTGGAATTGGAAGTCCGCCAAGCCTATTCGGATTACCTGCAAACGCTGGAGTTGATCGAAGCGCAGAAGAAAACCGTCGAGGAAGCCGAGGAAAGCCTGCGGCTGGCCGAAGCCCGCTTCCGCGCCGGCACGGGCACACAACTGGATGTCCTCAGCGCCCAAACCGCCCTCACCGAAGCCCGCTCCAACGAAATCCAGGCGCTTCACGACTACAACGTCGCCACCGCCACCCTCGAACGCGCCACCGGCATGACCGTGCATATGGCCGACTGAGCCATGCAGTTCGAAACCTTTGCGCCGCTGCGGGAGATGCCCTTCATCTCCCACGCGTTCACGCGGCGCACCGTCGATGATACGAAGGCGGACGATTACGAAGCTCGTACAGTGGCGGCTCTCGGACTCCCTTCCGATCGATTCGCTTCGGCCGAACAAACCCACGGAAACGGGGTGGCCGTTGTCGCCAAAACCACGGGCGAACGCGTGCCCATGGTCGATGCGCTGGTCACGAACACGCGAAACCTCCCGCTGGTGATCCGTTGCGCCGATTGTGCTGCTGTATTCCTGGTCGATCGAACAGGCCCGGCGATCGGCCTTATCCATTCCGGCAAAAAGGGCACATTGGCGAATGTCGTTGGCGAGACAGTCCTTCGGATGCAGAACGCGTTCGGGACGCGTCCCGGCGATTGCCTCGCATTGATCAGCCCGTCGATCGGTCCCTGCCATTACGAAATGGACATCTGGAGCGCGATTGATACGCAGCTCCGCGAAGTCGGCGTTCGTGACATCCACAATCCCCGCGTGTGCACGGCCTGCAATCTGGACCGCTATTTCTCCTATCGCGCGGAACACGGGCACACCGGTCGGATGCTGGCCATCTTATCCCTGACATCACCATGAGCCTGTTCGTTCCACCACGACGGTTCGATCCCGCCGTTCCCGAGGTCATGGACCGACACGGAAATGATCCCGCGCTGCTCCGCGCTGATCTGCGCGTCCTGGAGCACATCAACCGCCGCCTCGGCGGCTACCACATTCCTCTCCGATATCTTGCGGAACTTCTGGACAAGGCGCCGACGGAGCGAATCACCATCCTGGATCTGGCCACCGGCGCCGCCGATGTTCCCCGAGCCGTCGCTCAATGGGCCCGTCAGCGAGGTCTCCACGCCGAGATCACCGCGGTGGATGCGAATCCCGAGATTCTGCAAATTGCCCGCGAACGTTCCGCCTCATGGCCGGAGATTCGGTTCGAACAGCGCGATTTGCTGGCCCTCCCCTACTCCCCCGCCAGCTTCGACGTCGTTCTGTGCTCGCTCACGTTGCACCATTTCTCCGAGCCCAATGCGGTTGCGGTCCTCCAACGCATCCACGATATTGCGCGCGTTGGTTATATCGTCAACGATCTGCGGAGGAGTTGCATTGCGATCGGATTGAGCAAACTCATGGCTGCCACCATCATTACCAACCCGATCGCGAAGTTCGATGCCCCCGCCTCCTGTGAACGCGCCTTCCGCGTCCCCGAATTGCGCGCCATGGCCAGGAAGGCGGGATTGGCCAATGCCGTCATTCGCCGACAGCGGTTCTTTCGCATGTCGATTGTGGGACGCAAATGAGCGTGCGAACCGAAAACTCCATCGTCATCAAGGCGCCGCTGGACCGGATCTTCCAGGAAACATCCAATCTGCTCCTCTGGCCCAAGGTGTTGCCCCATTATCGGTGGATCCACGTCCTCAAGGCGGGCGATGACGGACTGGTGGTGAAAATGGGCGCCCGCCGCGGCTGGCTCCCCATTCACTGGACGTCCCGATATCAGGTCGACCCCAAAACGCCCGAACTGCATTTCGAGCACCTCCGCGCATTCACGCGCGGCATGCAGGTGCGTTGGACATACACTCCCACTCCGGACGGGGTGTTGGTCCGCATCATCCACGAACTCGATCGCCCGACTGCATGGGGCCGCTGGTTTGCGCAGCGTATATTAAGTGATATGTTTATTGGACCGGTCGCCGCTCGCACGTTGTCCCATTTCAAACGGCACCTGGAACAGAATGCGGGCTGAGTACTCCAACGTATGGGAGCCATGCCACAACGAGTCGTCATTACCGGCATCGGGGCGATTACCGCCATCGGCAGCGGCAGGGACGGTTTTTGGCAGGGAATCCTCCGCGGGAAGTCCGGCATCCGACGAATCACCCGGTTTGACCCAGCTCCATTCGATTCGCAAATCGCCGGCGAAGTAACCGACTTCGATCCGCTGGCCTATTTCCCGGCGCGGCGCGTCAAGCGGCTCGACCGGTTCGCCCAGTTCTCCCTGGTCGCCGCCACAATGGCGATGGACGACGCAAATCGCCAGGGACGACCGTTGCTCTCGGAGCCGGGTCCGCACCCGCAAATCGGCGCCTCGACCGGGACGGCGCTTGGCGGCGTGGCCTTGGCGGAGCACCAACACGAGTTGTTCATGCGTCAGGGTCTCCGCGCGGTGAACCCGGCTCTGGCGTTTCTCGTGTTTGGCGGCTCCGGCGGCTCTCATATCGCCATCGAGTTCGGCCTGACCGGTCCGGGCAACACAAACTCGAATAGCTGCGGCTCCGGCGCAATTGCGTTGGGCGAAGCCTTTCGCCTGATTCGTGGCGGCCAGGCGCTGGTAATGGTCGCCGGGGCGGCCGAAGCGCCGTTGGCGCCCTTGACGTTTGGCGCGTTCGACGTTCTCCATGCCCTGAGCAAACACAACGCCGATCCGTCCACCGCCTGCCGGCCGTTCGATGCGACACGCGACGGATTCGTCATGGGCGAAGGCGCGGCCATGTTCATCCTCGAGGAACGTCGTCATGCTCTTCTGCGCGGCGCGCATATCTATGGCGAGATCCTCGGCTACGCCTCCAACAACGATGCGTATCACATGTTGGCGCCACGCCCCGATGCTTCCTGCGCGGCCCGGTGCGTCCACAACGCGCTGGCCGATGCCCGTGTGTCGCCGGTGCAAATCGATTACATCAACGCCCACGCCACGGGCACACCGCTCGGTGATGCGGCCGAGACTCTCGCCATCAAACTGGTGTTCGGCGAACGAGCCCGACGCATTCCCGTCAGCTCCACGAAGCCGTTTCACGCGCACGCACTGGGCGCGTCGGGGGCCATTGAGGTGGCCGCCTGCGCCCTGGCGCTCGAGCATGATTACCTGCCTCCAACCCTCAACCTGCAACAGCCGGACACGGAATGCGACCTGGATTACATTCCCGTTCGGGGCCGGACGGTCCGGGTGAATTGCATCCTGTCGAACAGCTTCGGCTTCGGCGGCACCAACGCCAGCCTCGTTCTCGGTCGCCATGAATGAATTCGATGTAATCGTGGTCGGCGGCGGACCTGCCGGCGCCACCGCTGCGACCGGTTGCGCGCAGCAGGGCTTGCACGTGGCGCTGTTCGAGCACGCCCGATTCCCGCGCCACAAGATCTGCGGGGATGTCCTCAACCCGAATTGCTGGCCTGTCTTCGAACGGCTCGGTATCGCCGGGAAAATCCGCGCGTTGCCGCATCACTGCATCGAGGGAGCCAGCTTCACCACGTCGAGCCGCTCGACCCTTGCCATCGCCCTGCCGGTCGCAACAATCGCCGTCCGCCGAAGCCTTCTGGACGCTGTGTTGCTGGATCACGCGCGATCCGTGGGTGTCCAGGTGATCGAAGGTGAAGCCGTTCGCGATGTAACGCCGGGGGGACGAATCCGAACCCCTCACGGTGAATACATGGCGCGACAAGCCATCATCGGCGCCGACGGACGTCATTCGGTGGTCGCGCGCCAGACCGGTCTGAACCGGCTTCGCCCGGTCCGCAATGGGCCCGTGGCATTCCAGTCGCATTTCCGCGCCCCCGCTGCATTGGACCGTCGCGTGCAACTCCATCTGTTCCGCGGTGGCTACTGCGGTCTGGTGCGCGTCGATGCCGGGAACGTCAATCTCTGCATTGTGACGAATCCGCCGATGGCCCGATTTCATCGCGATTGCGAAGCCCTCTTCGCGCACACGGTCGCGCAGAACCCCCACTTCCGTGAATTGGGGATTACTCCCGAACCGCTGGAACCATTGCGAAGCGCTCATCCGCTCGCGGCGCCCGCAGCCCGCGCGTCCGGTCACGGTGTGCTCCTCGCCGGCGATGCGCTCCACACCATGGAACCATTCACCGGACAGGGAATCTATTTCGCGTTGCGAACAGGAGAACTCGCCGCGGAAGCCGTCACCCATCCGTCCGCGTGCGAGTGCGAGCGGCGCTACGCCGTCTCGGTGGCGGCATTGTACCGGCAGCGCGCCCGGACCAATCATTGCCTGCGTCGTGCGATGTACCACGAGCGGACCGCGCGCGCGATCATCCCCCTCCTCCGACGGTCGCCTCGATTGACTCGCTGGCTCGCGGACAACGTTCTTGGCGGCGAACGCTGATTTCGGTACCCTGCTGGCCCGATGGACACTCAGGTCAGCAACCGCGCGGTCTTTCTCGATCGGGATGGTACAATCACGAGGGACTCCAGTTACATCGGGGCCGTCGAGCAGATCGTGTTGATTCCGGGCGCTGTGGCCGCCCTGAAACAGTTGCAGGACGCCGGCTACAAATTGTTCGTCGTCACCAACCAGTCCGGGGTCGGGCGCGGCTATTTCTCGCATGAAGCAGTGGAAGCCATCCACGCCCATTTGGACGCGCAATTCGCCCCGGCTGGCGTGCGCCTGAATCGCTATTATGTCTGCCCGCACCATCCCGAGGACAACTGCGATTGTCGCAAACCGAAACCGAAATTCCTTTTGGACGCGGCCCGTGAATACGACCTCGATTTGCCGCACTGTTTCATGGTCGGAGATCGGCCCGGCGATATTGAGGCCGGCGTCAACGCCGGAACCAGGACGATCCTCGTATTGACGGGCGACGGTCGCGAGACGCTGGCCACGCAAGTAACCACTCCGGATTTCGTGGCGGAAGACATCGGTGCCGCGACGAAATGGATTTTACAGTCTCATTTATGAGACTCCCGCGTTTCCTGTGTTGCAGTCCGGCTGCTTTTGAGAGATGGTAGACCAAGCACTTCGACACATGAAATCTCTCCGAGAACCGGATCGAAAGGCGTTGGCCAGGTTACTGGCGGACGAAGACCCGCGCACCGTTCAGTTGGTCCAGGAATCACTGGCGGGACGCGGCGAGGAAGGCCTGCGACTGCTGGAGTCTGTCGTCCGCGAAGGAGACCCGACCGCCCAACGCAATGCCACGCAAATCCTCCGGGTCCTCCGCGAAGCGGTGGCGTGGGAAGCACTGGCCAGGTTTTGCGCCACATGCGGAAGCCACTTCGACATCGAAATCGCCAGTTGGCTCGTCGCCAAGACACGCTACCCGGAACTGGACGAGCCCGCCTATCGGACGCGGATCGATCAGATGGCCCAAGAGTTGCGCGAGCGACTCACCGGCCGCGAGACCCCGCGCGCGACCGTTGAAGTGTGCAATCACTATTTGTTTCGCACGCTCGGCTTTCGCGGGAACCGTCAGGACTACTACGATCCGGACAACTCCTATCTGAACCGCGTACTGGATCGTCGACTGGGTATTCCGATCAGCTTGTCGGTGCTGTATCTGCTGCTCGCGCGCCGGCTCCACCTGCCGTTGATCGGGATCAACATGCCCGCACACTTTCTCCTCAAATGGCACTCGACGGCCGCGAGCTTCTACTTCGATCCGTTCCACGAGGGCGAACTGTTGGACGAAGATGATTGTCGCGAGTTGTGCAAGCGGCTGGGCGTGGCCTTCAATCCCGTATTCCTGACCCCGACGACGCCACAGATCATCCTGTTGCGGATGTGCAACAATCTTCAGGCGATCTACTCAGAGCGCGAACCGGCTCGGGCGGAGCAATTTGGCCGCTGCACGGCCATGCTGTCGCGGGTGTAGAGGGATCGACTCCTTCTCGCAGGCGTAATTCGGAAAGCGCCCACCATTACGGGCTCGTGATCCTGATTTGCAGCTTGCCGTATTGACCGTTGATGCCTTCGCCGACAATGAAAAACGCGTTGGTTCCATCGGTGTTGAAAGTAAGCGATGCCCCCTGGGTGCCGATGGAATTCACGGCGCAAGTCACCTGAGTCAGGGTGTTACTGCCGCCACTCGTCGAGTTGCCGCAGGCGCCGGACCAGACGGCGAGCATCGAGCTAAAGTTGCTACCGGCCGAAGATACGGTGAACTGCCGGTTACTGGTACCGACATCGGGTGGTATCTCCCAAGCCGCGCTCCGGCCTCCACTGCCGCATGCTGGGGCGGGGAATGAGTTGGTATATGCATTAAGGTTGGCTGTGTCCTTAAACACCGCCCGGGAAAACGACCCTGTCGAGGTAAAGTAAACCTGTTTCGCCGAGGCGCAACTGTTGTTGAGCCCCGGACAGTTGGCCTGGGTCGTCGGATCGCGGGCGAGGTTCTTCAGAGACGCACTCTTGTTTACCGTACACTCGACCACGCCCCCAGGAAGATTATTGGCCTGGCCGCTAAGATTGAACAGCCCCAGCAATGCTGTCATGTTCGCCATCGCCCCAGGGTCCGGTCCTGCGGCGATGTTCTGTGCCTGCGTGATCAGGTCGGACGGAAACGTCGTGTTTGTCTTCGCGTTCACATACGACATGGTGGACGGGTCAGCGCCGAGGTAATTCACGTTGGCCAAAGCCGCGATCAGCTCCACTGACAGCTTCTTGCGCTCCGCGCACACACTGGACCCTGGTGACTTCTCGTTCTGTGTGCCCCCCATCTCCCCGGTAAGATGCGTGTTACGCCAATAGAAGCTGAGCGCCTCGATGTAGGCATCGGCCGAATCCATCACGTTGTCGCTGTTGCGAAATCCCTGGGGAAGATCGAGAAAACCCAAGGGAACCACTCCGCAGTTGATGTCCATAATCTTTGCGATGGCGTTGCTCAGCGTAGCACAGGTTGGATCCGCGCTGAATCCGTGCGTGAACCAGAAGCGAGAGCTGCGAGTCGGAGCATTTGTGGTCGTTCCCGAGCGAAGGCTGCCGGCTTGGAGGAAAACAGCCGAATCCAACGCGTGATCAGACGTGTCGGCAATGGCAATCTTCATGTGATTGACCTGATTGGGCACCACCGGCGCGGTGAGTGTCAAAACAGTTGTCAAGCCATCCAGTTGTGTATTGAGATGCGCATCGACATTGTCGATGAAGTACTGGCAATTCTCACAAGGCCCGGCGGATACCCCAGTTGAAAAGCCGTTGTTCACATTGGTAATTGCTACCGGCAGCGTCGTCCCGGGAACCAGGGCGTAATTCACGCCGTTCACGTAAAAAGCGAACACGTCATTAAACGGGCTGCCGACCCATTCGTTGTACTCTTCGGAGCCAAACACATACGAAAACTGAACCGTACTAGATGATGGGACGAAATCGAAATTCAACACAGCCGCGTCGAACGTGGGGAGGCCGCTCGTAAGCTGATCGAGGTCGGAGTCGCCGGGAAGCCCGTTATCCGTGGAAGCACTGGGCGAATTGTTCGGCCCGATCACGTTTGCCGCACTGCCACTCGTCAGAAGGATGCCTGTATCAAAGCCGATAATGCCATCTCCGCCGCAAAACACACCCGAGGCGTTCGTGGCGCCTGTGTATTGGATGTTCGATACCGATACGCCACCCCCCAGGAGAGCGTTGACCATATCTTCCGGCGTGCTGCCCTGGCCCAGATCCCGGGTTCGCAGTGCCGCTTGGGCCGTAACAACCGCCATCAAAAAGCAAGCCCCCCACAGTGCCTTCGTTCTCATATTTGCCGTCCCAAGCATGTTGATCCGCCCCGTTAGAAACTCAACACTGATAACTTCGCCAGGCCATATGCGCCATTCTTGCCTTCGACAACAATGTAGAAATTGTTGGTTCCGTCCGTGGTGAAAGTGAGGCTCTCCCCGCCGACCCCCAAGGCGTTGTCCGCGCACGCGACCTGGATCAAGCTGTTGCTGACGATCCCGGACGAGTTGCTGCTTACGCCGCACGTTCCCGACCAAACCGACAACACCGTGTCAAAGTTGCTCCCAGCGGTGGAAACATTGAACTGCCGTCCGTTTGCTGCCACCGGCGGGCTGACCTGCCAAACGGCATTGCGTCCGCCACTGTTGCACGTCGGCGCCGGCATCGTCGCTTGGAACGGCACAATGCTCTCGGAATCATGGAACGTGGGCGTCGGTCCCAAAAACACGATGGCTTTGGCCGAAGCACACGTTCCGTTCTGCCCGGGGCAGGTGGATTGTATCATCGGATCGCGCGCAATAGGCTTGAGCATCTTGGTCGGCTGGGCCGAGCACTCCGCCAAACCATTCGGCAGATTGTTGGTCACTCCGCTGCTGTTGAATTTCATGAGAAGCGCGGTCATATTGCGAATGGCCACAGGGTCGTAGCCGGCGGCAACCGACTGCGCTTGCGAAATCAGGTCTCCCGGGAAATTGGTCGTCACTTTTCCGGTGGAATAGGTGGCGTCGCCCGGGAACGTACCAAACAAGGCCGTGTTGGCTGTGGCCGCAATCAATTCCACGGCCAGCTTCTTGCGGATGGTGCACAATGAAGACGCCTTCAGCTTATCGCTCTGAGTGCCGTTGGGTTCGCCAGTCACGCCACTCGATCTCCAGTAAAAGCTCAGCGTTTCAATCAGCGTGTCGTACGCGTCAATCACGTTGTCGGCATTGCGGTTGGCGGTCGGGAGATTGGCAAATCCCAGGTTCATCACGCTGCCATTCGCCTGGATCGCGCTCAACAGCGTGGCGCAATTGGTCTCGGTCAGATTGTATCCGTGGGTGAACCAATAGCGAGAAGTCCGCGTGACTACCTGAGAGCTCCCGCTGCTGGCCAAACTAACATTCAACGCCGAGAGTACCGCCCCGATCGGATTAACGAAGGCGATGCCCGTGGTAGGATCGCCGGCAAACAGAAGTCCCACCGCGTTATTCTCGACGTCGACAACAGGCGAACCAGAGTCGCCAGCCGCCGCAAACGCGGAGGATCCCACTGGATTAACTTGAATCTGCCCTGTAAAGATCGCGGTCTCCCCACAGTCATACGCTAGGGGGAAACTCATGTTGATTGCCGTTACCACGCCCTCCGTACAAGCGGTCGTCCGCCCGTCCTTTTGGACGGACTGGCCAACAAAGGCGGGCACCACGTTGTTCACTTGTGGCCCGAGGTTGAGGATGATGCCCGATACAGCCGCATCCGAGCTCCGCACAAAACCGGCATCAACCATGTTGTTTCCGCCTGTGAAATCAATCGGCACGAACCGGTTCAACGAGCCGACGAATTGACCCGCAGCGCAGTTCAAATCGACTGGTCCCGGTTGATATTCCGGAGTTCCCAACGGCGCCCCACCGGGACACCCGTCGGTCCCATTCGCAACAACGTGGCTGTTACTAATCCATCCAATCTGCCCCGTGGCATTATCCCGGACCTTGAATCCGACGGTGCCGCTGGCGCAACCTCCGTCTACTGGAAGATCATTGCCGCCGGAAACGCCCAGCGGAATGGGGAGCGGATACGTCAATTGCGGATTCGCGCCAGCGCATGTGAGCGGATGGATCGTCCCGACAGTCACGGCATTCACCGGGAAACCGTCCAGAGACGAAGGTAATCCCGCCGCGGTGTTGGTGTTGTCGACCAGAACCACGAGCGACAGATTCCCACCCGAGACGCCGACACCAACCCCCCTCACGCCTTCGGTCGCCAGAAGCGCAGGTTGGTTGGCTGTTTGAACCGCAATCGCCCTGGCCAAATCCGGATAGTTGGGAAAGGGCTGCACAGATTGTGCGCGCGCGTCCGCTTCACATATTCCCCAGAGCGCAATGAGCACGCACAACGCTGAGACACATGCCCGAACGGTCCGAGGCGGCGATTGCCGCTCGCGGAGAACCTCGTGTTGGCCGACGGTCACGTTTTCCCCCTGGTCATCCATCGCTCCGCCTTGGCGCCACGGCCGTATCAAGAGCATTTCGGTCCGTTTCCTGGTCGCCCGATTTCGGCACCCATGTCGGCATGAAATCCCTTGTTGTTGCCTTCTCCACGATGTTTCCTGTTCGCTTTTTGCTTCCACGCCGCCGGTGCGGCTCCGCCTCTTACGGGCTCGTAATTCTGAGCTTGAGGTTGCCGTACTGGCCCCCAATACCTTCGCCAACGATGAAAAACGAGTTGATCCCGTCTGTGTTGAAAGTGAGCGACGCCCCTTGAAGGCCGATGGAATTTACCGCGCATGTCACCTGTGTCAGGGTGTTGCTCCCACCAGACGCGGCGCTACCGCAGCCCCCCGACCACACCGTGAGCATCGTGCTAAAATTGCTGCCAGCCGACGAGACGGTGAACTGGCGATTCGTCGTACCAACATCGGGACGTATTTCCCAGACTGCATCCCGGCCCCCGCTGCCACAGGTTGGGGCTGGCATGTTGTTGGTGTACGCGTTGAGGTTGACGCTCTGCGAGTAGATCGCGCTCGCAAACTTGTTTGTGCTGTTGGGGAAAACCACCACGGCGGCCGCCGCGCAAGAGTCATTCACACCGGGGCAGGTGCTCTGCATCGTCGGGTCCAGAGATATGGAGCGCAACTGGGAACTCTTCTGCGGCGAGCATTCGGTCCACCCGGACGGATAGTTGTTCGTTTGGCCGCTGCTGTTAAACTTCCTCAAGAGAGCCGTCATGGATGCCATGGCGACGGGATCAAAGCCGTTCATGGTTGTTCGGGCCTCAGCGAGCAGGTCCGCGGGGAAATTCGTGATGGTGACCCCGTTGAAGTAGAAGGAGTTCGTGGGATTGGCAAAAAGCAACCGAATATTGGCCGTCGCCGCAATCAACTCGGTTGCCATCTGCTTCCGCGCCTTGCACACGCTCGAACCGCGCGCCTTCTGATTCTGCGTGCCACCCGCTTCACCCGTCACCCCAGCATTCCTCCAATAGAAGCTGAGCGCTTCGATCAAGGTATCGTAGCTGTTGATGACGTTATCAGCATTGCGATTCGCTGTAGGCAAATTGAGAAACCCAAGGTCGATGATGCCGCCATTGATCAAAATACCGTCCAGAAGGGAAACGCAATTCGAGCCGGACGAGGTCAGATAGAATCCGTGCGTAAACCAAAAGCGCGAGTTTCGTGTGGCCCATTGCGTGGGAGGCACCCCGCATGTGGCAATGGCGTTGGCGATGCCGTCACCGGTGCCTTCCCCATTGGGCCCGGATTCGATGAACACTCCTCCCGAAGTCGTGGCATAGTCTTCCATAATGGCTTTGATATCCGCATGCTCGCCTCCGGACGCCGTATCTGGAACATAAACGGAAGCAATCTTTACTCCCGCGTTCAGAGCGTCCAGCGCCACTTGATGCGCGTGAACGTCGGAAACACCCGGCGTAAACGTATCACTGCACTCGCCAGGATGTGCATCGGTGATGAGGACGGCGATCTTGACGCAACCGGAACGAAACGATCCAAGGGGTTGTCCCACCACGGAGCACGATGGATCGGCAGCGCCGGTAATCGCATATTGCAGCGACTCATCCGAAGACTCCGGCTCGCCGTTGCCGCCGGAAGCCACAAGCCCCTGAACGGCGGTAATGACGTCCGTGACGCTCGATGTAAAGGGAACATTGATCACCACATTGTCGTTTGGGAATGTAATCAAGCCGATCCGCAAATCAGCACCAGACACATATTCGGCCACGTTGATGATTTGGAGCAAAGACGATTGCACATCCCCGATCGCCCCAAACATGCTACCCGTATCGTCAATCACGAGGGCGACGTCCATACACCCACATCCCGCAACCGCCGGTCTGACCGGAGACAAGCCGATGGCCAGCAAAACAACGAGCAGCGGAACCTTCGCCACCCGGCTTATCTTCATGGTAACCAATCCTCTCATAGCTCCAACGGCTTTCATCCATCAGCGTCAAACCATGCTCGCGTCGCCACGAGCCCCGCTATCTTCTTCCTACTTCGCGACACCAGTTATCCGCACCGTATCCTGCTGCGTCGGGTCGCTGATCGATGTGAATGTCAGCGTAAAGGTTGCCGTGGTCGGCTTCTTGATGCCTTTGGTGGCAAACACCTCGGCCCGAATCATGGTCGAATCACTGGTGACGGCTCCAGCGCCCATCGTCGAAGTCGTGTAGGTTCCTGCCATCACGGCGCTCGTGATGTCGACACTCTCCGACGGCTTGGACCCCAAGTAGTAATTCACAGTCCAGCCCGCCCCACCATCGATTTGCGTGCTTTGCACCGTGAACTGATCGGGTCCGGAACCGACATTCTTCACGGCGATGTAATATTTCACACCATTCTTGGCCCCACCATGGACATTTTCACTGATTTCCTGTCCCACACCGGTGGTGTTGATCACACCAAAGCCCAGGAATTTCTTCAAATTGTTGGCGCTCTTGCTGATCGCAGCATCCGGCTGGCTCAGGGCGCCTGTGCCCGTCAACGTCACCTGCTGGACCGAGGGAACATTGTTGCTGCTGGTAATGGACAGGGTTGCCGACCGCACGCCTCCTGCCGTGGGATTAAACTCAACGCTCACCATACACGTATCGCCGGTTTGGATGGGATTCAGGCCGCACGTGTTCGTGTAGACGGCGAAATCCGCGGTCTCGCCCGACAACGATGTCGAAGTGATCACCAGCGGCGCGGTACCGCAATTGGTAATGATCAGGGATTGCACGGCGCCGGTTGTCCCGACAGCCGCGGTCCCAAGATTGAGGCTGCTATCCACACAAACGGCCGGTGCCGGCGCGAGGCCAACGCCCTGGACATTCACGTCGGTGGGGCTGCCCGCCGCGTTATCGGGGATAACAAGTATTGCCTGGCGTGTCCCGCTTCTCGTCGGGATAAAGGTCAGGGGCAGGGCACACGTGCCGCCTGCCGCGAGCGGTGCGTTCGTGCAGATCGCAGCGGCGACCGAGAAGTCCCCTGCGGCAGTGCCGGTGAAGGTCGCATTGGACAGAACCAGCGGCAGGGATCCGCAGTTCGTAATCGTCAGGCTTTGTACCGTGCTGGTCGTACCAACAACCTGACCGGGAAAGACAAACGACGTGCCACTGCTCAGACAAACTGCCGGGGTCGGTGCCGCCCCGTTCCCGATGAGCGGAACAATCCGCGGACTGCCAACCGCGTCGTCCGTGAACACGAGGTTCGCCTGCCGCGTCCCGTTTGTCGTCGGCGCAAACCCGACCACGACCGCGCAACTTCCACCCGTTCCAATCGTGTTTCCTGCGCAGTTCTGCGCTTCGATGACAAAATCATTCGAGCCTGGTCCCATAATGGAAATGCTATTGATGGTCACCGGCACGGTAGTTCCGTTTTGATATGTGACCGTCAGTGGGGCGCTCGTCGTCCCGACAATAACCTGATTGCTGAAAGTCACGCTTGACGGCGTGAGTGTAATCGGCACTGCGGATGCCTTCACGTTGAGCACCATTTGGCCGCCCGCTCCTCCATTGTGGGGCTCGACGACGACAAAGTAATCATTTGTGCCATCCGCGACAAAGCTGACCTGTGACGCGAACGTGCCGTTGTTGACGATATTGGACGATGTCAGTTCTGTCAGCGCTCCGCACTCGCCACGGACAAGTATGGTCTGGGGAACCACCGCCACTTCCCATACCGACAGCACGTTGTCGAAACTGCTCCCAATGGTGTCGATGGAGATTGTCGATCCCGGCGTTGGCAACGGAATCCGGAAGAACTCCTCAGGACCGCCAAGTCCCGCGGTGGGACTGGGAAATGCCTGATGGTACACATTGTTGCTCACGATCGGACTGTTGATCAGGTTGTTGGTGAACGAAAACGGGTAGGACGTGATGTCGATTGCCGTCGCGCAGGAGTTGTTCGTCGTTATGTCCGGGACATCGGACACGTTCTTGGCGTTATAGACAACCAGAGCAAAGTCCTGGTTAACAACGTTGGTACCGCCGGGGAGAGCCTCACCCACATTCGGTACGCCCGGGCCGGCAATATCCGTGGCTCGGACAGTGACCTGGAACGGGGCGCCTGATGTCACTCCGGGGATGCCATTCATCATCGTCGTCGGATTCAGGAACACGCTCTCCATGTTGTTCACCGTGTCGTACGCGCCGCCAGGTACGGATACGTTTTCGGAGAAGACATTTCCCTTGTAGGCGACCGCATTCAAGCCTGAACCGATGGTAACTTCCAAATCCAGGTTGTTCACCAGTTCCTGAGCCGCAAACGGTGTCCCGGGCGGATCGGTCCAGGCCACAGTCACGCGGAACGGCAAGCCGTTGGTGGCGATCTGGCCCGACAATTCGTAGGTTTGTCCTGACTGGCTGAAATAGGTCTGCTGCGGCACGGGGTTTGTGGCAGTAAGAACCTCACTGATCGCCCGCGGCGTGGATTCATCCCGAAGCGCGCGCGGCACACCGTCGAACATGGTCTGTAAATCCAGCTCGCCCATGCCTTGCAAAGTGGATGGAAGGGTGTCCATCACGATGTTGCCCGAGCTCAGCCCATAGAAAATCGGCATATACCGGGCGGCGTTGCAAATATAGGCCTTGGCCATGGCCGGGCTGGGTTGCAACAATGCGTTCCCCACCTCATTCGTCAGCCGGTGCTGGAAGTACCACCATAGAAGCTGAATGGAGCCCGACACGGCTGGCGCGGCGAAACTGCTTCCACTCTGACATTGATACAATGCTAGATAAAGAGGCGCGTTACCGTCACACGGCGGATTGGTGCATTCCGTGTCGTATGGATAGGTTGGGACCGCATCGGCCCAACTGCAGTTTGTCGACGTGACGTTGTCCGGAATGATTTGGCTGATTGCGCCATAGACATTCACACCCGGAGCAACAATCTCCGGTTTGAACCGCCCATCCAGCGTCGGGCCGGCGGCCGATTTTTCGTACAGTTCCAGTGAATTTGTTTGGCTGTCGCAGATCGCACCGGACCCGTCAACCGGAATCAGGTATTCGACACCAGGAAAAACCTGAGTCACGACAGCGCTGAGCACGGTCTCGAGCCGTGGGTTGATAGATGAGCCGACGGAAATGACGTTCTTGGCCGTTGCAGGGGCCGTCACCCGGATATCGGCGTAGCCGCCATTGGCAGATTGCTCGCCCGCATCGCCCAGTAACGAATTACAGGCAAACACGACGATATACTCCTGATTCAGAGGCGACGGACCGGGAACGTTGTTCGAGGCACCCACCAACAACGCATCTCGAACTGCGGTGTCGAACGACACGCAGTCCGCGTCGTACTGGCCTCCATTGAGTCCGTTTACGCTAATAATGTCCGCCCAACTGTTGTTTTGGATTCGTGAGCCCACGCCCCCACGCCCCGCCACGCCCGAGTAGTCTTCGGCCATCACACCGGGATAATCGTTGAGGCAGATACTAAGAGCTGTGACGAAGGGATTGCACGCGCTACCCGAGACATTCCAAGTGATGGGCTGCGTCGTAATGCGGTCGGCACTGATCAAACCGAACGGCGACACCCCCATCCCGAGTTGGAAGCCATTCACGTCGGTTCTCAACTGGGTCTCGAAATTGGTTATAATTGCCGTGTAGAAAACGGTGGCATAAATATTTGTTGGGCAGCTGTTTGTGGTGATTGTGTAGACCAAATTCGAGAATGTCTGAGTCGGCGGGGCTCCGTCGCGACCGCAAGTGTTCGCGAACCCGGTCGGAAGCTCGATCGAAAAGGTCTCTGTACCCCCGTTGATGATCGCGCAATCCGAAATCGCGTTGGTGACGCTCACACTGGCAAGTGTGTTGGTGTCAATGATGACATTTTGGCCCAGCCCGAATGGAATGAGCCAGGTGTTGCTGTTGCCCACCAGCTGGAGACAGGGTTGGGCCAGTACATTCGTTCCGGCGTCGTAGCCGGCCACGATGGAAGCGACCATGGTGCCGTGGCTACCAGAAGAATATGATAAATCCGCCCCCTCGAGGTAGTAAAAGGGCTTGGTGTTGTCGGTGGTTTCGCGCACCGTGCACCCCTCTTGCGAATCGGGATCGCCGGCAATCCATGGAGGAGCTATGTGAACGACGCGCGAACCGTTGTTGATCCTGCCCAGATAGTAAAAGCAGGGGTGTGCCACGTTGTTGTCGTAGTTCCCATTATCATATCCTCCGTCATCAAGTCCCGTGTCCCAGATGTCCACCACGGGGTACGTCGTCGGATCGATAAACGTATTCGTCAGGGTGCCCGCCACCTTGGTCAGCAGGAAATCCAGGTAATTGGTGAACGTAGCGGACGTGCCCCCGAGCGTATTGGTCGGACCGAAACCGGGAGCGTTGGTCTGCCCCGCCAGCACGAGATCTTGAACTTCGTCCAAAACCCTTTTCGGCTCCGCCCGCTCAATCCAGATTACATCGGAGAGTTTCGCCATCTGCGCGACACTGGAGATTGGCACGGTCATGAACACAATGCGCTGATTTCCAATGGGATACGATTCCTGTATGAGGCCCAGCTTCTCCATGGCATGCATCGTGGCGTTGGTCTTGGAGTCTCGCACCACAATGATGCGCAAGTCGACCAAGGGGTTGTCTTCCCCGTGCTCGCCGTTGACCAGCCCGGGGTGGATATTGATCAACCCAGGATGAATCTTGTAATACGGATGAAATGCTCCCAGCCACTGAATCGGGCCTGTGGGTCTCGCCAAGGCTCGAAGCTTGTCTTCCGCCGCCTGGTCCACGCGAATCAGGTAGGCATTATTGGGCACGTAGCTTAACAGTTCGACATTGCCGACGGACTGGAGTTGCTCGAGCCATTCGGGAATCACCGGCCCGCAAAACTGAATCAGTCGCAGACGCTTGCCGGGTACGTCCTTCTGGAGCAGCGAGGCAGGAATCGACGGGAGTTGCTCCGTTGTGTCAAAGGACACATTCCGCAACCGGATTTCATTCAGTTGGTTGGCCATTACGGCGCGCGCGCCATAGAGACGCGTCAGTTCGGTGGTTTGCGAAGCCGTGGCTTCGACCAACCAGTAGGATCCGTAATTCCAGACCGTGGTGATGCCCTGTTGCTTGAGTTGCTCGATGCTGTCGGCCGCCGTCGGATAGACAATGACCTTGTTGGTATGCATCGCCATCGTGGGCGTGGCACGGCTGCGCACCCCCATTGATAGAACGCCCGCCAGAACGACCAGTACGCACAACTTGCTTACGGAGAATTTCATTCCTCGCTGTCCTCCAACCGACATCTCATTCGGAAAGATTTGCTGGTGACGGCAAAACTATCAAAAGCAGTTTTGCCTTTGCAACCAGAATGTTCATCTAATTTGTTAACGCGCGGCATCGTGGCCCCGCCTCTTGGAAAACGCCAGGTGATATCTGAGAATTGAGCCGTCCGCTGCTCCCAACACCGCAGGCTTCCGCAAAGTTTCTCGCCTCCGATGATGAAGCATCATTATGGGAGATACCCGGTCGCCGCGTCAACTGCGAATGACATCAAATGCGAACTTCGCTCCATAACCGTCACGTCGCCTCTGTGAAAAATCTGCCCCCTACAACACTCCCCGGGTACAGGGAAACCCCCGGCGCATTCACTTCCTCTTCACCGCCGCAAACGCTTCCAGCGCGCGTTCCCGCGCCGCCGCGTGGTTGACAATCGGCCCGGCGTACGCCGGCATCCCCCACTCCGGCACCCAACGCCTCACGTAATCAGCGTTCGGGTCGAACTTCTCCGCCTGGCTCTGCGGACTGAATATACGGAAGAACGGCGCTGCATCCGCCCCGCACCCCGCCACCCATTGCCAGCCCAGCGTGTTGTTCGCCAAATCCGCGTCCACCAGCGTGTCCCAAAACCAGCGCGCCCCATCCTGCCACGGGATCAGCAGATCTTTCACGAGAAACGACGCCACGCTCATTCGCGCCCGATTGTGCATCCAACCCGTCGCCCATAACTCGCGCATGCCCGCATCGACAATCGGATAGCCGGTAAGACCTTGCTGCCACGCTTTCAATGACTTCCCGTTCCGCCGCCATGGGAACTTCTTGAATTCGTCGCGCATGGGCTGATCGGTCGTATGCGGAAAGTGGAATAATAAATGATGCGCAAACTCCCGCCAGATGAGCTGTCGCAGGTATCCCGCTGCCGAGGCAGACGGCCGGCCCTGTATTGCCCGCCAAACCTGACGCGCGCCAATCTCGCCAAAGTGCAAGTGCGGCGAGAGCCGTGACGTGCCGACGACATCCGGACGGTCCCGCCATCCATTATAATGCGCCACGGCCCCGTACCGAAACTTCGTAAGGAGGTTGTGGGCACCAGACTCGCCGGGTCGCCATGTCGCCCGCATTGTCTTTGCCCAATCGCTTCTCGGCTCCAATTCAAGCGCGGGCAAGGATAGCGAATCTGGCCAACGACGTGGCGCTTTCAATTGTCTCGGCGCCGCAAGAACATGTCCGGCAACACCGCGCCTCATGCAGGCCCGCCAAAATGGTGTGAACACCCGAAACGGTTTGCCCGCGGCGTTCATCACTTCCCATGGCTCAACCAGCAGCGCAGAATTGAAATTCCCCCCGGGAACTACTGACTGGATTTTCCGATCACGCTCGACCAACGCCGGCTCATACCGACGATTCCAAAAGACAGCATCCGCGCCAGTCTCCTTCATCAGTGCCCGCAACGCTCTCAATGTGGGTCCGCGACGAATAACCAGCCGCGACCCGACTGCGCGCAAACGCGAATCAAGCGCCAGCAACGATTGGTGCAACCACCATCGACTCGCCGCGCCGGGCGGCCACTTCCCCTCCTCTTCGGGCGCCCAGATAAAAACCGGGACGACCGGACCACCTCGCTTCGATGCCGCATCCAGTGCAGGATTGTCGGCCAATCGGAGATCGAGTCGAAACCAAACGATGGACGGGGCGCAAATCACGGCAGATTGTCCAGAGTCGATGTCAGCACACGCGCCGTCGTATCCCAACTGAATTGCGCGGCGTGTCGTCGCCCGCCATCGCCCAATCGTCGGCGCAACGCGGGATCCTCCAGCAAACGCTGAAATGCCGTCGCCAACGCCGGCTCGTCGCCTTCATCGACCAGCAACCCCGTTTCACCGTCAACTACGGCCTCCGCCGACCCACCGCTGCGGTAGCCGATCACCGGTTTGGCGTGAAAACCGGCTTCGAGGTAGCTGATTCCGAAACCTTCAACGCTGTTCGGCAACGTGCGGCTCGTCATGGGGCAGATGTCACACTGGTGATACGTCGCGGCAAGCGTATCCGGATTGATCTGGCCCAGATGTTCGAACCCGACACCCGCCTCGCGGCAAACGGCTTCGACTTTGCGCAAATACGCCTCATCGCCAACGCCGCCGATCTGATAAATGAGTTTGGACCGGAGTTGCTCCGGCAACCGGGCCAACGCCCGCGCCGTATCGAGCTGTCCCTTTCGCGGATGAACCCGGGCGAGCGTCAGGATGCGGATCTTCCCATCATCCGGCCGCAACGCATCGCATCGTTGCGTCGCCGCCGAGCTGCACGCGCATGGCGCAATACCAACTTCCCGAACCAACGCGGACAGGAAGCTTTGCTGAATCAGCGATCGCGAATACTTCGATACGGTGAAGACGCAGTCGACACGTGGGAAGAAGCGCTTTGCCCAAAACCTCCAAAACCTGTTGTTTTGAAACCGCAGGACCTCCGACCCGTGAAGCACCGAGACCATCCGTCCGCATTTGACCCGGCCCAAGGGTACCAGAATCATAAACGCCATGTGTGCCCCGACGCTCGTGAGCACCACCGTCACGTCATCCAACTCCTTGCGTCGGGCCAGTAGCGCTTTGGCGAACCGAAGCATATCACCAAACCGCAAACTTCCGTTCGCCCGCAGGCGCTTCACGGGAAATTCAAACCGATCCGCCGCTCCCGACCCTCGATAATCGGGCGCCCACACCTCGACTGCCACCCCGTCGCGGTGCAGTGCCGCCGCCAGTTCCTGGCTGTAGGTGGCTGCGCCTCCGCGGAACGGAGAGAATTCGTGCGTGACGATGATGACTCTCGTTTTGTGCCGTGCCGGCGATGTCATGAGCACACGCTGATCATCTGAACAGACTCGCACCCTCGTGCCAAACGAAAAAACGCTTTCCCTTTCCTGTGGCGTTTGCTATCAGTCACGGGTCAAGCGAGGATCCGCAGACCAGCGTCGTCTTACATGAACGTAACTTTGACTGACAGCGAAGTGGCCGACCTCAAAGAAGGCTTGCGCCGATGCAGCCCCAAGACAATTGAGGCGGCCGTGCGCTATCGCGAAACCGGTGATCTGGATGCCATTCCGACCATCGTCTACGGCATTCTCGAGCGCTATCAGCCGTCCACCGCGCCCGTCAAACTCTCTCAGGCAAATGAAAACGCCCGACTCATCGAGGATATCGGCCTTGATTCGCTGACCTTGCTGGAAATCGTGCTTTCCATCGAAGAAGTGCTCAAACTGCACATTGAGAACGAGGAGCTTCGCCAAATCCGCACCGTGGGGAATCTGAACACCTTCCTCCGTGACAAGATCACGGGCGTTTCTGCCAAGGCGCCATCGAAGATTTACACGCGGGAACAAATCGCGCTCGTGCTCCCCCAGCAACCGCCCTTCATGTTCCTCGACGATGCCTCGCTCGATGGGGAAACTCTCCACGCCAGCTATGCAATCAAAGGCAGCGAGTCGTTCCTCGAAGGCCATTTCAAGGATGATCCGGTGTTCCCCGCGTCGATCGTCTTCGAAGCACTCGGCCAGGCCGCCTGTTTGTGGGTCCTGGAGAAAGGCCCGCAGCAAATCGGCAAGGAGATCAAGTCCAGCCATGTCTATTTTGCGTCCATGGATGGCGCCCACTTCTACCAAAAGACGAAACCGGGAGATAAACTCGAGTTCGAATTGAAACTCAGCCGTCTCCGCGAGCCGTTGGCAATCTTCGAGGGTACGGTCACTTCCCAGGGCCGTCGCGTGGCGAAAATCGAGCGCCTCGTCCTCGCGTTCGGCGAACAACTTCTTCCCGAAACTGCCCTGTCGTCGGAAACTTCCGCTTTGGAGGCGTCCCCGTTGGCGCCCGTATCGCGCAGCCCCGACGGCTCCAACACCAGGGCCTGAGCTCCCCTTGACCTGATTCGGCAATGAAGCGCGTCGCCGTCACGGGCTTGGGATTTGTCACCAGCATCGGCAACAGCCGCCAACAGGTTGTCCGCAGCCTGCGGGAATGTCTGACGGGAATCGAGCCGTTTGCCGAGTTCAGTGGCTCCGATTCACCGGTGAAATTGGCCGGCACCGTCAAGGGGTTCCAATTCCCGACTTCGTACTTCGAGGATTGGACGTTCCCGCCCGAATACGACTTGACCCGCGAACAACTGCGCCCGATGGCGCCCAATTCCTTGTACGCGTATGGCGCGATGCAGCAGGCGATCGCGGAAGCGCGGCTGACGCCCGGTCAGGTATCCAATCCGCGCACCGGCGTTATGTGCGCTTCCGGCGGTTCCATGTGGCTCGCCTACGACAACCTGCACACGATGGTCACGCGCGGTGTCGCCCGATGCCAGCCCATGGCCATCATTAATAGTATCCCCGGCTCCCTCTACATCAATCTCGTCACCTGCTTCAAACTCAAGGGCGGCGCGCTCGGTTTTTCCAGCGCGTGCTCGTCCTCTGCCCACGCACTCGGCACCGCCGCCGACCTGATCCGTCTCGGTCGCCAGGATATTGTGTTTGTAGTCGGCGCGGAGGACTGCAACAAATTCAATATTCTCCCGTTTGCGGGGATCCGTGCGCTGAGCCTGCAAACTGACCCGGCAACAACGCCCTGCGCCTTCGATGTGAAACGCGATGGGTTCGTTGGCACCGGCGGGGCCGCGGTTCTGGTGTTGGAGGAATTGGAGCATGCCCAACGCCGCGGCGCGTCCATTGCCGCCGAGGTCCTTGGATGGGGCCAGTCGGCCGACGGTTACAACGTGCTCGCGCCCGATCCCGAGGGTGATGGCTTGCGCCGCGCCATGGATGAAGCGCTTCTGGATGCCCACCTGACGAAGGAGGATGTCGATTACATCAATGCTCACGCGACCTCAACCACCGTGGGCGATGTCAGCGAGTGCCGCGCGATCCGCGCCGTGTTCAATAACGGCAGGATGCCGCATGTCAGCAGCACCAAGAGTCTGACCGGTCACGGGCTTTCTCTGGCGGGCGCGATGGAAGCGGGGTTCTGCGTGCTCGCGTTGCAGGACGGGTTCATTCCGGTTTCCGCGCACATCACACAGCTCGATCCACAGTGCGCGATCGTGCCGATCGTCACCAAACCGGTCTCCGACAAACCGCGCGTCGCCGTGAGCAACTCGAGCGGCTTCGGCGGCACCAATGTCTGCCTGGCATTCCGTCGATGGGACAATGACGTCTCGTGATACTCGCAGAGTTCTTCTGACGGGCGCCAGCTCCGGCATCGGACTGGAAACGGCCAGGATTCTTGTCTCGCGCGGATTCGAAGTATGGGGGACATCCCGCGACCTGACTCGACTGCCAGAATTTCCTCGCTTCCATCGGGTGACGATGGATCTGGGGCATAGGGACTCAGTCCGCCACGGTTTTGCCGCCGCATCTGAAGACGCGGGTGGTTTCGACCTGTTGATCAATAACGCCGGCGCCGGCGCGTTTGGCGGCTTGGACACGATGCCCGCGGAAGTGGTTCGCGAACAGTTTCAGATATTGGTGGACGCGCCGCTGGAGTTGATCCGACTGGCGCTTCCGTCGATGCGTCAGCGCGGTGCGGGAACCATCATCAACGTCACCTCGCTGGCCGCCCAGTTTCCCATCCCGTTCATGGCCCCGTACAGCGCCGCGAAATCCGCCCTCAGCGTTCTGACCGCGAGTTTGCGCGCGGAGCTTTTCCACACACCGATCCGCGTCGTTGAAGTTCGCCCCGGCGACATCAACACCCCGTTTCACGATCGAACCAACCGGCTCGACACCGCGAAGAACGCGGAAGAGCAACGACGCATGAAAAACGTCTGGGAAACACAATTGCGATGCATGGCGGCCTCACCGCGGCCGGATCGCGTGGCGCGAGTGATCCTGCGGGCAATTACGACGACGAATCCCCCACCGGTGATGGTCGTGGGAGGGATATTCCAGGCACGGGTGGCGACGCTGGGCGCCCGGCTCTTGCCGCTTCGACTACAGGAATTCGTCCTTCGGAAATACTACCGGCTCTGACATCCAGCGCCGCGACAGTCTTCACAATGTCGCTGGGATGAAATGCCGGACAGACTTGCCGCATCGCCCGGCGGATCGCTTCCGTCAGCTCGGGCCGTTTCCGCCATTCGGTAACAATGCCCGCCAGTTCTTCCGGGCTGCGGACCAATTGCGCCACACCATGCTCCCGGCAAAACTTCACCGTGATCCGCTCCTGCGGCATGATCCCGCCCAGGCTGTTGAGCAGCAGCGGACAACCGCTGACGATGGCTTCGCTGGTTGTGCCCGTCCCCGGACGGGCGACGATCGCCGACACCGAGCGCATCAATTGACCGACATTGGTATTGTGGGGGAGCAGGCGAACACGCGCGGATGGATGGGCCGCCGCCCACGCCGACACCTCGCGCTCGGCAATCTGCGATTTGCCACACAACAGCACCACCTGCGCATCGACCCTCTGCCGCTTCAAGGCGTCGAGAAAACGAACGTGATTGTGGGCACCCCGGCTCGACGCGCTCAACAGCAGAATGAAATCGTCCGGGTCAAGACGCAGTTTGTCGCGGATGAACGTCGCGCGTTCCGCGGCGTCCTCTGGCGAATCATAAAAAACACGCCGCAACAGAAAACCGCCAACCCGCGTCTTTTCGGGCGGCATCCCCCATCGCACCGCCGCGTCACACGTCTCACGGACCGCCCCAATAAACAGATCGGCGGACGGATTGACCCAATGCCGGCTGAAGCCGTAGCCGCCGGACAATTCCCCGCAATACGTCACGCATTTCACCCGATCGCGCCCCAGCACTTCCCGCGCATACTCAAAAAAACCGTGATTCAGCGAATCATGCACGCTGATCAGGACGTCGGGTCGGATCTCCGTCAACACCTGACGATACTTCGCCGCTCCCAGCGGCTTTCGCGTGCGAACGATCGGCACGACTTCCAGAAAATTAAAATAGATGTGATGCAGAAACGGCGCCGTCCGCTGGATCCAATTATACAGCCACACGCCAAACGCATAAATCTCGTGAGACTTCTCCAGCGGACGATGGAGTTGGGCCGAAAGATCGAGCGACGGGTCTGCTTGCGCCCATTCCTGAAACGCGCGGGCGCGCATGTTGTGGCCTCCCCCTGTGCTCGATGTGAGTATCAAAACTCGCATGGGCGGAAACGAGTATAAGGAAATTTTCCTATGCGACAAGTAGGAAACATCCCTGGGCTCTATGCGCCGTCCAAAAAATGCTATCCACCCGTCTTGGATTCGCTATGCTGCAGGTTCGCTGCCGCGGCGGTGTGATGTACGAAAGTCAACTGTCCGGCCGGAATCGATTGGCACATAAGGAGAATCTCCGCACAACCATGGCACGAGTCCTCTACGGCGTAATGGGCAACACGTTCGGCCACGTGTCGCGCTCTCTCGCCGTCGCGGGCCGGCTCCCCGAGCACGAATTTCACTTCGTCGGCGGCGAGCGCGTTCCCGAAGTCTTGCGCGGCTTGTACCCCGTCCTGGAAGTGCCAGTGGCTCACACCGTCCACCAGAACCAGCGCGTCTCGGTCCCGCGCACGTGCCGCCATCTCGCCCGTTGCACCACCAACCTCCCACGCGTCACCCGCCAGATTCTCGACCTCATCGACCGCTGGCAACCCGACGTCGCCATCTGCGACCGCGAATTCTTCCTGCCTCATGCCGCCAACCGCGCCGGCCTCCCGATCTTCGCGCTCGACCATTCGCACGTCCTCCAGGTCTGCCGCTACCACGTCCCGCCGTCCGAGTTCGTCTCCTGGGCGCTCGGCCGACTCGAAGACGCCCTCTTCTTCAATCACACCCGCCACAACCTCGTCACCTCCTTCTTCCATCCCGAACTCAAACCCGACGGCCAAAACGAACTGCTCCCTCCCATCCTCCGCCCCGCCATCCGCGACCTCCGCCCCACCACGGGCGATCACATCTTCATCTACCAATCCACCGCCACCTTCCCCGCCCTCCTCGATGTCGCCCACCGTCTCCCGCGTCCCGCAGTCGTCTACGGCGTCCGCAACGAAACAGCTACGGAAGGCAACCTCACCTTCAAACCCTTCCACAAAGAACAGATCCTCGCCGACCTCGCCGCCTCCGCCTTCGCCGTCACCACCGCCGGCCACAACCTCATCTGCGAAGCCCTCGCCCTCGGCAAACCCGTCCTCTGTTTCCCCATCGCCGGCACCTTCGAGCAGTTCATCAACGCCGCCTACATCCGCCACCTCGGCTACGGCGATTTCTCCACCACCCGCCACCCCTCCCTCGACACCTTCACCAACTTCGAATCCCGCCTCGACCACTACCGCCGCCAGGTGCAAACGAAATTCGTCGACGGCACCGACACCGTCATCGCCCGCGTCCGCGCCCTCATCAACCTCTACTCCCAACGCGCCCACTAATCTCATCGCCCAACCGCGCCGCTCCGCGCCGGTGTAGCCACGGCCCCGCTCGCGACCCGCCCGCGCCGACGCCATCGTCTCCTGGAACTTTCAACACATCGTCCGTCTGGCCAAGATGAAGGCGTATAATCAGGTGAATCTCCAGCAAGGCTATGGTATCCTTACAATCGTGACGCCAAAACAGGTGCTCAGCGATGAAAAAGGCTCGAAGTAAACAACCGATCAATTGTGTCGCCTTGAAACGGCAGGCCAGGAGAAAATTCGTGCCGATACCGAGCGCATGTCGGTCGCCGAACAAATACATTACTTCCGCCGACGCGCAAGCTCAGGAGCCTTGGGTGCCTGGTGGAAGCGCGTCGCAAGCGGTACCGTCGATGCTCCCGCGTTGCTCGCCCGCGAGAAGCCGGCCCGTTACGGCAAGTAACCAACAGCCCGGGGGCAATTACCCGACGGTGCCAGAATGAAAACCCCTTGCACACTACGGAGATTGCTGGTGACCCTTACGATTTGCGGCGCAGGAATGTTCTGGACGCCCTTTTTACTTCTAATTCTTGGTTACGACCGGCTTGTCGGGCACCATTTTCCCAACATAGGGCCGTGGCTCCTGTACGGTGGGTTGGCCTGCTTCCTCGCAGTTCTGCCGCTTTCTGTTGTCAGTCTAATGCGCCGCGATTACGTCGCCGGTGGACTCGGATTGGTAGTGGTATTCTCGGCGGGGTTCATGATTTGGGGCTTCACACCATAAACGGGTCAGCCCTCAGTATCGCCGCAACGCCGCTCGCTTTGCCTACGTCGTTCCCGTGCAATGGTCGATCTTCGTTCTCTCCTATTTGTAAATGCGCTGGCCGCTCCGCCCCAGCCTGTCGACCACGCCCCCAACAATTCAGCCACTTCAAACCGCTATTACGTGCGCGCTTGAATGAGCGGGTAGATCTCTCCGTTGTCCCGCAAACGGTACACGATCTCCGAGTAGGGTTTCCTAGGATGCGCGAATGTGACAAACCATGACCACTCCTGCCAATCTCCGCGCACCGAATTGCTGCCCAGACAAGGCCCCATCAGGTCGGGTCGCCCGTAACGGACGGAAATCACGAAGCACTCGGGATCGCCGTTGTCGTCCCGATAATACTTGCTCACCTTTTCAATCGCTTGAGCAGGACTATACTTCGGGAGTGGGATGGTACGATCTCCCTCCAGCGCGGACTGGGCGATCTGGGTTTGACATGCAAGTGTCATCACGACCAACAATCCAAGGACTCGTTTCATAAGCAACTCCTCATGGCTTTGTGTCGGCGCCGAACCGCACGATCCATATAGTATCACCGCGATCAGCCTGGCGAAATAGATTCCCAACTGCCAACTACTCCTCTTTCTGCTTTCCTTGCCGCCCCTTCAGCAGTCTAATGGCGTCTGCACTACAACAATCATGATCTACCATGTGCCGCTCCCCATTCACGAAAGCCAAATGGACCAATTGGGTGCTGATTCCATTCAAACTGTATGTCGTCAGCGTTTTCCCGTTCTACTTGGTTTTTCGTATTCTCCTCGGCGATCCGATTATCATTCATTTCACGGGAGTAAATGCCTCCAGGATTGATCACACCACAGACGTGTTGCTAGCGGCCTACGCGTTGTGCGCACCGTTCCTGGTGCTCGGAGCCGTGCTGCAAGCTATTCGGGGCGACGTGAAACCCGCGCTTCAAACGTTCGCCGTGGCCGCCGTGCCCTTGTTACTTCTAACGTTTCTGCTCTTTCTATTCGTCGTCGCGCACCTGTTGTAATTTCAAGAGGCCGGCTGTATGCCCCACAAAGCCATGAACCCCAAACTCCTCCTCGCCCTTGCGCTCGTTTGGAACGTCAGCATGCTTGGCTTTGGGGCACACAAAAACAGGCATGCAGTGCCTAATCTAGTGGTGCTCGTGATATGGCTGTTCGCCGTTCGGCTCCAATCTTCCTTCGGTGTGACTCAAGACGAGCATGCGGCCAGCCCGCCGCTTTCGAGCCTCTCAACCAATGAAGCAGGCCAAGCTGTTCCCGGGACTATCATTACTGCCCAAAGCACCAATGTTGACCAAGCTCTCTACGGCATTAGCAAGATCGCTGAGGCCGGGCAGGCGGCCGCGCCCGCGTTGATTAAAATGGTGCAAGACAAGAGCCAGCCGAAGGAAGTGCGCCTATCGGCCGCATACGCCTTGGACAGAGTCTATCCTCGTGATCCGGACGCGCTTCCGGCCTATGTCGAACTCCTAAAAGAGCACGACCCGGACCTGAGGGATCTGGCTATCACTACCTTGGGCACGTTTCATGAGAAGGCCGTGGAAGCAATGCCTGTGCTGATGACACTCTATCAAACCAGCGATGAACAGACACGACTGAAGATTATTGAGTGTTGGGATTCCGTGGGGCCGTCGGCCGTGCAAGCAGCCCCACAGTTAGCGCAAGCCCTCCGGGACACCAAGCTGCGTGTTACGGCCCTCGGCGCCCTTGGCCGGATGGGCCGCGCAGCTCAGGAGGCAATCCCCTCGCTACTGAATTTGCTTCGCGACGAGGCACTGGATAACCGTGCGCGGTATATGACTGCGGACGCATTATCCGTGTCACTTCCCAACGACACAAGGAGCGTCTCCATATTCATCGATCTCATGAAGGACAAAGACGCGGAGATTCGTGTGCTCGCAGTCCGCGCAATAGCGGACCGAGGTGCAAATGCAGCAGAAGCCGTTCCCGCCTTGATGCGGCTATATCAAACAGAGAACTTACAGGGACGCCTTGCGATTATATATTGCCTTGGTGCAATTGGACCGCACGCCGAATCAGCAGTGCCTTTGCTAACCTCAACGCTCCAGGATCAAAGCCGGAGTTATCGCAATCTCGTTCGTGACTGGGGTGCGGTTGCTGTTGGTAAGATCGGCCCGGGAGCAAAGGATGCCGCGCCCGGGTTGGTCGCCCTGCTGCACGATCCGGAGTACATCGTTCGAATGCATGCCGCTGATGCATTGGGACGTTTAGGAGCGGTCGCAATTGCAGCCGTCCCAGATCTTAAGCAACTTCTTGTCGATCCCGACGAGAATGTGCGACGTGCCGCGCGGTCTGCACTCAAGAGAATAGCTACGAGTGAATGAAGATTTGCCCAATCGCGCGCGCTTCGCAGAAGCGCCCCTACAACGGGCGGAGGAGCAAACGACGATTCCCGTTGAATTCGGCGGTCAAGGGGGGTCAACGTTTTACGCAACCGTCCCCGTAAAGGGGTCAGTCCTTAGTAAAGGGGTCATAAAGGGGTCAGTCCTTAGTATTGACACAACGCGGATGGCCTGTGTACGTCGGGGCTGCGGAACGGTCGAGGTCGGGGTCCCTCCTTTCTGCAAAGGCGTTGCCCGCCGCGCCCCACTCCGCCACCGCCCCCGGGTGCCGTTTGCCTGATTTGGCCCCTTACCGAATCGGGCAAAGATCAGTCCGGGTGTTCTCTGCGCCCTCTGCGAACTTTTACCCCGAATTCCTCCGCAGGACTCGCGAACTCGTTCGGAGTTCGGGGCTGCGTGGAGCCGAAAGCATCCGAATTGAGGGAGGATCCGCGTCCAAAACTCCAGTACCCCCTCACTCCATCACTCCAATCTGAGGACGAGTCTGCCGATTCTCACCCATCGTCTCCCGCCACCATTGAAATAACCCCCGCAAACATACTATCCTCCGCACGGAATGACTGACGCACCCGCTGAATACGCTCCACGATTGAAAACTAACCCCCCCGTATTCACCCCGACATTGGATGTCGGTGGCCTCACCGTCGCCTACATCTTCGAGCGCTACCCCGTGCTCTCCCAGACTTTCTTCCGCCGCGAACTCGCCGGCCTCCGCGACCACGGCATCCGCATCGAAATCCACTCGCTCTTCCCCCCGCGCCCCGCCGACCTGGCACAGCTTCTCCCTGGTCAAAATTCAAAGCGCAAATCTCCCACTCACCAAACGACGCCACAGACGAGAGTCCCCTCGCCCTTGCCGGATAAGGGAGAGGGCTTGCCCGCCGTAGCCAGTCGTGTGGCGAAGGCGGGTCAGGGTGAGGGCTTGCCCGCCGTAGCCAGTCGTGTGGCGAAGGCGGGTTCTTCATCACTAATCGCCGACATCCCCGTCGACACGTTCCGCTGGTGGGAATCCATCGCCGTCCTCATCGCCCTGCCCCGCGAACTCCTCCGCGACCCCGCCCTCCTCCGCGACGGCTGGCATCTCTTCCGCCGCTACCGACCCACCAACCCCGAGAATTTCTGGTCAACCATCTGGGCCGTGGTCTTCGCCATCTGCCGCGCCCGCCGCTTCCGCCAACACAAACCCGACATCATCCACGGCGTCTGGGCCACCGCGCCCGCCACCGCCGCCGCCATCCTCGCCCGACTCTGCAACGTCCCGTTCAGCTTCGGCGGTCACGCCTACGACATCTATCGTCATGGCGGCGACGCGTTCTTGGAACCCAAATTGCGCGCCGCTGCCTTCGTCCACACCACCACCAACGCCGCCGCGCAATACCTCCGCGACCGCGCCCACGGCGCGCCCGTGAAAATCGTCCTTGCCCGCCGCGGCCTGGAAAAACTTCCGCCTCTCCCGAAACGCGACGCCACCACCTCGACCTCACGCCCGATCCGACTCCTCTCCGTCGGCCGTCTCGTCCCGAAGAAGGGTCACGTCCACCAACTCGCCGCCTGCTCGCTCTTGAAATCCCGTGGCGTGCCGTTTGTAGCAACAATCGTCGGCGACGGCCCGCTCCGCCGCGAACTTCAACAGCAAATCGACCGCACCGGCCTTCACGACTTCGTCACGCTCACCGGCCCGCTCCCGCCCGATCAGGTCAACGATCAATATCTCTGGGCCGACATCTTCTGGCACACCGGCATCGTCGATCCCGAAGGCGACCGCGACGGCATCCCGAACGTCATCCCGGAAGCCTTCGCCCGTTGCCTGCCCGTGATCTCCAGCCCCACCGCCGGCCCGATGGAAGCCGTCACCCACGACGTCACGGGTATCATCGCCGACCCATCCAACCCCGCCCACCTCACCACCGCCGTCCAACGCCTCGCCGCCGATCCGGCTCTCCGTCAACGCCTCAGCAACTCGGGCCGCGCCTGGACCGAACACAACTTCCTCATCGCCACCAACGCCGCCATCCTCGCCCGCGCCTTCCGCGAAACCTGCCGACGATAAGCGCGTCGCCGGTGTAGCCACGGCTTGCCCGCCTCTGGCGCGGCTCTCCGAGCCGTGCCGCTCGTTGTGCACCGGTCTCCCGACCGCGCACTTCCTCCGACCGAAGCGTCTCCGCCGTGGCGTCTTCATGTCCTTCTCTTCTTCGGCACGCCCAGCCAGTTATCACGAAACCGTCATCCAAAATGTCTTGCAATTATGACCTCCATACGCGTATAAGCCACGTCACCCCGTTTGAGGGCCTGTTTTCTACGGCCCGACCCGGTGCCCTGTCTGCGCCAGGCTAGGAGCAATACATAACCAATGGCGAGTTGTGTCGCCAGGCCGAGTCAGGAAAGCACCGGCCTGGGAGCGTCTGCACCGAGGCGAGGATAAGGAAGGCGAGAAACCATGAGGGCGAGGAATTCCTGTGTCTTCATCCCACTGTTTCACCCTGCCTGTCCGTCATTCTGCGTTCCGGAAAAGGAGATCTGAATTTCCCGTGCGAACAGAATTCGCCCGGCGCAGCGACAACGTACGACAAGTGTGAACCGACAAAATCATCGTAGGGAGAAACGGATCATGAAAACATCTTCGACAAACCGCGCGTTCAATTTCTACGTCCTGCTGGTGTTCGGGCTGGCCTTCTGGGCGAGGGCCGTCCGCGCCCAAACCCCCATCACCTGCGGACAACCAATCGCAAGCAACACCGTTGCCAACAGCGAAGTCGACCAGTACACCTACGCCGGCACCGCGGGGCAGGAATTGGTGTTCGCATTGTACGGACCACTCGATTGCCTTTCACCTTACCAATCAATGACCGCGGACATCTATAGCCCTAGCGGACAGCATCTGGCCGCCCTTACATCGGGTAACTGCAACACCGGTGCTGCTCTCACCATGACCCTAACGAATACCGGCAGCTACATAATTCTTGTGCATTGCACATCCTACAATGGCACCGGCAATTATCAGTTGAGTATCCAGTCAGCCATCGACGGCGGGTGTAATGGCACACCCATTGTTTGCGGCCAGTCAATCGCGAGCAACACGGTTTTTAACAGTGAGATCAACGCCTACAGCTACGTTGGCGCAGCCGGGCAGGACCTGTCGTTTGCCTTGTACGGGCCGCTCGATTGCCTTTCACCTTACCAATCGATGAACGCGGACATCTATAGTCCTAGCGGGCAATACCTCGCCACCGTAGCTTCACCCAACTGCCACGCCGGCACCGCCATCAACATGACCCTGACCAACAGCGGTACGTACACAATCCTCGTGCATGCTGCCTCCTACAATGGCACCGGCAACTATCAGTTGAGTATCCAATCAGCTATCGAGGGTGGGTGTAACGGCACACCCATTACCTGTGGCCAGCCAATTGCGAGCAACACGGTTTTTAACAGTGAGATCAACGCCTACAGCTACGTTGGCGCAGCCGGGCAGGACCTGTCGTTCGCCTTGTACGGGCCGCTCGATTGCCTTTCACCTTACCAATCGATGAACGCGGACATCTATAGTCCTAGCGGGCAATACCTCGCCACCGTAGCTTCACCCAACTGCAACGCCGGCACCGCCATCAACATGACCCTGACCAACAGCGGTACGTACACAATCCTCGTGCATGCTGCCTCCTACAATGGCACCGGCAACTATCAGTTGAGCATTCAGTCGATCATTGGCGGCGGGTGCGATGGTCAACCGATCGTTTGCGGACAAACTGTCAGTGGCGCCACCACGAACAGAGCGGAGATGGATGCCTATCAAATCGACGGCTGCAGCAACGACGTGGTGATAATCAGCACCAGCGGCTTCAGCGGTTCGGAGTTCGACCTGTACGACCCAACCGGCAACAAATTGTTCAGCATCGGTCCGGGTACAGCCAGTAACGTCACATTCAGTGTCTCCGGTGTCTACACGCTCTTGGTGCATTCCGGCAACTATTCAGGGACGGGCAGCTATGGAGCAACGCTCACCTGCCTGATTGCGTGTACGTATACGACCGGTACCGCTTCCGCGCAACCGAATGGCGGCTGGACCACTGGCGGCGGCACCATCCGTTGCTGCTTCCCCGTACAGATCTTCGCGATCCCGGACGATTGTTACAACTTCGTGAGCTGGACTGATCCGAATAGCAACGTGGTCAGCACTTTGCCGTGTTATACGTTCACCGCGACGAACAGCGAGATCCTGACAGCCAACTTCGCGCCGACCCGCGGGACGACAAATCAGATCTGCGGGATTGCGGCGATCCCGAATGGCGTCGCCGTCTCCGCCCAGGCCGTTGCGGGGGACGATTACCAATTGCAAACCCGGAGTTCAATGACGACGGGCAGTTGGGCAAACGTCTCGGGCGTCGTCCTGAGCAATAGCCCCGGTGGGTTGATCATCCTGACCAACTCCGGCGGGGCCTTGGGACCCCAACGATTCTATCGGATGCAGGTCACGCCCTGACGATTCAGGATCGGGAGCGCAGCCGAGAGGACGAAACGGCACTCAGACAATAAAGCCGCGTTCACGACTCGGTGAACAATCTCCGGCTGCGCTCTTATCGTCAGTCAGTAAGAGGACCCAGCTCCGTACTTCATGCCGACCGCCCCTCTCCTCGCCCGCGCCTTCCGCGCGCGCCCGGCAACAATGGCCGCCGTTTGTGCTTTCCTCGCCGTCTCATCAGCGGTCTAATGGCATTCGCACGCTCGACTGGTATGAAGGGTAATCGCCCATGATGAAGTCCATCGTCTTGTTCCTGCTGCTCGCCAGCTCTTCAGGTGCCCTCGGACAAACCCATACCAACCTCGTCGCCGTCGGCGAGTGGTCGGCGCCCGTGAGCGATAATGGCTACACGCTTCGCGGAAGACTCATCCTTGCCGAAGACGCGCCATACAATGGCACCCGTACGGCTGTCGTGTACCTCGAGTTGCAGAACCTATCCCGCATCCTCGCCTCGGTACTTGTGGACTACAGCGAGCGGGCGCTGGATTGCGAGGTTGTCGATGCTGCGGGGAAGACACCGCCACCAACGCCCACAGAGGCGGACATTATCGGTCCACTGCCTGACGCGATCACCACACTGACTCTTCCTTGCGATTCCACGCTGCGCTTCCGCGTTTCCGTCAATGGCTGGGGAATCCCCAAAGGCCCCGGTTGGGCGATTCAGCTCCCTGCAGCGTTCTGGTTCCTTCCACCCAGCGCTCCTGGCGACCGCTTCCTCTCCGGGACGTTCACCGTGCCCAAGTCCAACTCTACCGACATCGAGGCGATGCGAAAGGAACTTGCACGCGGACACGTCTGGCACGGGACGTTGGTGCTGCCGAGAGTCAAGGTCCCGCCTGCCACGACCCGGAAATCTGAAATCGACAAGGGCCTGATGGACCAGATTCTGGACGTTATCACGGAATGCCAGACGATCAAGCCCGGCATGACCCGCGCCGACCTGATGAAGGTCTTCACAACCGAAGGCGGCATGTCAACCGCGGCTCATCGAACGTTTGTTCATCGCCGCTGTCCGTACATCAAGGTGGATGTCGATTTTACACCTTCAGACCCGAAACAGAATGTCCTAGAAGAGCGCCCCACAGACACCATCACCAAGATTTCCAATCCGTATTTGGCTTGGAGCATCATCGATTGAACAATGACATTTAAACTCCTCCTCACCCTCACGCTGGTTTGGGGCGTCGGCTTGTCTGGCTGTGCCCGTGTTGCCCGCGCTGACGAAACCAATGCACCGGTCTCGACGAACGCAGCACAGAGTTATTTGTCCGTGACGGCAAGAACGGATTGATGAATCGACGGACAGAAGGAGGCAACAATGATTAAGACTCTGAGCCTTGCCGTGCTGCTGATCGTTTCCGTTCCATGCTCCTATGCAACCTCATTGGTCAACGACGCACCTGAGTTTTGGGGAACCGCCAGCAATGGATTACAAATCGCAATTTCTCCCGTGTATACCCAACTTAAAACAGGGCAAGACCCTGAGTTTGACATTGCGGTGCGGAATGTCGGCACGAACGACGTATTCTTGAATCTCGGTATGACCCTCGGAAACGGACGTAGTCTCTTTCCTACAGCCATTCATCTTGTTCTCCTGGATGCTCAAGGACATCGCAGAGAACTTGAGCCAACCGGCCCGGCTAGTGTCTCAGGGCGGATTGATGACTATGCAGTTGGACTTCAAGCGGGTGCAGTTCATGTTTTGAGGGTCAGGCTTAGCCAGTATTGGTGTCCGCAAACAAAGGAATGGACGATGAAACTAGAGAAAGGGGCCTACCGTATCGCTGCTCAACTCTCGGAAACCCACCAACACCACAATAACAGCGGGTTTGTTTGGGTGGGGTGGAACACTTGGGTTGGCACTTTGCAGTCCAATTTTGCAGACTTCATTATATCAGACTAGACGGTACAGGGGTGGACTTGAGTGGCAGGGGCGGGTTTCAGAGGGCAAGAGCGGGCTGCGGGCGGGAGATAGCCGCATCATCAAGCGGGAACTGTAGCCGCGGTTGCCAAGCGCGGCAGTTCTCCGCACCTCAAGCCGCGAGGCTCGCAAATTACTCAACGTGGAGGCTGGCCTTTGTGCTTTTCTTGGTGTTTCATCAGAGGTCTAATGGCGTTCGCACATTATGAAGTCCGTCGTCTTATTCCTGTTGCTCGCCGGCCCTCCCTGCGCCTTCGCCCAGACCGACACAAACCTCATTGCCGTCGGCGATTGGTCGGAACCCGTCAGTGATCCCGCCGGGTACACGCTTCGCGGACGCCTGCTCATTTACGATGCGGAGTATTACAGCAGAACCAAAATGTGGGGACACGCCCGAGTCTATCTGGAGTTGCAACACATCTGCACCGATGTCTGGCGCAACCCGATCGAGATTTGTTTCCGTATGTCCGCCGGCCTGCACTTTGAAATGCACGATGGTCTCAACAAAGCCATCCCGTACAAATCCCCTCCAATTGACGCCTACGTGCCGACGAATCCGTACTGGGTGACGTTGCCGTGCAATTCCACCCTGCGGTTGCAAGCCGATCCCGGTTTGTGCTCTGACTCGACGAAGCCCGACGGGGTAAGCATACTGGTAGGCCCCGATGACTTGTGGGACATTCGGCCTGGCGCTACCAACGACTACTACTTGTCGGCCACGTTCCGCCCCCCGACCAACCACCCCAGTTCCCTCAACTACTACGTCTGGCAGGGAACGCTTCAACTGCCCAAGGTCAAAATTGCGGTCAAGAAGCCATGACGCCGTCTGATGACGCAGCGGAGCGAACGGCAAAGCAATCCGCTTCTTTGGCGCGCGTAAGCGAACGAACGCCCAAACCAGGTGTCCAATGAAGGCAGAACCGAATTGAAACAATGAAATACACTGCTGTGATCTTCTTTCTCTTGGTGGCAACCTTGGTGTATTCGATGGGAGATAGCGTTTCCAACGCAACGCCCATGAAAACTGAATTTATCGAGCCGTGGGCCGATAGCACTATCAAGTTGATCGTGCCCGGTTCTTCCGGGCCGCCTGCAACCAAATGCAAAACTGAGACAACTACGGTAAGGCGGGCTGTCTATCAAGTCGTACCCAAGCCCGACCCCGGAAGTCTTATACCGGAGAGGTTTTCGATCCTGGAAGTTGACGATCCCCATACCAAGAAATGGTGGTTCATTGACGGAGAACATTCCTTTTACGTTTCCGATCGCTCTGGAATGAAGGGGTTCACTGTCGGCCCTGGCGTTCTGGTTTGGTCGAGCAGTTACTTCGGGTTGCCTGACACCAATTCCAGCACCACCGCCATTGCTCAGTTTGAGAAAGAGATCAACACCGAGAAGCTGAGTCACGAGTTCAATCAGCGCATAACAGCTAATCGAATACAATTAATGCAGTCCCTTCCGCAATTTTATTTCTCGGACGCCCCGGCTCCGGGCGGAGGATTGGTAATGCCTCTGGTCGAAGCGATAGACCTAACCGATGGCATCTTGCGGCTTGATATACGGCATCCAAAGACGCAGAAGCTGGGAAGTATATGGATGGATCTCACCGCCAAGAAGGTAAGCAGGTCTGTTGTTGATGGGCAGGAGATGGATCTGAATACGGGGAAGCCATTTGCCGTGCCGCTAAAGACGCCATAACTCACAATGCGAAGCACTGCGCGCCACACTCTCAAAGTCCTCGCCCTCGCGCTCGTTTGGAGCGGCGGTCTGCTCGGATGCACGACGGTTCCATCACCGCGACAGGATGCCGTGTTGTATTCCACACCTTCTGGGGCCAGTTTGCAGAAAATCAAAATCAAGCGCATTCCCTTGACGGGCGAACAACTGGCTGAATTGGCTTCCCTGCCGAAAGATAACACAGAATTTAATTCACGGTGGCTGGTCGAAGAAAAGCCGGATACCAGGCGCGCCGGGCCCTGGGATACGCGGCTTTATATCTTTGATTCCGCCGACACGAATCGGTGTGTCCGCGTGGAGCTGCTTGATCAGGCGAGTTACGAGATTCGCCACGCTTGGCTCAACGAAAAGATGTTATTCATCGCAGTGCCGTGGGGACGCATGGCGTGGACGGATTTTGTTCTTGATACCGAGACGCTGCGGTTTGTCTACATCGAAGACGGGGTGTATATCAGGGAACTCGAATCACAGGAAGGACGCGAGTCGCAAAAAACATTTGAGTCGCGAAAGAAATAGGACGGCTGTGAACCCCAAAATCATCTGTTGCCTCGCGCTCGTTTGGAGTGGCGCATTGGCGGCTTTGTCTGCAGGCGCCGCCGACGCAGACTCACTTCGGGTTGTTGTCACACCTTCCAGGACCGTGGTTCGCATCAAAGAAGTTTTCCCGGTCACACTGCGCGTTGAGAATCCGACAGCAACCAATCAAACCGTGCGCGTGATGAGTTGCCGTTGGCAGGACGAATGGAAGACGAGCAACACAAACGTCTCCTGGATTGTCGGAGAGTGTACGAGAAACGTGGCGAGGAATGTCGAATTCCCGCCCGGTGGCGTATATACGAACCAGTTGGAGATGCTCGTCTCGGGACCGATTTCCCAAAAGACAGTCTCGTTTCGTATGGGCTTCACGCCGATCGATAGCCGGAAGACGTATTGGAGTGACGAAGTCACCCTCGACGTGCTACCGCCCACGACGAACAACGATGGGAGAGTGCAGGTCTCGCAGCACGAGACGGCCGCCCAAACACCGTCATGGCTGAACGAGGTCACACTACAGTTTGATGAGCACGACAGGCTCGTGAGTTGGGAGGCAGAGAAGACACTCGACGAAACGAATGGGCGGAAATCCACTGGCAACGGCGTTGACGAATATCTCACGAAGCAGATTTCCAACATTCTCACCGAGTGTCAGAAGATTAAGCCCGGAATGACACGCGCAGAGCTTTCTAAGGTTTTTACCACGGAGGGTGGCCTTTCGACCGCAAAGCATCGAACGTCTGTTCATCGCCGCTGTCCGTACATCAGGGTGGATGTCGATTTTAAACCTTCAGACCCGAAACAAAATGTGCTCGAAGAACGCCCCGCGGACACCATCCGCAACATTTCCAATCCCTATTTGGCTTGGGGAATCATCGATTGATACAATGACATCTAAACTCCTCCTCGCTCTCGCACTCGTTTGGGGTGGAGCGTTGATGCGGTACTCCGTTGCCGCCCATGCCGAGGAAGCTGCCGCTACAAAATCCCCGGCAACGAATACCGAGCAAAGCTTGGAATCGTTGCTGCATGCTCCGTTTCCTGGCGAAAAGGGAGGAAGCAGATGGACGGGGAACTGGGTCGACACAATTCAGGATCCGTCGCCAGCGTACCGTAATCGAATCGCCGTCGCGGCCGCCCGCGAGCTGTCGTTGTGCACCACCAATGGCGACTGCATCTCCGCCGACACCGTCGACCGAGTGCTCTACCAGCCAACGTCCGCCGATACGCCGACGGAAGCGGCCTTGCGCCGGTTGTGCCAGTGGAATGAGGGGCGGATGTATCTCTTGCGAGACTTGGCCAATCGGCACGAGATCAGCGACCCCAGCGTCATCGAGCCGTTGATTATCATGCTCGATTATCCGGGCACTAAAACGACCATCCGGGATCAAGCCGCCCAAATCCTGTGTCAAATCACCGGGCGCGACTACGCGAACTTTTACCAGTATTCGACCGGGGAAAAACACGAGCAGTTTGTCCGCTGGTGGTGGGATTGGTGGGCCAAGAACAAAGGTAACTATCGTATATATGACGAGCATTTGAAACAGGCAATCGCCGACCGAGTGTCGGCCATCCAGAAGCAGATTGTCCTGGAGGTCAAAGGATACAGTGGCATCGCATCCGGCAGCATCCCTCGCGCTTCCGTTAACCGATCCGCTACCGACAACTTGTTGGAGACCTCGGTGGACTCATCTTTCATGCAGAACACCGTTCCCGGCTCGAAGGGTCAGATCTATCTCCGGATCTCGGCGCATTTTGAAACCCCGCGCTGGGAGTTAAACCCGGTGGAACATCACGACTATCCGGCTGGCGTCGTCGGCGAGTGGCAACCGTTGGGATCAAAAGAGAAAATCACAATCGAGCAGGTGTATCACGAACTCTTGCCCGGCGCAGACATTGCCATCACCGTCGACGCGGCTTCCCAGGACGGCGAGTTTCCCAGGCTGGTGCGCGAGTGTTTGCAGAGGCCGCCGGAGTCCATCCAGCCGGAAATTGCGCGCCTGACGGAACAGCTCAATGACGAAAAGGACTCCGGCCGAGCCGCCAGCGAGTTGGTTCAAGTCGGTGAATATGCCCCGGTCATCGCGGCTTTATCGAACACCAATTTGACCATTCAGCGAGGTGCCATTATCGGGTTGGCAAGCCTCAACCCCAATATGAAAAGTAGTGCATCCGTCACAACCGCTGTCCCGGCTCTAATTCGCCTCCTCAAGACCAGCGACTCGTATACACGGTATCTGGCGGCTTGGGCGTTGGGTCATGTGCACGCCGAAGACAAGGCGAGCGTTGACGCCCTGATTGCCGCCATCAATGACGAAGACCAGCAGGTGCGCAAGACCGCTATCATTTCACTGGCAGAATTCAAGTCTCAGGCCCATCTCATCGTCCCCGTTCTCCAGAAACTTGCCGATACCCATTCGGAAGTCTCCGCCGAAGTAGCCATGGCATTAAACGAGCTCAATCCTCATCCGGAAAGAGCGCCTTGACCCCAACTTCTCCTCCCCCTCGGTAGCCGACGTCAGACCTGTATTCACGGCAAATCCACCTCACCCAAAAGTCGCGTTCGCTTATGCGACGCTCATCTCCCCCACCGCCGCCATCCTCGCCCGCGCCTTCCGCAAAGCTCACCGCCAACAGCCGCGTCACCGCAACCGCAGGAATCATCGTCGTGGCTACCGGGCAAAAGTCTGCTCCAACGCATCAAACCGCTCGGTTATTTGATCAAGCTATGTGTTGTATCCGGTCCGGTCTCATGGTAGTCTACACTCCGATGAAAGGTCGGGAGCCCAAGGGTCGTCATCCTGTTTGCTTTTACCTCCTGGCCATCGTCGCGGCCTGCGGTCTCGGTTCGTTGTTCGCCACAGCCGGCATCAAGGTCGTCCAAACGCTTACCGGAGACGAAGCGATCCAGCATGTCGGGGAGACCAACACCGTCTGCGCAACCGTCGCCAGCGCAAAATACGCGGTCGGCTCACCGGGAAATCCCACGTACCTGAACTTCGACCGACCGTTCCCCCACCAGAGTTGCGCCGTCGTCATCGCCGAGGCGAGCCGGGCCCGTTTCAAAGTCGCTCCTGAAATCGCGTTCGCGGGGAAATCGGTTTGTGTCACCGGCCTCATCACGACGGACCGCCGCGGCCGGGCGCAGATCGTGGTCAGCGACCCCGCGCAAATCGTCGTGGAAGATACGCCAACTCCTCCGTCCAACAACTAGCCGGCTGTCACCAGCACGGCAAGTAAACCTCCGCCTGCTTTCCCTGCCGCGGCAGCGACGAACCACGCAAGTGTCGGCTGTATCACCCTTCGCGCAGGCATACGGCCTTTGCCCCAATCATCTGGTCCGGCCTTGCATGCCGGGGAACAACTCCAAGCCACCCTGCCCGGCAAGAATGCGCGACCGGGCAGAACGAAACTCCGCAGCGAAATCAGCGCGGATGAAGGCTTCCAATCCTACAGGTGTCCGGGAGCGTTGCCCGGCGCCGGGGTCTTCTGGACTGTGTTGGTGGCCGTCGTATCAGGACTGACCTGCGCCGATTCGTTGACCACGAGTTGCGAAGGGTCGTCCACCACAATTTCCGGCTTTCCTCGATAATCAATGATCGCCCCCGTGACGCACACCGTCTTGTTGATAAACGCGGTTTCGGGAGGATCCTTGAACTTGGACCTGGCCGAGTTGGGGATCATGACGGAAAACACATGGTCCGGATAGGGGTGGACAAAATTCAGCAGCGTCGGCTTGGCTCTTGTCGAGTCCATGTAGCGCGCGCTGGCAATCAGTCCGCAAACCGTGTTGGTCTCCCCAACGTGCTGTTTGGCCTGCTCGGCCGGGATGGTAGTTAGGGCTGCGCCAGAAGCCTCCGGCGTCGGACTATTGGTTTGACTCCCAGAAATGCCACTCTGACCTCCAGCAACGTCAGTGACTTTTGGCGGCGCTGCTGCCGCATGAATGCTCGGCAATACAACCGCAAGCGACACGAGTGTCGCCGACACAAGGAGAACACAACCCAAACGGGTGTGACACATTTCGGCCTCCAATCACAATTTTGGCCCAACCATCAACAGCGTCGGGCCAGCAATCCCATCGGTTTCGTTACAAACTTTTCCTTGACCACAGTATGGCTTCGCTACGGAAGTAACAAGCACAAATATGATGGCATTCGTACCTCGATCCCTCGTCCGCCGCGCATGTCAGGACCAGCCCCATCAGCACGCCGAGTACCCCTCTCCTGGTAATCGTGTACGTGTGTGCACACCCCTCCAACGCCGGCATCCTCGCCCACGCCTTCCGCAACGCCGCGACCTGATGCCTCCGCTCTCCGGCTACAGCCACAGTCTCGCCGCGAGTCCGCCAGACCCCCACCTCCGCCATATCCTTCAGTAAGGAGCCAATGCCAGCGTGTCCGTTCCGGATTTCACGCCTTGCCCTCGTCGGGCCGTGATACAGGGCGAGGGCTGCCGAGGGCCAGGCGGAGTTGGCATCGAGGTGATCCCGATTGTCCGTGCAGATCAAGGCCAATGCATTTCGCCGGGATGCTTCCGCGGGATTTCGCTTGTAATCTGACAGCCATGGGCGTAGGAGCGTGATCACTGGCGATGGCTTTCTGGATTCAGTCCGGGAGAAGGACTGCACTCGACTCCTCCAAGCAGGACCGCCGGAGAACATTCGGACAAAACAAAGGAGTTACCATGAGGACAACCCAAAACGGAAACATGAACACAACATTCGTGGCATTGGCGATCTTGCTGGCGGCCGGTTTGTCGCCCAGTATCTTCGGCCAAAGTTCGTACGTGGTCTTGGGACCCAGTAATGCCTCGAACGGCCCCCTCAGCAACGGCAGCGCACCCATCAATACCACGACCAGTGAGGCCGCGATCGGCTCGGGAGCATGGCAGGCCAACGACACCGCTGCGTCCCAGTATTATCTCTATTCCACTGCCAACTCTTCCATCGACAATACCAACCGCGGTCTCGGTCAGCTCACGATCAGCGACCTCAACTCGCTCAACTTTTCCACCTTCCTCAGCCCGGCCAACGCGGCCTCATCCCCCAACTGGTATCTGATCGTTTACACGGCTCCGTACGCTGGCGGCGAAGCATCCTGGTATGGCAATCGTCTGATACTCGAGCCGTATCTCGCGGCCAATTATACCAACCCGGCCAACCAGTGGGTTACCTGGTCAACCGCCTCCGGCGCCAATCAGTTGCGGCTCGATGACACCGCCCTGTCAGGAAACGAGGGGTTCTATGGCGAACCGACGCTGGCCAACATCCAGAGTGGCTCGATTACCTGGAGTTCCTATACCGCCGGCGGGAGCTCCACACCGATCAATTACGCCAGCCAGAACATCGAGGGCATCGTCTTATCAACAGGCTCAGCGTGGGCGGGCGGTTTCACCGGCATGGTTGACAACGTCAACATCAACACCACCCAGGGAAACGTGCAATTCGATCTCGAAGCCGTACCCGAACCCACGACCCTGGCGCTGAGCGCGGTCGCTTTGCTGCTGCTGCCGTTTACCCTGCGGCGGCGCAAGAACCGCACGACCTGACCGTTTGACCAGGCCGGGTTTTCGAACCCATGTTCGCCAATCAAGCCGGTTCACGAAACCGGCTTGATTGCTTTGCAGGGCCGGGGATCAAGAGATCGGCACGTGACCAGTCGCCCAGCCACCATCGAATTACAGAATCGACTCTTAGTTACCCTCGGTATTGCTCGTCGCTGACCTTTTCCATCCACTCGACGACTTTGCCATCGAGGTACTCCTGAATCGCAATGTGCGTCATGGCCGTCGTCGGCGCCGCGCCGTGCCAATGCTTCTCCCCCGGTGGAAACCAGATCACGTCGCCCGGACGAATCTCCTCAATCGGTCCGCCCCACCGCTGCGCTCGTCCGCACCCCGCCGTCACGATCAGCGTCTGCCCGAGCGGATGCGTGTGCCACGCCGTCCGCGCACCGGGCTCGAACGTGACGCTCGCCCCCGCCGCGCGCGCCGGCGCGCTTGCCTGAAACAGCGGGTCAACGCGCACCGTGCCGGTAAACCAATCCGCCGGCCCTTTGCCCGAAGCCTGCGAACCACTCCGTTTGATGTCCATACGTAATCCTTTCAGTCCGCCATTATTATATGATCCGCCATTCTACATCACTTACAACTCCTGGCGCGTCGGCCGGAACAGGATCTCATTCACGTCCACGTCCTCCGGCTGGCTCATCGCAAACGCAACCGCGCGCGCGAATGACTCCGCCGGAATCGCGACCTCCTTGTAAAACTTGAGCATGCCTTCCGCGATATCTGGCTCGGTCGCGCTGTCGGGCAGTTCGGTGGCTACTGCGCCCGGTGAAATGATTGTCGTGCGAATGTTGTAGGGTTTCACTTCCAGGCGCAGCCCTTCGGACAGTGCCCGCACCGCATGCTTGGTGGCCGCATAGACCGCCCCACCGGCGCGCACCTTGTGGCCGGCCACGGAGGAAACATTGATGATCTGCCCGGATTTCTGCTGCTTCATATACGGCAACGCCGCGGCAATGCCATACAACACGCCCTTGATGTTGACGTCGATCATCCGGTCCCAGTCGTCAATCTTCAGACGCTCAAGTGGCGAACTTGGCATCAACCCGGCGTTGTTAATCATCACGTCAATCCGCCCGAATTTCCGCACGGCTGCATCCACCAACCTCTTCACCTGGTCACAGTCGGTGACGTCCGTAGCGACCGCGACCGCCTTCCCGCCCTTGACGGTCAGCTCGTCGGCCAACGACTTGAGGCGATCGACGCGCCGCGCGCCCAGCACTACCATTGCGCCCTCGGCGGACAGAAGCCGGGCCGTCGCCTCGCCCAGCCCACTGCTCGCGCCCGTAATCACCACGACCTTTCCTGCGATGTTATTGCTCATAATCTCGACTCCTGGCTGCCTTGACCGCTGCTCACCGACCCGTCAGTTGCTCCAGCTTTTCCGGATACCGGGCCCCTTGCACTTTGATCTTGGAAGCCGCGCTGTCAATCTCACGAAGATCGTCCGGCGTGAGCTCCACCGCAACCGCTCCGATGTTCTCGTCCAGACGATTCAGCTTCGTTGTCCCCGGGATCGGAACAATCCACGGTTTCTGCGCCAGCAACCACGCCAGCGCGATCTGCGCGACCGTCGCCTTCTTCCGTTTCCCGATCCTGCCGAGCAGATCGATCAGCGCCTGGTTCACCTTCAGCGCCTCGGGCGTGAATCGCGGCAGCGTGCTGCGGAAATCCGTGCTGTCGAACTTCGTGTTCTCGTCGATCTTCCCCGTGAGAAACCCCTTGCCGAGCGGGCTGTACGTCACGAAGCCAATGCCGAGTTCCTCCAGCGTCGGAATCACTTCCTTCTCCGGCGTTCTCGTCCACAGCGAGTACTCGCTCTGGAGCGCCGTCAACGGCTGAACTTTGTGCGCCCGGCGAATCGTCTGCACGCCCGCTTCCGACAAACCGAAATGCTTCACCTTGCCCGCTTGAATCAGCTCCTTCACCGCCCCCGCCACGTCTTCAATCGGCACGTTCGGGTCAACCCGGTGCTGATACAGCAGATCGATCGTCCCGACCTTGAGCCGCCTGAGTGAACCTTCGACCGCCTGCTTGATGTGCTCCGGCTGACTGTTCAGGCCCGCCGCACCGGGCCGCCTATCGCCGCCACTGAGGTCGAACCCGAATTTGGTCGCGATCACCAACTGCTTGCGGAACGGCGCGAGCGCTTCGCCCACGAGTTCTTCGTTCGTGAACGGGCCGTACACTTCCGCGGTGTCAAAGAACGTGATGCCGCGGTCCACAGCCGCCCGCAGTAGAGTGGTCATCTCCTTGACATCTTTGGGCGGACCGTACGAAAAACTCATTCCCATGCACCCGAGCCCGACCGCCGACACTTCCAAATTACTCTTTCCCAGTTTGCGCTTTTGCATTGTGTGAACTCCTTTTCTGGTTAACCCGCAATATTGCCCGAGCCCTCGGGCAACATGCGCCCGCAGGGCCGACAATTGGGGCTAGCACCCATTGTCGGGGTGTACCCCGATAACGCACTGCGTTGTCGGCCTCTGGCCAACGGAGGTCCCCCTCCTTGGTCCGTGAGGCGCGTATTGCTATGCGCCTTTGCGCTGAGGCAATACGCGGGTTAAACGCCGCGACGAACCTACCCCACATCTTCGTCCCTGTCGCACGCCTTCTTGCTCCACCTGTTGTGGGATTGCGCGAAAAGCACGGAGTTAATGGAGAACAACGGTCGATGATTCGACCGACACATTTCGGCCAACAACCTCGATCGCGATGAAACGCAGAGAAGACTTACTTCATTCCAGTTTGCGGCGAACCTTTTCGACCTCGTAATCACTCATCCGAACCCACAAACCGCGCCGCACCTTGTCCTCAAAGACTTCAATCCTTTGCGCGTCAAACCACTTCTGAAGCGCTGCCAAATCATCAAACCGGCGAGGCGACCTGCCCCGTTGCGCCAATTGCTCCACGAATTTTCGGTGCAGAAACGCCACGTCATTCGATTCAACCCGGGTGACCTTGCGATTGGGAAGCGCATCATCCAAAGGCGTAACTCGGTTTGTGCAACTTACGATTTCGTCTTGAAACACGGCTGTGAACCCAATAACCACATGCTCTTTTTCCGTCTTCTGTGCCCGGAGAAAGGACCGGTTGTAAATCAGTTGGCCAAATTGGCAGCGGCTGCCATCCAGATAGTTAACGCCGCCATCATCGCGGTGGATGGGGTTGAGGACGCCTTTCAGTTTCTTAAATCCTAGTTCGACAAATCCCAACTGCTTGAATTTCTCACGATACGCGGCGGTCGCGGTGCGAAAGGCTTGGGAGAGATCCTGTTCCGGACATTCAAGCTCCGCCCAAGTGCCTGGCATCCATCCCGACGGGAGGGATTTCGTCAACTGTGGATGGGCGCGGAAGCTAACTTTGTAATACCCAGGAACTGGCCTGCGCCAGATGTCTTCCATCTGTGGGCCGGGAACTAGATCTTCGGTCCTTATCAAATCCTCCGCTGCAAGTCCTACCGGTAACTCATCTTCCCTGATTTGCTCGAATCCTGCAGCCGCGAACTCGGGGATACCAAGCGCAGACGCAAGATCCAGGTGTCGTTCCATGGCGAAGATGTAGCCACCAGCTTCCCCTGAAGGTCTTCTTAGAATCCCCTCCACCTTCTTGACTGCATCTGCTTCAAACGCGGCACAGAGCTTTCCGGCGTCGCCGCCTTCCGGCCCCGCCATGGCAGCTTCTCCGTCGCCTGTTCCGAAATAATCTGGAGCAGAATTATACTCATCCATCAATTCACCGCGTTGATACAGCTGATACCACAGAATGCTGTCGTCGTGGTTCAGTACGGCCAACAGCGGACAACGGAACTGGCCAGACAACTTGGAGGCCAGTTCGGCAATAATCTCTTGATCTTGCTTGTCGGATTCCTCGTCAAAAACAACAACGCAGCCGGCGTGAGTTGGAGCGACGAACGCGGGACGGCCGGCCATTGCCGCCGCTACCGATTCATGGTCGGAACCACGCAGTGTGAAACTCGTATAGAAATTACCCATAATTCTACCTTTATCGCTGCCGGCGGTAATCGCTCGGGGAAAGACCCGTTTCCCGGCGGAACAGTTGTGCGAAATGGCTGGGATTCGTGTAGCCAACATCGAGCGCAACGGTCACGACGCTCTTCTTGGTCTCGCGCAGCAATCGCCGCGCGGCATCCAGCCGCAAATTAATGTAGTACCGCGACGGTGACACGCCTATGGCGCTTTTGAACAGGCGATCGAAGTGAAACTTGCTCAACCCCACCTGTGCCGCCAGTTGATCGAGGTTGAACTCTTCGGCGACATGCTCCGCCATCCAGTCCGTGATCTGTCGAAGCTTGTACCCCGGCAGCGACGGACTGCCCCTGGACGACGCCTTGTCCATTTCGGCATAGTTTCGCGCCAGATGGATGGCGACCGCCTGGGCAATGCCCTGTAAAAGCAGTGGACTTGCCTTCCGTCGCGTCAGCTCCTCACGCACCCGTTCCATCAACGAATTCAATACCGCGTCCGTGAACGCGGAGATATCCCGCAGCCGGACATGAGACGCATCGGCCCCAAAAACCTCTTCCAAGTCGCGCTCCAGCAACGGCAGCTCGATGAATACCGCCATGCTTTCGAACGGCTCGGAGGTGACCGCTTTCCACCGGCACTCGTAGGGTGCGCCTCCGGAGGTGAGAAACAAAGATCCCTTCCTGATCCGATGCGTGATCCACGGCCGCTTGCCCTCCCGTTCCTGAAACTCGACCTCGCCCGAGAGGGTCCATGCGAGGAACGGCTCACTGACCGAGGGCAGCGGCAAGGTATTGACGTTGGGCGGCAGGGAGACGATCCAAGCCTTGATGTCGCGCCACGCCTTCCCGCGACCGGCCACGAGGCATTTTCCGCCAAGATAGGTTTCCAATGCCTCCGCAGAAGTTGTCTCGGGAATTGCCACGAGGAGAAGAATCATCCTTGCCACACAAAAGGGCAAGGCCGTTTCGATACCGACGCAATCCTCCTACAACTCGACGATCTTCACACCCGTTTTGATTTGGGCCGGGGTCAACTCGAACAGGGTGTCGAGCAATGCGACCCGGAACGAGCCGGGCGCTTTCGCGCGCCGTGCCGCGCGCTCCGCCGCCAGTCCATAACACGCCAGCGCCGCCGCCGTGGCCACGAGATGATCCGGTTCGACCGCACAAAACGCCGCGACCGCCGTCGTCGCCATGCAGCCACTTCCCGTAATCGTCTGGAGCAATGCGTGGCCGTTGTCGACGCCGAGCACGCGCCGGCCGTCGGAAACAATGTCGCGTTTGCCAGTGATCGCCACCACGGTCCGCTGACGTTGCGCGAACTTCCGGGCAACCTTGACCGCGTTGTTGACGCCTTTCACCGAGTCCACGCCCCGTACCACGCCGCCCGCACCGGCCAGCGCGCCGATTTCTCCCGAATTGCCCCGCACCACGGCAAGCCGGAGCGATTTCAGAAACCGCGCGCCCGTCTTGGTTCGCAACGTCGTCGCCCCCGCCCCGACCGGATCATAAATCACCGGCACACCCAGCTCGTTCGCCCGCCGCCCGGCTGCCAGCATCGACTCCACCCACTCCGGCGTCAGCGTGCCGGGATTTAAGACCAGCGCGCCCGCCATGCCGACCATCTCGACGACCTCCTCGCGCGCGTGCGCCATCACCGGCGTCGCGCCGAGCGCCAGCGTGGCATTGGCGGTGTCGTTCATCACGACGAAATTCGTGATGTGATGGATGAGCGGACGCCGCTCGCGGATGCGTGCGGCCAGCCTGGCGCAAGTCTTCCCCCAATTGCTCGGTTTCATCGGCAGGTCTCTACTATCAACCTCTCTCGCGGTCAATTCCAAGCTGGCAAACGCGCAGCCCGACACCGCCTGCGGTTCATTGCCGGGCTCGCGCCAGAGCCTCCCGAGCCGGAGCGAAATCGGGTTTCATGCGCAGCGCCTCCTGGTAGTGCTGTTTGGCCTCCGACGCGCGCCCGAGCTTCTCCAACGCCACGCCCAGGTTGTAATGCGCCTCGGCAAAATCAGGCTTGAGGTGGAGCGCCTGCTCGAATTCCGCCACCGCACCCGATGCGTTGCCCGTCTGGAGCAGCGCATTCCCGAGATTGTTGTGCACGCCGGCATCGTTCGGCTTGATCCGCAACGCTTCCTTGTACTGCTCGATCGCCTGCGGCATCCGCCCCGCGCGCGCGAGGATGTTCCCCAAATTACTGCGCAGGGCAGCGTCGTCTGGCTTGAGTTGCAACGCCCGCTCCAAATGTTGGACCGCTTCGTCCATTCGCCCCACCCGGGCAAGAAGCAGCCCGATGTTGTCATGCGCCTCGGCGTAGTCGGGTTTGATCCGCAACGCCTGTTCGTAATGCCCAATCGCCCCGGGCACATCCCCCGCCTTCTGCAGCGCGATTCCCAGATTGTAGTGCGCCTCGGCAAAATCGGGCTTGAGCTGCAACGCCCGTTCGAATTGCGCGACGGCTTCGGACACTCTGCCTGCCCGGAGTAAAGCATCGCCAAAATTGTCATGCGTGCTCGCGTCATCGGGCTGTAGCCGCAACGCTTCCTCCAGGTGCTCGATCGCCTCCCGCAGTTTGCCTTCGCGGGCCAGGGCGTTGCCGAAATTGTTGTGCGCGTCAGCGTAATGGGGATCGATCTCCACCGCCCGCTCGTAGTGGCGGATGGCTTCCTCTGTCCTGCCTTCGCGAGCGAGCACGACTCCGAGGTTGTTGTGGGCAACGGCGTAATCGGGATAAATCTCCACCGCCCGCTTGCAGTGGCGGATGGCTGCCCGCGTGTCGCCCGCGTCGGCCAGCAAGACTCCAAGATTGCTTTGCGCCCGAGGATTGTCGGGCCGCTTCTCCACCGTATCCTGCCAGATCGCCAGCGCTGACCGGTAATCCTGATTCCGTTGGATCGTCACCAACGTCAGTGCCACCGTGACGGCCCCGCCCGCGACGGACGCGAGGGCGATACCCTGCGCCTTGCTGAGTACTCGTTTCCCAAGCGCATAGGCGCCCACCACCTCAAGCGCCACCACGGATACCAGGGGTAGATACATCCGATGCTCCGCCATCGGCGACCCTACAATCGGCACGACGCTCGAGGTCGGTGCCAGCACTACGAAGAAACATGCACCAATAAACCCGACCGCTGGCCGCGCCCGCAGCGCTAACAAAACGCCCACAACCAGAATCGCCAGAACCAGTGCATACGGAAGCGCGGCGACCAGGCGCTCGTTTGGTATATAAAGTCCGTAATCAAAAACCAATGGATGCGGCCAGATGGCCAACCCGAGATACTGCACCACCACCCGACATTCCGTCAGCGCATACTCCCACCATGTGCACCCCAGACCGTAACCGACCTTCCGGTTGCTCAACCCTACCATCAACCAGCTCAGGAACAGCCAACTGCCAGCCAGCGCCAGGTACAGCCGACGACGTCGAGCCCACGCCTCCCGGAAACTGCAACTGACAAACGTCCGATCATACAACAGCGTCATCACGGGAGCCGTCACCATCACTTCCTTGCTCGCCATGCCGAGGAAACACGCGGCCACCGACAGGCCGAACCACCCGGCGGACCTCGCGGACTCCACGCCCCGAATGAACGCGTACAACGTCAGGAGGTAAAACAAACCCATTAACGATTCACATCGCTGGGAGATGTACGTCACCGCTTCGGTCTGCAACGGATGGACCACCCAGAACAGCGCCACTGCCAATGCGAGGCGCTCCGCCACCGGGCCAAATCGTTCTCGCAATCCCGGCTGCAACAGCGTCCGACGCACGATCCCATACAGCGTCAGGCCTGCTAGGAGATGCACCGCCAGATTGAAGACGTGATACCCGCGCACGTCGCCCCTCCCCAGCGCATAGTTCACCGCCAGCGAAAGATTGACGACCGGGCGTCCTCCAACCAACGAGGTGGGTGATGGCGACAGCACCTTCCCAATCGCCCATAAATGCCGAATGCTCTGGTTCTCTTCAATTGACAACTGATCATCAAAGAGAAACGGCACGCGAAAACTATCGTGGTACGCGCAGATTCCAACGGCAATCAGCAGCAGGGGGATGAAGTGACGCGGTTTCAACAAACCACAAGTCTAGCGGAGGCCGCAACGCCCCGCCAGTGTTTCCTGCGCGCGCGAGTCGCGGTCGGGTCCGGGCACATTCCCGTTGCACCGCGCGATCTCGGGGTTTATTCTCCCAACCGCGTCAAATCATGGAGGTGATCGTGAGTGACAGGCATTGTGAATGGCCCGAGTGCGCGCGGTGGGCCGGTCTCGATTGGGAAGTGCAGGGAAAGTTCTATTGCGGCGAACACTACTTCCCGGCGCTGGAACAAGTCTTCCTCAACGCCTACTCCCGATGGATCACCGCAACTGAACCAACCCCTCAATTCAAAAACCTGTTCAGCCGCCACGTCGAAGGCCTCTTTCCCGCGGGCGGTATGCCGCAGAAACTCGCGCAGGCAAAAATCGAGGAGCGCGGCACGAATTGGAAGAAGACGCCCGTCGGCGTCGAATTCTCCATCGTGCGCCACCTGCCTGCCTTTCGTACAGGTGGCTTTGTGAAAAGTGTTCACCAGGAGTGGCGCTTCGACCTTCGAACCCGCGAGCTGGTCCTCATCGATCAGCGCGATCTCGAACCGCGAAAGCTCGGTCTGTTTGGCGCCGTTTCGCGACCAAAACCGTCCGTTAGTGCCCCCGCTACCCGGTAGACAGCGCTGCACCCTCGCCGACAACTTGTCGAGATGAGGTTTGCCATTCCGCCAAAACGTCAGAAGCAGAATCCCGCAGCACCGCCACAGCGTGCTCTGCTTCCTCTTGAAGCGCAACCCGTTGCGAAGGTTATATACGATGTGGCACCCCCACTGCTGAATCCTCGGGGCGTTTTTGCCCTAGGGAATACGTGTCGACTACAACCGGGCTACAGGCAGCAGAATCATCAATGGATATCTGGCAGAAACTCACTGAGTCCGACGCCGTGCGCCGACAACAGCTCGCATTCGGCTACGCGACCGGGCTGCCCGTGACGTTGCTGCCCGCAACCCAGGACTCGAAGTCGCACGTGCCACCTGCATTTTGCGTGGACGGATGCGTGGGTCCGAATGGAAGCCGGTTCTGTCAGCGCTCCCTTCTGTCCGCCGAGCACACCGCTTCCTGTTCGGGCGTGGCCAATCAATTCAAGTGCCCGATCGGGCTGACGAAAGTGCTGATGCCGGTGACGATCAACGGTCGGCACGTCGGCAGCCTGTTGGCCGGGCCGTTTCGCATCGCTCCAGCGAAAAGCTCCGGGCGCCGCCAGTTGATGAACCAACTAAAGGCCAGCGGACTCGGCTCGCAGGCGAAGGCCGCGAAAACGAGTTGGGACAGCAGCCCGACGATCACGCGCGAGAGACTGCACGCGGTGGCGACGTTGCTCGAGATGTTCGCGCAGTACCTGGCCGAGTGCGGCCAACGATTGTTGCTCCAGGAGGCCGGTCAACAGTCACCACTCCTGCAAAAAATCGAGGCCCAAATGGCCTCTCCCTCCGACCAGGCGCTGACCGTCCGAGAGCTGGCCGAGCGCCTGCACATCAGCCCGTGTTACTTCTGCAAACTGTTTCGCAAGCAGACGGGATTGACCTTTACGGCGTACCGGACACAGGTGCGCGTCGAAACGGCAAAACGCTTGCTGTTGGACCCCACCCGTCGCATTAGCGAAGCAGCCTACGAAGCCGGGTTCGATTCCATCCCCTATTTCAATCGCGCCTTCCGCCGACACGTCGGTTGCTCGCCATCCGAATTTCGGGCCCGCCAGACCCGGTCAATCCAGGCAAAGGATTCGCCAAACCGGGCGTAGCTCGACGGAACCCAGCGTGCTTAAGTAGTCGGCGTGATGACAAACGCTACGCCGATAGAACTCGGCCGTCGATTTCTGCGTCTTTCCCTCAGTGACGCCCGGTCTACCCTCCCTCCATGCCGGGCGTCCGCCTCTCTTGTTGTCCCCCGATCCCGTTCGGCAAATGCACTCGGCACAACTCGACGCCGACACGGGCGGTGGACCCATCGGCCATCCCGACGCACGAGCCGCTGGGCGTATGATTATCCAGTATCGTGGGGCAGTGGCACACTTCACCCCGTTACCGTTGCCCCAACTCCTATTTCCAGCGTGCCCGTCGCCGACGGAGCAAGCGCGCTATCCGTTTCGAGTGGTCGCAGGTGAATGGCGAGCCGGCGGCCGGCAGTGCGCAAAACGCACTGCCGGCAACCAAGCCGGGAATTCGAGCCCTTCCACGAGTCGGATCTTTCCAGTCTAGGCACCCTTCGGCCTTAGATCCGCTTTCTTCATCGCCAGTTTTAGGGCCTCGCCAAAACGATCCAGTTGTTCCCTTGTGTGGAGCGATGTGACGGCACAACGGATCAGATCTTTACCGGGCGGCACGCCGGGAGCGATGGACATGACCGTGAAGAATCCCTGGTCCCAGAGCGTCTTCCACATCCAGTAGCACTTCTCCTTCTCCCCCACGACAATGGGCAACGCCGGCGTCGGGCTTTGCCAGTAATCGAGCCCCAGCGCCTCCAGAATCCCGCGCAAATACCGGTAGTTCTCCCACAGCCGCTCCCGATGTTCCGGTTCCTCCTTCATCACGCGCAGTGCGGCGAGTGCGCTGGCCGACGCCGACGGACTGATCGCTGCGCTGAAGATGATCTGGCGCGAGCTGCTGCGCAGATATTCGATCAGCGCTTTGCTCCCCGCAACAAATCCACCCGTGCTCGCGAGCGATTTGGAAAAACTTCCGGCGATCAGGTCCACGCGGTCCGTCACCCCCAGATGATCACACACGCCGCGTCCGTCGCGGCCAAGAATCCCAAACCCGTGCGCGTCATCCACCACCAGCGCTGCGTGATATTGCTCCGCCAACTCACACAATCGCGGCAACGACGCGACGTGCCCTTCCATCGAATACACGCCATCCACCGCGATCGCTTTCGCCTGTTTTGGGTCGAGATGTTCAAGCGCCTTCGCCAGCGAATCCATGTCTTCATGCGCGAATCGCTCGATCTTCGCGCCGCTGAGCAACGCGCCATCCCACAGCGAAGAATGGATGCTCGGATCGACGAGAAGCGCGTCGCCCCGCTGAACGAGCGAACTCAGACTGCACACGCACGCCAGATAACCCGCCGAGGTAACGTGGCACGCTTCCTTGCCGAGGAAATCCGCCAGCGCCTCCTCCAACTCGACATGGTACGCCCGGCTGCCGTTGGCCAGTCGCGACCCACAGGCGCTCGCACCCCATTCGTCCAGCGCCCGCTTCGCGGCCGCGATCACCTTCGGATGCCGCGCGAATCCCAGATACTCGTTCGTCGACATCATCACCATCGGCCGGCCCTCGACCACGATGCTGACCCCGTCCGCCGAATCCACCACCCGATAATACGGCGCATACTTCAGCCGCAGCCGCGTATTCATGTCGGATTCGCAGCGGTCGATGATGGGCTTGGAATTTCTTGAAAACAAGGTTGATAGACTTCTGTTGATTTGACCTCGGCGAGGCTAGTGGAACCGGATTCCCCAGTCAAGCCGCCCGCGCCCCATCCACATTTTGCCGACGCCCCGTTTGTTTGTTATGTTCGTCGGATGAAAAGTGCCATCGTATCGAAAACTGTCCTCCTGTTGATCTGCTCGAACACGTTCATGACGTTCGCCTGGTACGCGCATCTGCGCAACTGGCACGACAAGAAATGGTACATCGCCGCCGCGTTGAGTTGGGGAATCGCCTTCTTCGAGTACATGTTTCAGGTACCGGCAAACCGCATCGGTTACACCGCCCTGACTCTGTCACAGTTGAAAATCATTCAGGAGGTGGTCACGCTGTCCGTGTTTGTCCCGTTTGCCATCCTCTACATGCGCCAGCCGATCAAACTCGATTTCGTCTGGGCCGGGCTGTGCCTCGTCGGCGCGGTGTACTTCATATTTCGTGCGTGACAACCCGTCCGTCGCTGCCCCACAAACGTCTCATGGGCGTTGCTCCAAAAGAGCCGTGGTGGTACGGCCTGATTCGCTCCCGACTGTTTGAGAGCGGATACGAGCTGGTCTTGCGCGGCCTGTTCAGGCTGCGGCTGCGCGGAATCGAATCGCTCCCCCACGGCCGTCCGCTTGTGTTCTGTTACAATCACGGATCACACTACGATCTTTTCTTCATGCTCGCCGTAGGCCGACGCGTACTTGGTGAAATCCCCGTGCCCGTCACGTGGCAGGGAACGATGGAGTATCCACTCATCGGCTCGTGGCTCCGTGCCTGGCGTGTGGTGACCATCGGACGGACCAGCCAGCGCGCGGCCCGCTCGCAGGCTCTCTGGCAAATCATGATTCATCTGCGCGAGGGCCGTAGTGTGATCATCGCCTGTGAAGGCAAACGTCTCGATGCGCTCGGGCCCTTCCAGCCCGGTGCAGCCTGGGCGGCAATGGAGACCGGCGCGTTGATCGTACCGTGCAGCCTCCGCGGCGTTCAGCCATTGTTCAAAAACATCCCAAGACCAGATAGACTCTCGGGCCGCGTGGAGGTCCATTTTCATCCGCCACTCGACCCCCGCAGCTTTTCCAGTGTCGAGGAACTGACCTCGGCGATCCGCCGCGCTGTCGCATCCCAAATTGACTATCCGCTGCAAGAGAACGCCCCCTCAGCGAAAGTCGTTGGCAAAGACGCGGTTTGTCATTAAAACTTCTGCCGCCTTGTTGCTGCGACGAATAACCTACTGTTGGTTGATGGTGTTGGGGTGCGTGCGATGGGCGCGGGCAGATGGCAACATCGCCTCCAATACGCCGCCGCAATTCCCGCGGTACACGCTTCAGCAATGCATCGACCGCGCCCTCGCGCAAAATCCCGACATTCTGCTTTCCAAACAGCACCTCGAAGAGGCGGCGGGAGCGATCGTCGAGGCCCGCGCGGGGTTTCTGCCGAGTCTCACGAGTTATGCCAGCTACGAGAAGCTCGAGACCGACTACGCCACGTTGGGGGGCACGACCAGCAATCGAACGTATATCTGGAACGTCAACATCCGTCTGACCGAGACCATCTATTCAGGAGGCGCAGTGGGCGCGCGCATGGCCATCGCCCGGCTCCAGAAACAATCGCGCACCTTCGATTTCGAGGCGGTGGTCGACCAGGTAATCCAGGACGTCCGCGTTGCATTCTACGATATCTTGCGAAACGAGGCCGATGTCGCCGTCCACGACCAGGCTGTGAATTTTCTCGCCGAACAGGCGCGGAATGAACGGGCGAAACTCGACGTCGGCACCGGCCAAAAACTCAACGTGCTCCGGGCCGAGGTCAACCTCGCGCTCGAGCAGTCCGCTCTGGTCGACTCGCGCAATCGTCTGCGCGACTCCTACCTCCGCCTCAGCGAACTGCTCTCGATCCCCTACTCCATCGATCAGGACCAGGTTCCATTCGATCTCGACGGCGCGCTCGGCTATGAGAAATCGACCCTCGACCTCAATGACTGCCTGTCGCGCGCGCTGATCCAACGGCCCGAACTCACCGCTCGCGAGAACGATGTCAAGGTCCAACAGAGACAACTCACCGTCGATCACAGTGAAGTGCTGCCGCACGTAAATCTGTTCACCGGTTACGATGTTGTCAGCGAGCCTGATACCACTCTGCCGCGTGATTATTACGACGGCTACGTGGCCGGTGTGCAGGTCGATTGGCACATCTTCGATGGCCTGGCGACACGCGGACGGATGCGCGAGACACGCGCGCGCATGGAGGCCGCAGATGTTCAGCTTGATGCGACGCGTCGCACCATCCAAACCGATGTGGTCCGCGCCTTTCGCGACCTGCAACGAGCCGAGGAGAATATCCAAACCCAGACGGCCAACGTCCAACTCGCCGCCGAATCACTCGACCTGGCCACCACCAATTTCGGGCTCGGATTGACCAGTCAATTGGAATTGCTACAGAGCCGGCTGGATTTGACGCGAGCCCAAACAGCCGAGCTGTCGGCCCGGTTCGACTACAATGCCGCGTTGGCGCGGCTGGAGCGGGCCATGGGCAGCCGGTTTCAGGTCACGGAAACACGAGCGTCGGCGGGAGGTGCCCGATGAGACGGTGGTGCTGTGTCGTCGGGAGCATCCTTCTGGTCGCCGGTACGACCTCATCGGTTGTCGGGCAACTCGAACAGCAAACGCCGACCCATGACCTGACACTGGACGATTGCCTCGCCCAGGCCTTTCGACGATCTCCCGAAATCCAACAGTTGCAAAAAGAAGTGGACCGCGCCGCCGGGACACAAATCGTCGACCGCTCCCGCGCGCTCCCGCAGCTCAATGGGTCCCTGACCGCCGGCCTGCGCGGAGGCAACCTGTACAACGGGCCAGACACCAGAAAGGACCCCGACACCGGCGTCATATCGACCAATCGATCCCGCGAATTCAATCCCACGCTATTCAGCGCGGTGTCCGCCCAATTCTCCCAGCCGCTGATCGACCTCGGGATTCCGTCCTCCCTCCGCCGCGGGAGACTCGAGATTGTCATTGCCCAGCAAAACCTCAACCGCGAGGTCACCGACCGCCTCTACGATGCCCGCGTCGCGTTCCTTCGCGCGCTTTATTTGCGCGATCTGATTCGGATTCACGAAGAGATCGCCCGGCAACTCGACGCCAATGTCACCAGCGAACAGCAGCGGCTGGATGCCGGCACTGGCACAAAGCAGGCGGTGGCCTCGGCCAACGTCCAGAAGCTCAATCTGGCGCTGACGCTGTCGAACCTGCGCGGTGAATATGTCACCACGCTGACGCGTATCGACGACCTGTGCGGTCTCAACCTGAAAGACGACACCGGGAACCCGGGACAATTGTGGTTCCCGAAGCCGGTCGGTGACATGGAATACGCGCCGGTGACCGTGGACCTCTCCCGGGAATCCGCCTACGCATTGGCGCACCGGGCCGATTTGAAACTGCTGGACGCGCTGGTGGATGCCACCGCCGCGGACAAACAGAGCACCGAGGCGGGCTATTTCCCGGTCATCTCCCTCATCGGCTCGGCGTTGTTCATCCCGGAGAACTATCTGCTCACCCGTCAAACCCAGATCGTTGTCGGGCAGCAAACCGAATCGTCCGAGGGGCGCGTCGGCGTCGCCTTGAGCTGGCAGGTCATCGATAACGGCCAGATCACGGGCGCCAGCCATCAGCTTGAAGCCATCCGCCAGGAGTACGTGATCGACCGTCGCAAGCTTCAACAGGACATCCCGCGTGAACTTGTCGCCGTCAAGAATGCGCTCCAGACGGCCGAAGCTCGGCACGATGCGCTCGCCAAGTCCGCCACGGCAGCCGAAGAAAACCTGAAACTGATTGAAGCACAGATTCGGCTCGGCCAGGCCACGCAACTGGATTTCCTCAAGGCGCAGACGGATTTGCTCTCGGTCCGCGCCGGCGTCGCGGACGCCACGTATGTACATGAGGTCGCCCGGGCGAATCTGGACCGGGTCATGGGTCGCTACCTGCAGTTTCATTCCGAAAACGCTCCATGACGGCGCTTGTGTTGGCACGGGCCCACGATTAGTATCGCGACGTTGTCTTCCACATGAAAAAGCCCGTGATTCTGACAACGGTGGTCGCCTGCGCGGTCGTCGCGGTTTTCTATGGCGTGTGGTCATCGCGGCCCGTGGCGGAGGTCTACGTCGCCCGGCGAGGCAGGGCGGTTTCGGCCGTCTACGGCACCGTCAAAGTCGTGGCGTCCGTGACCCTGAATCTTCGCGCGCGCACCAGCGGTGTCATGCATCTGGCTGACCGGATCGCGAAAAACGCCGTGGTCGGGCTGGAGGTCAGGCAGGGCGAACTGCTGGGCACCATCGTGGATGAAGACCTCGAACGCGAACTCGCCAACGCCGAGACCGAACTCAAAGCCGCCGAGGAAAAGCAGCAGCTCGGTCCTCCCAGCCAGCCGGAGCTTGGCAATAACGAAGCGCAACTCGCCCGGCTCGAGAAACTCGCGCAATCGCAAAACGTTCCCGCCACCGATGTCGACCGCGAGCGCAGCACCGTTCAAACCCTCCGCGATCGCGTGCGCACCGAGCAGGTCGAACTCGATCGGGCGGTGTCCGTCTTGCGGGAGCAGGCGGGCGTCTTGCAGGATCGCAAGGCGCGATGTCTCATCACCTCGCCGCTGACCGGCTATTTGGAATCCCTCGGCTGCGCCGATGGCGAGTTTATTGGCGAAGGCTCAATTCCGTTCATCGTCTCGACGAAATCAAACTATCTCGAAGGCCAGATCAATGAGGAGGATGTCGGCCTGATCGCGCCGAAAATGAAGGCCGCCGTCAGACTGTACTCCTACCCCGATACGAATTTGATGGCCACCGTCTCGCAGATTCTGCCCACGGCCAACAACGAGCGCTATACCGTGACTCTGACGCTGGATAAAGCCCCCGCCAATCTCATGGCGGGCATGACGGGAGAGATGAACGTCATCGCGGGCCAGCGCGAGAACACCCTCATCATCCCCTCGAGCGCCGTCCTCGGCGGACGCGTGCTCGTGGTCAAAGACGACATCGTCAGTCCCCGCGATGTGAAGATCGGCTTCCACAATTTGGATCTCTCCGAAGTTCTCGATGGCCTCCGCGACGGAGAACAGGTCATCATCGCCGATCAGGACCTGTTCCGTCCGGGCCAGCGGGTTCGGGCCATCCCCCCCCGAAACATGTAGCGTGGCCATGCCTTCGCCGCTGTATATCGCCCTCCGCTTCATCGGCCATCGCAAGAAGGCGATCATCCTCAGCCTCGGTGGCATCGTCCTCGGCGTGGCGTTTTTCATTTGCACCCAGGCGCAGACCCAGGGATTCGAGCGGTTCTACATCCAAACCGTGCTGGGAACATCGGGAGCCATCGTCGTGCAGGACCGCTTCCAGGACCGCTACTCGGGCGCGTTGCAGGATGAGGGAAATGCCCTTGTCAGCCTGAAGAACGAGCGACCGAGGAAATACTACCCCGGAATCACCGACGCCGATCAGGTCATGCGCGCGATTCAGGAATTCTCCAACGTGATCGCCTGCGCGCCTGTATTGGAAGACAGCGCGAGCCTGCAAATCGATTTTCGCAGCGAGGTGTTTCGGTTGCAGGGGATCGATTTGGACGCGCAACTTCGGGCGACCAATCTGCGCAGCTATTTGATCGATGGCGATCTCAACGCCTTTCGCCAGAAGGCTTCGGGGCTGCTTGTCGGCGTGTTGCTGGCGCAAAAACTCAACCTCCAGGTCGGCGACACGGTCTCGATCCTGGGCGCCAATGGTGAGACGCGCAATTTCGATGTCAGCGGCATCTTCCGCACCGGCGACAACATGATCGATGAGAGGCGGGGGTACGTCCATTTGCGCGTTGCTCAGAGCCTGCTGAACAGGCCGTCGGAAGTGTCCTACATCATCGTCAAGCTCCGCGACGTCGATCGCGCGCCGCAACTGGCCGCGCATCTCGAGGAATTGCTGCAGCACCGCTCGCGCAGTTGGCAGGAGCGGGAGCGCGGCAATCTGGAAATCTTCAAGGCGATCCGGTATTCGGCAGCCATCACGGTGTCGACGATCATCGTTCTGGCCGGGTTCGGCATCTTCAACATCCTCACGCTCATGGTGCTGGAAAAAGTGCGCGAGATCGCGATCTTGCGGTCGATGGGCTACCAGCGGTCGGATATCAGCGCGATATTCCTGTGGCAGGGCCTGCTGATCGCCGTGATCGGGTCGACGGCCGGCTGCATTCTCGGCGCTCTCCTGACCTGGGGTGTCTCGCGCATTCCCGTCCGCGTCCGCGGCTTCTTTGCGACCGACCATTTCCTCGTGTACTGGAGTTGGCACCACTACGTCGCTGCCATCGCCATCGCGTTCGTAGGCGTGTTCATTGCCAGCTATTTCCCCGCGCGGCGCGCGGCGACGCTCGCGCCCGTCACTATTCTGCGAGGTTCGGGCCAATGAGACAACTGCCATGACCGACAGGAGCCCATCCACCGTTGATCCAACCTCCGTTGCGGCTCCCCCTGCGCCGCTGGCGTGCCGCGGATTGCACCGTTACCTGGGCGAATTCGAGTCGCGCGTCCACGTGTTGCGCGGAATCACGCTGGAGGTCGGTGTCGGATCGGTTCATTCTATTGTCGGCCCGTCCGGCTGCGGGAAAAGCACCTTGCTGTACGTGCTCGGCCTGCTGGACACGCCCGATGAAGGCACAATTGCCATCGGCGGCGAGGATGTTTCGGACCTGCCCGACCACGAACTCTCGGCCAAGCGAAACGAATTGATCGGGTTCGTCTTCCAGTTCCATTTCCTCATGAACGAGTTCACCGCGGCAGAAAACGTGATGATCCCCATGCGCCGTCTCGGTCGATTAAGCGGGAAAGAAATGCGAGAGCGGGCGGGGATGCTCCTCGACGCGGTGGGACTCGGCAACAAACTTGATCGTCTGGCCAACCACTTGTCCGGTGGCGAACAACAGCGCGTGGCCATCGCCCGGTCGCTGGCCAACGACCCCAGAATCCTCCTCGCAGACGAGCCGACCGGTAATCTCGACACGGAAAACTCGGAGCGCGTGTTCCGGTTGCTGACCGAGCTGGTAAAACGCGAACAGAAAGCGCTCCTGCTGGCCACGCACAACCCGCTGGTTGCGCGCTCCAGCGATTTCATCCACGAAATGAAAGACGGCGTGATCGTGCGCAGCGGCCCGGCCCGCTAAACCACGTCCGCGAACGCGTTCTTGGTCTTCATAAAGAACCCGTAGCCGAACAACATGATGACAAGGCAGAGCAGCGTCGCGGACAGGTACTGCCCCCAGTTCAATGGCATCCCCCACATAAACACGTTGCGCGTGTTCTCCACCAATACGGCCAGCGGATTGTGGATCACCGCGGGCAGCATTGCCGCGGGCACCCGGCTGATCGGATAGAAGATCGCACTGGCGTACATCAGAATCGTGATCAGCACGGGCACGAATGAATTGATGTCACGAATGAACACCCCGAGGCTGGCAAACAGCCATGTCAGTCCCAGCCCCAAAAGCGCCAACGGAATGAAAATCAGCGGCAGATACAGCGCCGTCAGGTGCAGCGAGCCGTGCACGAAGAGGTATCCCAAACACAACGGGATCGAACTGAGCACCATGTGCAACAGCGCCCCGCCGACGGCGGACACGGGCAGAATCTCGACCGGGAACACCACCCGGGTCACGTAGTTCGGGTTCGACAGGACGAGAGTCGGCGCCCGGGCGAGGCATTCGGCCATGAAATCAAAGGCGATCAGACCGCAGAACAATCCCAGCGCGTAGTCGATGCGGGTCTCGTTCTGGTCGTGGCCCCACCGCGACTGAAAGATGTAGCCGAACACGACGAAGAACACCGCCAGCATACAGAGCGGACGCAACAGCGACCACAAGATGCCCAGATACGATCCGCGGTAACGCATCAGCACGTCGCGCTTGGTGAATTGCCAGATCAACGAGCTGTGCCGGCGCAGATCATGGACCATTTGCCACGGCATCAGCAGACGGACCAGAGAGACTGGCTGGCCCGTTGCGCGATTCACTGTCCACACCGGTGTTTGCTCGGACACATTCACAAGCGCACTTGATCTCCTCAATAGACGAACGCATTCGATTCGGGGCGCTTCAACCATTCCGCCAACGTCTGCGCCTTCTCATCCTTCCCCGACAAGATCGGGTTCGTTACGGGCCACGGGATGGCCAGCGCCGGATCATTCCAGCGGATGCCCGACTCCGTCTTGACGTTGTAAATGCTCGTGCACAGGTATTGGACCTCTGCATAGTCGGAGAGAACGGCAAACCCGCGGGCGAATCCCGGGGGTGCGTAAACCATCTTCTTGTTATCCGCCGAGGCAATGGTCGCAAAATGCTGCCCCAGCGTTGGCGAGTTCTTGCGGATATCCACCGCGACCACAAACGCCTCGCCAAGCGTCACACGCATCATCTTGGCCATCGGTGGATCGGTCTGGAAATGCAGGCCGCGCACGACGTTCTGGCACGAGCGGGAATGATTCCATTGCTGAAATCGTTCGGGCAGCCCGAATTCCCGGAACTGATCCGCGCGAAACACCTCGAGGAAAAATCCTCGCGCATCTTCGAACACCTCGGGCATCAGCACTTCGCAGTCGCGAATCCCCGTTGATTGCTTGCGCATTTGCATGGCCGACCTTGTTCCTCCTCCAAACCGCTGTGACCGGAATGGTTTACCGAGGTACAAGGTGAAAGCAAGCCGAAAGCGGCTTGCCGACGGCGGTCAAGCGGGCAACTTCTTCAACCAGAAACTCCCACCAGTGTTGCGCATGACCAGGGGCATTTTCTCCTGGAGAAGATCCGAATGAAAGTGCGCCATGTAGCTGCTGCCATAGACAACCTGGAATCTGTGATTGTATTCCAGAAACGTTCGAAGGAAGTACGCCTCGTTCCACGCCCGGCCTTCCTGCAGCCATTTGGCGGGGTATTCGAACGGCCAGAAGATGTCGTGAAAATGAATCAGTACACCGTCCGCCAGGGAGGGGATAATCTCGAAGAAAACATACAACACATCACTGTTGCACTTGGCAACATGGGTGGAGTCCACAAACAGGATATCTCCGGCCTTGAGTTCACGGAACACCGCCACCGGCATTTTCTGAACCGGCTGTTCCACAACGCGGTGGTGCCCTTTGTCGTCTTCACTCAACAGGCCGTACAACCGTTGCGGGTAGGGTTCGATGAACGTGAGCCGGATGCTCCCCTCCAAAAACAAGTCGTTGGTGTCCAGCATCACTGCCGATGAATACCCCGAGCCGATTTCAATGATTTGCGAGGGTTTGAAGTGCCGCAGCATCGCATACAGAACCAGTGCGTCGCCGTATGGGAAGGAATCATTGTCGAAATAATACCGGAGCGGAGCTGATGGCTTTGCAGAAAACGGCTGGTCCGGGTAATAGGCGGCAAGGGCATTGAGCAGGCGGACTTGCTCGTTGTCCCGCATGTCGAGATTCGGGCATGCCTGAGCGTCGAGCCGAAGATCCTTGAGCCGGTCGGCAATGTCCTGCAGGTTGGGAATGGGCGAATAGAAGTGGCCGGGCGGAACCCACTCGGATGCCCGGGAGAGAAACTCGGGACAGTCCAAGAACTGCAGCAGCAGATCGAGTCGGGACAGTCCGCGATTCAGAGCCGCGATCTTTTCCTCACGTCCCTGCGGGTCGCTGGCCCGACGGAGCACCCTCTGGTAGCAAAACTCGACAAACTCCTCATTGGAACACTTGGGTTCGGGTATCATGCAGTCTGGCTCATGTTCTTGGAATCAATCGGACGTGGCAAGCAAAAGCGTCCTGTCGCCAAGTGCCGCCAACCTAAAGAACGGGCTTTTGGGCCACCAAGAACATCGTGTCTCCCAGATTCAGCGGGAAGCCACAATCCAGCAGTCGGCCGGGGAGGATCCGTAGAGCAGCTTTGGCAAGTCGGCCGGGCAAGGTGTTTGCATGAAACTGGTCGAGAGATCTCAACGAGGATCGCAGCCTGCGGAAAACACTCACGGTGCCGAACTCCAGCACAACAAGACCGCAACGCAGGCATAAACGGTCCAAGGATCGGCGAGTAAAGTAGAACAAATGTGTGGGAGGATGAATCTGTCTCCATCGAAGCCCTTGCAGTCGAGGTAGCCACGCACCAAAATCGCCGGTTGTCAGAAACATATAGCCCCCGGGCTTCAGCAGACCTACCGCTCGATGAACAGTCTCATAGGGATGGGGCAGATGCTCAATGGTATCCCACAAGCAGACTGCTGCAAAAGAGCGATCAAAATCCAATTCCAGCAAATCGCCGGTTCTCACGTCCAGCCCTCGCGCGACGGCCGACTTCGCCGCGTCGGCTGACAACTCCACCCCGACGGAATCAGGATAATATGACTGCGCCAGCTCCAAGAAGAAGCCGTAAGCGGCGCCCATTTCCAAAAGCCCTTCGCCTCTGGGGACGAACCGTTTCACGAGGCGCAGGTGCCGCAGCAAGGTCTTTTCGTGGATCGCGCGGTCCCCCTGATAATCCAGATACTCGTGGCCCTGGAAGTAGTCGGTTCCGTAGTGCGGCCGCAACGTTGCGAGATCGACCTGCTGTTCAAACATCATGACGCCACATTGGGCGCAGATAACAAATCCGGGCCAGCGACGGATCCAATCGCGAGCTTCACAGCAGGGGCAGCTTGTGGTCATTGTCGCGGGCCCGGCCGGGTCTCCAACGTCTTTGGTGAACGAGGAAGTTCGCCTAATGAACGGAGTGGCCGTGCGCTCCGGGACTCCATGTGCGCCGTTTGAATCACGTAGACAGGACGATGTTTCACTTCCTGGAAAATATATCCCACATAATTGCCGATCAGACCGACCAGCGTCATGAGAAACCCCCCGGTGATAAGTATAACAAACATCAAAGAGCTCCAGCCGGGCACCAGCAACGCTTGTTTGCCCCGCACCCAAAAGCTCAGGACGTAGATGACTTCAAGTGCGGCCAGGACGAAGAACAAGAGACCGAGAACCAGGCCGATTTGAAGGGGCACCAGCGAGAACGAGAAGATGGCATCCATGGCCAGCCTCATCATCTTGCCAGGGGAATACTTGGAGCTCCCATGGAGGCGGGCTGGAGCCGTATACGGCAGAATCGCTGTTCGGAACCCGACCCAGGACACCATGCCGCGCAGGAATCGATGATACTCAGGCATCTGACGGAGAGCGTCTACCGCGCGATGCGACAGCAAGCGGAAGTCGGCAGCGCCGGGAATGATCCTTGTATTTCCAATGCGGTTGATGAGCCCGTAAAACAGCTGCGAATTCTTCCGCTTCAGGAATGACAATCCGGCTTCGTCGCTCCGTTGAGTCAGAACCACATCGTAACCAGCGCGGAACTGGTCGACCATCTCCGGGATCAGTTGCGGCGGATGCTGCCCGTCGCCATCCATCATGATGACAATATCGGCGTCAGCGTGATCCAAGCCGGCCGTAAGCGCGGACTGATGGCCAAAATTGCGGCTGAACCTGATGAACGCCACGCGCGAATCCTTGTTTGCCAGGTTCTGCAACAGAGCCGGTGTGTCATCGGATGAGCCGTCATCGACATATAGAATCCGGATCTCGCACGGTAGTTTGGAAACCGCCTGGACCAATTGCCCGTGGAATTCCGTGAGGACCAGTTCCTCATTAAACAGCGGCACAATAATATCCATCGAAAGCATTTTGTTGTCGCGGGCATCGCTCACGGTCCCGGCCTCCAGTTCCCAGCCACAGGACGGCCTTCCGTGGAGCCAAACTCGAAATCGGCTGGCGGATTGAGAACCGGGGCCTGACAATTCACCGGCCGCAATTTCCAATTGGTCCCGACAACAAAAGCGAATGTGCAGACCCTGCCTCCAGACCACTTTCCCACGACTGGCTTCGCGTTCCGCGGTGCACTGAACACGATTTGAGCCGGTGCCGGACTGAGGTCATTCTTCAGGTCCACTTCGCCATTCTCCGGTCGATAAATCCCAATGGTATCGCGACCCTCACCATTCCAATCACCAACAACGGGGAGATCCGTTGGCATCCCGAAGTGCAGAATCGGCCAGTCTTCAGCGCCCGTTGAATTACTGTTTCGCAGGTGCCAGCTGGCGTCTGCGGGACGAAAATACCCCGGGGTGGCGGTACCGTTGCCATCCCAATCTCCGACAATCGGAATGTCGCCAGCTTTCATCCCCTCAAACCGAAACACCAGCCCCGTTGTGCCGTTCATGTTAGAATCCAGTCGCCACGTCAGGTCAGACGGTCGGAACACGCCGATACCGGTTGAACCATCCCCGTTCCAGTCTCCCACAACGGGCAGGTCAGCGTCCTTGCCAAACTGAATCCTCTGTACCACCGCGGCAGGGCCGCTTAGCTCCCACCTTCCACCTGCATAATATCTGCCGGGACGCGCCTGATGCAAGATTTCCCGAACCACACGATGCACCTGCCAGCCGTAAAGGAAAGTCCGACCTTCGACAAACGCTCTCGGCACCCCGCAATCCAAGCCGTCGACACCGAGTCCACATAGAATCCGTTGGAAACCAATATCCAATAATGGAAAGGCGGCTTGCGAATGATAAACCAGCGGATCCGTTTCGCCGAGAAAACCAGCCAAGCACTCGGTCATCACATTGGCTGTTGATTCGTCGACGGCCACGCGAACCGACGGGAGCAATTGATTGGTCATCAGGGGTGACGCGACATAATAGGTCGTTGTTGGCTCAGTCGGAGTCGCGGTCTGAAACCGGAAGTAATCAACGTGCAGATCGGGTCGGCGATTCAAATCCCGCAGGTGTACTCCCACCTCGTAGGTGTATTCATTTGGTTCCAAGAGATTGATAAGAACACGGCTGTCCACCGGCAACCCAGCCAGAAACCTCACAAGCTTCGAATTCACCCGGTCAACGTTCAGCTGGACCCTGGCATTGGTAATATTATTTATGACGGTAAATTGGGTCAGCCAGACAGCGACCACCATGCATATGGCGGCGACAACCCTTGGAATCCCCTTGCCGGGTTGAGACAGCATGTCGATGCCTTCGGCAACGGTCAGCCCGAAAAAGAGCGCGGAACCCATCGCAAAGGGCAACAGGTAATACTCCAAGCAAGAATGCCAAGGGGCAAAAATCCCCATCCAGAACAGCATCCATATCACCGAGAGCCACAATAGCCGGCTTTGGGATAGGTTACGCTGTTTGTACGACAGGCCCGCAACAACCCCCAATGGCAACAGTTGGGGGAAATCTCTAATCAACCATGCCAGTAGCCGCCAAGCCGAGTCGTGGACATTGACCAGAGAGTACGCTTTTGTGTAGCTGCCCGAGGCAATTGAAGAGGTCGAAAAATGCTTGCGCAGAAGCAGGAATGCCATCCCGGCGACAAGAGTCGCAAACACGAAGAGGATGCTGTCTCGAACGGGGGGACCTTCTCTCCGCCAGCGCTTTCGGACCAGAGTCACTGCAAGCAGGGCCATGCTGATCGGGATCATCACCAAACTGGTTTCCTTGGCCCCATTCGCCATCAGCAGCATGCCCGCAATTACCAATACAAATCCAATTTGTCGTTTAAGCGCGCCCTGCCGAGCACAGTACTCCGCCAAAATAAGCGAACAAAGGAGGAGCAAAACCTGGATGGGCTCCGCCTTCGAGATGGTATAGAAGTTCTCGATGACAGGACCGGAGACCACAAAGAAGAGTCCCGCAGTGCCGGCTTGGAACCGGCTGGCGCCAACCAGTCGGCCAAAGTGGATCAGCCCGGCGACCGTAGCGGCCAAGAGAACGCACTGGGCGCCAAAAAAAAGCAGCGGTCTGGCACCCACGATCTTGTAGATGGCGCGGTAGTAAGCCCAGTAAACAGGACAGAACCTGCCCGTATCACCGGACATGTGAAATGGCAGCGTCCAACCCCCGACACCTTGACTGGCACTGAGGGTGACCCCGTCGTCGAGTAAACCGAAGTGCGGCTGGAGAAGTCGCGGGAGCATAATCACAAGAGCCAACCAGACGGGCGAGAACGTCAGGAATTCAGCCCACCAAGAGGACCTGCCTTCTTCCGCTCCTAACTCCAAATATCGACTCATAATCGGCCAACTTCTTTGGAACAAGTGGCATCCAACCCAAGGGCATCGCCAGCATCTCTTGCGGTTAGACGTTGTTGCATTCGCAGTCTTGAGTGAATCGTCGCCTCGCCCATATTTGTGGTTCGGAAGTTCAATTCGCGAACGGAGCCGATTCACAGGTGCGTTGGTATTGCTGCAAGAGCTGCCGCGCAGATTGGGTCCAGGAAAACCGCTCGGCCTGACGGGGTCCTGCCGAGCTGAGACCCTGTCGCAGAGCCTTATCACCATCGAGTTTCATCATGGCCGCGAGGATCTCGTCCTCGGAAAGCGGATCGACCAACAACCCAGCCGCGCCGACCACTTCCGGAATCGACGTTGTGTTGGCGGCGATGACCGGCGCGCCCAAGCTGAGTGCTTCGAGGACGGGCAGGCCGAAGCCTTCGAAGACGGAAGGAAAGACGAAGGCGAAGCAATTCTGGTAGAGCCACTGCAGGCTTTCGTCATCGACGCGCCCCAGCAACAGGATGTCACGCTCCAGCCCCTCCTCTTTGAGCAGATGCGGGAGGTCATCCATCAGCCAGCCGTTACCGCCAGCCCAAACCAGCGGCCATGTCAGCGGTGCGCTGGATTTGAGCCGGGCATAAGCGCGGAACAATCGAACAGGGTTTTTGCGCGGCTCAAGCGTGCCGACGCTCAGCCAGAATTCTCCCGGTGCGAGCATTGACAGCTTCTCCGGGCGAGCAATCGGTCGGGACGCGAACCGGCTGGCCTCATGCATGACAATCGCTCTCTCGGGCGGATAATGCGGGAATGTTTCCAAAAAGTGGTGGCGCGAATGCTCGGAGACCGCAACAATCAAATCCGCCAACAGACTCGCGCGGAGGACCCCGTCAAAACACGCCAGCCGATTCGCTTCCGTTGCGAACTCGGGATATTCCAGAAACGCCAGGTCGTGCAGTGTGTACACCAGACGTGCTGCGTGGAGGCCCTTGGGACAGAAAAAGTTATTGGCGTGGACGATATCCGGATCACCAAGATGAGCCTCGAATTGCTCCGTTGGCTCGTCCCAGAACCGTCGTGATTCCTGATGCGATTGGTGCCCTTCCCAGCGCTGGAAGTTCGGCCCCGCCACGGTGGCGATTCCCGACTGCCAATCGGGATCCCACCAATGGCTGCCGAAGGTCGGGTAGAGCACATACTCATTCCCGTCATCAATTTCTGCCAGATGACGAATCATGCTCTCAGCAAAATAGCCGCAACCCGACCTGCCCGCACCGGTTTGACTGACATCGAATCCGATTCTCATGCCGGCCTTCCGTGCATACTGCGCCGCAGGTTTCCCCACAACCACGAGCCGGTGGTCTTCCAGATGGCACCATTGATCCCGTGGTTCCAGCGCACCGCCGCGTACCAGGAAACCGCGGAAATGGCGATGGCAAAGGACAACGCATGATCCCGCTGAATTCCTTTGGTTTCGACGACGGCATGCGCGTAGTTGAAAATCCATCGGTCCGGCACCCGGCCGAAATGCCGGCGCATCAGCACATTGACCGCGCGATGGCACGCCACCCGCGAGCCAACGGTAAACGACTCATCATGCAGCCGTGTCGCGGCGAGCAGCCTCGGCAAATAGGCAAACCGCACGCCGGCCTTGCCCAGGCGGATCCAGTATTCGTAGTCCATGCTCTGGCGTAGTGTCACGTCGAGCAAGCCACAGCGATCCACCACCGACCGCCGCAGAAACGTTGCCGGCTGGCTGATGAAACACGTCTCGATCAGCCGGTTCCAATCCCACGTCTCCGTCGGGTACTTCTCGATGAATTGATCGTGCTCATCAATGTGGTTGGCATCGCCATAAACCACCTCGACATCCGGGTGTTCTTCGAAATACTCCAACACGTTCTGGAGCGCTCCCGGGTAATACACGTCATCCGAGTTCAGCCAGCCAATAATCGCCCCCGTTGATCGACGGATCCCCTTGTTGATCGCATCGGAATGGCCCGCATCGCTTTCCGAGACCCAGGACACTCTGTCCCCAAAATCGCGCAGGATCGGAACGGTCTCGTCGTTGCTTCCCCCGTCGATTACGAGATACTCCATGCCCGCGATCCCCTGATCCAGCACGCTGCGGATCGTCCGTTCAATGTACCGGCCCTGGTTGTAGGAGGGCGTAATGATGCTAATGGGGACCTTCATCTGTCCTTCTGATACAGCGCGGAGCTACCGTCAACCGATACGATCCGACACTGGTCGCAAAAGCATCCCAGCAGGCGCGTGTCAGGTCCCAGATTGACAGCGCTGGGTTGAAAACACGGATCGATCCGAATTTCGACTCTTCCTCCCGCCTCGGGGAGGGCGCGACGCAACACCACCGAGTGCCCGCGTCGGATCTGCCGGGTCTGGTGGTCACGACGGTCTTTTCCGCCGGTGATCGTTACGGACACCGCCGGCGAGGGCAACCATGGCGGCGCACGAAGCTCCAGCTCCAGGTAGCGGGAGACGTTGCTGCTGTCGTAAACGATGGTTATACGATCCTGGGTCCACCCGTCCCCGTAAATGCCGCGCGCCGCAGGGACCCAATTGTCATCTTCCTTCAACGCTTCCTGGAAAATCCGCAGGTAGTCGCGGGCCATCACCTCGGCGCCCCCCAGCTCCGCCAACCGGCGGCGACCGAGAGCGACCAACTTCGGCGCCAGGGACGAGTCATTCTCAAGCCTCTCCAGCGCGGCGACAATGGTCTTCGGTTTTCGAGGATCGAAAAACAACGCTGCCTCACCCGAGACTTCGGATAAGGCGGTTCCATTGCTGCACAAGACGGGCTTGTCAAACGCCATGGCCTCCAGTACCGGCAATCCAAACCCCTCGAACAGCGACGGAAAGATCACGGCTCGACAACCGCTGAGCACCGCCGCGAAGTCATCCCCCGGCAGGAATCCCAAAAACTCCACGACAGATTGCAGACCCATGCGGCGAGCGATCTTCCGCAATTCCTCGCTTCGATCACCGGGAGCCCCAGTGAAAGCCAACTTTACTTCGGAACCCGGCGCCCGGGCCCGGTACATGCCAAACGCCGTCAGGAGCATCTCGTGGTTCTTGTGAGCCCAGAAATTCGCCGGATAGAGCAGATACCGGCCCGGTTCCACGTGGAGCCGATGCAAGGTCCGCGCCACGGCTGTCGCCGCTGGCGACGGTAGACGGTGAAAGAGCCGCGTGTGAACGCTCTTCACCCGGTGTGGTTGGATCATTCCCTCCCGCACGACAGCTTCCCGCACGGCGTCGGAAACGCAAATGATCCGCGAGGCAAAACGGCACACATCACTGAATTCCCTCGCCCGGTGGGATCTCTCGTGTTCGCTGAAGAACTGCGGATAAACCAGGTATTGAAGATCATGCACGACGGCGACCAGCGGCACATCGTCGGTATACAGACGTGCGGTCGTAAACGGACAGAACACCAGATCCGGTCGGGGCAATGATGACCGGTTTGACCCCAGCATGCGCCAGGCTTGTTTGGGTGAGCCGTTGCGGCCCCGTCTCCGGGGCCGTGCGTCAGCGCGGGAGCAGCTTATATTCTCCCTCGCATAGCCGGCCAGTTCCGGAAGAGCCTTGTCGGACGCAAGCAAGATCCACTGACAATCCGGGGTGAGCCTCGCCAGTTCCCTGACCAATTCGAGCGCAAGCCATTTGGCGCCGCCGTTTTCGCCCCCCGGCTGCAGGGGCGCCAGGTCGACCCAAACGCGGCTGAGCGTTTGCGGGCGACGGGGACGGGGTTCGATGCGCGCGGGCTCGGGAACAACGGCCTGCGCAGCTTGATTCAGCTCACGTAGGGGCCTCCACCAGCGAAGGAGATGGAGCGCTTCGCTGTTTCGGAAGCTCTCCAACGCAGGCAGCAAGGTTTGCCATTGTCCCTGGCGATATCGTGACTCGTTTTGCAACCGCTGGCAGGAAGTATCCAGTTCGTCGTGGCGCTGCTGAAGTTCGCCCAGAGTCCGGTGAGTTTGGGACAATTCCGCTTCCAATGCATCCATGCGATTCTGCCGGCGCTGCAATTCGGCATTCAATCCGGTGATTTCGCCACGTTGTCCCTCAATCACTCTCGCTGTGGCAGCCCGCTCACCCTCCAGTGCGACGCATCGGGCCATCGCCTGCGACAGTTCCGATTCCAACGTGCCCAGGCGATTCAAGACTTCCGTCCGAGCCTGTTGCTGGCTCCTCAATTCGGCGTTCAACTCGGCACATCGCGCCGCCGCCTGTGACAGTTCCGATTCCAACGCGCCCAGGCGATGGACGGCTTCGGTCCGAGCCTGTTGCTGGCTCCTCAACTCGGCGTTCAACACGGCGATTTCGCCGCCCTGTCCTTCAATCACCTTCAGCCTCGCCGCGCGGTCGGTCTCGGACTCCCTCAGGAGAGCCTCCAGGGCATGCATGCTGTTCAGCCTGGCGCCACGATCGGCTTCGGATTCGACGTAACGTGCAGTCATGTTCCGGAACCGCTCGTCCAAATCCAGGAGCGCCAAGACCAGCCGCCCGGGAGCCTGTGAACACAATTGCTGTGCGATGTCGTCCGGGGTTCGCACTGGCAACGGCGCGCGGCTCGCGACAAAAAACATGTCGTAGTGCCCGAAGATCGCCGGCTCGAAGGACAGATTCCGCAATCCGGCCTGCATCAGGAATTGCTTGATCGAATCCTGACTGAACAGGAAGAGATGCTCGCGAGGCTTCAGTTGCTCCAGAAAGCGGCTTTTCTCCGAAACCAACTGCTGATACTGCTTCCCCGCGGGATACTCCGGCGTCTGGATGAGCAATACCCCGTCCGGTCTGAGGAGCTTGACGCATTGGCGGATCGTCGCCAAGGGCTCCGGCAAATGCTCCAACACATCCATCAGGACAACCACGTCCAGGCTATTCTGGCCGAGCGACTGATCCTCCACGGGGCCGACCAGCACGGGCACATCAAAAATGGAGCGTGCCAGATCCGCAATGGACGGGCTGATCTCCAAGCCGGCGGCATCAAACCCTGCCCAGCGGAGCAGGCTCACAAACCCGCCGTGAGCACAGCCCATCTCCAGCGCCTTCCCGGGTGGCAATTTGTACCTGAGCAATGCCCGGATCCAGTACAGGCATCGCTCGGGCATATCCATACGCGCCCGCGTTTGGATATTCGGGAACCCCAACTCCGCCACCTGATGCTTATACCAATACTGCTCACCGTAGAAATCCTGCTCGTTGGTGATCCGGGTTTCTGGCGCGGTGCCGGCCAGCGAAACCAAGGTCTGACACTGCGGGCACAAGCCATACTCACCTCCAAATTCCTGAAAATGGAGGTTGCCGCACCAACACACGCGGCGAACGGGGGAACCTCCCTGCGAACCCCCGCCGACATCCGTTTGTTTGTGGTGACCGGTTTTCATCGGGTAGTGTCGCACCTTTCGCGGGCCGTCTCACCATCACACATGCGCCCGATCATGCGTCTCCAACACCACTGCTGTTTCAATCGGAGCTGACGCGCGTGATCCTTCGCGGGCCACCAGATGGGCCGAACCGGGGAGATTCGCAAGGCCATGATGCAACAACTGCACGGGCTTCCCGGCGCGACGAAAGATAATGCAGAATTGTCCAACCTTTGGAACAACACAAAGCCGCACGATCTTGCTGTGCAATTCGACATGCGGGAAGCGATCGGCCATCTCGTAATCTCGTTGTGCCAGCATCCCCAGTCCTACCGTGAAGGTATACTCGCCCAGGGCCAGTTCGAGAGTGATATCCTGTTTCAACCGCAGACGACTGCCCCGGGACACCCCGCAGGGAACAGGCACGCCGTATTCGAGAGTTGTCCGCCCGTGCACAATGATCCCCTTGTCGTTAATGATCTCAACGCCGGCCAAAGGCGCGTCGATATCCCGCTCCAATTCAAATTCGCAATAGAACGTCGCGGTTTCTCCCTGCTGGAAGGCCGCACACGGGCGGCCCTCGGCATCACAGATGGCGACGCCGGTACAGCGCGCACAGCCATTAGACACCTGTGACACGCGCGACAGATTGAGGAATGCCTCAGGTGTGGGCCACTCAATCTCGTCGTCGCTGGCCACCGTCCGGGCGGTCGGGCTCCGGGGAAGAGGGGTACTGGCCGCAATTGACTGGGCGTATTCTTCCTGTTCGACGAGATAATATCGTTTGACTGCTTCCGAACCGCTCCCTTGGAACACCAGTTCGCCGTGATGCAGCAACACGGCCCGCTGGCAGAACTGCTCCACATCTGCCATGCCATGCGAGACCAGCACAATGGACACGCCTTTGGCTCGCAACGATTCCAAATGTTGGTAGCATTTTTGCCGAAAAAACATGTCCCCCACGGCCAGAGCCTCGTCGATCACGACAACTTCCGCGTCCACCCGCGTCGTCACGGCGAATGCGAGCCGCATCAGCATGCCGCTGCTGTACGTCTTGACCGGCTGATCAATGAATTCGCCAATGTCGGCAAAATCGGCGATTTCGTCGAATTTCAGATCGATTTGGTGCCTGCTCAATCCCAGCACCGTGGCGTTCATGTACACGTTCTCGCGGCCGGTGAATTCCGGGTTGAATCCGCTGCCCAATTCCAGCAGCGCCGCCACCTTGCCGCCCAGGCGGGTTTCGCCTTCCGTCGGCATCAGCGTCCCGGCGATGATCTGCAGCAGCGTGCTCTTGCCCGAGCCGTTGCGACCGATGATGCCGAAGCTTTCCCCACGGCGGACCTGGAATGAGATGTTCTTCAGCGCGTAGAAATTTCGGAACGATTCGCGTGAAAGCCGCTTGCAGAGGTTGCGGGTGCCCGCGGGGAGAAACGGCAATTGTCCGACGCGACCCAACAGCGGCCCGTGCAACCGAGCCGCGGGCGAGGTCCAGATCGCGTAGGCCTTCGATACGTTCTCTACGTCGATAACGATGTCTGAACTCACGTCCTGTGTATCACAGTCTCCGGCTGCGCCAATGAATCAGATAACCTCCGTGCTTCGCCCGGGGATACTGCCAAACGCTCTGCCGTCGAACAAGATAATTCAACGTCCGCGCGGCTCCCGTCCGGGCAACAAGGGCCCTCTTGCCACGCGATTGCGCCCACCACTATAATCAATCGTGCTCTACCTGGATGTCTCCAGTTCCTGTAAGTCGCCATTGAACACCGGCGTGCAACGAATGGTGCGCGGTCTCTTTGCCGCGCTCAGTCGCCGCACAGCCGTGGTGCCGATTCTCTGGAATGACAAACTGAATTCCTACTGCCGTCTGTCCTCGCGCGAACATCGCTTTCTCGTGAAACCCTTTGCCCGCCACCGCGCCCCGAGCGCCAAACCGGAACAGGTCGTCATTCGATTCCCGTGGTCGAAAACCATCCGCCACTTTCGTAATCGAAAACGACAATTCGCTCTGGAAATCGCCGCGACAACCGACGACGTGTTGTTCGTACCGGAGATCTTTCGGGACAAACGTATCCATCAGTTTACGGCTCCCGCAAGACGTTTCCCGGGGCGATGTTACGCCGTGTTTCACGACGCCATCGCCCTGCGTCTGCCCGATCTGACCGCGCAGGATCATCAGCCCAATTTCGCCGAGTATGTTCGGGCTCTCGGAGCGTTCGACAAGGTCGTTTGCGTCTCCTGCGAGGTGGAGAATGATCTGCAGCATTATTGGACATCCCTGGGAGTCTCGCGCATGCCGACTGCCGTGCTGGGTTGGCCCACCGATTTCGGAAAAGACCGACCGGACGCCCTGCCCCGTTTCGACACGCGACGAATCCTCTGCGTCGCCACGCTGGAGCGGCGCAAGAATCATTTGAAATTGCTGGAAGCGGCCGAGACCCTTTGGGCCGGCGGCCTCGACTTCGAATTGGTTCTCGTCGGACGGATGACGGCGGACTGGGGCGCGACGGTTCTCACGGAGGCCAACCGTTTGGTGGACCAGGGACGCCCGCTGAAATGGCTGCGCCACATCAGCGACCAGGCTCTTCATCAGGCCTACCATGACTGCTCATTCACGGTGTATCCGTCCGTGCGCGAAGGATTCGGATTGCCCATTCTCGAAAGCTTGTGGCATGGACGCCCCTGCGTCTGCGGCGCCAACGGCGCGCTCGGCGAAGTCTCGGCAGGAGGCGGTTGCCTGACGGTCACCTGCGCTGACACCAACGCGGTCGCCGACGGGATGCGGCAGTTGCTCACCGACCGCGCCCTTTACGACCGGCTTTTCGCCGAAGCCCGGCAGCGACGCTTCCGTTCCTGGGACGATTACACGAATGCCCTGCTCCACGAGATTAACGCTGCCTGATGCCCCGCGATTGCTTGTCGCCCGTCCCGATCGCGTCGGCGACGTGATCATTTCGACCTCCTGTATCGCCCCGATTCGCCAGCGCTTTCCGCGCGCTACGCTCTATTTCTTCGCGGCGGAACGGATGCGCCCGCTGTTCGATGGCCATCCGGATCTCGACGGCTTCCTCTCCGATCCAACGTGCCTTGCGAAGTTGGCATTCGATGCTGTCATTCATCTTCACCCTGATGCGGAATGCTACTGTGGCGCGTACCAGGCGAACATACCCGTTCGTATCGGCTACCATGAGCGTTTCCTGACCCGATATCTCACGCACGGACTGCCCGATCGACGTGCCAGGGGCATGAAACATGAAGCGGCGTACAACTTCGATCTGTTGGCTCTTATCGGGGTGCCATCTCCAGACCGTTTCATTCCCAGCGTCCATCTTCCAGAATCGGCGCTCGCCTCGCTTGGCGCGAAACTGCCGTGGCCACTCCCTTCAACCCCGTTTGCTGTGGTGAATCCATCGGCCCATTCCCTGATCGCCCGCTGGCCCGCCGAGAACTTCCTGCATCTGGCCGATTGGATCGACCAGGAACTGCATCTGAAGCTCGTGTTCGTGGGCGCGGACGCAGCCGATTCCCCCGCCAATGCCCCGGCGCACCACCTCAATCTGACCGGCCGAACGGACCTGGCGGAATTGGCTTGGCTATTGAAGCACGCGCGTGTGCTGGTCACTCGGGACACCGGTCCGAGCCACTTGGCAGCGGCAGTCGGCTGTCCCGTCGTGGTAATCTTCGGACGCACCACGCCGCTCTACGGCCCGACGCGCTGGCGTCCCCTGACCGACCGGGCGATCATCGTAACAAAGCCCATCCGCCGCAAACACTGGGAGTCGCGCAAGAGCTACTGGCGACGATCTTTCTCGGCGATCACGGTGAGCGAGGTAGCGTCAGCCGTGCAACGGGCGTTGGCAGCCGGGGATGACATTCGCTCTCGCCCTGCGGTCACGTGAACCAGTACCCGTTCACAAACAGGATGGTCGCCATTACCTGAAGTCCTCCAAACAGCACGAATAGGGGCCCGGCCAAGTGCGGCCATTTCCGAGTTATCAGGGCGAGCACGAAATAGAACGGGAACAGCACGGAGAAGTAGCGCGGGAGAGATTCCAGCCGGCTGCTGGAGACGCAAATCGCGGGGAAGATCACGAGAACCAGAAGATATGTGGGACGCATCCGCCATCGCGCGGCAACGAAAAGCAGGGCCAGCGCAATTATGGCGGTGCACACAAACAGAATCGCGTACGGCGGATCGTACCAGCCAAGGTGGCGAAACGGCACCCACGGCCACACGAGTTTCCTTCCCCAAGCCACCTCGGCCTTGATAAATGCCAGCGGCTCGCCAAACGTCCGATCAAGGTATCCGACATAGGTCAAGAATCCCAACCCCGGTGCCGCAATGCAGGCCAGCGCGCGCCAGGCTTTGAGGTTGCGCCAGGTCCAGTCACGACGGTTTTGAAGAACGTACTCACAGATCAGTGGAATTACGAGCAGCAGCCCCACGACCCGCGATAATCCCGTAGCGTACGCGCACACCGCAGCCAACAGCCAGCGTTCCACCCGGGCCAGGTACAGCGTGCTCACCAAACAGAGCAGGTACAAGGATTCCGAGTAAATTGAGGAGTAGAACACGGTCGCCGGATTGAAGAGCACAAGCTGCACGACACGCCGGGCGGACGATTCATCCGGCATCTCGATCACCGCCAGCTTCCACAGTACCACCGCCGCGAAAAACAAGCTGCTGTTGGAGATGAAATAACCGATCAGGCGGTAGTCGATCATACCTCCGAACGCAAGCCATCTCATTAGAATGGGGTACAGCGGGAAGAACACCACATTGCACTGCCGGCCAGGCACGTACCTGTATCCATTCTGCGCAATGCCCAGGTACCATCCAGAGTCCCATTGCTTGAGCCAGTCGAGAATCGAACCTGGTGGGGTATAGAACGCCCCTTTCTGGAACAGCAGCAGACCCAACCTGGCCACCGTGAGGAGAAACAGCCGCGAGAGAACGAAGTTGAACGCCAGAAATCCCCATGGCGTACGTGTCGGTCGAATGATGGCGCTGTCGGTCATTCAGAGAGCTTGCCGGGCAAGTCTACCCATCGCCTCCGCGAGACGTCAACACGCGTAGAGAGAAACAAGCGCTCGAACTGCGGTCGTAAAGACTGGCGCCTTGCTCAGTCAGCGATCGTCCGCGACTTCACAATCAGGGTGAGAGCCTTGAGCGCGAGCTCCGTCGCCAGAAACGGCTTGGCAATGACATCATTGCCCCCGCTGCGGCAGATTTCGGCCCGATGCTGGAAATCCGTCGCGCTGGTGACGAACACAATCGGCGTCGTCTTGTAGTTGGGCAAGACGCGCAGCCTGGCGCACAGCTCCAGACCCGTCATCACGGGCATCTCCAGGTCGAGCACGATCAAATCAAACTCCCACTCCTGCGCCACGCTGAGCGCCGCGCTCGGGTCGGACAACGCCTGCGATTTCAGGCTGGCCTTCTCCAGCGCGTTCATCACGGATCGCAGCGCAATCTGCTGGTCATCAACCGCCAGCACGCGCACGGTGAGAAGATCGACTTCGCGGCCATCGCCGTCAAACAACCGGCACAACAGGTCCACGGTCTGTGCCATCGTGCGCTGGACGGATTGGTTGAGGCAGTCGGGCTTGTCCACCAACTGACGCAACAATCCCTCGAACGCATTCACCATGCGAGCGATGGTGGGGAGCCTCGTCAGAATCGGGTTGCCACGCAAGTCTTGCACCCGCTCGAACAACTGGCTCAACTTCGCCGGGTCATTCGGATGCTTCGCAACCGCCTGTAACGCCAGCCGGACCGGCGCCATCGCGGGACGAACTTCTTCCAGTGAACTTTTCCTTACCTCGGCCCGCAGCGCATCATTTCTGGTCGCCGGCTCGTCTGCCACGCTCATAAATTCATTCCTTGACTCGATTGTTACGCGGCAGATCTCTCCCCCACCGCGACCGAAAACTCCGTGGACGGCCCGGGGTGAAGGGACACGGGGGGCGCGAACTGCGGTCGGATTGCAGGTTCTGTCGCCAGAGTTGCGATGGGCGACGTATATGCCGCGTGCGCGGCTGTCGCGCGCGCCACCGTGCAGGCGTTCTTCGGTTCCGAGCCGTCCAAAATCCGCTTCATAATACTTTGTTGACGAAACATCCCGTTCTCGCCCTGCATCCCCCGTGCCGGGAACCCGTTCAAAACGCCATTACGCCGTTTGACAGTCCCGACGGCGACGTCGTTACGGTAAGTCTCACGGATGCAAAAGATCGCGTTGACGTTTTTGCAAGGAATGACGGGGCTTCGGCCCTCAACCGTGGACAATTCTGTAACGAGGACCCTATGGGCGGAGAGCTACATCATTGCGGCTGATCGAGACAACCCTTCACCCCTTGATTCCCGTCATCGAGATGCCCTCGATGAAGGTCTTTTGGGTGAAGAAGAACAGGATGATGATCGGCAGGGCGACGAGCGTGCTGGCGGCCATCAGATAATGCCACTCCGTCCCGCCGTGCTCGCTCTGGAAAAATTGCAGGCCCAGCGCGAGTGTGTAGTCTTCCTGCTTGGTGAGATAGATCAACGGCCCGAGAAAATCATTCCACGTGTACATGAACTGAAACAGCGCGACGACCATCAGCGCGGGCCGGCACAACGGCAGGATGATCTGCCAGAAAATGCGGAACTCGCTGCAGCCATCAATGCGCGCCGCCTCGGCCAGGTCTTTCGGAATGGTCAGGAAAAACTGCCGCAGCAGAAACACGTTGAACGCCCCGGCAAAAAACGAGCCGACCCACAAGGGCTTGAGCGTGCCGATCCAGCCCAGCCAGCGGAACAGACAGTACACCGGCACCATCACCACGGGAAACGGGATCATCATCGTCGCCAGGCAGACCATGAACACCTTGTCCCGTCCACGCCAGTCCACTCGCGCAAATCCATACGCCGCGAGCGAACTCGACGCGACGGTGCCGATGACGGTGAGCACGCACAACACGAGCGTATTGCGCAGACACGTCCAGAAGATGCGCATCGCGCGGATGGCACCGGCAAAATTCTCCCAGCGCGGCGCGAATTTCTTCACGATCTTGTCGGCCGGATACTTATCGATATCGGCCTGAGGGATTTCCGTGAGCGTGCCGTTCTTCTCGACGTAGAGCCGGTACGGGATCCACGTTGGCGGGAGGGACATGGTTTGCTCGATCGGTTTCAATCCCGTGGAAATCATCCACAGCAACGGCACCAGGCAGGTGACCGCCCCAAGCACGAGCAGGAGGTACAGCATCAGGCGTTGGACAAATCGCATTGGGTTATTCTCCCTCGTAATAAATGTGCCGGCGCGTCGTCCGCGTCGCCAGCCAGGTCAGCCCCAGGATAATCACGAACAGGACCCACGCCATGGCGCACGCGTAGCCCATCTGCTGATAATCGAAGGCGTTCTGGTACAGGTAGACCGTGTAAAACAGCGCCGACCGATTCGGCCCGCCGCCGCCGAGCATGATGTACGCCTGGGCGAACACCTGCAGCGAGCCGATGATGCCCATGATGAGATTGAAATAGATCACGGGCGAAATCATCGGCACGGTGATGTGGCGGAATTTCACCCACGGATTGGCGCCGTCGATCTCGGCCGACTCATACAACGAGCGGGGCACGTCCTGCAACGCGGCCAGATAGATCACCATCGTGTTGCCGCACCCCCACATCGCCATGAGGATCAGCGAGGGCTTGGTCCATTTCTCGTCGGCGAGCCATTGCGGACCTTTGATGTGAATCAGTTCGAGCGCATGATTGAGCAGGCCGAAGTTGCCGTTGAGAATCCAGAGCCAGACCATCGAGCTCGCCACCACGGGCACGAGCGAGGGCAGGAAGTAAACCGTCCGAAAAATTGATCGTCCTTTCACTTCCTGGTTGAGCATCACGGCGATCAACAACGCGATGATCAGGCAGAACGGCAACGAGAGGAACGCGTAATACAGCGTGTTGTACAGCGACTGCCAGAACACGGTGTCCGTGACCATGTCCCGATAATTCAACGTGCCGACCCAGACCGGCTTCGACAGCACGTCGTAATCGCAGAACGAATAGAAGATCGACGCGCACACCGGAAAAACGGTGAACGCGAGAAACCCGATGATCCACGGGCTGATGAACGCCAATCCGATCCCCAGATTGCGTTTCTCACCGCGGGTCATAGTCGCTCCACTCTTTCATCCGCCAGTCCTTGACCAGGTCCCAGCGCGTCAGCATCCGATCCAGCTTCCACTGCACGCGCGCCTGCACCGGCCCGACCACTTCTTCTGGCGTCGCTTCCAACGCCATGATCCGGTCGATCGCCGCATTCATCTCGTCGTTGTACGCGCCCCAGATCGCGAACCGCGGCTCATACCGCGCGCCCGGACTTTTGGCCAACTCCACGAACTCCTTGATGTACGGATTCGGGTGTTGCTTGTAAAAACCATCGCTGACCTTTGCCAGCGGACTGAACTTGCGCTGGCCCAGGCAAAGTTTCTCCATCGGCCCTTGTTGATTCACATACCGAATGAACTCGAACGCCTCCCGCGGATGCTTCGCGCCCATCGGGATCACCAGCACGTCCTCGTCCACAATCGTGACCAGCGGGAATCGCGCGGGGTCTTTCGCCGGGAACGGCGCGGCCCCCCAGTCCATCTGCGGCGCGTACTTGCTGATGAAGTTGTACATCCACACGCCCTGCAACGTCATCGCGATCTGGTCGGAGAAAAACGGGTTTTGCGGCGACTGGAAATTCCCGAACGAGGCGCCGAAGGCCCGTCGATTATCGACACCGTACTTCTCCGACTGAGAACGGAGCCAGCGGAAGGTTTCGATCATCTCGGGCGTGTTGGCGGTGATGTGCCGCTCGCCGTCCCACAGGTTGCCGCCAAACCAATAAACCCACATCGGCATCCACCAGCCCGGCTGCTGTGGGTCGTGCCCGACCTGCACCAGCTTGAAATTCTTGGCCTGCTTTTCGGCGGGGGTCAGATCGGGATAATGCACGCGCACGATTTTGTCGCCGCGTTTGATCTCCACAATCGTCAGCCGCTCGGACATCGCTTCCAACTCGTCGAGACTGTGCGGTGGCCGGTCGGGGTCAAGCCCCGCCTCGCGAAACAGTTTCTTGTTCCAATGCAACGCGAGCGAGGTTGGCGTGCTGGGCAGGGCCCACATGAATCCGTGATACGAACACATGTCCCAAAAGACGGGGATATAGTCCTCACGCTTGATGCCCGCCTCGTTGATGAACTTGTCGAGCGGGGTCAGCGCGCCCTTCTCTGAGAACGCCGTTACCGTGGTCGGCCAGACTCCGGCGACATCGGGCGGGTCGCCGCCGGCGGTCGCGAGCATCAGTTTGCGTTCGACTTCGCCAATGCCGGCGAGTTTGCGGACGAAGATGTGGTTTTGCGAACGATTGAAATCGTCGATGACGGCCTGCATGGCGTCGTCTTCAAATCCGATCCACTTCTCCCAGTAGGAGATCTCGACGCGGCCATTAGACGGAGGAGGCGTGCCGCAGCCGGTAAAAGTGAGCGTGCAAACGATTGCCAAGCTCCAGCCGCAGACACCAAGTCGGTTCCAAAATCTCATGAGGTCTCAATCCCTCGCTGTCAAATCCCGGTTCAAGGGTGAAAGAATTCCCCGCCAAAGTCAACGCCGTTATCGTTAACGACACGATTTTCCACACTCCGTAAGCCCCGACGCCGCAAATGCCTCCACTCGAAGTCGTCCTTGACGGATTCCCCGCAGCACAGTAAGGAAAACGGATGCGCAACGATTTCTGAGGCGAGAATGCAACCGACACTTTTGGTCATGGCCGCGGGTATGGGCAGCCGCTACGGCGGCTTGAAGCAGATCGATCCCGTTGGGCCCAACGGCGAGACGATCATCGATTATTCGGTGTACGACGCGCTGCGGGCGGGATTTGCGCGGCTGGTGTTTATCATCCGTCGCGACATCGAAGCGCCCTTTCGCGAGTCGGTTGGGCGGCGGTTCGAGAAACGGATCGCCGTCGACTATGCTTTTCAGGAGCTAGCCAATCTTCCCCAGGGATTCACCGTGCCGGAGGGGCGAATCAAGCCGTGGGGGACAACCCATGCCATCCTCCAGGCTGAGGACCTCATCAACGAGCCTTTCGGGGTGATCAACGCCGATGATTTTTACGGACGTGAATCATTCCAGGTCATGGGCGGTTTCCTCCGCATGGGGACCGCGGACTACTCGATGGTGGGCTATACGTTGCGCAATACGCTATCGGAACATGGCGCCGTCACACGCGGCGTGTGCGAGTGCGATTCAGACGATTACCTGCGCACGATCGTGGAGTTGCTCAAGATCGAGAGGCAGGGCAGCAGCGTCCTGGCCGATGGCCGCCCCCTGACCGGGGACGAACCGGTCTCGATGAATTTCTGGGGATTCACGCCGCGGGTGTTCGCCCAACTTCGGGAACGGTTCGACGAGTTCATGCAGCGGCACGGCCAGGAAATGAAGAGCGAGTGTTTTATTCCGTCCACTGTCAATGACCTCGTCAAAACCGGGGTTGCCCGGGTGAAGGTACTCCGCACGCCGTCATCGTGGTTCGGTGTCACCTACCAGCAGGACAAGCCCCGCGTCACCGCTGGCATCCGCGGCCTCATCGCCCGCAGCGAATACCCGGAGAAACTCTGGGAGTAGAGACCGACCGGATCGAGCACGTCAAGACGCCGGGACGCCAGGGGGCGATGCTGGGTTCAACTCGGTGAGTCGCGCAGCGGCTAGTTCCCAGTCGGTGACGGCCCGGGCGAGGTCGTCGGTGACATGGCTCAATTCACGATTGATCGCCACGGCGCGGCCGGGCTTGTCGTACGTTTCCGGCTTCTCCAATTCGGCAGCGAGTTCTCTCTGTAACTGTTCCAGGCGGGCGATCTCCTTTTCCAGACGGTTGACGATCTGTTCCTGAGCACGGCGTTCGCGGGACCGGGCCTGACGCGCCTCGGCCTCGAGGCGTTTCTGTTCGCGGGCCTTCGTCCGTGGAGAATCAACCGCGAGCGCGGCGGGAGCGGCTGCCTGCGCGACGGCGGCGTTGGCGGCGGATTTATCGAGGTAATACTGGTAATCGCCGTGATACGGCGTGAGCTGGCCGTTGTTCACATGCAACACGTGCCGCGCGAGCTGGCGAATGAAATAGACATCGTGACTGATGAAAATCAGCGTGCCTTCAAATGATTCGAGGGCAGCGATCAACGCATCGATGCTGGCCATGTCGAGGTGTGTGGTCGGCTCATCCATCAACAGCAGATTGGGCGGATCGAGGAGCAGTTTGACCAGCGCCAGCCGGCTCTTCTCGCCGCCGCTGAGCACGCCGACCGACTTGAACACGTCATCGCCGCGAAACAGGAACGAGCCGAGCACGGTGCGGGCGAATTCCTCCGAGATCCGCTGAGGCGTATCGAGGGCTTCCTGCAACACGGTGCGCTCGGGATTCAGCATCTCCACGCGATACTGGGCGTAATAACCGACCTTCGCGTTCAACCCCAACTCGCGCGCGCCTTTCTGGACATCGAGCACGCCGGCGAGCAGCTTGAGCAATGTGGATTTGCCCGCGCCGTTCGGGCCGACCAACACGATGCGCTGGCCGCGTTCGGCGTGGAAGTTCATCCCCCGATAGACGACGGTGGCGCCGTACGCGTGATGGATGTCCTTGAGCGTGATGACGCGCAGGCCGCTACGTTGCGGTTGAGGGAAACGGAATTTGATCTTGCGCGCCTCGTTGACGGGCGCCTCGATCTTGTCCATGCGTTCGATCTGTTTGAGTTTCGCCTGGGCCTGGGAAGCCTTGCTGGCTTTCGCGCGGAATCGATCGGCGAACTCCTGCAGGCGCTGGATGTCGCGCTGCTGGTTCTTGTAGGCGGCGAGCAATTGTTCGGACATCGCCTCGCGCTGGACCAGATATTCGTCGTAGTTGCCCCGGTACCGGAGCAGTTGGCTCTGGCGAATCTCGACGATGCTGCCGACGAGTTGGTTCAGGAATTCGCGGTCGTGGGAAATCAACAGGACAGCGCCGGGGTAGGTTTTGAGATATTCCTGAAACCATTGAAGGGCTTCGAGGTCGAGATGGTTCGTCGGCTCGTCGAGGAGCAACAGATCGGGTTGTTGGACGAGCAACCGCGCCAGATGGGCGCGCATCACCCAACCGCCACTCATGGCTTTCAGTTGGCGGTCGAAATCGCGTTCGCGGAATGCCAGGCCGCGGAGAATCGTCTTGGCCTTGGGTTCGAGCTGGTACCCGCCGAGCGCATCGAATCGCGCCTGCACCTCATGAAAATCGTGCGATTCGGCGTCATGGCCCGCTTCAAAGGCCTTCATGCGGCGCTGCAGCTCCACCATCTCGGGCGTAATCGCGACGGCCAGTTCCAGCACCGTCTCCTCGCCGACCGGCGCGGTTTCCTGCGGCAAGTGACCAAGCGTCCCGTTTCGCTCGATGGTCACCTCGCCCGCATCTGCGGAATCGTGGCCGAGGATCAGCGAGAACAAGGTCGATTTGCCGGCGCCGTTGGGCCCGACGAGGCCGATGCGGTCGCCACGGTTGACCTGCAGCGACGCGTCTTCAAAGAGGATGCGCGCGCCAAACGCCTTGGTCATACCCGAGATGGTCAACATAAGAACCGCACAAGCTACTGGCGACGACGGGTGCACGCAAGGTTGAAATCCGCGAGAACCTGCCAACAAACTAACCAGTGTGGCCAAATGACAACAGCGCACGCGGCCTCACAAATCGCCCGCGGCATTTTTGTTGTCTGTAACAGTTGGCTGGAAACCCGTGATTACGCTGATTTTGCAGGCCTTTTGCGCGTCCCCATTTGACGGGACGCCCTGCACCGAGCACATTCTGCCAACTGAGCACGCTCATTGCTATGAGGAGTCGCATGGACATGGAAACCTTGCCAACAATTTCGACACACGGTGGGAAACATTCCTTGTCGGTCCCGCACGGATCGCTGGCGCCGCATTTGAATCGCAACCCGAAGGCGGCGCGGATCTTCGCCGAGGCGCATCGAAACCGGTTGTACGCCGGCGTCGAGTCCACCGACATGGGCCTGCGGGCGGAAGAACTGGAACTCCATTTTGTCGGGATGCCGTTGCGGTACTGGCCGCGCGTGGATGCGGCGACGTTGCGGTGGCATCTGGACATTGTTCACGAATTTATCGACGGTCTCGCGGGCAGCGATGTGATGCTGGCGCCTCCCGTGGTCCGCTGGCGGCACCTCCCGGATCGAGGGTTTTCCGAGGTGATCGTCTGCACGTGGGACCGTCTGGGATTACTGGCGAAGATCGCGGGATCGTTCGCCGCGGTGGGATTGAATATCGTCCGCGCCGATATTTACACGCGGGCGGACAACGTGGTGCTGGACATTTTCCAGGTCTGCGACGAGCAGGTGCGTCACGTTCAGGATATTTCACGGCTGAAGCAGATGGAGCATTTGCTAACGGTCGCGCTCAGCCCGAATGGCAGCGGCGAACTTGCCCTGCGGACGTGGATGCAGCACGCGGCGGTGGCGTCGACACCTGACCTGGCGAAGAACGCGCCGGAATCGGTCGTGGTTTTGGACAACGAGCGCTCGGACGATTACACGATGCTGGAGATTCAGGCGCCCGACCGGGTCGGGTTGTTGCATGACGTATTGGAGGCGATCTCTGCTGGCGACGTGGACATCGCTCACGCGATCATTGTCACCGAGGAAGGGGAAGCCGCCGACGTGTTTTTCCTCACCGGCACGGACGGCAAAAAGATCCTCGACGCGAGGCGTCTCACGCAGATTAAGGAAGCCGTGCTGGCCGCGCTGGGGTAGCGCTGAGCTCAAATTCTGCGATCTTGGGGTATCCCTGTCGATCAAGCAGACGGTTTGGCCGTTCCATACATGCTGATCATGGCAAGAATCATCTCCCGGGTGAGACGAATGCCGTATTGCTCGGTGGGATCAACTGCCACCTCGCACTCGCGGGTTTTCACAATATCTAGCATCCTCGGCCACATGCTCCGTCCCTCCAACTCCGCAGTCATAGCACCCGGCTCTTCAGTACTGAACTTTGATAAGAGGCGCCGGTCTTGCGCCGTGAAAACCGGCAACTCACGCAGACCGTCTCGTGTGGGATAAGTGAGAAACAGCATTCTCGCAAGATCGCCGCCTGGCTTCTGCACTAACGCCCAGTATCGACCCTCAAAAAGCTGCTTGTAAAGAATGACAGCAAGAGTTGGGTCTTTGGGAAGCCCTCGAAGGGTCCTCAGTAGTTCTTCATTCATTTGCGCGGCGCTCCGCCAACATCAGTAACCGGATAAGGTCAGCGGCACATAGGCAAATCGCCATGCTACTCTGCCTTCGCGGGCAGGATACGGCGGGGTTGCTGACGCGTCAATTTGATTTGCGGGGAACGGCGGCGGGCTGGGCCAGCCCGCCCTACCAACGACAAGCGGTCGCGACGGAGCGCGACCCTCCAAAGGCTCGCGCTACGCGTAATAGTGGTAATTGACGTCCGGGAAGATGTTGTCGCGCCACTCGATGGAGGCGAGCCAGGGCTCGTCGATCTGGTGGGACTTGATCTGGTCGTAGAGACGCGTGAAGCGGAGGATGTGATCTTTGGTGCGTTTCACGGCGTAGGGAACCATCGTGCCGGTCTTCATGATGAACGCCCAGTCGCTGGATTGCGCCAGCAAAAGCTCGCGTGCGGCCTGTTTCAATGCGCGCTGAACGACATGGTCGCCATGCTGATAGTTGCGGGCCAGCTCGGTCATCCGTTGCGCGGCGACGTGCAGGTGCGGATAAATCCACGCATTCGAGCCTTCGAGCCAGACTTCCCAATAACCCTTGTTCCCCCAGCTCGACGCGCTCGGTTCGATGATTTGTTGCGTCGGCATCTCGCGCAGGTACTCGGTCGGCGTCGTCAGCTTGAATATGTTCTGGTCGAACGCAACCTTGCGCGTGAAATAATTGATGAAGTCGGGTCCCTCGAACCACCAGTGACCATACAACTCCGCGTCGTACGGCGAGATGATCAGCGGCGGACGTTTCATCACGCCGTGGAGATGCTCGACCTGTTTCTCCCGATTGAACATGAAATTGCCCGCGTGGGACGCGGCTTTCTCCATCGCCCAATGCCGATTGTACGGCTCCTTGTGCGGCGTCTTGCCGGTGATGCGGTAATACTTCACGCCCGTGAAACAGCGGATGCCGTCGGGATGGATGTAGGGCTTGATGTAGTCGTATTCGAGATCGAACCCGACGTCGCGGTAGAAATCGCGGTAATCCGGATCGCCGGGATAACCTTCCTCGGAGCTCCACACCTGCTTGGAGGATTCGACGTCGCGCCCGAACGCCGCGACACCCGACGACGTGAACACGGGCGAGTAAATCCCGTACCGCGGCCGCGGATTGCCGAACATGATTCCGTGGGTGTCCATGATGAACCAGCGGATTTCGGCTTCCTGGAGATACTTCTCGATGCCGGGCGTGTAGGCGCACTCGGGCAACCAGATCCCGCGCGGGTCGCAGCCGAAACATTGCCGGTAATGATCGCGGGCGACCATGATCTGGGCGCGGATGGCTTCGGGATGCTCGGCCATTAACGGCAGGAACCCGTGGGTGGCGCCGCAGGTGATGATCTCGAGTTTGCCCATCTCCTGGAACTTGCGGAACGCGCCGACGAGGTTGCGTCCGTAGCCGTCGCAGAACGTGGCGCGGGCTTCCTGGAAGCGGTTGTGATAAAACCAGGCGAGATCGTGGAACGTGCGGTCCCATTTCGTGCGATCGATTTCCTTCTCGGTGAGCTCGATCAGATGGGTGAGGTGTTTGATGTATCGTTCCTGGAGCAGTGGATCGAGCAACATCGAGCACAGCGGGGGCGTCAGCGACATGGTGAGTCGGAAATCCACATTGTCGCGCACGAGGCCCTCCATCACCTTGATCATCGGGATGTAGGTCTCGGTGATGGCTTCGTAGAACCAGTCTTCCTCGAGGAAATCCTCGTACTCGGGATGGCGCACAAACGGCAGATGCGCGTGCAGAATGAGCGCTACATAACCTTGTGGCACGGCCGGGTTTCCTTTCCGTGTATCGGTTCCGCCCGCGAACCGTTGGGTTGTCCCGAATGACAGGCGGCGGCGCGCATCAGGCTGCCGCTGGCGACTTCAACTGCGCCGGTTGTTTGACGCTTCCGACCTCGCCCTTGGTGCGGCTCTGGCGTTCGAAGGTCAACTGCGCCTCGCGCTTGTCGTCGCCGTCCCTGGAGACCGCCACGACCGGCAACTTGTACTGTCCGTCGGGAAATGAATAGTGGAATGAAAACGTGCCGTCGCTGCGCAGCTTGATGGGTTTGCCGTCGACGGTGACTTTCGCGTCGGGCTCGGTGGCGCCGTAGATGATCAACTCGGCATTGACGGCGAACCAGAAACCTTTTTGCGGGGCGCCCGACCAGCTCGATCCGCCGGGACTGAACGCGCTGAACATGCCGGAGCTGAGTTCCTCCTGCATCCGGCGACGGAGCCATTCGGAAATTTCGAACGAGCCCATCTGGATCCGGCGGAACAGATCGCCGCCGAGGACGCGCTCCAGTTCGGCCGCCTGCTCGGGGGTCCACGGACCGAGCTCGAGCCCGAGCTTGAACGGGAAGCGGAAGCCGGCGCGTTGGAGGCGATCGAGGGCATCGGCGAGGGCCTCGCCGTCACGGATGTGGCCGCGAATGATGTTGAAGAGGTCGCGAAACGCGATATCGATCGGAATCGTCACGAACCGCGCGGTTGTGTCAGGGGAGACGGCGTCAGGCGGCGTGGTGGTTTCGCGCGAGTGGCTGACGACGTGGAAATGGCCGTCGTGCTGCCAATAACCGAGTTCGGCGCGGTAGGAGGTCGCCGCCTTGTTGACGGGGACGTACCAGTTGCGCGAATCATGGCTCAACGTGAGGGTTTGAATCGGGTCGGCATGATTCTTCTCGTAGACGCGCAACAAGAGGCGGCCATCCGAAGCCTGGCCGCGGCAATCCGCCATCTGTTGCCAGCTCAAATCCCAGTACGCGTACAGCCAGTGCGGATCGCGCGCGGTAAGGAAGAGCCGGCCCGTCCCATAGGAGTCGGGCAATTCGCCGAGATGTTCCTCGTAAAACGCCTGGCGCGGCGGCTGCGGCGCGGGTGAGACCTCGAACTTGTGCGCGGAAATTTCGGTGGCGGACGGCAGCGCGCCATTGTCCCGAGCAACAACCGTCGCCGGTGCAGCGGGAGCCTTCGGTGGACGGGGCAAGCGCGGTTTCCCGTTGGAGTTGGCTTTGGCAGCGGACGGACGCGGTTCATCCGCATCGGCGCGGCGGCGGACGGCGCGGCGTTTCACGGCGTCGGCGACGCGTTGGGCGAAGGAACTGGATGGCTCTCGAGGGGCGCCTTTGGGGCGCTGTTGGGCGTCATGAATGCGGTCGGCGAGATGTTCCTTCTTGAGGGTGGACACGCCGCGCAAGCCAAGTCGTTGAGCGATCCTGAGCAGTTCGGTTTTTGTTTTCGCCAATAAATCTGCTTTATTCATGGAACAACATCCTCCTGCCTCGGGGATGAGAGGCACGCCCCGAGGTGCTCGGGGCCACGCAATTCTCCAAGCGTGACCGTACCTTAGACCAGTTTCCGGGACAATGTAAAAGGATTTTTTCTGAAAATCAAATCGGGGACGGTTGTCCATGGTCTGAAAGACGTTACGACTTTCATGCTGCCTGCCGGGGCATGCCGCCATTTTGCTTGCCTCCACCCTGGCAGAGGTTTATCGTCGGGCCGAAGCGCGAGGCATTGTTTCCCCCCGCAGCGGGTCGGGTTATCGACGACCAGAGGAGTGTTATGCACCGAACGCGGCATGGTCTCCTAACAGCGACGTTGCTGCTCTGCATCACCACCGTCTCTCGCTCTTCCCATGCGCAGTACACCGCCAACTTCCAAACCAACATCATCAGCGGTGTGAGCAGTAATTGGTCCACCAGTTACATTGTTGGTTCGAACACGTTCGCCGATACATTGTGGGTTCGAAGCGGTGGCATGTTGGACGTACAGTCTCAGACAGCCGGTTGTTTGGGCTATGAGGCCAGCAGCAGCAATAACAGCGCGGTGATCACGGGCGTGAATTCCAAATGGGACACTGGCGGCATGACCGTGGGTCTGTCCGGCGCGGGGAACAGCCTCGTGATCAGCAACCAAGGCAAGGTTGTCAGTTGGGACGCCGGCTACTCTGCGGGGGTCCTCGTCAGCAGCAGCAATAACACAATCCTCATCTCCGACACTGGCTCAGTTTGGGAGGTCAGCGGCTCGCAGAATCTTGGCTACTGGGGGGCCGGCAACAGTTTGATAGTCAGCAACGGCGGTCAGTTTTGGAATCTAAACTCCGACACCTCCTACGTCGGTTACGAAATCAGCAGCAGTAACAATTCATTGGTGGTCACCGGCCCCGGCTCAGTCTGGAGTAACAATGCGGATCTGTATGTCGGCACGGCGGTGACGGGACCGGGCCTTCCCGTCACGATGGGCGGCGACCAGGTTGTCGTGAGCGGAGGTGGGAAATTGAGCACTGGGGACGGTGCGTTTCTGCTTGGCAATTGGAGATGCGATAACAGCCTCGTCGTCAGCAATGGCGGCCAGATGATGACCGGCAGCGCGTACGTCGGCGGGGATCAAAGTTCCAACAATGTGGTGCTGATCACCGGGCCGGGCTCCTTCTGGACAGCTTACAACTTACAACTGGCGCTCGGCGCATTCCATAACAGTCTGATCATCACCAATGGAGGCCGGATGACGACGGCCAATCCGTACGGAGGTGCCCTCGCGTCCGTGGCGGGTTCGGGTCGGAGCAACACCGTACTCGTCGTTGACGGCGGTGTCTGGCAGGGCGAGACAATCGACTTCGCCACTTATGGATCGAGCAACTCGCTTGTGGTGGACGGTGGAGCGGTGGCGGCGACGGGTCTCCGCCTTGGGTATGGGGCACCTGACTGTAATAATGTCATCCAACTCGACAACGGCAGCATTACCGTAACGAACGGCGGCACCGGGGTGTTCGAGATCAGCGGCGGCGCTCTCGTCTTGAACGGTGGAACGTTGCAGGCCGACGTATTGGTGATCACGAATCCCTGCGCGCAATTCGTTCATTCCGGCGGCACGCTGATTGTCAGCAATGTCGTTCTGGACCCGAACCTGTTTCGGATCGTGTCCGTCGCGCGCCAGAGCAACGATATGCTGATTACGTGGATGATGGGGCCGGGAGCTTCCAATACGCTCCAAGTTGCGACCGGTGCGGCAGACGGCAGTTACAATGCGAACGGCTTCACCGATGTTTTCGTGGTGACGAACAATCCAACACTGGGCACCGTCACCAATTATCTTGATGTGGGCGCGGCGATGAGTGGAACAACGCGCTATTACCGCGCTCGATTGGCGCCGTAGCGATGGCTTGTCACCCAACTGAAGTCAAGTTCCAGATCTTGCACTCAATTCAATAAGTTTTAAATCCGCCGAGGTCGATTGGGGTCAGCCGGTATCCTCCGCCGAGTTGGCTCAACACCGAATTGATGGCGTCGCAATCGTGAATGAAGTTTCCGGCACCGGGACCACCCGAGGTCCAGACCGTCACGATGACCAACTGACCGTTGATCACGAGAAACGCCGGTTGACCGCTGTCCCCGGAGACACGACCATTGCCATAGAACTGTTGTTCCATCGGATTGGTGGGATGTCGGAATACGATTGTGCCAATGTCCATGGGTCCCGTGGATACGGCCTGGATATCGGCGACCTCGGCATGTTCCTCCTGATCCAGGCACAGGGCCGGAATCGCGTTGGAGCCAATGGCGTTGAGCGAATGCGGGAAGTAGTTCGTGTAGTTCGAGGGCAGCACCCTGGCAAACGCGACCTGATTCGTCGGCACGTCGGAATCCAGCAGTCCGATCCGCAGATCGGTTCCACGGGAGATGATATTCGTGCGCCCCAAGACATCGACCACTGTAAGCCGATTCGAGACGTCCATCGAGTCCACAAGCACCCGCGAAATGACGGTGTTGTCCTTCGCCACGAAACGGATGGTTGCGCCGTTCGCAATGGCATAGTGGTCGGTGAATACAATGTGGCGAGGGCTGATCAATGTGCCGGCCTTGCGCGTCGGTATGAAGTAGGGGCAGCAAGGATTCGTGTGCGTCGCGAACGCGTCGGAGTTGAAGACCGCGACGCAGGTCAGGTCGAGCCCGGCCGCCCAGCAGGCCGGGTTTCGGACGTACTGCGCGGTGTAGTGGTTGGTCACGGAGTAAATTGCGGTAACGGCCGGCAATGCCAGGTTCGTGTCGATGCCGGCGACCGCCGCGGACCGGGCGGAGCCGGTCCCGAATTCATCCGTTGGGCGGGGAGAAGGCGAGCCGGCCGCATTGTGGTCAGGCGTTCCGAGGAGTTGGGCGATCTCCGCGGCCGTCGGGATCAGCCGGGAACTTTCGTCGACGCGGTTGGTAACGGCGTGAACCGTTCGGGCAAAGCAGGCAAACAGAGCGAGAATGGCGAGCACGACCAGGTTGCGGGCGGCGCGGCACACGGAGCCGCCGCTAACACGGAGCGTGAGACTCTTCATGGCGGTTTGGTTGCCGGCGATCGGTGGACGACCTTGCGAAGCCGAGGCTGTGGTTGAATCCATCACTCGACCCCATTAAAGCACAAGACCAGCCGAATGGCCACGCGTCCGGGAGACAATCTTATAGGAATCGGCGGCATCCCGCACAACTTTAGCGATTTGTGGCATTGCCTACGCTCATATGCGGCGTGAGTGGCGACGCACTCTGAGCCGCGGTTCGACTGGCAACGGGTTTGTAATGGGAGAGGAGCAATGCACACAACCGAGGTCGCAGGGCTCAACTCTTGACACGTGACAGATTCTCCAGTGTTCGGGCCAGGGACGGGTTGTGAGCGGCTTCGGCTTCCAACCGTTTGATCAGTTGGGTAATGCCGCTGCCGTCCCGATCGCCAGCGTCGCGCGCCAGGTCGACGTGTTGCGAGTGATCGTCGAGTGGTGTTTCGCTCATCGGTCGTCCTTTATTTCCAGGTGCTTGACGCACTCCCAAGCTACCAAAATGGGTCGCCGGCTTACACCGGGCCCTGGGCGTACGG
>DATJWQ010000045.1:0-98009 GCA_035501175.1 Verrucomicrobiia bacterium | reverse complement strand
TGTACCCCTTGTAAGAAAACGGGCTATTGACCTCGACCACGTGATGTCCCACAACCGTGTCACCCTCGACAAGATCAACCGTGCTCTTGAAGGATTTGATCGGACCCGCAGGCATCGTCTGCGACGCCGTTGCCCCGCGATTCTGGTACACCATCCGCAGCGGACTCGGACCGGTCGACTGACTGTCCGCCGTGTGCATATCGAAATCAGGAAACCTGGCGAACAGCCAGCGATGATTGTGGTAGGTCGGACCGTTCACCGCGACGAGGATCGCGGGATTGCGTGGTTCACTGGAGCGACTCGTGACATCGTGCGTCTGCATGTCCACAACAAAATCCGGAATGTACTTCAGGACGGTGATTTTGAATTCGCTGAAAGCCTGCTCGACCCCGAGCGTGACAGGCAATACCGATTCCAGGTGTTTCTCGGGCCACGAAATCACCAGGTGGCTGTCGCCGTCGCGAGCGGCAGCCTGCGCTTCTCGACCAGCCTGGTCGTACGTCTCGATCTCGAATTTCGCCAGATGGATCGCGAAGGGGAGCGATTTCACCGTGTTCTCGGTTACAAGCTGCGCGTTCGTCTCGCCCTCGTGAAGTTCGAGATAGCCTTTCTCACCCCAGAAGCCACGGATCACCGCTCCGCCCAGGATCAGGAGAATGCTGATATGGGTGAGCATCGAGCCGAACGCGCGGTAGCGGACGTAGCCATTGGTGCGCACCACGGTACTGAATCGCCGCGTGCTACAGACCGCCACACTCGCGGCAAGCGTGCCGAGCAATCCCAGAAACCAGTAGGATTTGAATTCGTGGGTCAGGCTCAATCTGCCAAACAACTCGAAACGGTTGCTGGCTTCCGGGTGTCGAGCGAGATACTTCGCAACGTCGGCGCCCTGTGGAATCAACGTGCCGGCGATACAGGCGAGAGCAATGACAACAACCACTGTGACCGCGAACTTGACAGATGCCAATCGATCGATAAGCGATGCCGTGAAGCTCTTGTTCCGTGTACTATGCGTCTGTGTGCCGTTGCCCATGGCCATTCTCTTCGTTCGCGTGGCTTAGCAGCGGCCTTGCCAGTGCGCCACGGGAATGTCGCATGGCGTTCGCAAGTTGTTTATTTACAACACATTACAGTGAGCGAAATCACTCAGAAAGAGAGATCCCTCATCGCGGACAGCAGCGACAGATTGGCGGTTGAAAAGTGTTTCCTGACAGCTTGTCATCAGTCACGGAAAACAAAAACGCCGCGCGAAACTGTCAGTCTCGCGCGGCGTTGGCGATTGAACCTGCAATCGACCTAGTGTTTCACTTTGGGATCCGGGTGAGCGATCTTGGCGAACGCCTGCTCGTAATCAAAGCCGACCTTCTTACCGTCCTTGGTCGTATAGCGGTCAGGCTTCCACGCCGGGTTCTGATCGTTGTGGCACATCTCGCAACTCTTCGAAGCGGGGTACACCAGTCCGGCCTCGACGGCTTTCGCGTGGTCTTGCATTGTGGTCTTCGCCATGTATTTCTTCCCCGGGCCGTGACAGGATTCGCAGGTCACGCCATCCTCGGGTTTGATCTTCTCGGTCGCGACGGATTCGGTGAAATTGTAGGCGGTCGAGTGGCACTTCAGGCACTTACCGCTCGTCTGCGGATTGTCCACCCCGACCTTGGCGCCGACAGCCTTGGCCTCGGGCGTGCCCAGCAATTCGAAGGCTTTGGCATGGGGACTGGCCTGCCATTTGCCGAATGCGTTGCCGCTCTCCTCCGACTTGTGGCAGATGCTGCACATCTTGGGGCCAACGTAGTTGGCCGCGTCGCGGTCCTCAGCAAAGCAACCACGTGTGCTCACGAACGTCACGGCGAGAACAAGTCCCGCCGCCAAAACGAACTGTTGTCTCATCATCGGTATCCCCCCATCAATTGTTGCACTGATAATGTTAACAGCCGGCGTGCCACCCACTATGACCCTAATTGTAAATCTCTTCAACCAAGAATAATCGGCTGCCGACTGAGTTGCCGACGGATCCGCACCTCATCGGTGAGCGCGCGATTTCGCGCCCTAAGGTGCGCGGTTTTGCGCAGCTTCTGCCGGCGGCAATCGGTGCGGCACGCCGTAGACATCGAAATGGTACCGACTTCCCCGAAACGTGACCGTGCTCTCGGATAGATGGCCGACGAATCCAAACGCCAGCGCCAGCACCGCAGCGATCACGCCAATCGTCACCGCGATCGGTCGCCTCTTCGGGTTGCGCTCCGGACCGCGGTCGAGGAATGGCCAGAGCAGCAGCAGCACCTGAGGGATCAATGAGACAAACAGCCCGAGCGTTTTGGGGAAGTACTTCAACAACTGATACGTCGGGAGGAAATACCATTCCGGCTTGATGCCTTCGGGCGTCGAAAATGGGTTGGCTTTCTCGCCGAGTTCGACTGGCCATAGCACCACGAGCGTTACGAGAATGCCGATCAACGCACAGAAGACCACGCCTTCCTTGAGGACGTGATTGGGGAAGAACGGAATGCCGTTTGATTTGTCGATGGGCTTCTCCTCGTCCACACGCTCCAATGTGGCCAATCCCTGCGCCCGCATCAGGACCAGATGCGTCACCAGCACCATTGTCAACACCCACGGCAGCACGACGACGTGCAATACGTAAAAGCGCGCCAGCGTTTCACCGGTCACGCCTTCGCCGCCGCGCAACAATGTCCGCAAGTACTGCCCGGCCACCGGAATCGCCCCGGTGATCTCCGTGCCCACGGTGGTGGCCCAGTACGAAAGCTGGTTCCATGGCAGCAGGTAGCCCGTAAAACCGAACGTCACGGCGCATCCGACAAGCATCACGCCAAGCACCCACGTCAGCTCGCGCGGTTTCTTGTACGCCCCCATGAAAAATGTCCGCATCATGTGGATCACCACACAGAGGATCATCAACGTCGCGCCCCAGGCATGCAGTCCGCGGATCAGCCAACCGAAATGCGCCTTGGTCATGATATAGCGCACGCTCTCGAATGCCGTGTTCGTGGTCGGGCGGTAATAAACCATCAGCAAAATGCCGGTGACCACCTGGTTGAGGAACAGATACAACGACAGGCTGCCGAACGTGTGCCAGAAGCCGACGTGTCCCGGTAACGGCTTGTGCGCCTGCTTGTCCGCAAAATGCTCGATGCCGTCCACGTCGTAGCGCGCGGCCAGCCAGGGACGAAGTTTGTCACGGTACAGGTTCATGCCGATTTCACCAGCACTTCACCGTTCACCACGGCCACGCCGAATTCGGTCAGCGGACGCGGTGGCGGACCGGAAACCACTCGTCCGCTCGTGTCGAACACGCCGCCATGGCACGGGCAATCGATTTGGTGCTGTTGCGCGTTCCATTGGACGACGCACCCCAGATGCGTGCAGATGGCGGACATGGCCTGGAATCCTTGCGGCGTGCGAAAGACAATGACCGGCTGGCCGCTGATCGCCACCATCTTGTGGTCCCAATCCTTGAAATCTTCCGCCTTGCCTGCGGACACGGTTTGCGTGCTCGGACCGCGTCGTTGGGCCGGCCACACGTAACTCAGCACGGGAGCCACAAACGCGATTCCCCATGCGACGAGCCCGCCCGTAAGCAGCCAGTCCAAAAACGTGCGGCGCGATACCCTCACTTTGTCGTTCATCGCCCGTCCCATTTCTCGATTTGACGCCGCTTGAGCCAGAACAACACGCCCATGACGACCAGGAAAACCCAGATCGGCGTCAAAGCCAGCCGCTTCCATCGCTCCACCCGTTCGAGACCCGCAACATCCGATTCCGTCAGCTTGACGATTTCCTCGGAATGCGCGGCCACCGGTTTCAGTTGATCGATTGCCAGGGTGTGCTGCAATACTTGCAACTGACTGATTTGCGTCTTCGCCTCCTGCAACAGCAGTTGCTCGTCGTCGGTTGCCAAGCCGCGCACGGTTGCTTCGTGCACGCGGGCTTCGGCATGATCGTAATCGGTCTGGCTGTGGCGTATGAGTGTGGCGACGGCGTCACGAACGCCAAGTTCCTTCGGATCGTTGGCGTGGCACTGAATGCAGGCTTTCGCGTACAGATCGACCGACGCCTTCTGGATGGCGTGATTGCCGTGGCAACTGATGCATCCTCCAAACAGACCCGCCGCGGCGGCCTCGGCGTGCGGGCTTTTGGCAAACAACTCGCGCTGGCGGCCATGGCATTTCCCGCACACTTCGCCGACCTGCGCCGTTCCCGGCGGACTGGCGCCGTGGCTGCCGTGGCAGGTCACGCATGTGGGCGCGCTCAAATCGCTTTTCTCGAACAGCATTGTCGCGTGATAACTCGTCTTGTACTTCGCCACAACGTCGCTCGGGAGTTTGTATTGATCCATCAACTTCGCGTTGCTGTGGCAGTGGCCGCATGTTTCGGGGATGTTGGTGGGATACACGTGGCTGCCGGGCGTCTTGGGAGAAAGGATGTCATGAACACCATGGCAATCGATGCAGACGGCCACGTTCTGGTCGTTGTGCTCGAACAACTGCTCCCCGTGCTTGCTGGTCTTGTACTGCGCCAATTGGTCCGTGGGCAGGCCGTACGGGTTCATGCGCCGCACGTCGCTGTGGCAGGAGGCGCACATCTCGGCGATCCCCTGCTTGGTATCCGGGCTGCGGAAATTACCGGTGGCGTGGGCGGTCTCGTCGGTGATTTTGGGATCACCACCATGACAATCCACACAACTCAACCCCGCCTGCGCGTGGACGCTGGCGGAGTATTGGTGCAACTCATTGGTGTGGCAATTGAGGCATGAGATGTCCGCCGCGCGGGACACAGCGCTGGTGAGCAACAGGCAGCAAGCGATGGCGATTACATCGGTCCGCCGTTGTGGCAGTCGCTGCATTTCATGCCTTTCCAGGAATCGCCGACGTCGGGCGCGGGATGCTGAAATTCAAGACCTTGGGCGCTCACGGTTTTTAGTTCGGTGCCCGTGCCTTCCGCGATGATCGTATGGCAACTGTTGCAGTTTGCCGAGATCTTTTTCCCGTCGGCGCTGACGTGTTGATCGTCGTGGCACCGGAAGCATCCCGCCGATTTGAGATGGCCGATGTTGTCCGGATGCACCTTCCAGTTCGCCTTCATCTCCGGAAAGAAATTCTCTCCGTAAATCCGTTGGACCTCGGCAATGGCCGAATCGACTTTGCCCTGGTCGGTCGTGTTTGTGTAGCTGGCCCGCAACGTCGCGGCAATTTTCGTCTGCGCTTCCGCGGTGCTTGCGTAATCAGCTGCGAGCGCAGCCATGGCGTTCTTCTTGATCGACGGCAACGACGGGTCGATGCGTCCGAGCGACATTGAGGTGTCCACCGCTTCATCGGGCGAACGGAAAACATGCGTGGGACGGTTGTGGCAATCGATGCAATCCATCCGCCGCGGCGCGGCCTTGGCGAGCTGATCGGCTGTGAGCTTCCCCTCCTGCGACTGGTACACGGTCACGTGGCCTTCGCGATCCGTGATGCGAACCCACGGGATCACCTGCCGCTCGTCGTCCGTTGCGATGTACTCGACCTTGTTGGCGACGTTCATGTGCCAGTGGATGCCGCCAACGGGGCCATGCGTCGGGTCGCCGCCGCCGACTTTCAGCAGCATTTGAATGGTCCACGGCGTGTTTTTCTCGTCGGACATGAAATGCGTGCGCACTCTCTCGACGGCGCCATAGAATTTCTGAGGCCAGTGGCACTGTTCGCAGGTCTCCTGTGCGGGACGCAGGTTCCTGACAGGAGTCGGAATGGGGCGCGGATACTTGTCGAAGATCGACGCGTAGACCTGATAGCTGCCCGAGAGTTTCGACTTCACGAACCACGTCGCCCCGGCGCCGATATGGCACTCCACGCAGGTCACGCGGGCGTGGGCCGAGTGTTGGTAGGCCGTGTACTCGGGTTTCATGACGGCGTGGCAGGTCTGGCCGCAGAACTGGACGGACTCGGTGAACTCGTACGTGCGGTAGCTGCCCAGTGCGGTGAAGATCAGAAACACGAATGTAACGATCACGACGATCAGAAACGCGTTGCGCTGGCGCGGGATATTGAAATCGATACGCGGATGACGCGGGATTTCACCGGGCCTCAGTCTTCGGCGTCGGCGGCGTTCGAGCAACACTCCGGCAAGAATCAACAGCAGTCCGGCGGAGAGGAATGACGGGGCGACGATGTACGTCAGGATGCCCATGTAGGGATTGCTGAATCCCGAGTAGAAGTCCATCGCAATCAGGCAGACAACTGCGAAGAAGCTGGCGGCGGCGAGGATGATCCCGAACAGGCTAATCCAGTTCTCGATCAGCGATGGCACTTTCGCTGGTATTGGCGCTGGTTGCTCGGAATCGTCCACGATAATTGGGCAGTCCTCTGGTTGCGCCGACGGATAGCAGTGTTGGTGCCATCGCATCAAGCTTGTTCTTCAAGTCTTTCGGCGACAATCGTTTATTGCGCGACTCCGCCAATCGGCTAGCGGACCTACCTCGGACAAACTGACACAAACCCAGCCCGTAGCGCTGACAAGCCGTCAACCGCCCGCGGCTCGACAGATCCGGTTGCGCGTGATAAACATTCTCCAATCGCAGATCTTCAAACGACCGATGAGCACAATCTCTGATCCCGTCGATCTCAAGCTTCTTGAACTGTTGCAGGTCGCGATCCCAGTCGCGGAACATCCTTTCGCCGCGCTCGCGAAACAGGTCGGCGTCACCGAACAGGAAGTCCTCGATCGCATCCAGAAGCTCAAGGTTGCCAAGGTAATCCGCCAGATCAGCGCGATTTTCGACACGCGAAGCCTGGGCTACAAGTCGAGCCTTGTCGCCGCGTGCGTCACCCCTTCCCGTGTGGACGAAGCCGCCGCGGTCATCGGCCGCCATCCCGGCGTCAGTCACAATTATCTGCGCAGCCACACCTTCAATCTCTGGTACACGATCGCCGTCTCACCCTTGAGCAAGCTGGGTTTGGACAAAACCGTCGGCCTGCTGCATGATCAATCTGGCGCTGAATCCACGCGCCTTCTGCCGACGCTGAAACTCTTCAAAATCGGCGTGAAGTTTGATGTCACCGGGGAATCTCGTCCCGACGACCTCGATGCGGTTGTTTACAACGAGAAAAGCCGCACCAGCGACAGTGCCCTCACGTCGGCGGAGATCGAATTCGTCCGCGTGATGCAGCGCGATCTGCCGGTGACTCCCGACCCGTTCGCCGAGTACGCAAAGGAACTCGGCGTCCCGCTGTCCGAATTGGCAGAGACGACGCGCCGGTTTACGGTCGATGGAAAACTTCGGCGATTCGCCGCGGTGCTGCACCATCGCAATGCCGGTTTCCGCGCCAACGCGATGGGCGTCTGGTCCGTGCCCGGCGGCGAGACCGAGATCGACCGCGTCGGGGAAACCCTGGCCGGCTTCCGCGCCGTGAGCCATTGTTATCGCCGCCCGTCATATCCGGATTGGCCGTTCAACATGTTCACCATGGTCCACGGCAAATCACGCGAAGACTGCGAGCGGGCCTTGCAGGCCATGTCCGAGAAAACCGGGCTGACCGACTACGCTTCACTCTACAGCACGAAGGAATACAAGAAGGTCCGTGTCCGATATTTCAGCGCGGACGAACAGGGGTGGGAAACCGCGCATTCATAGCTGTCGACAGTACCGCACCCTGCCGATAGATATGGTAGTCAACGGTTCGGCGCGGAGCAATGTTCAGGCGCTCGGGTGGCCTTCGGCGCGCCGGCTGCAAAGCCCCATGAGGAACCCGACGGCTCCGCTCTTGCCAATCGCCTTGCGGATCTCCTGAAGATTGGCTGGCGTGCAACCGATCAACCGCGCAAGGCCTACCGACGTGCCGCCGTCGACAAACTTCTGTAATGAGGCCGCCGGCACTTTGAGCCGGCTCGACACCGCCATCGGCACTTTCCCGGCAATCAACTCCTGCACCGCCGCCGACGTAACCCCCATCCTGTTGGCCAACACATCAAAACTCATCCGTCTCCTCCTTCAACTGCCGACTCAAAACTCAACATTCCACAGTATATCCCGCTCTCGGATACAAGAAAGCCCGCATCCGGCATTTCTTCTCCGAGGGAGCGCCCGGGAAACCCGCGCATGTGCTGTCGGCAGACCAGACGGGGTAACTATGTGGAAGTCGACTGCGCCTCGACGCCAACTACGGCATGGCGGCGCTGGCGCTGCCGTTGGAGAGGGCACGTTGGACAGTGCTGAGCAACTGACTCTTGTCGAGCGGTTTGCTCAGGTATTCGTACGCGCCGTCGCGGATCATGTTCATGTACTGGCCCCAATCGCCAAACGCGGTGATCACGATCACCGGCACTTTGGGAAACGCGGCTTTGATGGAACTGAGGAACGTCGTGCCGCTGATTTTCGGCATCGAGACATCGGTGACGACCAGGTCGAATCTCTCTTTCGTGCGATTAATAGACTCCATGGCGCTTTGGGCGTCGGAGTAAGGCATCACATGATATCCGCCTTTTTCCAACACTTTCGTCAGCGCCTTCAAGACCTCAACATCGTCATCAACGAGTAGAATGGTCGTGCGGCTCTTGCTCTCGCTCACGGATATACGGGTAAGCACTGGCGATGCCACGAACACCAACCGTGCCGTAACATACTGCAGCAAAAATAGTTACACGACACAGCGCGGCAATTGAACAGCATTTTCACTTGCCAGCTTGTCAGGGCAGCCTCATGCCTCTGACAACTTGGCAAGTAGCCTTTCAGGCCTCGGGTTTGGCGAACCGTCGATACAATGTACGCGAGGAAATACCTAGGATCTTGGCCGCTTTCTCTTTGTCGCCACCACAATGCGTGAGCGCCGCGTGAATGATGCGTTCCTCGGCTTCCGCCATCGGCAATCCGATCGGAATCGTCACCGACGGCCCGACCGCCTGTCCGTCCGAAGTCGCCGACGGCATCAGCACCAGTTGGAAGGATTGGATGGTGTCGCCCGGAGTCACGGCGATCGCCCGCTGCATCGCGTTCTCCAACTCGCGCACATTGCCCGCCCAGGAGTGGCTGATGAGCTGCTCCATGGCCGCCGGCGCAAACGAGCGGATGTCTTTCCGCATTCGCACGGTGTACTTCTTCAAAAAGTGCTCGGCCAGCAACGGGATGTCTTCGGTTCGTTGCCGGAGCGGCGGTAAGGTCACATTGACCACATTGAGACGGTAGTACAGGTCTTCGCGAAATCTCTTCTCGCCAATCGCCTGGTGGATATCCACATGCGTGGCGCTGATGACGCGTACGTCCACCTGGATATCCTTCGTGCTGCCGAGCCGTTGAAACCGTCCGTCCTGCAATACGCGCAGCAGCTTGGCCTGCAATTGCGGACTCATCTCGGCAATCTCGTCAAGGAACAATGTCCCGCCGTCGGCCAGCTCGAATTTTCCCGGCTTGGACCCGGCCGCACCCGTGAACGCCCCGCGCTCGTACCCGAAGAGTTCGCTTTCGAGCAGCGTTTCCGGTATCGCCGCGCAACTGATCTTCACGATTGCCTTATCCCGGCGCAGGCTGAGATTGTGGATCACATCCGCCGCCACTTCCTTGCCCGTCCCGCTCTCGCCCTGCACCAGCACGCTCACGTCAGTCGGCGCAATCTGGCGCAGGAGCTTTTTGACGGCAATCATCGCCTCGCTGTTGCCGATCAGCGCGTCTTCGCCTCGTTGCTGTTGCAGCTCCTCGCGCAACCGACGATTTTCCTCGGCCAGGCGCTGCTTCTCGATGGCCTTGCTCACCGCTTTCACCAGCGCGGCGCGATCGAGCGGTTTCTCAATGAAATCATACGCACCGAGCCGCATCGCTTCGACGGCCTTTTCGACGGTGCCGTGCCCGGTAATGACGATGACCTCGACGGTCGGGCGCATTTCCTTGGCGCGCTTGAGCACGTGAATGCCCTCCAGATCAGGCAACATCAGGTCGGTGATCAACAGGTCCGCGCCGTTGCGCTCGAAGCTGGCCAGCCCGTCGGTTGCCGTGTTCACCGAGGTCACACGATAGCCTTCCTTGGCGAGAATTTTTTCCGCCGCGGTGCACAGCGCTTCTTCGTCGTCGACCAGTAATATCTCAGCTCGTTGTGGCATGTCGGGTTTCCTCGGCGCACGGAAGTTCAATGACAAACGTGGTACCTTTGCCCAGCCGGCTCTCGCAACGGATCGTCCCGCCGTGCTCGGCGACGACCTGTTGCACCAGCGGCAGACCCAATCCCGTGCCGCTGGGTTTGGTGCTGAAGAACGGCTTGAAAATCTGTTGGCGCTCTTCCTCGGTCATACCCTTGCCCGTGTCGCTGACGGTAAGCGCCACGTCCGGCCCAGCCCGACGTGTGGCCACGGTGAGCGTGCCGCCCTCGGGCATGGCTTCCAGCGCATTGCGCACGAGATTGAGGACGGCCTGCCACAACTGGCCTTCGTCGCCGTTGATCGGCGGCAATGCTTCGTCGAATCTGGTTTCGATATGAACGTGGGCAGCGACAAACAGCGTGTCCATGAATGATAGTCCCTGGCGGATTGCTTCATTCAGAGAAATCCGCTGGCGCCGCGGCTTTGGCATCCGGGCGAACTGCAAATAGTCCTCTGTGACCCGCTGGATCCGATGAACCTCCGAGTCAATCGACCGCAACAATGATCGCGCCTCCGTCGCCGCGCCGAGCTTGTCCGCCGCCAGACCTTCGATTTCGTCGCCCACCAGATCGATGTTCAGCGTGATCGAACTCAGCGGATTGCGAATCTCATGCGCCAACCGTGCCGACATCGCGCCAATGACCGCCAACCGCTCGGCGCGCAGTTTTTCTTCCTCCAGCCGCTTGCGCTCCGTCGTGTCCCGCAGGATGGCCGAGCGCCCGATCGGCTTTCCCTGTGGATCGCGGAGCAGGGACACGCTGGTTTCCACCGGCACGCGCCTGCCATCCTTGGCCAAGCGAACGGTTTCGAGATAGCAATGGCCATCCCGCGTGATCTCACGTTCAATTTCTTCCAGCTCACGGGTCTTCAGCACCTCGGGAGGGACCAATACTGAGAACGATTTACCAATGATCTCCTCGGCGCGCCAGCCGAACACTTCCTCGGCAGCACGGTTCCAAGAGCGGATCCGCATGTCGGCATCCAGAGAAAAGATCACGTCGGCAGAATCGTTGACGATGCTTTCGAGCAACTGCAAATTGCGGTAGCGGTCGCTGGCGATGTAGGCGTCCATCGCCAGGGACGCGTCGAACATGAAAGCCTTTTCCAGCGCAATGATTGCTTCCTGGGCGCGGTCGAGACGGCCTTCGTAGAATTGGTGAATGCGCGGGATGAAAAGTTTGAGATAAATGCTGTAGGCCAGCAAATACCAGCGGGGGCTCAACCCGACACGCTCGTGGGTCCTGCCGATGCGCACGCGATCATCAACATACGCCTCGTCGAACTTTCCCTCGGTGATGCGCAGCAAATAATCGCGCTGGAGCTTCTTGAGGCGTTCCACCGTGGTGTGGTCGCTGAGAAGCTGCGCCGTCTCGGGGAAAGCAAGAAGCTCCTCGTAAAAGGCGTCTTCAATGTCGGTGACCTGATTCTCGAAAAGCGGACGCAGTGCCACCAGTGCTTCCACATCGCGCGCCGTCAACCCGAGAAACGTCAGCCGTTGCTCCTGTTCGGAAGGCAACATACTTCGTGAGCTTACGGGGGTGCTGACAGATTGTCAACGCGTGACCGCCCGCATCGGGCAGGCTTGAGTTGGGAGATCCTCGTGCGTGATGTCGCAGCAACATTGGGAGAGACACTGTTTTAGGTGCGGGGCCGGCATGCCGTTGAGGTATTCTGACGAATCGAGGAGAGCGCAACACTGCTCCCGGTGAAACGATGCTGCGGGTCAACTGCAACCAGCACAAACGCGCCTCCAGCGAGTCAGGGGCAAATGGGTTCCCGGGGTTCTTCAGTCTACAAAGTTCGTGTGTTCGGCCGGAGGAGCGCATAAGATGCCCATCGGGCAGACGATGTTGTTGCGACAATGTTACCAAGGACCGGCCAGTGTGGCACAATGAAGAACGCTTGGGTCCCACTGGCCACCGTGTGCGCATTGGTCATCGGGGTGTACGCATGTATGGTCCAACCGGGCCTATTCGAACGGCGGACTTCGAATACGGCGGATGCGACCTACAATTTGTTGGTGGGGGGATTTCGCGACGGCCGGCTCAGCTTGAATGAAGATGTGCCATCCGGGTTCGCACAACTCGCCGACCCGTATGATCCGATCACTAATGAACGCTATCGGCATGGCTCTGCCCGGCTACACGACCTGAGTTATTACAAGGGGAAGCTCTATCTCTATTTTGGAATTACGCCCGCCGTCATGTTGTTCTGGCCCTATGTGGCGCTGACTGGCCACTATCTATCCCAAAGAAGCGCCGGAGTGATTTTTTGCGCGGTTGGTTTCCTGGCCGGCGCGGGCTTGTTGGGCGCGCTCTGGCGCCGGTACTTTGCCGAAGTCAGTGTTGCGGTCGTGGCGGCATGCATGCTCACGCTCGGGTTGGCAACGTTCATGCCGTTGCTGCTGGCGCGGTGTTATGTTTACGAGGTGTCTATCAGTTGTGGATACGCGTTGACGATGCTGGCCCTGGCGGCAATTTGGAAGGCATTGCACGAGCCGGAACGAAGGGGCGGGTGGCTGGCAGCAGCGAGCCTGACCTACGGCCTGGCAGTGGGAGCCCGACCTTCCTTGCTGTGCGGCGCGGTGATTCTGCTGGTGCCGGTGGCCCAGGCATGGACGGAGCGACGGACGATTTCGGTTCTGCTTTTGACAGCGATCGCTCCTATCACACTTATCGGGCTGGGACTGATGTCGTACAACGCCCAGCGATTCGATAACCCATTCGAGTTTGGCTGGCACTACCAGTTGGCCATGGACCGGCAGATTGGAGCTCAACTATTCAGTCCGCGTTTTCTATGGTTCAATCTCCGGGTCTATTTTCTTGAGCCAGCGCACTGGAACCATCGGTTTCCTTTCGTACAAGATATCAGCGTACCACCGTTGCCCGCAGGCCACGGGCGGGTTGAGCATCCCTTTGGCGTCCTAGCCAACATCCCACTGGTATGGCTGGCGCTGGCTGTGCCGTTGGCGTGGCGCGGTCGCCCAGCGGGCGCGCGTTCCGTGTTGCGCGGATTCTTGGCGGCGGTGGTCTTACTGTTCGGGATTATCACGCTGACTATAAGCCTTTTTTGTGTTGTGTGTACCCGCTATGAAGTGGAATTTCTTTCCCCTCTGGTGTTGCTGGCGGCAATCGGCGTGTTGAGTTTGGAGCGCGCACTCGCGCCGACCCCGGAATCAGGGCCAGGTTGCCGTCCGGTGTGGCGACATGCGGCGCGCTGGGGTTGGTGTCCCTTGGTGGGCCTTTCGGTGACGTTTAGTCTGTTGGCAAGCTGCCTGTATTGCGCCGAGGCGCGTTACAACCTGGGAGGCGAACTGGCGCAGGCGGGTCGCGTGACGGAGGCGATGGCACAGTACGAACAGGCCCTACGTATCGAACCCGATTATGCCGAGGCGCACCTCAGTCTTGGAAACGCCCTGGTGACGCAGGGCCGGGTGCAAGACGCAATCGCCCACTACGAGGAGGCGTTGCGGATCAAGCCCGATTATCTCGACGCACACGAGAGCTTGGGGAACGTCTTGATGCAGCGCGGCGCTCTACCGGAGGCAATTGAGCAGTATGAGCGGGCACTGCGGATCAATCCCCATCTTGCCGAGGCGCACAACAACCTCGGGACCGCTCTTGGGCACACGGGGAAGATCGAGGAAGCCATCGCTGAGTTCGAGCAGGCTGTGCGGATCAATCCCGATTTCGCTGAGGCGCACAACAACCTGGGGATTGTTTTGGCGCGTACGGCTAAGACCGAGGCGGCCATCGCCCACTTCGAAAAGGCTGTGCGGATCCAGCCCAATTTCGCCGAGGCACACTACAATCTGGGGAAGGCTCTTGCGCAGGTGGGGCGGGTGACGGAGGCAATCGAAGAGTACGAGCAGGCGTTACGGATCCAGCCCAATTTCACCCAAGCACAGGAAGCGCTCGCACACCTGCAAACGGGCCGGCAAGATGGATCCGATGACGCCAAAGCGAAGTGTAGTTCTACAGCCCGAGACCTGAAGTGAACAGGAGCATCAGCACGAAGCCGAGCATGAATGCCCACGCATTCTCCGATTTGGAGCAGTTGGCGGCGCTTTCGGGCATCAATTCGGCCGCGACCAGGAAAATCATCGCGCCACCGGCAAAGCCAAGACCGAACGGCAGTAGCGGATGAAACACCGACACGAGCAGGAATGCCGGCACGGCGAACAACGGCTGCGGCACACTTGTAAAGATCGCCCAACCAGCGCACCGCAGTATAGACACGCCTTTGGTGCGCAACGGAACGGAGACGGCGATGCCCTCGGGAATGTTGTGCACGGCAATCGCAACAGCCAGCAGAAGTCCAAAACGCAAATCACCTGTGGCGTAGCCCACTCCGATGGCAAGACCCTCGGGAATGCTGTGTACGAACATGGCGGCGATGATCAGCACCGCTTGTTTGGAATCCTCGCGGCTCAAGTCGGCGATCTGCCAGCGATTGCCCTCCATGAATCGGGATGTCAGCCAGAAGAACAGTGCCCCCGCCAACATCCCCAGCACGATCTCCCACACCCTGCCACGGCGCAAGCCTTGTTCGGCGAGACTGAATACAGACGCCGAAATCATCATGCCGCCGGCGATTGCGCAGGAAACGCCCTCCCATTTCCGGGATAGCGAGCGGCTGAACGCAAACGGCAGCGCCCCGAGGCCAGTCGCCAAATCAGTGACCACCGCCACCAAAAACACCTGCCACATAAGTGGTGCATTCACCGCGTTGTAATCTCCTGTTTCAGCATGATCGAACCACAACCAAACAGCTATGTCGACTGGCGACAAGGTGCGCACCGCCACCCAACGTGTTGACTCCACGATAGATACACCACATTCGCACAGACTGGCCTCGTAACAGATCGGATGCTTGTAACATCATATATGATCGGAAAGCGGCGCCAATTGCACATACAAAATGCACGCAAAGCACGCACTTGATGCGCACACGCCCTGAACGGCGTGACCAGTTTGTCTACCAAGCCCCATGACAATGTGTCTGAATTCCGACCTCAAGCTGACACTTTGTCCTCTAGTCAACGGTAACCGTCGTTGGCCTTGTGAAACTTTTCACACCATAAGAATCTTACAATCAACATGTTGCACGCTTGCCTCGCCTTGACCCGTAAGCTGGCAGGGCCGCTGCTAAGCCTGCACACGGGCAATGACTGCGACCCTACAGAGCACAACTGAAGTATCGAAAAAGACCGCATCCGCTCTTCCCGACGGTGAGCGCCTGCAACCGATTTTTAGTCCCAAGTCTGTCGCCGTAATTGGTGCATCGAACCGTATCGGTACGGTTGGCCACGACCTTTTCCGCAACATTCTGCTGAGTGGCTACTGTGGCACCTTGTATCCCGTAAACCCAAAGGCCTCCTCGATCGCGGGCGTTCACGCATACACCAACGTTGGCCAGATCCCCGACGAGGTCGATCTCGCCCTGGTCATGGTTCCCGCCACGGCGGTGCCGGACGTTCTTGAGGAATGCGGACAAAAAGGTGTGCGCGGCGCGGTGATCGTGACCGCCGGGTTCAAGGAAGTCGGCCCTGAAGGTGCGGCCTTGGAACGTCGCGCGGTGGAGATGGCTCGTAAACACGGAATCGCGTTGGTCGGTCCGAACTGTCTCGGCGTGATCAACACGGACGCCAACATCCTGCTCAATGCCAGTTTCGCGCGGTGCATGCCCAAACATGGCAATATCGCATTCTTGTCCCAGAGTGGCGCCCTGTGCGCCGGGATCCTGGATTACGCTCGCGGCCGCAACATTGGATTCTCGAAGTTCATCAGCGTCGGCAACAAAGCCGATGTGACCGAAATGGACCTGCTGCGATACCTGGCCAATGACACCAGTACTGACGTCATTCTGATGTACCTGGAAACCCTGGTTGATGGCCGCGCGTTTATCGAACTGGCCCGCGAGATCACGGGTGAACTCGCGCACCGCAAACCGATTTTGGCTATTAAATCCGGGCGGACCACGCAAGGCGCGGCCGCCGCCCGTTCTCATACCGGCGCTCTCGCGGGAAGCGACGCCGTGTACGACGCAATTTTCGCGCAGGCTGGCATCCTGCGCGTCGATACAGTGGAAGAACTTTTCGACTTCGCGGTCGGGTTCTCACGCCAGCCGTTGCCCAAAGGCAACCGCTTCGCCATCGTCACCAACGCGGGTGGTCCCGGCATCATGGCCACCGATGCCGCCATCCGTCATGGACTCGAGCTCGCCAAACTGCGACCCGAGACACTCGAGTCCCTTAAGGCGAAGCTGCCCCCGACCGCGAACTTTTCAAACCCCATCGACGTAATCGGCGACGCCACCTGCGATCGCTATACCGCCGCTCTGGAAGCCGTTCTCGGCGACCCGAACGTCGATGGGCTCGTGGTGCTGCTTACGCCACAATCCATGACGGACATCGAAGCCATCGCCCGCACCATTGGCGAAATCGCTCCGTCGAGCAAGAAACCCGTGCTCGCCTCGTTTCTCGGTCACGTCGACGTGTCCGCTGGCGTACGCATCCTGCAGGACCACGGCGTCCCGAATTACGAGTTTCCGGAAAACGCGTCCCGCTCGCTGGCCGCAATGTGCCGCTACACACAATGGCTCACGCGTCCGCGCACCCGCGAACGCCAGTTCGAGGTCGATAAGGCGGCCGTCAAAGAGGTTTTCGCCAGGATTCGCAAGGAAGGCCGGACGTTCCTGCCTGAGGCCGAGGCGCTCGCCGTTTTGAAGGCCTATGGGTTCCCGATGCTGCAACACGGTCTCGCCAAGAACGAAGATGAGGCCGCGGCCCTGCTCGAGAAGATCGGCGCGCCCGTCGCAATGAAAATTGCCTCCCCCGACGTCGTGCACAAGGTCGATGTCGGCGGCGTTCTTCTGAACATTTCCACGCCCGAGGAAGCCCGTGCTGGTTATAAAAAAATCACAAACGGGGTGAAACAAAAACTACCCAGTGCGCGGCTCCTCGGCGTGGAGATTCAAGCCATGGCCGGCAAGGGCGTTGAGGTCATCCTCGGCATCAGTCAGGACCCGGCCTTCGGCCATATCATGATGTTTGGACTGGGCGGCACCTATGTCGAGGTCCTGAAAGACGTCAGCTTCCGCCTCGTGCCGATTCGCGAATTGGGCGCGCGCAACATGATCAAATCGATCCGCGCCGCCAAGGTCTTCGAAAGCTTCCGCGGTCAACCACCGGCCGATACGGATGCGATCGCCGAATGCCTGGAGCGCCTTTCGCAGCTCGTTACCGATTTCCCCGAGATTACCGAACTGGATATCAACCCTCTCATCGTGCACGCCCAGGGCAAGGGTGCGCGAGTGGCCGACGCGCGCATCGCGCTCGCGGCGGCTCCGCACGGGCCTTAGGAGGCTGGCCATGCACCTGGCGCCCGCTTCCCTTTTGGATGCTGACGCGGGTGATGCGCGTAAGATCTCCGTCGCGCAGGTTCTCGTTTACGAACTCCGTGTGCGCGACGCCATGAGTAAACCGCCCATCACCGCCGCGCCAACGGATTCATTGCGGACAATCCAGGAATTGATGAAGTCACGCCGCATCTCCGGCGTGCCCATCACCCGGGAAGGCTCGCTCATGGGCATCATCAGCATCGAAGACATCATTAACGCGCTCGACCGCGGCTACATCAACGACCCGGCCGAAGCGCACATGGCCCGCAACGTCATCGGGCTCCGCGACCATTATTCCCTGCTCCGTGCCGTCGCCGAGTTCGACCGCCATGAGTTCGGGCGGTTCCCCGTCCTTGACAGCAGCGACCGGCTCGTGGGCATCATCACCCGCGGCGATATCACCACGTGCCTGATGCAGCACCTCGAACGCCGCGCCGAGGAAGCCATCGCCCAGGAAGCCACCCTCCGCGCCAGCCGGGTCGCCGATGAAGCGGCCGACCGCGTTGTCGTTCGCGCCCATGTGCGCACGGGCGATTACGACAGCGCCGGCAAGGTCTCACAGCGGATGCGCCAGGTCCTGCGCGAACGCGGCGTGCCCCCGGAAATCCGCCGCCGCGCCGCCGTCGTCGCCTACGAGGCTGAGACCAACATCATCATCCATTCTCTCGGCGGCGAGATCATCGCCACCATCGATCCCGACAAGGTCATCATCGAAGCGATCGATGTCGGCCCGGGGATCGAGAGCGTGGACCAGGCCATGCAGGAAGGTTGGTCCACCGCGGGACGATTGCCGCGCGAACTCGGATTCGGCGCCGGCATGGGTCTGCCCAATATCAAGCGATGCTCGGACGCGTTGGATATCACTTCGGACGGCCAAAAAGGCACGCGATTGCGTTCCGAGATCTGCATTCGCAAACCAGGAGCGACGCCATGAAGACACCAGCCCTGCACAAGTTTCAGCCGCTCATCGCCGCATTGGAGGCCGAGCCGTTGACCGACCATTGGCCGGAGACATTGACCGGGTGCTACATCTCGGATTTGTTGAGCGACGTTCTGGCGCACGCCGAGCCCGGCATGTTGTGGCTCACGATCCAGACGCATCGCAATGTCGTGTCCGTCGCCGCGACCAAGGATATTACCGCGGTGCTGTTCACCTGCGGACGCAAACCCGAGCCCGAGATCATCGCGGAAGCCGAGGAGGAAGGGATCGCGCTGCTGACGACGAAGCTCACCACGTACGAGGCTTCGGGCAAGCTTTGGAGAGCGGGAGTTCATGGAGAAAACGATCATGAGTGAACCAGCCATCATCCCCAGCGCCACGGCGGCCATCACCCCGCAACCCACGTCGTACGCCGAGGGAGCCACCACCGCTCCCCTGTTGCCTCATCATCCGAGCGGCGACCAGCGGTTTTCTTCGCTCGATCAGACGATGCAGCACTATAATTACGAGCCCACCGCGCTCATTCAGGTGTTGCACGCCGCCCAGCATACGTTTGGTTATCTCGCGCCCGACGTGCTGCGCTACATCGCCGGGGCCATGAAACTGCCCCTCGCGCACGTGTACGGCGTCACCACCTTCTATAACTTCTTCTCCGTCGTTCCCCGCGGGAAATACCAGATCATGGTGTGCACGGGCACGACCTGTCACGTCCGCGGCGCGGCGACGGTTGTGGAACGGCTCGGCCAGCAGCTCGGCATCAAACAGGGTGAGACAACCAAGGACGGCCTGTTCAGCCTGCAGACGGCGCGGTGCATCGGCGCCTGCGCGCTCGCGCCCGCCATCACCATCGGCGACGACGTGTACGGCAAACTTTCACCGGACAAGATCCCGAGATTCTGCCAGAAGGACCTCAAAAAATATGCTTGAGGAACTGTCACTGCACATCCTCGACATCGGCATGAATTCGCTGGCTGCCGGTGCGAAGAACCTCGAGATCATCGTGATCGAAAACACGGTTCGCGACTGGCTGATCATTCGGATTCGTGATGACGGGCGGGGCATGGACGAAAACACCTTGAATCAGGTGCTCGGCCAGAATTTGACCAGCAAAAAAGGCCGCAAGAAACCCATCGGCCTCGGCCTCGCGTTCCTGCGGCAAACCTCCGAAATGTGCGGCGGAACGTTTCACGTGCGGTCCACACCCGGTCGCGGCACGAGCGTCACGGCATCGATGCGCTTGTCCCACATCGATCGGCCGCCGCTGGGCGATCTCAATTCGACCATCATCGCCCTGTGCGCCAATCCGGACGTGGGCGTGCAACTGCATTACCGTTCGAACAACGAGACGTTCCATTTCAGCTCGAAGGAAGGAAAATCCAATGAACCTCGACGAACTCAAGAAACTCAAGGAAAAGGCTCAACGTCAAGTCGCGCTGCGTGAAGGCAACAAGAAGTATCGCGTGGTCTTCAGCATGGGCACCAGCGGCATCGCCGCCGGCGCGCGCGAAGTCATGACGAGCATGCTGGATGAGCTCGATAAACGCGGCATCGAGAACGTGGAAGTCGCCGTCACGGGCGAAATTGGCCTGGTCGACGCCGAGCCCGTTATCCGCATCGAAGAAAAGAGCGGCGAGAAAGTCACTTACGCCAAGGTCAACCCCGAGGGAGCCCGCAAGATCGTCGCCGAGCACCTGCAGAAGGGCAAGGTCGTCGATGGCCTCGCCGTGGGCAAGATCAAGGAATCGGAGCAAAAGAAATAGATGATTCGCACGCACATCCTCGTTTGCACGGGCACCGGGTGCACCAGCGGCGGCAGCTTCGCCACGCGTGATGCGTTGCTCGCCGAGCTGAAAAAGCACGGGCTCGAAAACGAGATCGAAGTGGTCGAAACCGGGTGCATGGGCCGATGCGACCTCGGCCCGGTAGCGCTCGTGCATCCCGATGGCACGTTCTACAAGAACGTCGTGGTCGCCGACGTGCCGAAACTGGTTGAGGAACATTTCCTCAAGGGGCGCCCGTACGAGAAGTTGCTGCCGCAGGACCCGAAGACGCAGCATGCCGTGATGACGCAGGCGGACTTCACGTTTTTCAACCGCCAGATGCGGATTGTCCGCGACAATTGCGGCGTGATCGACCCCGAGAACATCGACGAGTACATCGCCCGCGATGGTTACAGCGCGCTCGGCAAGGTGTTGACCTCGATGAAACCGGAACAGGTCATCGAGGAAATCAAGGCGAGCGGTCTGCGCGGTCGCGGCGGGGCCGGTTTTCCCACGGGACGGAAATGGGAGATCATGCGCCAGGCACCGGATTTCCCGAAGTACGTTGTCTGCAACGCCGACGAAGGCGACCCGGGCGCGTTCATGAATCGCTCGGTTCTCGAAGGCGACCCGCACAGCGTGATCGAAGGCATGGCCATCGGGGCGTACGCGATGGGAGCCAATCGCGGGTTCGTGTACATCCGCGCCGAGTACGGTCTCGCGGTCAAACGCCTGCACATCGCCATCGAACAGGCCTACAAGAACGGACTGCTCGGCAAGAAGATTTTCGATACGGACTTTAATTTCGACGTGGAAGTCCGCATTGGCGCCGGCGCGTTTGTCTGCGGCGAGGAAACGGCGCTGATGCGCAGCGTCGAAGGCCGGCGTGGCCAGCCGCAACCTCGTCCGCCGTTCCCCGCCCAGCGCGGGTTGTGGGGCAAACCCACGAACATCAACAACGTGGAAACCTGGGCAACGATTCGTCCGATCCTGCTGAAGGGCGCAAAGTGGTTCTCGTCCATCGGCACGGAGAAGACGAAAGGCACCAAGGTGTTCTGTCTCGCCGGCAAGATCAACAACACGGGCGTGGCCGAGCTTCCGTTCGGCACCAGCCTGCGGGAAATGATCTTCGAGGTGGGCGGCGGAATCCCCAACGGCAAGAAATTCAAAGCCGTGCAAACCGGCGGCCCGTCCGGCGGCGTGATTCCCGAACAACACCTCGATATCCCGGTCGAGTACGAGTCGCTGCAAAAACTCGGCTCGATCATGGGCTCGGGCGGCATGGTCGTGATGGACGAAGATTCGTGCATGGTGGACGTGGCGCGGTTCTTCATGGAATTCTGCTGTGACGAGTCGTGCGGCAAATGCCCGCCATGCCGCGTCGGCACACGCCAGATGCTGACCATCCTGGAACGCATCTGCAACGGCCAGGGTGAACTCGACGACATCCAGAAACTTCAGGACCTCGCCGCGATGGTCAAGGACACCAGCCTGTGCGGACTGGGCCAGACGGCGCCGAACCCCGTGCTGACCACGCTGCGCTATTTCCGCGACGAGTACGAGGCGCACATTCTCGACCGGCGCTGCCCGGCGCGTGTCTGTCGCGAGCTGTTGCACTTCGAAATCAACGAGGCAATGTGCAAGGGTTGCTCGATCTGTGCCCGAGCGTGTCCCGTGCAGACGATTCACAAAGTGGACGGCCAAAAGAAATTCCGGCTCGAACCGGAGAAGTGCATCCGTTGTGGCGCGTGCTTTGACGCCTGCCGGTTCGATGCGGTCATCAAGACGTCGCCCGGCGTCGGGCACGTCCATCAAGCGGAGAAGGAACTGGCCGCGGAAGGGGTGAAGGCATGATTGCTCCGAAGGAAATCACCCTGACCATCGACGGCAAGGCCTGCAAAGGCACGCAGGGGCAGACCATTCTCCAGGTGGCCAGCGCCAATGGGATCGAGATACCCACGTTGTGCTACTTGAAGCATCTCTCCCCGTGGGGCGGATGCCGCGTCTGCATCGTCGAAATCCAGGGCAGCCCGAAGGTTGTCCCGTCCTGCTCGACGCCCGCCACGGACGGCGGCGCGATCGTGACGAACAGTCCGCGCCTGCAGGGGTTGCGCCGGCTCACCCTCGAGTTGCTGTTCAGCGAACGCAATCATTTCTGCCCAATCTGCCCGATGAACAAAGGCGACTGCGATCTGCAACAGCAGGCCTACAAGTTCGGCATCGATTCGGTTCGTTATCCGTATTTGTACCCGTCGCTGCCCGTCGATTTGTCGGGCAAGTACCTGGGACTCGATCACAATCGGTGCATCCTCTGCACCCGCTGCGTCCGCACGTGCGACGAGGTTGAGGGCACGCACACACTCGATATTGGCAACCGCGGCGTGAAGAACCAGATCGTGGTCGATCTGAACATCACGTTCGGCATGTCGACCACGTGCACCTCGTGCGGCGCTTGTGTGACGGCTTGTCCGACGGGCGCGTTGTTCGACAAGGCTGCGGCGTTCCACGGACCGCTCGTCAAATGCCGGCAGACACGCACGACGTGCTCGGAATGCCCCGTCGGATGCGGAGTGGTGGTTTACACGAAGGACGACCGCATCGTCGATGTGTTCGGCGATGTCGAATCCCCGGTCAATCGCGGTCATTTGTGCCGGCGTGGCCGGTACGACACGTGGGCCGAGCCCCGTCAGCGCATCCGTCAGCCGATGGTACGCCGGGACGGCAAACTCGTCGCCACGTCGTGGGGAGACGCCGTGCGCACGATCCGCACCATGATCAGCGGGTCGACCGACTGGCAGAACGCGATGCTGGTTTCTCCGCGTGTGACCAACGAGACGATCCGCGCGTTGCACGGGATCGGCGTTCGGTTTGACCGGATTGCCGCATTTGTGGCCGACAAGGAAGCGGGATGCTGCACCACGCCCGAGTTTTCCACGGATGGCATGTCCCGGCTACAGGATGCGGACGCCATCGTGTTGGTCGGCGTGGAACCCAGCCGGACCCACGGGGTCATCGCGGCGAAGATCCGCACGGCGGTGCGGCGGCGCGGGGCCAAACTGGTAATTCTGCATTCGCGCCGCACCGACCTCGATACGTATGCCGATATCTCCGCATCCGTTGTCAGTTTGGAGCGGAAGTTCTGGAAACAGGTCGGCGACGTGCTCGGGACCGCGAAACGTCCGGTCCTGATCTACGGACCGGCGGCGATGTCCGCGGTCGGCGTCACGATTCTGGATCGACTCATCAAGACGCTGGGCACGATTGGCGACGGGGGCGAGATGCTGGCGCCGATCCAGTTGCCAACGAGCACGAACAGCCTGGCGCTCGCCGCGGCCGGGGTGGAGCCCGTCGAAGACGTATCGACCTGGCTCGCCGTCCAGCCGTTGAATTTCCTGCACGTCCTGGCCAGCGACGAACCTGACGGCGGCGCGCGGCTGTTGAAGGAGCCGCATGTGCGCGCGTTGCTCGAGCAGATCGACAACGTCGTGGTCCAGGCGAGCTACGAGTCGGAGTTGACGCGGCTGGCGCGGGTGGTGTTGCCCGCGGCGATCTGGTGCGAGAAGACTGGGACGATCACGAACTTTGAAGGACGCACGCTTCCCCTGCAGGCGGCATTGCCCGCGGACGGCGAGGCGCGCGAGGACAAAGCGATTCTGGAAATGGTATTTGCATGAGCGACAACCCGAAAATCAAAGTGGCGACGGCATGGCTCGGCGGATGTTCCGGCTGCCACATGTCATTCCTCGATCTGGATGAACGGCTGCTCGACCTGGCGAAACTGGTTGAGTTCACGGCCAGTCCGATCACGGACGTAAAGGAAATCCCCGAAGTTGACGTCGGGATCGTTGAAGGGGCGGTCTGCAACGACGAGAACGAGCACGTTCTGCGCACGATGCGCGCGCGGTGCAAGGTGCTCGTGGCGCTCGGCGATTGCGCGCTGACGGGCAACATCCCCGCCTTGCGCAACCAGCAAAAGCTTGCGGACGTCCTCGAACGCAGTTACGTCGAATCCGAAAGCACGCAGGCGGGCGATGTGCCGGGCGCGCCCGAAGTGCCGACATTACAGACCAAGGTCCGGCCGATCCAGGAGTTCGTGAAGGTGGACGCGCACATTCCGGGTTGTCCGCCGGACGCCGACGCGATCTGGTACGCCGTGACCGAGTTGCTCGCCGGCCGCAAACCCGAATGGACCCCAACCAACATGCGTTATGACTGAACCCAGCGCCAACACCATTACCATCAATCCCGTCACCCGCATTGAGGGTCACGCCAAAATCACCATCCACCTCGACGACGCCGGCGACGTGGCGGACGCGCGGTTCCACGTGGTCGAATTCCGCGGGTTTGAAAAATTCTGTGAGGGCCGGTTTTTCGCCGAGATGCCGCAAATCACGGCGCGCATCTGCGGGATTTGCCCGGTCAGCCATTTGCTGGCGAGCGCCAAGGCCTGCGACGCGATTCTCGGCGTGGAAATCCCGCGCCCGGCGAAGCTGTTGCGCGAATTGTTTCACATGGGCCAACTGACGCAGTCGCACGCGTTGAGTTTCTTCCATCTGAGCGCGCCGGATCTGTTGCTGGGATTCGACAGCGACCCGGCGTCGCGCAACATCATGGGACTCATTCAACAGCATCCCGACATCGCCAAGCGCGGGATCCGTCTGCGCAAGTTCGGCCAGGAAGTCATCAAGCTCACCGGTGGCCGCAAGATCCACGCGGATTTCACGGTACCCGGCGGCGTGAACAAGGCGCTGACCAACGCCGAGCGCAATGAAATGCTGAGCGGCCTGCCGGAGGCGAAGGACCACGCCACATTCGCTCTCGACCTGCTGAAGAAGTATCAGGAAAGCCATCTCGAGGAGGTCGAGGAATTCGCCTGTTTCGATTCCAACTTCCTGGGTCTCGTCCAGCCGGACGGCTCGCTGGAGCACTACGATGGCCGGCTCCGGTTCTGCGACACGAAGGGCAACGTTCTCCAGGACCAGATCGACCCCGCCAACTACCTCGACGTGATTGCGGAGACGACGGAAGACTGGTCATATTTGAAATTCCCATTCATCAAGTCACTCGGTTATCCCGACGGAATGTATCGGGTCGGGCCGCTGGCCCGGTTGAACGTCGTGGACCGGATTTCGACGCCGCGAGCGGACGCCGAACTGCAGGCATGGCGGTCGCAGTCCGTCCCGCCGCGGCGAAGCTCGTTCTACTATCACTGGGCGCGGCTGATCGAGATCGTTTACGCGTTGGAACGAATCGAGGAATTGCTTCGCGACCGCGACATTTGCAGCGCGGACACGCTGGTGAACGCGCGTCCGGCCCACGAGCAGGGCATCGGCGTCATGGAAGCGCCGCGCGGCACGTTGTTCCATCATTACTGGGTGGACGAAGCGGGGCGTGTCGAGAAGGTCAATCTGATCGTGGCGACAGGCAACAACAATCTGGCCATGAATCGCGCTGTGAAATCGGTGGCGCAAAAGTACGTGAAATCGCGGCAGTTGCAGGAAGGCATGCTCAATCGCGTCGAGGCCGCCATTCGCTGCTACGATCCGTGCCTGAGCTGTTCGACCCACGCGGTTGGCCAGATGCCGATCCGTGTTGAGTTGATCGACCGGGACGGTTCCGTGCTTCACACTCTCGTTCGCGACCAAGGAACGATGTGAAAACCCTGGTGCTCGGTTATGGCAACCGCAGCCGCAATGACGATGGGGTTGGCTGGGTTGTCATCGAGCGCCTTGAAGCCCTGGAATTGTCGGGCGTGGAGTTCCTCACCGCGCATCAGTTGGATGTCGATCACGCCGAGATCATCAGCCGGTTTGATCGGGTGATTTTTGTGGATGCCGCCATTCCGCAGACTCCGCTGCCGATGTCACGCACCGATGTCAAAGCCAACTTTCGCAGCCACGCCGTGGCGCATTATCTCACGCCCGGCGACCTGTTGGAGTTGGCCACCACGCTGTTCGGCCAGGCGCCGCGCGCCATCCTGTTCAGCATCCGCGGACAGGATTTCAATTTCGGAACGGTCTTGTCGCCCGAGACCGAGCGGTACGCGAACGAGGCCGTTCGCGAGATCAGGCAACTGCTCCTGCCACGGCCGGAGCCGCCTTCGTCCAGCCGCCGCAGTGAGGCGACACATGCATGAATTGTCCATCGCCGAAGAGCTCGTGCGCGTAATTCGAGAAGAGTTGCGGGCTCATCGCGGGACGCGCCTGAAAACGGCGCACCTCCGCCTCGGCGCGCTCCGCCTGGTGGAGCCGACGACGTTGGAATTCTGTTTCCAGGCGGCGATACGAGACACGCCATTGATGGGGGCGGAACTGGGTATCGAATCCGTCGAGGCGGTGGCCCGTTGCCGGCAATGCCGTCGGGAATTTGGGGTCGAGGAGAAGTGGTTCGAGTGTCCGCAATGCGGGTCAAGCGACGCCGAATTACTCCGCGGCGATGAATTGCAGCTCACAAGTTTGGATATCGAGCCCGAGGCGGTTCAAGCGTGCCGTATGCCCCCGGAATCTGCCGCTTCCGCCCCTGCTGACAACTTGTCAAAGTGCGCGTAATGCAATGACACCATGTCGTCATGCTGTACGCCCCGATGGACATGTCCTGCCGTGTTTAAGTATTTGTAGCTCAAGTCATTGAAAATCTGTCAGTCCGTGTGGCACCCGCAGTGCTAAGGACTCAGACCGTGGATGTGATTTCATGAACATCAAGGTCTTGCGGAATGTTCTCGAAGCGAACGACGAGACCGCTGCCAGTAACCGCCGACTTCTGCAAGACGGTGAAATTACCGCCATCAACCTGATCAGCTCACCTGGTGCGGGCAAGACCTCGCTTTTGGAAAAGACGATCCCGTTGATGAAGGCGCATCATCGCATTGCGGTGCTGGAAGGCGACATTGCCACGACGCTCGATGCGGAGCGGATCGAGAAGCTCGGGGTTCCGGTCGTTCAACTGCTGACCGGAGGCACCTGCCACCTTGAAGCGGCGCTGGTCCAGCGCGGTCTTGGTCAATTGAAACTCGACGAGATCGACCTGCTGTTCATTGAGAACGTGGGGAACATCGCGTGCCCCGCTGAATTCGACCTTGGCGAGACCGTCAAGGTTGGGATCCTCAGCGTGACGGAAGGGCACGACAAGCCGGCGAAGTACCCGCTGCTGTTCCACGAGGTGGGCGCGCTGGTCCTGAACAAGATCGATCTGGCCCCGCATACCGATTTCGACCACGAGCGATTCGAGCACGATTTTCGCCAACTGAACCACGATGCGCCGGTGTTCCCGCTCTCGTGCAAATCGCGCGAGGGCCTTGACGAATGGGTGCATTGGATCGAGCACGCGTGCGCGGGCGAACTTCATTTCGAGCCCCACACACATTCGCATCACGATCTGGATGGCATCATCCAGCCGCACCAACATCCGCATCGGCAACATCACCAGAAGGTTGCGCTCGAATGAAGACCTGTGTGCGCGCGAAGGTATCCGGCCGGGTCCAAGGCGTTGGTTTTCGTCCGACCGTATTCCGGTACGCCACGCAGTTCGGCCTGTGTGGATATGTGTGCAACACGCCGCAGGGTGTCGTGATCGAGGTCGAGGGGGAAGAACTCATCGTCGGCGCGTTCTTCCACCAGCTTGCCAGCGCGCCGCCGCAGCAGGCGCAGATTGCAGATTTTCAAAAGGAAATCTGCGACAGCAAGGGCTATCAACGCTTCGAAGTGGTCGAGTCCGAGCCCGACGGCGATCTGGCGGTGCATATCGCGCCCGACCTGGCCACGTGCGACGAGTGCGTGCAGGAACTGTTCGACGCGAAAAACCGCCGCAACGGCCATGCGTTCATCAACTGCACCAATTGCGGTCCGCGCTTCAGCATCATCCGCGATCTCCCGTACGATCGCGCCCGCACATCGATGTCGAAATTCACAATGTGCGAGCCGTGCGACCACGAGTATCACAATCCGCGCGACCGTCGGTTTCATGCCCAGCCCAACGCCTGCCAGCGTTGCGGCCCGCAATTGCGGCTCCGCGTCGTTGGCGGGATGACGCACTTGGACGTGAACCTGTCGAAGACGACAGGGCTCCTTCATCGCGGGCGGATCGTGGCGATCAAGGGCATCGGCGGCTACCATCTGGTTTGCGACGCGACCAACCCGGACGCGGTGGCGCGACTTCGTTCCCGCAAACATCGCGCGCACAAACCGCTTGCGGTCATGTTTCGCGATTTGCGGACGCTGCGCCGGTTCTGCAGGGTCAACGAAGCCGAGGAGGCGGAACTGCTGAGCGTGGCGCGGCCGATTGTGCTGGTATCGCGCCGGCCAAACGCCCGGCCCCTGGCGAGAGAGATTTCACCGGACACCGAGACGGTGGGGGCGTTTCTGCCGTACACACCGGTGCAGCATTTGTTGTTCGAAGAGTTCGACGCGCTCGTCATGACCAGCGCCAACCTCACGGACGAACCCATTATCAGCGACGAGTCGGACCTGCCCCACGTGATGGGATCGATTGCGGACGCGGCGCTCACGCACGATCGTCCGATCGTCCACAAGTGCGACGACTCGGTGGTGCGAATCGTCAACGGCCAGCGGCAGTTCATCCGCCGCGCGCGGGGTTTCGTGCCGAACCCGATTCGCATCGCGGAGGATTCGCCGCAGGTTCTGGCGGTGGGCGGCGAACTGAAGAGCACGTTTTGTCTGGTGCGCGGCGGCAACGCCTTCCTGTCCCAGTACGTGGGCGACCTGAAAGACTATCGGACGTACAGCCAGTTCCTGTCCGAGATCGAATCGTGGAAGAAGCTGATGCGGATTGAACCGGCGGTGGTCGCGCACGACCTGCATCCCGGATATTTGTCCACGCAGTTCGCCGCCCGGACGGTTGCGTTCCATCGGGTGGGCGTACAACATCATCACGCTCATATCGCCGGTGTCATGGCCGAACATGGGTTGCATGAGCCGGTGATCGGCGTTGCGCTCGACGGCACGGGGTACGGCACGGACGACACCATTTGGGGCGGCGAGTTCCTCGTGACGGACCGGTGCGACTTCGAGCGTGTCGCTCATTTCAAGACGTATCGGCTGCCGGGCGGCGAGAAAGCCATTGAAGAACCGTGGCGGATGGCGGCCAGCGTGCTTGCCGACGAAGGGCTTGCCGAGGTGGCTCGGGCGAGGTTTCCCCGATTCAAGCTGGGGCTCGTCCAGAAGATGGCGCGAGCCGGGTTCAATTCGCCGCCGACATCGAGCGCGGGCCGCCTGTTCGACGCGGTCGCGGCCTATCTCGGCTTGTGCGACATGGCCAGCTACGAAGGTCAGGCGGCGGTTCGTTTGGAATCGATCGCCGACCCGCGGGTGAGGGAACAGTACCCGTTCCTCGTCGAAACGCGGGAGCGGCCGTGGGTCCTGGATTTTGGGCCGACCATTCGCGCGATCGTGGCCGACCGGCGTCAACGGGTCGCCACGCGAGACATTTCGGCGAAATTCCACAATACGATGGCGGCGGCGGTGGTGCAGGCCTGCCGCCTCGTTCGCGGGCAACGCGAGCTGAACGTGGTGGCGCTTTCCGGCGGTGTCTTCCAGAACGAACTGCTCCTGCGCCGCACCGTCGAGGCGTTGCAATCGCACCATTTCCGCGTGTTTACCAACACAGCCGTGCCCCCCAACGATGGCGGATTGGCCCTGGGCCAGGCCGCTGTCGCCGTCGAAAGGATGAAACGAAGATGTGTCTAGCCGTGCCAGCGCGCATTGTTGAACTGCATGATTCCACCGCTACGATCTCCGTCGACGGCATTTTGCGCGACGTGGACGTGTCCCTGATCGAGGAACCCCGGCTGGGTGATTACGTGCTGATCCACGCCGGATTTGCGATTCACCGATGGGAGCAGAGCGATGTTGATGAACTACAGGCAATCCGCGCGGCCAGCGATCTGCGGGAGATAACCACGTGAAAGCTCTGATAGCAAACATCGAGGAAACGGCGCGGCGCGTGGACCGTGACCTCAAATTCATGGAGGTGTGCGGGACGCACACCATGGCGGCATTTCGGTCGGGACTGCGGCAATTGTTGCCGGACAATGTGCGGCTCGTGTCCGGGCCCGGTTGTCCCGTGTGCGTGACAGATCCTGCGTACATGGATGCGGCCATCGAGTTGTGCCGGCGGCCCGGTGTGACGGTCGCGACGTTTGGCGATCTCGTGCGGGTGCCCGGCGCCGAGTCTTCGCTGGAACGGGAACGCGCCAGCGGGGCCAACGTGCGGATCGTATACTCCCCGAGCGATGCCCTCGTAATTGCGCGCGAAAATCCGTCCCAACACGTTGTGTTTCTCGGGGTCGGCTTCGAGACCACGGCGCCGACGGTGGCCTGGGCGATTTTCCGGGCGGCACAGGACGGCCTGCGAAACTTCTCCGTCCTTTGCGCGCACAAGACCATGCCCCGCGCGATGGACGCGCTGGTGCGCGATCAAGCGGTGAGAATCGATGGATTTATTTGCCCGGGTCACGTGAGCGTGATTACCGGGGCGCAGATGTACCGGTTTATTTGCCAGCAATACCGGATTCCGTGCGTGGTGAGCGGATTTGAAGCGTGGGACATTCTGAAATCGGTCGGGATGTTGTTGCGGCAGATCGCGGAGGGCCGCGCCGAGGTGGAGAATGAATACAGCCGGTCGGTCAGCGAATACGGGAACCGGGCGGCCCAGCAGTTGATGCACGAAGTGTTCGAACCGCGCGACGACGCCTGGCGCGGGATCGGCATCATCCCCGGCAGCGGTTTGGGAATCCGCGAGAAATACGCGCGGTTCGACGCCGCCAAGGTGCTGGGCGTGACCTTTCACGAGGCGCATGTGAACCCGCTGTGCCGGTGCGGCTCGGTGCTGCGCGGGCTGTCGACTCCCCTGGATTGCCGCCTGTTCGGGCGGCCCTGCTCGCCGACGCACCCGGTTGGTCCGTGCATGGTGTCCAGTGAGGGCGTGTGCGCGGCGTATTACAAGTACGAGAGGATGGCGGCTTGAAGCGGGATCGCATACTGCTGGGGCATGGCGGCGGCGGCTCGATGACGCGGGAACTGATCGAGACGGTGTTCCTGCCGCGCCTGGAAAACCCGTTACTGAAACCGCTGGACGACAGCGCGGTGCTGGTGATGGGCAATGCGGGTTACGCCTTTACGTCGGACAGCTACGTTGTCACGCCCTACATGTTTCCGGGAGGCGACATTGGCAAGCTGGCGGTGTGCGGCACGGTGAACGACCTGGCGGTGATGGGCGCGCAACCGTTCTGGTTGAGCCTGAGCCTGATTTTGGAAGAGGGACTGCCGCTGGCGGATCTCAACACGATCATGGATTCCGTGCACGCGGCGGCGGCCGAGGTGGGGGCGCAAGTGGTCACCGGCGACACGAAGGTGGTCGAGCGCGGCAAGTGCGAGGGATTGTACATCAACACGGCCGGGCTGGGGAAAATCGTTGTTCCCTACTGGCTGGGCAGCGCGAATGTGAAGCCGGGCGACGCGGTAATTCTCAACGGCCCGATTGGCGAGCACGGCGTGGCCGTGATGAGCCGTCGCGAAGGCGTCGCGTTCCAGACGAGCGTGAAAAGCGATTGCGCGGCGTTGTGGCCGCTTGTGAAAAACATTCTTGATACGGGAGCGCGGATTCGGGCGATGCGGGATCCGACGCGCGGTGGTGTCGCGGGCGCGGTTTGCGACATTGCCCGGGCGTCGAACGTGGGGATTCGGTTGTTTGAAGAGACGATCCCCATCAACGGCGAGGTGAAGGGCGCATGTGATTTGCTGGGACTGGATCCATTGACGATTGCCAATGAAGGAAAACTGCTGGTGTTCTGCGGCGCGAAGGATGCGGAGCTTGTGCTCGCCTCCATGAAAGAACACCCGCTCGGACGGGAGTCGCGGGTCATTGGCGAAGTGAGCGCGAATCCCGAGGGCATGGCGTTGCTGCGCACAACGATCGGCGGGGAACGGATCATCGACATGCCGACGGGAGAAGATTTGCCACGGATTTGCTAAACACAAGGACGACAATCAAGGAATGAAAACCAATTCACGAAAATTCATAACGATGGACGGAAATGAAGCGGTGGCCCACGTGGCTTATCGCACGAACGAGGCCATAGCGATCTATCCGATCACGCCTTCCTCGCCGATGGGCGAGTGGGCGGATGAATGGGCGGCGCAGAGCATCCCGAATATCTGGGGTACCGTGCCTTCCGTAGTCGAGATGCAGAGCGAAGGCGGGGCGGCCGGGGCGATCCACGGAGCGCTGCAGACGGGGTCGCTGTCGACGACGTTCACGGCGTCGCAGGGATTGCTGCTGATGATTCCGAACATGTTCAAGATCGCGGGCGAACTGACTCCCGCGGTGTTCCACATCGCGGCGCGCTCGCTGGCCACGCATGCCCTGTCGATTTTCGGCGACCACGGCGACGTCATGGCCGCGCGCGCGTCCGGCTGGGCGATGCTGTGTTCAAACTCGGTGCAGGAAGCGCACGACTGCGCGTTGATCGCGCAATCCGCCACGCTCGAGGCGCGGGTGCCATTTCTCCATTTCTTTGATGGATTCCGCACATCACATGAGGTCCAGAAGATTGAAACGCTCACGGAAGACGATATGCGGGCGATGATCGACAACGCGCTTGTGCTGGCGCATCGCTCACGCGCGTTGACGCCGGATCGTCCCGTGCTTCGCGGCACGGCGCAGAACCCCGACGTCTATTTCCAGGCGCGCGAGGCCTGCAATCCGTTTTACGACGGCTGCGCCGACATCGTGCAGCGGGCGATGGACAAGTTCGCGAAGCTGACGGGCCGGGCGTACCACCTGTTTGACTATCACGGGGCGCCCGATGCCGAGCGTGTCGTGATGTTGATGGGGTCGGGCTGCGAAACGGCGTATGAGGCGGTCGATTATCTGGTGAAACGCGGCGAAAAGGTCGGCTTGTTGATTGTGCGATTGTATCGCCCGTTCGATGTCGCACGGTTCGCGGCGTCCCTGCCGGCCAGCGTGAAAAAGCTTGCGGTTCTCGATCGCACCAAGGAGCCCGGCGCCACGGGCGAGCCGTTATACCTGGATTGCATCACCGCGCTGCACGAAGCCGGACGGACCGGGATCAACGTGGTGGGCGGGCGGTACGGGCTGTCCTCGAAGGAATTCACACCCGCGATGGTCAAGGCCGTGTTCGATAATCTCGCGGCAACCAAGCCGAAGAACCACTTCACGGTCGGCATCGTGGACGACGTTTCGAAGACCAGCCTCGATGTGGACGCGTCGTTCTCGACCGAGGGCCCGCGCACGGTGCGGGCGCTGTTCTACGGTCTCGGCGCGGATGGAACGGTCGGGGCGAACAAGAACTCGATCAAGATCATCGGCGAGGACACGGACAACTACGCGCAAGGCTACTTCGTTTACGATTCGAAGAAGTCGGGTTCGACGACGGTATCGCATTTGCGGTTTGGGCCCGAGCCGATTCATTCGACCTACCTAGTGAGCCAGGCGAACTTCGTCGCGTGCCATCAGCCGATATTCCTGGAGCGGTATGATATTCTCAAAGAAGCGATTCCCGGCGGCACATTCCTGCTCAACACGCCGTACAGCGCCGACGAAATCTGGAGCAAACTCCCGCGCGTCTATCAGGAGCACATCGTTAACAAGAAGTTGAAGATGTACGTCATCGATGCGGTGAAGGTGGCACGTGAAAGCGGGATGGGTGGACGCATCAACACGGTTATGCAGGTTTGCTTCTTTGCGATCTCGGGCGTCTTGCCCGCCGAAGAAGCCATTGAAGCGATCAAGTACTCGATCAAAAAGACCTACGGCAAGAAGGGCGACGAAATCGTCCAGATGAATCTCAAGGCCGTGGACAACACGCTGGCTCACCTCCACGAGGTGAAGGTTCCGACGCGCGTCGAGAGCAAGATCGAGTTGCCGCCGCCGGTGCCCGCCCAGGCACCGGAGTTTGTGCGCAATGTGCTTGGCGAAATCATTGTCGGACGCGGGGACTCGCTGCCGGTCAGCCGGTTGCCAATCGACGGCACATTCCCGACCGCCACGGCTCGTTGGGAAAAGCGCAATATCGCGCTGGAAATCCCGGTGTGGGACATGTCGGTCTGCATTCAATGCGGCAAATGCGCGATGGTCTGCCCGCACGGCGTGATCCGCGCGAAGGTGTATGAGCCGAAAGCCGTCGAGTCCGCGCCGGCGACGTTCAAATCCGCCGATGCGAAGGATCGCGACTGGAAAGCGCTTGGATTGAAGTACACCATTCAGGTGGCACCGGAGGATTGCACGGGCTGCGCACTGTGCGTGGATATTTGCCCGGCTCGCAACAAGTCGCAGACGCGGCTCAAAGCCATCAACATGGCAGCGCAACCCCCGCTGCGCGAGTCCGAGGTGAAGAACTGGGAGTTCTTCCTCGCCATTACCGAGGTTGACCGACGCAAGCTCAAGGTCGGCAGCATCCCGCATCAGCAGTTGCAGCAGCCGTTATTCGAATTCAGCGGCGCGTGTGCCGGCTGCGGCGAGACGCCGTATCTGAAGCTCGCCAGTCAGTTGTTTGGCGACCGGATGATCGCCGCGAACGCGACCGGGTGCTCTTCGATCTATGGCGGCAACCTGCCAACGACGCCCTGGGCTGTGGACGCCAATGGCCGCGGCCCCGCGTGGTCCAACTCGCTGTTCGAGGATAACGCGGAATTCGGGCTCGGGTACCGGGTTTCGATCGACAAGCAAAAGCAATTCGCTGGTGAGCTGGTTCGAAAACTGGCGCCCGCGATCGGAGACACGCTCGTGGAGGCGATCCTGACGGCGGACCAGAAGGATGAAGCCGGCATTTTCGATCAACGTGAACGTATCGCCGCGTTGAAAGCGAAACTGAAAGACGTGGACTCGGCCGAAGCGCAGACGCTGCTGGCCATTGCCGACATGCTCGTGAAAAAGAGCGTGTGGATCATCGGCGGCGACGGTTGGGCGTACGACATCGGGTTCGGCGGACTGGACCACGTGTTGGCGAGCGGCCGCAATGTGAACGTGCTCGTGCTGGACACGGAAGTGTACTCGAACACTGGCGGGCAATGCTCGAAATCGACCCCGCGCGGGGCGGTCGCGAAGTTTGCGGCAGGCGGCAAACCCTCGAGAAAGAAGGATCTTGGCCTGATCGCCATGACCTACGGCAACGTCTACGTCGCGTCGGTCGCCATGGGCGCACGTGACGAGCAGACCCTGCGGACGTTCCTCGAAGCCGAAGCGTACGACGGGCCGTCGCTGATCATCGCGTACAGTCATTGCATCGCGCATGGCATCAACATGACGACGGGGATGCAGAACCAGAAGGCCGCGGTCAACTCCGGCCAATGGTTGCTCTATCGTTACGATCCGCGCCGTGGCGAAGCGGGCGACAACCCGTTGCAACTGGATTCGCGAAAACCGGCGCAGACGGTCGAGCAGTTTGAGATGATGGAAAACCGGTTCAAGATGCTGACCAAGAGCAAGCCGGAACAGGCGAAGATGCTGTTCCGCATGGCGCAGCAGGATGCCGAAACGCGGTTCACATTCTACGAATACATGGCTTCACGTAAGACGAAGCCGGACGTAGCCGCCGTGGCGCAGGCCGGAGCCAATCCCACCACGACCGTGACGGCTTGATCGGGGGACGACCATGGACCTGACGACAAAATACCTGGGAATGACGCTGCGAAATCCGCTCATCGTGTCCGCGTGCGGACCGATTTCGGAGGAGATCGACAACATCAAGCGGGCGGAGGACGCCGGGGCCGGCGCGCTGGTGTTGTACTCGATGTTCGAAGAGCAATTGCGGCTCGACACGCACGAACTGCATCATCACCTGACGCATGGGACTGAAAGCTTCCCCGAAGCGCTGTCGTATTTCCCCGAGCCGGCGCAATTCCGTCTCGGGCCGGACGGCTATTTGGAGCACATCCAGCGGGCCAAACAGGCAGTGGACATGCCGATCATCGCGAGCCTGAACGGCACATCGATGGGCGGCTGGGTGGATTTCGCGATGCAGATCGAGCAGGTCGGCGCCGATGCGATCGAGTTGAACATCTACTATATCCCGACCGATATGCACCTCAGCGGCGCAGCAGTCGAGCAGACGTACATCGACATCGTGAAGGCGGTGAAATCGGCGGTGAGCATTCCCGTGGCAGTGAAGCTGAGCGCACGATTCAGCAACATCGCCAACATGGTGAAACGGCTGGACGAAACCGGCGCGGACGGATTTGTCCTCTTTAACCGGTTCTACCAACCGGACATCGACCTGGACGCCCTGGAAGTCACGCCGAAAGTCCTGCTGAGCACGCCGCACGCGATGCGGCTACCGTTGCGATGGATTGCGATTCTGTACGGGCGGATCAAGGCGAGCCTGGCAGCGACGAGCGGGATTCACACGGGTCAGGATGTGTTGAAGATGCTCATGGCCGGGGCAAGCGGAACCATGATGTGCTCGGTGTTGCTCAAGCATGGGATCGAGCACATCAGCGTGATCGAACGAGAGCTGCGCCAATGGATGGCGGATCATGAATACGAGTCCGTCTCCCAGATGCAGGGCAGCATGAGCCAGATCCATTGCGCCGATCCGAGCGCGTTCGAGCGCGCGCAATACATGCGAGCGTTGACGAATTACAAACCAGCCGACATGAAATGAGGTAAGCCGTATGAACTACACGAGAGACGAAGCACTGACGAAGATCCGGGAGTTTCTCGCGGCCAGTACCCGCCCGGACGAAACGACCTGCCAGGCAGCCGCCCGGCTGGGGTTCTTCTGTCACGGATACGATCAGTGGGGGACCGAGCAGCTTCGACAGATGTATCCGTGGCTGGCCAAGAAGATGCCAGCCGACACGCCGCGGGAAGAGTTCCTGAAGTTGATCATCGCCTGGGATGGCGCGCGAACGCTGGCGCGCAAATCCCCGACGACGTGCGACGCCAAGGCGACCGACCACGAGGGCTGCCTCGGTTTTGACCGTTTCAGCAACCATCACCTCAAACGGATGTTTCCCACGCTGTTCCGGCCCGACGACGAAATCACCCAATGGTGAATTGACGCCCCAGCGGTCTCGCGCAGTAATCCATTCAGAGTTGCACAATCATCGCGTTTTTGTTCATCTGCTTGTTGCGCACGAGCGCGATCATCATGGAAAAGACTTTTCGTCGGACCAGGCGCATTCCTTGTCTCCACTTGCTATCGCTATTGCTTCTTCTGGCGGCTGCTAACGCAACCGCGGCAGGACCATTTCTCAACATTCTCAATTACGGAGCGCACAACGATGGCTCGGCCAGTTCGACGGAGGCGTTTCACGCGGCCATAGCGGCTGCCAAAGCGGCCGGCGGCGGCACGGTATACGTGCCCCCGGGCAATTATGTCACCGGGCCGATTGAGTTGGTCAACAACCTCGTCTTGTGTATCGATGCAGGTGCAACCGTCCGGTTCCCTGCGACCAAACTCCCGTTCACGCAGGGGCGCGAACAGGGAATCGAATGCCTGACGCCAGTGCCGCTGATCGGGGGCCGGCATCTGCAAAACGTCACCATCACCGGGCGCGGCGTGCTGACGACGGACAACGCGGAGTGGTTGAAGATTATGCCACGGACGAACGCGCCGGGGCCCGATGGCGGCTCGGCATTCGGCCCGAACTGGGAGACATTGCTGAGCGATTTGGAAAAGAAGACACCGGCACCGGACGAGGAGTATCTGCAGGCTGCGCCGGAATTGCGTCCGTCGTTCATCCGCACGATGGATGCGACGAATGTGCTGATTGAAGGCGTGCATTTCGTCGGCTCGTCGATGTGGACGATCCATCTGTTGTATTCGGACAACGCGGTCGTGCGGAATGTGATCATCGAGACGTACCCCGGCGTGCACACGGACGGAATCGCCGTGGATTCCAGCCGTAATGTGCGGATTTCGGATTGTTACATCGACACGGGCGACGACGGGATCGTGTTGAAATCGGGCAAGGATGCGGATGGTCGGCGCGTGAATCGTCCGACGGCGAATGTGTCGATTGCGAATTGCACGGTCCACCATGCCCATGGAGCCGTCACGCTCGGCAGCGAGATCTCCGGCGGCATCCGCAATATTGTGGCCGATAACATCACGTGTGACGGCACGCAAATCGGCGTGCGGATCAAAAGCCGGCGCGGCCGCGGCGGCATGGTCGAGGATGTGAGGTTTGACAATTGGACGATGGAGAACGTCGGCACGGGGATCGAGGTGACAAGTTATTACATGATGGAAGGCGAGACGAAAGCTGTCGACGAGCCGCTTTCCGTGCGCACGCCCGTTTTTCGGAACATCGGCATCAACCATATGACGATCAACCATTCGCGGGAGGCGATCAGCGTCGCCGGCCTGCCCGAGATGCCGATCATGAACCTGCGAATCAGCGACGTGGTTGCCTCGGCCAGGACGGGAATGCGTGGAGTGTATGCAACCGGCCTGGAACTCCATCACGTGCAGGTGAACGCGGAGGCGGGTCCGGCATTTCTGGTGCAGGATTCGAAAGAGCTGGAGTTGGACGATGTCACAACCTGGCAGCCGCTGACCAACGCGCCCGTGATACAGCTCGAGCGATGTCCCGCCGCCATCGTCCGGTCAAGCCGCGCATTTGCCGGTACCGGCGTCTTCCTGTCGACTCCGCCCGGCGAGCTAAAGAACGTTGTCCTCGAAGGAAACGTGCTCGGCAACGCCCAAACGGCGACCGAGGAGTCGGCGGCTTCGACCGTGGGTGCTGTTCCGTAGCGGACTCGCGCCAAAAGCGTCTCGCGTCGGATCGAACGCGTTCAGTGTTTCTTCTTCGGTGGGGCGTGGACACACTGGCCGTGGACGGCATGAACGGCTTCCATCCATGCTTCCGAGAAGGTGGGGTGCGCATGGATCGTGCGGCCCAACTCGGCGACAGTTAACTCCGAGCGAATCGCGGCCGTGGCTTCCGCGATGAGTTCGGTCGCGTGCGGGCCAACGGCAGCGGCGCCAATGAGTTGGTCGGTTCCGGCATCGGCGATCCATTTGACAAAGCCCGTGGTGTCGCCGCTGGCCAGGCCTTTGCCCAGCCCCGCGAAACGAAACTTGCCGCTCTTGACGGCCCGGTTCTGTTTCTGGGCGTCAGCCTCGCTCAATCCGACGGTGCCAATCTCGGGCGCGGTGAAGATCACGTTCGGCACGAGTGTATCGTGCTTGCATGACTTCGTATTGACGGCATTCTCCGCCGCCGCGATACCCTGGGCGGTCGCGTAATGGGCGAGTTGTGTTTTGCCGGTCACATCGCCGACGGCAAAAATGTTCGCCACTTTCGTCCGGCAATAATCGTCCGTGTCGATGAACCCGCGTTCGTTCGTCTTCAGCCCGGCGTTCTCGAGATGCAAGCCATCCGTGACCGGCTTTCGTCCCACTGCGCTCAACAGCAAATCGGCAGCCAGGCTTTCCCCGCCGAAATTACCGCGCACGCCGGTGGAGTCAGCGGCGATGTTCTCGAGCGCCTTGCCCGTCAGAACGCGGATGGCCAGTTCTCTTTCCATGTGGCTGCGCACTTCTCGGCGCACGTCAGGGTCGAGCAACAACAGAATGTCCTCCAACAATTCCACAATCGTCACCTTCACGCCAAGCATGGCCGCCATGCAGGCCAGTTCGCAGCCGATGAACCCACCGCCGAGCACAATCATCGAGTTCGGCAGCCTGGTCAGATCGAGGAACCGTCGGCTTTCCACGACCCGCTCGTGTTTCGGCAGGAATCCCGGCATCGCCGAGGTCGAGCCCGTGGCGAGAACGGTTTTCTTCGCACCGATTCGCGTGTCGCCCACAGCCAACGTGTTGCGGTCGATGAAACTGGCCGTGCCCGTAAACGTCTTCACGCCATTAGCGGCAAGCAGCGAGCCGATGCCGGCGCGCAACTGGCCGACGACCTTGTCCTTGCGCTCGATCAACGCGGTGTAATCCATCATCGCGCCTTTGACGGTGATCCCGAACATCTCCGCGTGTTTGATCTTCGTAAACGTGTCGGCCGCGGCGATCAGCGTTTTCGTGGGAATGCAGCCCCAATTCAGGCACGTGCCACCGAGTTGTTCCTTCTCCACGATGGCGACCGACGCGCCGAGCTGCGTGGCGCGGATCGCCGCCGGATAACCGCCCGGACCTGCGCCCACGACTACGACGTCAAACGTTTCCATAACTCAATATCCTCAAGCTTCTGCTTCACGGCATTGGCGAACCGCGCTGCCATCGCGCCGTCAATCAGCCGATGGTCGCTCGACAACGTCATCTTCATCATCGAACGGACGACGATCTTGTCGTCGCGCACGACTGGTTTCTGGCGTGTGCTCGAGACGGCAAGTATCGCACCTTCGCCGGGATTGATGATGGCGGTGAAATTCTCCACATCCAGCATCCCCATGTTGGAGATCGTAAACGTACCGCCGGTCATCTCGTCGGGCCCCAGCTTGCTGGCCCGAGCCTTGTCTGAAAGAACCTTCGCACGGATGTTTAACTCAGCCAGCGTCAGCTCCCCGGCATTGCGAATCACCGGCACCACGAGTCCTTGTTCCAGTGACACCGCGAGGCCGAGATGCACGCGGCTGTTCCAGCGAATGTTCCTGCCGTCGGTCACGCTGTTCACCTCCGGAAACTCCTTCAAGGTCAGCACGACGGCTTCGGAGATGAAATCGGTGACGGTGTACGGCGCGCCTTTGGCTTTCAGTTCGGCCCGGTACTTCACGAGATCCGTCATGTCCACTTCCACGGTGACATAGAAATGGGGCGAGGTAATGACGCTCTGAGTGAGCCGTTGCGCGATGATCTGGCGCATCTTGCTCATTGGCCGGGGCCGCTCGGCCAATGCGCGTTTCACATCTTCGATGGTGATTCGGCCATCATCGCCGGTCCCCTGGATCGTGAGGATGTCAAGTCGTTCTGCCGCAGCGAGCTGCTTCGCGGCGGGCGACATCCGCAGCTTGCCATAGCCGTTCGCTTCGAGAAATGCCTCGACGTCTTTTTCGATGATGCGCCTGCCCGGACCGGTGCCGGTGATGCGTGACGGATCAATCACCGCATCCTTCGCCAACGATCGGGCGCGCGGTGAAATCCTGAGTCGACTGGGAGCCGCGGCGGCCGGAGCCGTTGCGGCCATTGGCGCAGCAACCGGGACCGCGATGGCAGCTGGAGATTGCGCAATCGGTCTTGGGGCCGGAGCAGCCGCGATTGATTTGCTCGGAGCAACGGGCGTTCGCACCGGCGTGGTGATGGCGGGAATGACTTCGCCGGGTTGGCCGAGAAAGCCGACAACGCTTTGGACGGGAACCGTGAGGCCGGGTTGAACGGCGATCTTCAGCAGCGTTCCCTCCTCGAAGCTTTCCACCTCCATGACGGATTTATCGGTTTCAACCGTGAACAGGATGTCGCCCCTGGCAACCTTGTCGCCTTCCTTCTTGCACCACTCGACGATGGCGCTCTCTTCGGTCATTTGACCGAACTTGGGCATGATGATGGGCGTGGCCATGATCAGTCTCTCAGAGAATCGCCTTGGCGGCGGCAATGATGTCGTTGGCGTTCGGCAGGAACGCGGCTTCAAGGATGTGCGATTGCGGTGCGATGCCGTTCTTCGCGCCGACGCGTTTGACCGGGGCGTCGAGGTAATCGAATGCGGCATCCTGAATCGTCGAGGCGATCTCGCCGGTATAGCTGCCGATGTGAATAGCCTGACTGGCAACGACGCACTTGCCGGTCTTTTGGACGCTGCGAACCACGGTGTCGATATCCAGCGGCACCAGGCTGCGCAGGTCAATGACTTCGGCGCTGACGCCGCGTTCCGCCTGCAGTTGATCGGCGGCCTTCAGGCAATCATGCACGACGGGGCCCCACGCGACGAAAGTGATATCGCTTCCCTCGCGTTTTACATCGGCGACGCCGAGCGGGACAAGGTACTCGCCTTCCGGCACCGGTCCCTTCATCCCATACAATGCCTGCGACTCGACAAATAGAACCGGGTTGTTGTCGCGGATGGCCGATTTGAGCATCCCTTTCGCGTCGTGCGGCGTGGCCGGATACACGACATACAGGCCGGGGATGTGACAGAAGACCGATTCGAGCGTCTGGCTGTGCTGCCCGCCGTAGCCCTTGCCCGCGCCTGCCGATGCGCGGATAACGAGCGGCACCTCGGTCTGCGCGCCGCTCATGTAATGCCATTTCGCGGCCTGATTGCTGATCTGGTCGGAACTCATCAGCGCGAAATCGAAATACATCAACTCGACGACGGGCCGAAGCCCGTTCATTGCCGCGCCGCAGCCGGTACCGCAGATGCAGGCTTCGCTGATCGGCGTGTTGAACACGCGGTCGCGCCCAAAAGCTTCGAGGAGTCCTTTCGTTACCTTGAACGCGCCGCCGTAGTCTGCCACGTCTTCGCCGTAGAAGACGACACGTTTGTCGCGGAGCATTTCCTGCACGAGCGCTTCCTTGATGGCGTCCTTGTAGGTGAGCTGACCGTTGACGCGCTTGATTTCCGGGAGGGATCCAACCAGATCCACCTTCGAGAATTCGGCCGGCACGGTCTCGCATTTGGTATCGGTGTACATGAACGTGAGCACGTCTTTCGGTTCCGGGTCGGCAGCAGCGGCGGCCCGCTTCGCGGCGCGGGCGTTGCGTTCCGCCACACGTTTTTCGACAGTGGCAAGTCCCGCCGCGTCGAGCACTTTCGATTCGAGGATCTGCCGCTTGTAGGTTTCAATCGGATCCATCGCCTTCCACGCGGCTTCCTCTTCCTTCGTGCGGTATTCGTTGCGCGGGTCGCTCAACGAATGCCCCCAATACCGGTAGGTATCCACGTCGAGCAGGACAGGACCCTGGCCCTGCCGGCACAAGGCGGTCGCGCGCTGCACGGCATCGCGGACGGCGAGAACATTCATGCCGTTGACAACCTCGGAATGCATGTTGTTCTCGGCGAACCCGGCGGCGCGTCGAGCGAGGCGTTCGATGCCCATCACTTCATCGTCGCTGCGATGGGTCATGCCGTAGTGGTTGTTGCAAATCAGAAAAACGATCGGCAGACCGTATGGATGCGCGGCGAGATGGTTGGTGAACTGCGCCTGGGCGGCCCAATTGAGGGCTTCGAGCACCACACCGTTGGCATATGCGCCATCGCCGGCAAAGCAGCAGACGACACTGCCGCGTTGGAGGTAACGATTGGCCATGGCCGCGCCGGTCGCAATCGGGACGCCACCGCCGACGATGGCGTTGGCGCCAAGATGACCGATGGTGAAATCGGCGATATGCATCGAACCGCCACGGCCGCGGCAATAACCGTCATCTTTTCCAAACAACTCGCAGATGGTCCGATACACGTGTTCTTCCAGGGCAGCTTCGATGAGGTCTGCGTGGTTCTTCGCCTGGTAATTCGGCACGCGCGATCGAAGCTGCTCGTCGGTCATCTGGCGAATGGCGACGGTGCCCTTGGCGAGCGATTCGCCGTGACCGCGATGCGTGCTGGTGATGTTATCGCGCAATTGCAGCGCCGCACACGCGCCGGCGGCGGTGCCTTCCTGCCCGACGGAGACGTGCGTCGGTCCGCGGTAATTGAAATCGCGGATCGGCTCATAGGCGCCCGAGCGGAGCTTCACGATCATTTCCTCCAGCTCGCGGATCGTGAGCATATCCTCGAGGATCGCCATCGCTTCCTCTCGCGTGATCGACTTGTCGTCGAGCTCCTGCTTGAGGTTGCGCTTGTATTGGTAAGCGGCGATCTCGCCGCAATGGATCGTGTACGGCTCAAACTTCGGACGACTGTCACTGAGGTAAACGGACGTTCTCACAAATGTTATTTTCCTTCTAATGTTCTGGCTGGCTTCACAAATCAGCTCATTTCCTGTCCCCCGGTCACGCTCAGGGCAATTCCCGTGATGTAACGCGACTGATCGGAGGCGAGAAACACGACCGCGTTACCAACATCATTGTAGGCGCAGCCACGCTTCATCGGCACCTGGTTCATGTAGGCCTGACGGACGTCGTCAACGTTCTTCGCGCCGGCAACCTTGCCGGCTTTCAGATACTGGACAAACAGGCCCTTCTGCGGATCGGTCCAGAGGGGAGAATCGAGGAGGTTGCCGGGGCAAACGGCGTTGCAGCGAATGCCGTGCGGCGCCATTTCCAGCGCGACACTTTGCATGAGGCCGATCCCGCCAAATTTGCTGGCCGCGTACGCGGAGTTCGCCGCGCTGCCTTTCTTGCCGGATTTGGAGTTGATTTGAATGATTGAGCCGCTTTTGCGCGGCTTCATGACCCGGCAGGCGTGTTTCATCGTCAGAAAGTTGCCGAACAGGTTGACGTTCATCACCGCGCGCCACTTCTCGGCGTCCGCTTCCGCGATCGGCTCGGCAATGAGGATGGCCGCATTGGCAACCACAACGTCAACGCGGCCAAAATCCACCACTGTTTTGTCGAAGAGCGACTGCACGCTGGCCTCGTCGGTCACATCCACCCGCAGTCCGAGGCCTTTGACGGATTTGGCGGTGTCTCGCGCGCCGGTTTCGTTCACATCCGCGACGACGACGCGCGCGCCTTCGGTGGCGAGGCGCTCGCAGATGGCGGCGCCCAAGCCTTGCGCGCCGCCAGTGACAACGGCGATCTGGTTCTCGAGAGAGCGGGTCATGACGTGGCAAACTCCTTCTTCAATGCCTCCTCCGCATCCATCGCCCAGTGGCCGTCGTGCAGTTTTTGGGCAACCGACGAATGTTCCTTGGCCAGTTCGGGAAGAGGCGTCAGCTTCATTCCTTTGGCGAATGGATACACGAGGATCTTGCCGGGCAGCAGGTTCTTCTCGACCGCGCGGATGCCGTCAATCGCGCCGTCCAGGCCGGCGACCGCGGCGACCGAGAGGTTCGTGTCGAGCTGGCGGCTGGCGACCTTGCGCAACACGGCCTTCATATCGTCGAGCGTCGAACCGCTGGTGCCGATGAAGTAACAGCGCTTCTTGATATAGGCGTCGAGATCGATCTCGGCAGTCACATCGGCCGGAACACCGGCGAAGATATTGATGATGGCGTTTGGCCCGGCGTCGTGGACCGCCCGGACGACCAATGCGGGGACCGGCGCCATCAGAACGATGTAATCGAATAGCCCGACCAACCTGTCTTTTTGGGGATTGTAGGCTCGCAAGGAGAGATTGTTTCGTTTCGCCAGCGGCTGCGCGAGCTTTATCAACATCGACAGACGCTCCACGCTAAGGTCGCCGGCAAACACGGTGATATTGGGCACGCCCTGGCAGAGGTCGCGGATCACATGCATCGTACCCATCGGTCCGGCGGCGCCGACAATGTTGATTTTGTCGTGGGGTCGAATTTCGGCGGTCGCAGGAATGGACGCCATGGCGGTGGCTGGATTTCCGCCGATTGTCCCGATGATGCGAATGCCGCCGTAGTGAACGCGGCCGATCGCGGTGACCACCGTCTGGCCGAATGTTTTCCCGCACTGCACGAGGTTGACGAGGCCGGCAACGGCGGCTTTGGACCAAAGTTTCTCGACGGTCGCCGGATTGGCTCCGAAATAAATGATGTCGTCGCAGCTCCTGTCCGTGACCTCGCCCAGTTTGTCCGGGGTGACGGTTGTGACTTTGGCCGGCTTGCCCGGCAGGCCGCCGATAAGGTTCCTGTCGAAGTCCGCCTCGGCGATGATGAGCAGTTGCCCGCCGTCCTTGAGCGTCTGCCGCTGCTTTTCGACATACGCGTCTTCCACGCAGGCCCAGGGCTCGCAGAGCGCGATGGCCGATGCCGACAAATCTTCCGGCGCCGGGATCAGCATCGATTCGCCGTTGGGCGCGGTGATCACGCGTTCATCGACCAGCACGAACTCCTGGAGCGCGCCTTCGAAGTTATAGCCAAAGGCGGAAGACGAGCCGGCGGTTGGCAGCCAGCGATAATCCGTCTGCACGAGGTAGCGCTCACCGACCTTGAACCGTTTGACGTTGGAACCGACGTTCACGATGCGCACCACGGTCTCGTGACCCGGGACGGTCGGTTTGTCACCCGGGACATAATTCGGCATCTCGGACAGCACATTGCGTTCGATGCCGGTCCTGATTTCCGATTTGCGCGCGTGCTGGTTGAATTGTTTCAAGAGCTTCAGATCGGAAAAGCACAGGCCGCAGACCTCGACCCGGCAGAGAACCTGATACGGTCCCGGCGTGAAGACGGGCTTGGACTCGTTGACTGTCAACTGGTCCACGCCGACCAGTTGAACGGCGCGTTGTTTGTTGGGGATGGTCGTCGCTGTCATTGTGGATAATTCATTTGATTTTGTTCAAGACATCTTCCGGCGAGGCATCTTGTGAAATGCCGGCGAGGTGTTGTTCCCTGTCGGGCTGGAGTGATCGCCCCAGTGTTTCGAAAAAGTCATTCTTCCGCGGCACGGTAGCGAAGCGAGCCCCGGCCCACGCGCTCAGGTATCCGAGCCTGCATTGACGTTGCAGCACGGAGTGCGCGTACAAGATGTGCGCGCCTTTCAGGAAGACCGGCGTGAGCGGCTTCAGCTCGGCGGTGTCGAATGAATCGACAAATTTGTTGCCGGGCGCATTCATTTCCGTGCCGACCATGATTGGGAAGCGATGTTTCTCGGCCATGGCGACGATGTCGTACAGATTTTGAAGTTTCTGATCCTTTACGCCGGGCTTGTAATTGCGATCCGGGATTATATTGAGCGCAGCCGCGCCGGAGCGAATCGATACGGCGAACAACTCGTCGATTGCCTGTTCTCCGGGGCTTGTGCCATCCAGCCAGGTCAACGTCGGAATCGCGCCGGCATCCAACACAAAGCGGTTCATATCCGCCATCGACGGAAAGGAGCCGCCATCCGGCGGAACGTAACCGACGCCGCCGCGCTTCATCGTCTTCGATCGGATCAGCGTCTGGAGTGGGCCGCCGTCGGCGGGGCACTCGCCGAGTTTCCCCGTCCAGTATTGCTGCCGATCCTGTTGATCGGGCATCGCCTTGCGCGCTTTGCGTTCGTAGGCCGCGCAGATGTGGCGTTCCGTGGCGTTGCCATTTGGCGTTAACGTCAGCACGTCGTGGTCGTAGTCCAGCGTCAACGGACTCAGGTGGCGGTTCACGCGTATCAGGAGATCGCGGTTTCGATCCGCCACGGTCGCGCGCATTCGCTGCAGAATCGGATGCGAGTCCTGGTGAGTGAACCCCGCCCCCATGTGATACGAGATACCCGGCTCGCCGGGGGAATTGATGACGCGATCGGCGAATTCCGGAACGAAGACGCGGGACTCCATGCTGGCGACGGTTTTCAGGCCGATCAGGCGGCCGGCCTCGAGGAATTCCTCGACGCCGTCGAGCACGTCGAAATCGACGATACCGGCCACCGCCAGCCCGCGTCGGCGGGCGAGCCAGGCGAACTTCGAAGGCGAATATCCATGCGTGTTGTAGGAAAAGAACGTGTGGGCATGCAGGTTCACATCCGTGCCCGGTTCTGGAAGAACGATGCGACCGCGTTGCGCTTCCTGCCACAGCACGTTCAATGCTTCCTGACGCTCCTCAGCGTGGAAACTGTCCAGTTGTTCTTCGAGTTGTTCGACCTGGTTCACGGTGATATTTCTTCGGTCAATCCGCGTGCAAATACCGGCGGCGATCCAATTGGATCCCGGCGTTCTCAAGTTGTTTCAGCGTGCAGTCCGTGAGGAGGAGTTTCACCTGTGTCCACGGCAACAGGAACTCGGCGGCCTCGACGCCCAGTTTGGTCGAGTCGAGGCAGAAAATGCACCGGGGCATCATCGCCATGACCATTCGTCGCAGGGCGACGATGTCGCGCTGCGAGTCCCACAAGCCGTCGGCGTTCATGCCTTCGGCGCCGAGAAACGCGACGTCGAAACTCCATTGGCGGAGCGCGCGCTGGCCGCCGTCGCCGAGCAACATCGATTGCCGCGCCAGGTAACGTCCGCCGAGCAGATGGACCTCGACGGTCGGAACATCCGAGAGGACCTCCGCAACGGGAAGATTGTTGGTAATGATCGTGAGGCGTTCCACGGGTTTGCTGCGCAAGGCCTCGGCAACGCCGTAGACGGTCGTACCGGCATCGAAATAGCAGACCATGCCGGGTTTGATGAACCGCACGGCGGCGGCGGCGATGCGTCGTTTGGCGGGACCGGCCTGGAACTGGCGTTCGCGAAACGACGGGAACCGCTGATTGAAATCCACGAGGGCGCCGCCGTAGGTGCGGGTGACGACCTTTCCGCGGGCGAGGGCGGTCAGATCGCGGCGGGCGGTGGCTTCGGACACGCCCAGGCGACCGCACAATTCCGCGAGCGGGAGATAACTGTGCTGGCGGAGGAGCTGGGCCAGGTGTTCCCGGCGGGCGACGACGACATGTTGGGGGACGCGCATGACGTCAAACAGGTTAATCCCGTATTTGACTGAAGTCAATCATATAAATTTCCCTGGCCGAACTGTCACCCACAGACAAACAAGGGGAACTCACCGTTTACTGAGAACGTGCGCCTCGTATTCTTCGATTTCGGCGATCCACGCCGTGAACACGGGCGTGTCGGCCCGGCGGCAGAGCTCATTCCAGACGGCATCGAGCGGGGACATTTTCGTTTCCTCGAGCAGCGCCAGTTTCTGCGCGCCCTGGCCGGCGGTTTCCAGTTGGCGCAGCGCGGCGATGGGTTCGATGAGCGCGGCGAGAACCGCCTTGCGCGTTGCGCGCGCGCCAATCACGTAGGCGGCCACGCGATTGATGCTGGCGTCGAAGTAGTCGGTGGCGACGATGGCCCGGTCGAGCGCGCCGCCGCGGACGAGCTCCTGGAACACGGCGCGCACGTCGTCGTTGAACACGACGACGTGATCGCTATCCCAGCGCACGGGCCGGCTGACGTGCAGGAGGAGTTTTTTGTGGAACTGGAGCAGCGCGGAAATCTTGTCGGCGATGGTTTCGGTTGGATGGAAATGTCCCATATCGAGGCAGAGCACAACGCCGCGTGTCAGCGCGTAATGGCTGTAAAACTCGTGGGATCCGACCACGTAATCTTCGCTGCCGATGCCGAACAGTTTTCCCTCGACGCAATCGACGCAACCGGCGAGCTTCGTGGCCAGGATGGCGTCGAGGGATTTCACCAAACGGGCGCGGGGCGACCAGCGGTCGACGGGTGAATCCTTCACGCCGTCGGGGATCCAGTGATTGATGACGCAGGGCGTGTGTTGTTCCCTCGCCATGTGCGCGGCGATTTTGCGGCAGGCGATGCCGTGCGCGATCCAGAATTCGCGAATCGCCTTGTCCGGATGGGAGAGCGTCAATCCGTCGGCGGCTTTAGGATGAGCGAACCACGTCGGATTGAAATCCAGCCCGATCTTCTGTTCCTTCGCCCAGGCGATCCAGCGCGCGAAATGCTTCGGCTCGATGGCGTCGCGATCGACTTTTCTGCCGTTGGTCTCGGCGTAGAACGCATGGAGGTTGACGCGTTGCACGCCCGGCAACAGCTCCATCGCTTTGGCGAGATCCTGGCGGATTTCGTCGCCGTTGCGGGCGCGGCCGGGGTAATTGCCCGTGGCCTTGATGCCGCCGGAATCGACGGCGCCGCTACCGGATTCGAGGCCGGCGACGTCGTCGGCCTGCCAGCAATGCAGCGAGATGGGGACGGCAAGCGCGGTCGCGATGGCAGCGTCGGCATCCACGTCGAGCGCGGCGTAGACTTCTTTGGCGCGGAGGTAAGCGTCGACGAGATTCTTCTCGGTGACCCTGGCGGCATGTGTGTAGAGGTTGGTTTTCATCGCGGCCTCACATATTGAGTTGGCGGCGGCGGACTTCCTCGTCGGGGCGGTTGGTGATGCGCTGCGTTTGGTCGTCCGGGAGAAACCGGGGTCCGCCGAGCGCGGCGGCGCCGATCCAGATTTGCGCGGCCTTTTCGGCCATCAACATGGCGGCGAGCACGGCATCGGGTGTTCGTCCGAGCGTGATGATGCCGTGGTTCTCCAACAGCACGACCCGCGGTGGGCGTGCATGCTTCTGCACGAAGGCGTCGGTGTTCTTGCGGATGGCCTGTGCCAGCCACAAGCCGGGGTCGGTGTAGGGCACGAATACCGATTCCACGTCGCAACACACGATTTCGTCGGGGAACATCCGTTTCCCGGCGAATTCGCGGGCGCGGGGCGAGCAGAGCACGGAGTTGACGGCGGGCGCGTGGGTATGGCCGACGAACTCGATGCCGGACAGTGATAGAAAGTACGCGTGGAACAAGGCCTCGACGGATGGTTTGCGGCCCTGCGGGTCGACGCGGCTGGCCATGAGCGTGCCGTCCACATCCTTGTCGGTCAGGCTGGTTCGATCGAGCAGAGTGAGCAACGCGTCGGAGCGGCACTCGACGACATCGGTTTCGCGCAAGGTGGCGAGGTTGGTGCCGCTGGCTTTGACGAGGAAGGTCGTCGCGCTCAGACTCGCGGACGTATTGCCTTCGCCGAGGATGGCGAGCGGGCGCGCCGGGTTGCCGAGTTCGTGTGACAATTGCAGCAGTGCCTGGAGTTTTTCGCTCATATGAGATCCCACGGGGGACAGTGTGCATGGCTATTTGATTGGATTCAATCATATAAACCGACGGAAACGCATGAAATCCGGGGTGGCGGTAGGGTTTCCCCCCATGGTCGGGGCTGTCGGAAGGCCAGGTGGTTCAAGCGGTTGGAAGTCCTGCCGATAACCCATATAACCCCGCATGAGGAGGCGGGCTGTGTAACCGGTTTGTCCATGTCGAACCCACCACAGAAGGCCAGCTCGCAGCTTGGCGAGCTGGTTGGCCAGATCCTTGCAGAGCTGACGTTTTCCGAGGCCGGCAAGGACGCTGGGTTGATGCCGATCAACTGCCTGTTGCTGCAAGTCCAGGACGTGATTACGCCGCTGGCCGGGGCGGTGGAACTGCAGAAGGCCGTGGCGTTCGCGCGTCAATGGGTGGACCAGTCTATCGGGAACGGCTTTCGATTCACCGCGGAGGGCATTCAGAGGCTCCAGGAGTGGACGGCGTGGATGCAGTCTGCTGCCAGCGCCATCGAGGGGGATCACGCCGTTCCGCCCGTGCCGGGGCAATGGACCGGGGTTTTGGCCGCACCCGCCGAGGCGGCGTCAGCAGCGTCGTCGATCCCGGCGACGCCGGTTGTGGACGAGGAACTGACGCTCGACATCGAGCGCGATGGCGAGCTGCTGCGGGAATTCCAAGCCGAGTCGCAGGAACATCTGCAGAACATCGAACTGGGCGTGCTGGCGCTGGAGGAAGACCCCGGGGACGCCGAGACGCTGCATTCGATCTTTCGCGCCTACCACACGCTCAAGGGCAGCTCGGGCGTTCTCAATCTCACGCCGATCAATCATCTCGCCCACGAGGTGGAATCGCTCCTCGACCGGGCGCGCCAGGGCAAGCTGGCGATCAATTCCGAGATCACGGACGTCATTCTCCAAGGCGGGGACTTGCTCAAGCGATTCGTCGGTGAGATCAAACAGCAACTGCAGAATGGTCGCCCACCACATCCGGTCGTTATTTCGACACAGGGGGTGATCCACAAGGTCCGGGCGATCCTGGCCGTCGCGCCGGCGGGTACGGCGGCAGCGCGGCCACATGCGGTCGGGACGACGGCGCCGACGAGCGCGGCGCCAACGGGGCCAACATCCCCCGCCCAGCCGGCGGCGCTGATGGTGAAAGTGGACACGCGCAAGGTGGATTCGCTGGTGGACCTGGTGGGAGAGATTGTGATTGCGCAGTCGTTGATCATGCAAGACGAAGAGTTGGGCAGGTTGCGGAGCGACCACGCGCGGCGGAACCTGGCGCGGCTCGGGCATATCACAAACGAATTGCAGCGCATTGCCATGTCGCTGCGAATGGTGCTGATACGACCCACGTTTCAGAAGATGGTGCGGCTGGTGCGGGACACGGCCGTCAAATGGAACAAACAGGTGGTGTTGAAGATGAGCGGTGAAGACACGGAACTCGATCGGACGATTGTGGATTCGATCAGCGATCCGCTCGCGCAGCTGCTGCGCAACGCGGTCGAGCACGGGATTGAAAGTCCCGAGCAACGCCGGGCGGCCGGCAAGCCGCCGCAGGGCACGATTCATCTCTCGGCCATGCACCAGGGGGGACGGATCCTCATTCAGGTTTGCGACGACGGCGCGGGATTGAACAAGGAACGGATTCTGGCGAAGGGTGTGGCGGCCGGCCTGGTCCGGGCGGGCGAGTCACTGCGCGACAGCGAGATTTACGACCTGATTTTCACCCCGGGTTTCTCGACCGCAGAAACCGTCAAACAGGTTTCCGGACGGAATGGGGGGATGGACCAGGTGCAACGCAGCATCGACAAGCTGGGCGGCCACATGGCGATCGAATCGCAGGCGGGACGGGGAACGACCTTTCTCATCCATCTGCCGTTGACGCTGGCGATCATCGACGGGCTGGTCGCGCAGGTTGGCGCGGAGCGCTACATTTTGCCGACGCTGGCGGTCCGCGAGCTATTCCGTCCGACGCGGTCGATGCTCTCGACGGTATGCGGACGGGGCGAGGTGGTCAACGTGCGGGGCCGGTTATCGCCGGTGATTCGGCTGCACGAGGTATTCCATCTTCAACCGCACACGACGGACCCGTGTGCCGGGCTGCTGGTGATGGTGGGACAGGGCAATCGGACGCGTTGTTTGATGGTGGACGATCTGATCGGCAAGCAGGAAGTGGTCATCAAGAGCCTCGGCGACGAGTTGGAACACACGCGGGGTGTGGCCGGGGCGACGATTCTGGGCGACGGACGTATTGGGCTGATTCTCGACATGGATTCGCTGTCCACGCTCACGGCCGCCGGGACGGAGAAAGCGGCATGAAGGTGAGGCATCCATGAAAATCCTCGTGGTCGACGACGAAATCACCACGCGCATCACGGTGAGCAAGATGCTCGAAATGGATGGCCACGACATTACGATGACAGGGGATCCCGAGGAGGCGTGGTCGATGATGGAACTGCCGACGGCGCCGGGACTGGTGATCCTGGATTGGATGATGCCGGGGTTGACCGGGCTCGAATTCTGCAAGCGGCTGCGGGCGCAACAACATGAGATGCGCACGTATGTGTTGCTGATCAGCACGCGGACCTCGAACAAGGACGTGGTGGAGGCGATCGACGCCGGCGCGGACGATTTCATTTGCAAACCGATTCAGCAAAACGAGCTGCGGGCGCGGGTGCGCGCGGCGATACGGATTCTGGATTACGAACGGCAGCTCCACGAGGCCCGCGCCCAACTTGAGTCGGTGCTGCGGCGGCACCAATTGCTGACGGACAAGCTGTGCACGGGGCCGGACGGATTGAAAGACGTACCAATGAGCGAGGGCCATTCGAGCACTCCGTTCACGGGCGAGTTCGGCACGTTGTCGCCGGTGGTGTCATTTGGGGCGCTGGCGCGGAAAGCCCTGGAGGATTTCGGGTTCATGGGATTGGAGCCGGTGACGGATGGCCAGGGCGATCAGAACGGGGCGGATTGCGTGATTTGGACGCCGCTGGTGTTGCGTCGATTCACGTCGTGGCTGGACCTGGCGATTGCGCTGGATCGGAAGTCGGCGAATGCGTTGTACGAGTCGATCGCGGGGAGTCCGCCGGCGGCGGAGCAGGACCTGAACGATCTTCTCGGGGAGAGCATGAACATACTTCAGGGATGTTTCAAGGGGGCGCTGCCGGTGGATCCGGGCGACATCATTGCGCCGGCGATTCCGCGGGTGGTACCGGGCGCGGCGTGTGCGGGGATGTCGTCGGAGGGGGAAGCGGCCCGGTTTGCGTATCGGTTGGGCGACGCGGTGATCCACGTTCACCTGATTCGGCACGAGCGCCCGGTGGAGATGAGCAAGGTGGGCGACATGGCGGCGGGGGACGTGCTGGCCAATGCGGTCACCTTCCCGGGAAATCCGGATCTGGTGCTGTTCAAGCTTGGGACGGTGTTGAATGCGGCGTACCAGCGGAAGCTGGCGCAAGTGTATGAATATAATGAGGACAAGGCGCGGTTCGCGGTGGTGCGTCCGTCGCCGCTGTCGCGCCGGTTATTGACGGCTTAAGGAGAAGAGGAGAACCCAGGATGAGCGCGAAGATTCTATCGGTTGACGACAGCAAGGTCATCCGTCTCATGGTCATGCGGGCGTTGCGCCCGTACGACTGCCAGATATTTGAAGCCGGCAACGGCCAGGAGGGTCTGGCGATGGCGGAGCGCGAGAAGCCGGACCTGATCATTGCGGATCTGACGATGCCGGTGATGACGGGCGTGGAAATGCTGAACGCGATGCGCACCAAGCCGGGACTCCAGAATGTGCCTGTGATCATCCTGACGGCGGAACCCGCGCGGGACACGCTTGCTTCGCTGGCCCGACTTGGCGTGCGTGATTACCTGAACAAGCCGTTGAAGGATGAATTGATCGTGGAACGTGTTGGCCGCATTGTGAAACTCCAGCCCAAAGCGGGAGCGGCGGCGCCCGCCTTCGCGCCTCCATCGGTGTCCGCGCCGGCCCGGGCGGGCGCACCGCCTGCGGGCTGAGGCGACGACAGGGCGAGCCGCGGCACAATTCGGGCAAGGTGGGCGTTTTGTTTCCTTGCTCCCTTCGAGGTTTCCCAGGGCAAACAGGACAAGCGACGGGTATTGTCAAATGGGGGGTGAGGCGCTAGGTTCGGGCCATGGCGGTGGAATTCAAAGATTATTATGCGGTGCTGGGCGTGCCACGGACGGCGAGCCAGGATGAGATCCGGAGCGCGTTTCGCAAGTTGGCGTTGAAGTATCACCCGGATGTGGCCAAGGACAAGACGACGGCGGAGGAGAAGTTCAAGGAGCTCAATGAGGCGAACGAGGTCCTGAGCGATCCGGAGAAGCGGAAGAAGTACGACGCGTTGGGGGCGAACTGGGAGCAAGGGCAGGAGTTTCGTCCGCCGCCGGGTTGGGAGGAACAATTCGGGCGGCAGGCCGGGGGCGAGGGTTTTGGTGGTGGCGCGGGCGAGTATGAATTTCATTTTGGCGGGACGACGGGGTTCAGCGATTTCTTTGAGAATTTTTTTGGGATGGGCGGATTCGGCGGGGGGTCGGCCCGGCGCGGGTTTGGTGGTGATGAGGATGGAGCGTTCGCGCAACGGGGTCGGGACGTGGAAGCCGATCTGCTGGTGACGATGGAGGAAGCGTTGCGGGGTTCGACGCGGGCGGTGTCGTTGCAGCGGATGGTGCCGTGCGAGAAGTGCGGCGGGAAAGGTCGGATTAATCGGAAGGTGTGTCCGGAGTGCAAGGGGCGGGGCGAAGTGGTGAAGACCGAGACGTACCGCGTGAAGATCCCGGCGGGCGCGTACGAGGGGCAGATGCTGCGGTTGGGGGGACGTGGCGAGCGCGGGGTCGGAGAGGCGGAGTCGGGTGATTTATTTTTGCGGGTGCGATACGCGAAGCATCCGCAATATCGGGTGGAGAACGGGGAGTTGTATTTCGATTTGGATCTGGAGGCGTGGGACGCGGTGTTGGGGACGAGCATGTCGATTCCGTTGTTGGACGGGCAGGCGAACCTGAAGGTGCCGGCGGGGACGCGGAACGGGGCGCGGCTGCGGTTGCGCGGGAAAGGCGTGCCGGAGCGGGGCGGCGGGCGCGGAGATTTGTTTGTGGTGGTGCACGTGCAGGTGCCGGAGCGGGTCGGGGCGAAGCAGCGGGCGTTGTGGGAGCAGTTGCGGCGTGAGTCGGTGAATGGCGGGTGATCCGCCTTCGCTGAGGCCATGGAGGACCAGTTTGGCTTCGCTCTGCGATACGCGGGACGCGACAAGCGGTGCGGACGCAGGCGGCGTCGGCAGGAAGGAGGTTACCCTCCTGGTTCCAGCCCCCCGGACGATACCCCAATAATCCTGTCGGATTGGGCCAGCCAGGGCCGATATACTCGATGAAGATGAAGGCTGATGACTGGAGTCTGCTGCAGGAGTATGCGTGCCGAAGGTCGGACGAGGCGTTTGCCGTATTGGTGCGCCGTCATCTGAACCTGGTGTATTCGGTCGCCTTGCGGCGGGTGCGGTCACCGTCGCTCGCGGAAGAAGTGGCCCAGTCGGTCTTCGCCGACCTGGCGCGCGCCGCCGGCAAGCTCAGGCCCGACACAGTCCTCGCTGCGTGGCTGCACCGCGTCGCGTATCGGACCTCGGTCGACGTGCTGCGGAGTGAATCGCGCCGTCAAAACCGGGAACGGATTGCCATGGAGGGGGCCACAATGATCTCAACACCTGACGACTGGCCACAGATCGAGCCCCTGCTGGACGAAGCCCTGGACGCCCTCGATGAATCCGACCGGACCGCAGTTCTTCTTCGTTACTTCGAAGAGAAGTCCCTCCGCGAGGTAGGCGACAGGCTCGGCGTTTCCGAGGATGCGGCCCAAAAACGCGTCAGCCGCGCGGTCGACCGACTCCGGGAAACCTTCTCGCGCCGCGGCGTCACCATCGGGGCCAGCGGAGTCTCCGTGGCGATTTCCGCCAATGCTGTCCAGGCGGCGCCCGTTGGTTTGGCGGCCACGATTTCCAGCACGGCAGTGGCGGGCGCGGGCGCCGGTGGTGGCGCACTGAGCGCGCTGAAATGGATGGCGACGACCAAACTGCAGGCGGGTGTGGTGGGCGCGGTTGTCGCCGCCAGCGCAGTGGGTTCGCTCCTCATCGAGCATCAATCGCAGGCTGGCCTTCGCCGGGCGGACACCGTCATCGAGCAACAGGCGAATCGAGTGGCACAATTTGAAGCCGCCAATGCGGAACTGTCGAATCGGGTGGCGGAAGCGGCCAACAGGAGCATGACCGCCGGTGATGATCTCGACCAATTGCGCCGGGAGTTGGCTGATCTGCAGTCGAGAACCAATGGGCTGGAGGCACTGCAACAACAAGACCGCGAGCTGCTGGATTTGCTGGCTCGGACGAGGGGTGACCGAGCAGCCGCGGCATCCCGACCGGGGGAATGCAGCCCGGAGTTGAGTAGGGAGGTCGACTACGCCAAGCAATTGTGTTTGGGGGCCTATATGTACAAAGACGATCACGAGAACCGCTTCCCCACCAACTTTGCCGACATCGCCAATTCCCTTTCTGCGGACGCCAATGCCCGGACCAACTTGTTTGAAATCGTCTTCCAAGGAACCGATGCGGACCTCGACAAGTATGCGCACCCGGAGCAAATCCTGCTGATGCGGGAACGCGACCCGTGGAAAAACACCGACGGAATCCCGATCAAGGTCTACGGATTTTGCGACGGTCACGTCGAGTTCCACACGGAAGCTGATGGTGATTTTGCGGCCTGGGAACAGCGACGGATTGTCCCGCCGGCCGCGTCGACGCCATGAATGCTCTCAAACTTGCCGTGATCGCCATCGCCCTGGCGTTTCCCCTGGCGATTCGACGTCACGCGCAGACGGGTCTGCGCGAACGGAACGAAACGATCCGCCGCCAAGCCGAGGCTCTGGCCGGCTTGTCGGTCGAGAATCAAGGGTTGTCGAACCTGGTTATCCAGGCGGAAACCTCGGCCTCGCGTTCCGCGGCGGAATCATGGGCGCTGAGAAACGATCTCGCCCATCTCCGTGCCACGCTTGCTCAAATGGAGCACCTTCGGAGGGAGATCGAACAAATCCGCGCCGGTCTCGACGACGTCGCGCAGGGACGAGAAGCAACCAACATCAATCCCACGGCTCTTCTGGCGGATGAGATGGATCTGCGACAGGCGCGGCTGGACCGTCTGGATCAATGGCTGGCGGACAACCCCGGAGAAATGATCCCGGAGCTGCAACTTCTCTCCGACGACGACTGGGTCCGGTCCGCGGACCGCCAACGCGTAACGGACGACGAGTATCGCACGTGGATGAGCGGCGTTCGAGCCTGGGCGGAACAGGCATTCGCCGGGATGATGTCCGAGGCGCTGAAGAAGTACGCCCGGGACAATGCCGGTCAGTTTCCCCGCGACGTTGGACAATTGCAATCGTACTTCGCTTCTCCCATCGATGGCGCGATTCTGCAGCGCTACGAGATTGTACCGGCCAAGAGCCTACCCGCATTCCTTTCCAGTCCCGCAGACGAATGGCTGATCACCGAGAAATCTCCCGTGAACAAAGACCTCGACCTGCGAACAGCCGTCGGATTGAAGGCCTACCGAGGCACGGTGGCGGACGGGCGGTGGGACAGCCTGCCATAGCATCGGGAAGCTTCTTTCTGACACGAATCATTGATGAAGGCGGGGCTCATGGGTCCACCGGCTTGTCCGCGGTCGGGGCGAAGCAGCGGGCGTTGTGGGAGCAGTTGCGGCGTGAGTCGGTGGAAGGCAGGAGTTGAGAGTTGAGGGAGGCGGTTCGGTGAGGAGCGGATCGATGATCTGGGCGACAGGCCCTTCAGACCTCCAAAGCCGTTCCCGATGACTCCGCCAACCAAAAACTGCAGATTATAGACTTGAACCCAATGACTAGCGGTGCATCTTTTGCTTCCGCCAAATTCTGCCAACGAAGAGCCAGGCGATCCCCCAGATCAGGAAGCCGCCAGACTGTGCAAGAAGCGCAAGCCCAGATTCCATCCCCCAAACCACGGGGAATAGAATGAGCGGCACCAATGTCCACTGCCAATGGAGCCTCCAAAGGAACCAAAGACCGGCTTTTTGACCGCCTCCGTTTCGGGCGAACACTTTGCCGGCTCGGCGAAACGTTCTCCTTACATCCGCACCGGAATTCAATGTCTTGCCCAAGGAAAAGAGGTTCGTCAATTGCCGACGGACTGCCCTGAACTGCTGTCTCCGCGTGGGCTCTGGTGATCGCCAAAACTCGACGAGCGTCTTGGCGATGGCCATCAGTTGTTGATCGAGCAGGACGTCCTTTCGGATATGAATATGCTGCAGGTTCTCGATCGCTTCGTCGACGGAGCCAGCCAGTGCCTTCTCGACAGTCAGGAACAACCGGGGGTCGGGCCCCTCCTGTCGCCGGTACCCCCATTTGCGCACGGAAAACTCGGCCACCTGGCTCGCCTCGGGATAGCGTCCGAGGTGGCGAAGGGCCAGGCAGAGATTGAAAAGCATCCATGGTTCGATGTTTGGACGAGCCCCCCAGTCGGCCATCCATTCCACGACGGCGTTCATCCGCTTCAGTCGCGTCAACGCATAACCAATCTGTCCCCATGCCACATCATTCTTGCGGAACTCATCTGGATAGCGTTTCAGTGCGATTCTGAGCGACCATTTCGCTTTCAGCATTCCCAATCCCTGGGCGAGAATCGCGGCCGCTCGGCCGCGAGCTTCCACGGAGCGAATCCGACCAAATAGCGATACCGCCTGCAAGCTTTGCCGCTTCTCGATCAGTAATCGGACGGCAGTCGCGCCGGTTTGCGGGTTGCAGGCTGGTGCCTCGGAACTTGTCCAGAGGATCTCCAACGCTCTGGCGGTAAACCCGGCTCTCTTCAGGGCATCTGCGGTGGCCTGCACCGGCCAAGGGTCGGGATCGGGCTGTTTGCAAAGACACGCAAAGTCCTTCAGGGCCGAGGCCTCACTGCCCATTCGTGCATTGAGCATTACTCCGCAGGCGAGGGTTCGGGCGCCAGGCTGATGTGTCTGCATGCGGCGCAGTGTCTCGGCTGCCGCTGTCAGATCTCCAATTTCCAGTTGAAGGTTGAAGAGGTTCTCAGCCGCGAGCTTGTCGGTCGGCGACACATCCAATACTGCCTTGAAAGCCTTTTGTGCTTCCGATTTGTTCCCCTGATTCAATCGAATGATCGCCAACTGACGTTGCGCCCATGTATTGTGGGGTTGGAGCTTCAACAGTTGCGAAATTGCTGCTTCAGCATCGTAGAACAACTTCTGACCCGTGAGCCAGATGGATAACTGTTGCCATCCCCAGGCATAGCCGGCATTATCCGCCAGCACGGCGCGCATCTGCCTCGTGGCTTCGGGAATCTTGCCCCTTTGGGCCTCAATCCAGGCGCGTCTGCCACGTAGCATGTAGGAATTGGTCGGGCAGGCCGCTGCCCCCTTCTCACAGGCGTCCATGGCACTGTCGAACTGTAATCCTTCCGCCAGCAATTCCGCTCTGAGATCCCAGGCCTCGAAGAAGTTTGGATTCAGCCTCAACGCGTGGTCAGTCGCTTCCAATCGAGCACTCAACTGCTCACGCCCTGTGAGCGCCCGCGCCAACATCAACCATCCGTACGGATCTCCCGGACGCTCGCGGGTTAATTCCCGGGCGAATTCCGCGGGTCGATCCGGCTTCCCGCACTGCCTCGACCAGTTGAACAACAGGCTCCAACCCCAATTGGAATTTGGCGCCAGCCGCAAGGCGCTCTCGATTTCTGCCAACGCTTCCCGGGGTTGCTGCAGACGCCACAAAACGGACGCCAACTTCACGTGAAGTTGCGGATCGGACACGGCATGGTGAAGCGCCCGCTCGTAGACCTCTTTTGCTGCACCCAAAGATCGATTACGTTCCAGCGCATCTGCCAGGCCAATTACGCTCGGGCCCCAAGTCGGGTTGATCTCAAAGGCCCTTTGGGCGGCGGCGATTTCGGCTTCAACTTCCTTCCGGCGGCAGTGAATTATCGCCAAATCCAGCCAGACCCTTGGCAGGTGCGGGAATCGCTGCGTCGCTTCGCGAGCCAGGGGCAAAGCGTCATCGTATCGTCCGACGCGCTCGAGTTGCACCACCAGTGAGGACCACCCGTGCCACAAGTCTGGACGTTCCGTGTGGGCCTGCTGAACGATCTTCAACAATACCAGTGGTTCAAGCACCGGGCGCGCTGCATCCACGAACGCAAGCAATCCGTCTCCGTGGACAACCTGGCTGACCAGTTCGCGCTCGATGAATGCCAGTTCTTCCTTTCGCTCCTTGTCAGTAGCCGCCAATCTCAACAGTCCGGCGATTGCGCCGCTGTTATCCACGCTGAGCACGATGGCCTGGCGGAAGCACTCACGAGCCTCCGGGAATCGGTGGAGTCGCTCCATGATGTAGCCAATCAATCCTGCGCCATGGGTGTTTCGCGGCTCAATCCGCCGTGCTTCTTCGGCCTCCGTGAGCGCCTCCTCCGTCCGATCCAGATTGGACAGTGCCCACGCGAGTTCGCGCCGAGTCCATGCATCCCCGGGGCTGATTGTCAACAACTCACGTGCGGGCGTCACAACCGCGTCGAAGCCGACGCCACGCGACCATTCGATGAGCAATCGTCGAAGCCCGCAATGGTGAGGATGACGAACACATGCATCCTTGAGATGGGCCACTGCCGAGGCGCGACCTTCCAACTGAAGAAGAGCCCGCGCGACGCCGGCGTGCGCGTCCAAAGCCAATGGTTCCAACGCCAAGATTTCTCGGGAACGGCCCAACTCGGATTTGGCATCGAAGCGATCCTGGGCCAATTGCGCTGCGGTGCGGAGCCAGTCGCTTTCCCGGACCTTTCCTTTAGCGGAAGTCAGAAGGCCATCGGCGCTTTCCGGCGAGCGCAAGCGGGCGTTGAGAACTGCCGTCCGGAGCATCAGGTATCCGTCGGCAGGCCGAATCTGGATCGCTTCATTCAGTACGCGTCGAGCGCATTCCGGCTGGTCGATCTCGCAGAGCGCCCAAGCCAACGTCAGGGCTGGTTGGGCGGACCGACTCCCGAGGCGTCGGAAGCGGTCTTCCAAATGAGCGAGCGCCGCGTCGGTTAGACGGACCTGGCGACAAGCAGTAAACCATGATTGATAGAGTGGTTCCCGGTATCCCTCTGACGTTGCGGCAAACCGATACAGCTCGGTAGCTTCCTCGAAGCGACCGAGCCACCATCTCAACTCCGCCAAGGCCACCATCAACCTAGAGTCGACCGGCCGGCCACGCAACGCCCGTGCCAGCCATCTCTCGGCGGCAGCTTGTTGGGGAGCATCCACCAGCAGGTTAGTGGCAAGTTCGACGAAGACGACAGGGTCGCAGTTCTTTGTGGCCGATGCCTTCTGCAAAAACTCAACTCGCTCTTCACGAGACGCATCACGCATGCAGGAGAGCCGCCGGAGCAGGCGAGCCGGATTGTTGGGAAATAACTCCAGCAATCGGTCAAGGCAACGGATCTGCTCCTGGAGGTTGGCATCGTATGTTGCCAACTCCAATCGCGCTTCCCAAGCGATGGCATGGTCGGGCCATTTTGATTCGAGGTGTTCGAGGGCAACGAGTGCCCCAGCTCGGTCGTGTTTCGATAGCGCCAAGGATAGACTGTGATATTGATTGTACTGTTCGCTATCCGGCAAATAAATCCCGTGGATGCGTGTCGCCTCCTCGTCGGGAAGGAAGACCATGCCGTGTGGTCCGAAGGCGCGGTATCGCTCGAGAAAGACTTCCGCGTGAGCTTCCAAGCGGTATGGTTGAGATGGATCGCGCAACAGTAATGTACCTCGTGTCCGGTCGAAGCCGATGACGGCCTGCATATGTGCGGAGGTGGCGTCGACGGTCGCGATGGCAAAAGGAATGCCTTTGGTCAGCAACTCCAAGGCGCTCGCCCAAGTCACGCGAAATTCCCGCACGATCCAACCGTTGTGTTCCGCCCAGTCGCGCTGCTGCCACGAAGGGGTGCCGTCGTAGCAAATCGCTTCCGCCGCCGCCACACGCTCGGCTGGCATTCCCCAGTACCGGCCCAGCGCAGCCATTGTCGCCGGCGCACAGGTCTTGAAGTGCTGTCGAACAAAATGCACATCCAGATTCACTTGTTCATTGGGGGGTGCAGGCAGGGCCAGTTTCTCCGAGAACTGGCGGCTGAACGGGTCCGTCAATTCTCTGGCGTACTCAAATGCGGCAGTTCGCTTGCCGATTTGGTGGGCGATGCGGGCTCGCTGCGCCTGCAACCAGAGCTTTCCCGAGGGTTCCAGCAAGGGACTCAGGGCGACAAAGCGCTCCAGTGCCTGCTCAGCAGCCGTCCACTGTTGGGTATCGCAGAGCAAGGCATAAAGTTGAGACGCCACCGGGGCATTCTGAAGCGCGGCATCCGCCCGCTGCAATAGTTGGATGGCTTCGTCGTCGCGGTCCAGCAACTGCAGATAGTAGGCGACGGTCTGAATGCCCGGCCGGTAAAATGGGTGGGGGTGCAACTCACAAGCCCTGGAGGCGGTTTCCAACGCCTCGTTGATGTTCTCTTGTCGTTCCTGCCAATGCGCGCGCTGGAGTTTGATCCAGGGGAGATTCGGTGCGAGTGATTCCGCCTCCTTGATGAGCTGTTCCGCCACGCTGAAGTCTCTCAGGTTGCTTGCGACTGAACCCTTAAGGGCAAGGAACTCGGCACGCGGCTCCGGGTTGCCAGCGGCCATCGATGGCCACTCTCGTGTTTTCAACCAGAAGGCCAACGGTCCGCGTTTTTGAACGATCTGGTATCCGTAGTCAAACTGCGAGAGCGGGTGAGTCCTGTCGATTCGCCACATTCGGGCTGAGAGTCTGGCGGCCAAGCGAACGCCACCGCTGTTCAGGGCAATCCGGTTTGCGAGACTGCAAGCACGCACTCCGTCCCAATGTTTGAGGGGGGCGAATTCCGTGGCTTTTCTGAGCGCATCGACGGTTTGCCCGCGCTCATATATTTGTAAAACTGCCTGGATCACTGAGTCGGAAGGCGTCCTTGTCGTTGCCAAGGTCTCACTCATCGGAACCTTGCAAGTAACCCGGCAGGACAGCAAATGCGAGCACAAATCAGGTATGTGAGACTACCAGACGGATCTGGACCAGCTGGCTCGGGGTGTGAGCCTTCCGCAGCCGTGCGTGGTTTGGACGGCGGGGGGACTGGGGAGGGTTGTTGAAAGCGGGGGAAGGGTGGAGTTTCCCGGGCGTGGTGAGGGCAGCAATTTTCGGTGAGGTGAAAAATGGTGGAGGCGGTGGGAGTTGAATCCATCGCCCATGTCGAATCGTGCGTAAATCTGCATCTTTTCGCAATCCAAAAATGCAGAAAAGTGCAGAGTCGAGGCGGTCTTTTGTCACACTTTGTCACGGATTCTCCGTTCTTCATCGTCGCTTTCTGTTGGGAAACAGAGCCGCCTGCGCTGCTTCGGCAAGCTGCCTCGCGTGATCTGCTTCGGCCTGCTCGCGTGCGATGCGCTCGCCGTCGAGCGTGGCTTCGGCAAACAGGTTGAACGTCTCAGGCACAAACCCGAATTCACGTTGCTTGACAGGCAAGCGGCGTCTGTTTCGTTTCATGGTGATTAGGCGGCCTTGGCGTTGGCGGGGAAGTAGCTGCCGTATTTCCTGCGCGGGTCAACGGGCGAGGCTTTATCGCATTCCACACCGCACGGATGCTGCCACGTCTGCCGCGTCTTGTTCCAATGGAAGCCAAGCTGCGAGAGAACGCGGGTCACTTGGTGCGGCTGCTTCCTCTCAAACTGAATCCACACCCATTTGCCAACGACCTCCGCCAGTTCAAAAAACTTTGGCGCTTCAAATCGAAGCAACTCCAAGAGTTTTTCCGTATCAAGCGAGCGGTACATCGCACGCTTCGCGTAGTTAAGCCGTGCGCTGTTTGCAGTGTTCAATTGTTCGGGACGGTTCAAGAGCCCCTCCTTCTTGTTGTTTTTGTTTGTTTTGGTTTTCATGGTCTTTTTTTTAGTGCTCTGCTGTTCGGTTCCGGTCTTTCGCCCTTCAACCGGAAAAGCACGCGAAGCAGGGTTCCTCCGTGGGAGTAGTCTTCAGAGGGCACCACGAGAGGCCCCTGCGGGAGTCGGGCCAAGAAGGGCGAAGGAGTGGAAACCGTGCAGAGAAAAGGACCTGAAAACAAAGTAAGAAAAATGGACTCACCACCGATCCCGCGCAAGCGGTCACAACTGGCGCGGCTCAGTGCTTACGCATGGGGCGTGACAGGGTGTTCTTGTTGCCTGTCTCCGAACTGATCCGTCGCCAAGGCGGAGCGTAGCTGGCGCGAAGTCGGCGGAGCGGATGGCGGAGCGGAGCGGGTGCGGTCAGGCTCGGAGTCAGGCTCGCCCCTAGCGGCGGTTGGCTGCGACTTTGAAAGCGAAGGCCCAGCCCGCTTGCGTGCGTAACCGTAGCCAAATGTCGCAGTCTAACGCCGCAGCGTAATGGCGTTTGCCTTTAGCGACTATGCTGATAGTCACTACGCTCAATCTGTCTTAATCTGACTTCCAACTGGTGCAAGGGAAGGCGGTATGGCAGTTCCTTACTCAACATGTCCAATGTTTTACATACCTCAGGGAAGTCCACTGGTGGTTTTTCGTTATCGGTAGGGTAACAGTCATGAAATGTCGCGCAATTGACGGCGCTGTTACTGTAATCGCCGCCACTACAGCGGCGCATTACCAACGTCTGAATTAATTCCAAAATGGCCTTGGTCTCTGGTCTCTCCCTGCTACCGACAGTCACCTTGGCACGTTTATCACTGGGGGACTCGAACACGCCCCGTTCGCACCTTACTTTGTACCCCGCAATGGTGTACACTGCCCCTTCCGTCTTGCCCATGCCCTAAGCCCCACCTCTACGGGATACCACTAAAACAATAGCACCCATACCATAATGGGAATGTCGGCGCATCAAGAAATGCGTATGCGGTATTCCACTTTCCAGATGGATAGGGCAGGACAAAACCGCCTTGACAGTCAAGGGGAGTTGTTTGCATGGTATTGAAATGCTGCGATTTTCGGCAGCAAATCATCGAGTCGCAGCGTTGATTCTCGTGTAGGTGGCAACCGGTATCAGACGCCAATTTCATTCCAGCGCGCGGAGCAAAAGAAACCATGACACTCACTTCGCTTGCGAAAGCACAGGCCATCAACGACGATTTCGGAAAAGCTGCCACGTCGGGTGGCGCTACAGAGCTTGGGAAAATCAATTTTCGCGGTGCCGTCGCTGAGATTGGCGCAGGACAAGAGGTCGCGGGCCTTTTCTTTGAGGCGTTTGGTTCCTCCAGGACTATCGTAAAAACCATGTCCGCCTACGGTATGGGTTGCAGCAATGCCATTTATCGCGTGACGGACAAGTTCATCAGCGAAGAGCGACTGAAACGGATGTTTAAGCACGATTATGACTTGCTTCTTACGCGTTCCCTAGCCGAAGAGGAGAAGCCAAAGAACCGGCAACTGCGGTACTTCACGTTCGCAAATACGGTTGACACTGACAAAGGCAGACAGGGCTGGGTTGGGGTGCGCGTTCAAGCAAATGGCTGTTCACTTTCCGAAAACACTCACACGGCCTTTGAATATCGCCTCCACTTTGAATTGTTTGCAAACGACAAGCCTACGAAAATGAGAATAGTTGGAGATCTCGGGATAAACTTGATTTATGGGGCGCTGCTCAACTGTTCTGAAGGGATGTCGTTTGTAGGCACACTATCTGATGAAGATTTTGTGGCTGCGCTGATGGATAATATTGACCTCGCAAACATCCGAATCGATCGAATCACTGTTGAGAAATATCAGATTACCGTAGCTAAGTCGAGCAGAGGCAAGCTGAGTGTCGTCCGCAAGACTTTGGAATCGAGTGAGCAGGCGAGTCGTTCTCGCGCGATGTGTATTGAGCTGATTAAAAACTCCACAGTTCATTGTGCAACATTTGCACCGTCCCAAGTACCGGCTGTTCCTTCCTATTCTGAGGAGATGCTCGCCGATGATAATTATTTACTGTGGACAAGATCCGCGTGTGATGTAGATGCGCTGCATTTGGAGAACGAGATGCTTAAGTGTGCTGCGGTCGCCTTTGCTCGGGACCTTGGACATGATCCTGCTCGGAACATTGATAGAGCAAAGATTCGCACAGCCATTCACCTCCCGATTCTTGGCATAGTGCCCGAAGAAAGGGATCAATCCGGCTTGTATATATACGTCTCTCGTGAGCTAGAACCACAGGCGAACCGGGGTCTCCGCGCAGAACTTATACGGAGCGCTCGCACGGAGGAAATTGCCACCCGGATTGATCGCATTGTCAAGTCGAAGCACATCGCGCTGATTTCGGAATTCAGTGCTTCTACGGAACTCATTAAATTTCTGAGATCGAGAACTCGTTTGCGGAAGGGGAACGCAAATGGCTGGAATAGAGAGATCGCCTTCGTATTGCGTGCAGACCAGCTTGTGGAACTACTGATTAACATCGCAACTCGCGTTAAAGATAGACATCCGTTGGAAATGATTGGAAGTATCATTCGTCGGGGAACGAGGCTGTACGTGTACCCATGCACATATACGCGGATTCTCGCCGGGAAAACGCGCTACGGGACGGAGATACGTAATGCGCTTAAACCCGCTACATTGAGGAAGCATGGGAATAACGACCGTGTTGGGTTTGCGCATCTGAAGGACGATTTATTGGAAGATTACTCCTCGCTAATCAAGTGTATGATAACCCCCGATTGCATTCGGGATTTACATCCACGAACGTCCAAATTCTTGGACACTCCGCTTCGGTCGCAAATAGAGTTCTGAACTTCTCGCCTTGTCGTTCTGACGTATGGACGGCGGCGCGTAGCGGGAAGCCGTAGCTTGGGGTTAAAGGGGAACAAGCTCAAAGGCTTAACGCGAAGCAGAGACGGCCAAAGGTCAGTCCGTATGAGTACGGCCAAGGGGCGCGAGTTCGCGAGTGCCGCTTGGACGGCTACTTCGTTTTCTCAAACACCATGCACACGTCATGCAGTCCGGGAATGAAGCTGCTGCGGTAGACTTTCCGGCTGCTGGACGCTCCGTGACTGAATCGGATGATGTCGGTGCAGTGCTGGCGAAGGCCAGCATCGAAAGCGAGTTGCTTGGTGTGGTAGGTGAGAGAAACGAATCCTGCTTCGCGGTCGGAATAGTCCCCCATGAGGATTGCGAACTTGCCGCCCGTGGCAAGGATGCTGGCGCAATTCCGAATGAACGCTGCGTAACGCTCCAAGAATATTTCCAGCGTTGGCGTGCGGGACAAGTCTCGCGGGTCGTCTGCGTAAAGCTTCTGACGCCAGTATGGGGGATGCGCCCAAATGAAATCGAATGTCGTGGGCAAAGTGCGGTAGCAATCAGCGTCGGCTGCATCAAAGCCTTGGTGAACGTCTTGCGACAGGCACGGGATGTTAAGCTCGCGGCATACGTCCGCGCACGTGCCGCTGCCGGTCATGGGGTCGAAGACGTTTTGCGGTTGGAAGTAGAGGAGCAAGTCGCGAATGAGCGTGCCGCCGCAATTACCGGGATAGCTGCGGCCGCCGTATTCACCCGCCCTGCTGAAGTGATACAGGCTGGTAAGGTGTGGCACGGGGCTGGCGTTGACGGGTGCCAGCGGGAGGCGGGCATATACCGGCTTGTTGTCTCGGATGGGCTGAGAGAACAAGGCGCGGGAGCGCGCTTTGGCATAGTACGGATTGATGAGGGAATTGGTCTGCATGAGTGAAGCTCCTTTGAGATGAAGGGCGGGCCGTGAAGCCCGCCCTGTTGATCGGTTACTCCGATTTGTCGGAAGCGACGCGGAGCGTGATGCGTCCGTCGAGTGGCACTGATTCAAGCTGGATGTTGAAGCCGTTGCTGTCCGCGTGTGCCCAAGCACTGCCAATGCGCGTCCAGAAGCTTTTGCCGTGTTCGCGGTCACGAACCTGATAGGCGATGTGGCTCGGTGAATTGGAAGCGGCGGGCTGTTTTTTGGTTGAAGTCGTCATGATGTAGTCTCCTCTTTTAAGTTTTCGGGCTGCGCCAATCGCGGCCTGATGGCAGGAGATAGAAGTCCCTTCCAGCCGTGGCGAAGCGCTACGGGCAATGCGGAAAAATTGGGGGAGACCTCTGGGGGAACCGATTTTCTGCTTGCGCGGCACGGCAGGGACTTCACCGTGCCATCAGAAAGGCCCGCGAGGCGTGGACAGAGACTTCCTTTAGGAGACGGCCAGAATGATCGGCAACAAACGGCCTGCGTTCTGTTCCTCAGACGCCGCGTGTACAACGAGGCCGAGAGCGGTACAGCAAAGCCATCGCCATCGCTCCTACAATCACCAGCGCGAAGGAAGTCGGTTCAGGCACTACGGCAACGTCGTCGATAAAGGACGTGACATCCAAATTGCCGCCGTTTCCGTAGTCAGTTCCGTAAATCGACAGAAGATTCGAGCCTGCTGTCACGGTAAACGGATCGCTCACATAGTATGTGAAGTTTGTCGCCACTGGCGGGGTAATGGTGTTGCCATAAGAGCCGAACGTTAGCAGCGTATTGTTGATCTCGACTTGTAGCGGATTGGCCCCTCCGAAGTTGCGCCCTTCGGCGTAGAAGCTCACCGTGTACTCCGAGCCAATGGAGAAACCAGACAGGGATTGCTGAACCATGCCTATTTTCTGAAGAACCCCGGCTTGAGTGCCGTCCGGTGCGTTTACTACACCGGTAGAAGGGCCCGCCGCCGCAGCGAATCCACCGTTGGCCGCGATCCCGCAGCCGCCATTGAAGAAGAGCCAGCCTGAGCCGCCCTGTTCCGCGAGCGACGGCGCGTCTTCATATTTATTGGGCGCGTTACTCTCACTCGGATTCTCAAAACTGGCGTTGGCCACGGAAATCTGCGCGTACGATGATGTCGCCACGGTCATCAACGCGAACGCCGCCATCACACCAAAAATCCCCCGCTTCATTGTCAGCTTGTTTTGCATGTTGTCCCTTTGTTCCTGTGTTTGTTGTTACCTCGCTTCTGCGACCGTGTTGACGGTCTCAAAAGCACGGCCTGGATGCAAGACAAAATGTGCAGTAAAGCGCACATTTTACAAGGCATTGCCTGTTACGTTTATCTGCATCAAAAACACCTCACAATTAAACGTCGTTGGACCACAAGTGCGTAAACTCCGCGAGGAAAAGGGGTGGACGCAGGGCGAATTCGCGGCAAAACTTCAACTGGCAGGATGGGATACGAGTCGGGAGTCGGTAACCCGTCTGGAAACGCAGGATCGGCGCGTTCCTGATTTGGAGCTTTTCGTCCTCGCCAGAATCTTGGGCGTCAGGACGGATGATTTGTTCCCGCGCAACTTGCGGGGGAAGATCAAGGCTCTCTGGCCGCATTACCGGGTCAAGCTCTCGCGGGGCCAGGTTCCGCCCGCGCCGTAACAGGTAGTCTGCGGACATGGACGGAGAGGGCCGACGTTATTAGGAGAACTTCGGATCGAAAAGTCTTGCAATGCGCGGGCGACGAGCGTACAGGCTGCGTTTGGAGAATGCGACGTACCGCAAAAAGCGTGTAGATAAAACATCACATAGATTTCGTGTAGCTTCGGCTACGGTCTTACTAGAAAACCGCGAATTTTCGTACACAGGACCGTCCGAGCGCGCGCCCCGCAAGGGCGCGGCTTGGCGTGCTCTTGTGGCAGGCGCTTCGCGGTGCCTCTAGTAGGGGTGCGTTGAGTACGCGCCCCTTTGGTCTGTGGCTCGAAGCGGTGAGGAGAGGCGAGCATGACAAGACGAACGTCAGTGATTCCTCTGATTTGGTTGTTGGCGTCCTCGGTCGTGACGTATGGGCAGACCTGTGGCATCACCAATCCAGCGCAGCCCTTCAGCGTCCTCAGTATTACTCGCGCCACCAATAGCGTGACCCTCGCATGGAAACCGACGTGCACGAATTACGCCTTTGGCGTTTTTAGTACCGACCAGCCTCTTACCACCAATAGCCAATACCAGTCTCGCGCGGGCATGTGGGGCAGTCTCTCAGGAACCAGCGCGTGGACAGATTTCGGCGTCACGAACCGCCAGCGGTTCTACAAGATTCTGAGAATCGAGCCAACACCGACAAGTGACTGGAACGGCGACGGGTTGCCAGATGAGTGGGACTTGCAGTACGGCCTCAATCCGTTCGACCCCAGCGTTGCCACCAATGACTTTGACGGCGATGGGTACAGCAATTACGACGAATTCCTGATGGGGACCGACCCGACCAGTACCAACGACCCGATCACGGTGTACGTCGATGCCGCCAACACCAATGGTGTTTACGACGGCTCGCAGGCGAATCCGTTCAACTCGATTCAGGACGCCATCGAGAGTTCCGTGGATGTCAATTCAAACTTGGCGATTCGTGTGCGTCCCGGCAGCTACTACGAACCTGTGAGCAATTTGCAGTACGACCCGTATTCGGGTGATCTGGTGAGCACCCGACTGTTCCTGTTCATCTACGCAGCCAATCAGGATTGGTCGCTCTCTACTGATCCCGGAAGCCACGTTATTGACTCTCTGGGTTTCCAACACAGAGACCTGCTGTTGTTTTCCAGCGCGCCGCCTGCTCCCGCAGTAGAGTTCAACGGTGTGACACGCGCCCGCATTAACGGATTCACGATTCGTGGCGGCCAAGGAGTTTACGGCGGCGGGGTTTACGCATCTCCGACAAACAACGGGCCGATCTACATTTCCAACTGCATCATCGAAAAGAACGGTGGCTCTGACACGGAAGCCGGTGGCATTTATATTCAGGCGGGAACGAATTCGATGATTTACAACACGGCAGTAGCGAGGAATGTCGGCGAAGTCGGCGGAATCTACGACGTGAATGGGATACGGATTTGGAATTGCACCATCGTCAGCAACACGACACTGGACGCAACCTTCGGGGCGGTCACCGGAGGTTCGGGTGCTCCGAACATCCGCAACTCCATCATCTGGAGCAACGGATTTGACGCGATTGACCTCTACTTCGCTAACGCGGATTATTCGACCTTTGGCAGCAATGAATTTGTCACGGCGGGCTTGCACAATCTGTCCATCGACCCGATGTTGGTAAACATACTCTTCGGGAATTACCGCCTGCAAGCGAACTCGCCGGTCATTGGTGAGGGTGTGTCGCTCCCGATTGAGCAACGGGACTTGTACGGCAACCCGCGTCCCGTGACTGGGCGCTTTGACATCGGGGCAAATGAATATACGGATTCCCTAGGCGACGGGATTCAGGACGATTGGAAAATCAAGTATGGTCTGAGTCTGACCGTAAGCCAAGCAACGCAGGATCCGGACGGAGATGGACTTAACAATCTTCAGGAGTACAACAACAATTCCAATCCGAACAATCCCGACACGGATGGCGACGGCATCAGCGACGGGCCACTCGTACCTACGGGAAGCGGGCTGCAACCCGGTCCCGACCCTGACCCGACTACACCTGATCTGGTTTTGAACACTGTGTTTTGGGATTATTTCTTCGAGGATACTTTCTTGATGTACGTGGATGGCAACCCACAATGGATCAACCTGCCGCCGACCTCGCCTCGGCCCGTCGTTTTGAATGGATATCACATCGGCAATCATGTCACGTTTCAATGGCAGGTTCTGGACGACCCCAGCGGCGAGCCATATCTAGTGTTTTATGTGCCGCAGACTACTTCCGGCAACATCATCCCTGACGTGGATGCCACGCCAATCAATGAGATTCAGTTTGGGTTTGGCGACTATGCCCCACCGGACGGGCCTTGGGGCTTCACACTCGCGCAGACCACTCCTATGAACGCCGAAGTCTGCGCGGGGTTCGATAGTGAGACACCGCTTTTGACGCGTGGAGCCCTGCCCGCGCTCTCGGTTCCTCAGGGGGGCACGAACACGCTCACGGTCGCTATCAACCCGGCCAGCGTCGTCGGCCAGATTCTATTTCAAACCACTAACTCAACCACTGCCACCGCTTCACCATCCAGTGCGTCAAGTGCGACGCAGTTGGTTACGGTCGCAGGACTGGCGACTGGCAACTCTATCACGACCAACCAGCTTATCGTGCTCGGCTACGGAGCACAGAATACGTTCACCACTACATGCTCGAAGGTAAACATCGACATCCTGCCACAGCGCACCAATATCACCGTCGCCCTGTACAGCGTGAGTATTAAGTCGTCCACGGGTTTCGTTTATCCGGGGCCTACCAACGTGCCATCGAACACGGAATTACAATCTTACCTCGCTTCGCTTTATGGTACGCAGGCCAACGTGTCGTTTACCGTGTTGCCGGTGACAAACGTCGCCGTCATGTATGACACGAACGAGAATTTCAAACTGGATTGGAACCTCAATTCGTTTGCCGGTGAAACGGAGACCATTTACGACGCGGCGCATACCAGCGGGACCAATGTGCTCAACGTGTATTACGTCAATGCCTTGACCAACGCAAACGTGATCCAGCAGGCTGAGGGAGTTACATATTACCTCACTTTCCATGCGTCGTTTATTCAAGACACACATCCGAGCAGTAGCGTCAACTTGACGGCACACGAATTGGGCCACTCCCTGGCAAATCTTCCGAATACAGGCGGCCTCGGCACTTCAGCCGGCGGCGTGCCGGGCTTTCCGGACCAGCTCATGTGGTATCAAGATGAAACCAACAACCCATGTCGGCTGATTCAAAGGGAGTGGGAAGGACTTAACAGCGCAGCACAGCGGCCGCTGCCATAGAGTTGGAGGACCCTGAATATGAAATTATCACTGAGGATTCTTTTCAATGTAGCTGGCACGATGATCCTTTTGACCACACTATCGCCAGTTTGCGAAAACAGCTACGCCCAAGCGGAAACGCTCGATCACAGAGTGGCGCGCGGAGATGGGGACGCCTTCATCGAGGCGGCGAATCACAACAGGTACGACCTGATTCCGGCATTGGAGAAATTTCCTGACGATAGTACAGCCCAGTTGGCGTTGGCTAGGTTAGGGGTGAAACAATATGTGGGTTTATTTGTAAAACAATTGACCGATACCACCAACTCCGACCTATACGCCTATTACAGAAATCGAGAGCAGCGCGACCCGAAGACGGCGGAATATATGACCAAGGTCAACGCGCTGCGGAGCCTTCTCTTCATCAACGACAAATCCACGGTGCGAGTGATTGTGTCGGAATTGGATGATACGAACCGGCCCCCCGTGCTCGCGCAAGACATGGTTTGTGAGGCTCCCTCTGCTGGGGCATATCGGACGTTGGAGCGGATGAACTTGGAAAATGCCCCTGTCGTAGACAAGGTGAAAACCGGCGATACCAGAGCAGAGCAAGAAGCATTTGAGAAGTGGATGGAGCAACATCCTGGACAGGCACCCACCGCCAGTCCTGAAGAGCATATTGCGGCTTGGAAAAAGTGGTGGCAGCAGAACAAAGACAAGTATCCGTAATTTGGCTCACCACGGAATTCAGAAGGCCTCATTTTTCCCTCGAAAGTCTTAGTTACGGAGTGGGTGGGGACTGAACTGGAGACATGGCCTCAGACTCTTTAGCGATGAGGCTGTGGAGACGGTATACGTGACGGCCAACGAGAAGAAAAATAATCCCCAACAAACCCCACGAAACCAATGCACAACAGTTGGCCCAAAGTTGAAACAGGCAGCCTGTGGCGAAGTAAAGGAACACGATGTAGAAGATCGAGAAAAAACTGGAAATGCGGATGTACTTCAGGGAAGGGTGCGTCTTGCGTCGTCTTAAGTCCTCATACGGTTTCTCAAACGCCTCGGCTGCCTGTTTATTCGCCTCGAAGACGCCGTGAAACTTAAGAGAGGTCAAAAGACCCAGCAGACTTAAGATCGCAGTGAAAATCAGGAACAGGCTTAAGAGTCGAGGGTCTATTTCGGAAGGGTTTTTTCGCTGTATATAAGCGATCGATGCACCGGTGATTGCGACGTATACAGTCATGTAGGCCTGGCGCAGGGTTTCAGCGTGACGCGCATGTTCCCAGCGTTGATTGTAAATCGCAATACGTTCGGAAGTTTTATTGTCTTCCATGATTAGCTCCTTCTAAAGAGCGGTTAGCGCTAGCTTCGCCCCAGCGCCTGAACCTGAGGCGTTTCCGTCGCCAGATTATCTGGCGCGACGGCGCGTTTTGCCTTCCTCAGTTCCACCTGCCTGTGAATATCGGGGGCAACGCCTGTGGGGATGCCCGCCGTTTCCTGCAACTGCATTTGCTTCTGGTCTGCCTGCGGGCCGTCGTAATGTTTTGCCACTTCACCTTGGATTTCAGCGGCGACCAGTCCGTCGAGAATATCCAAGTCCTGCTCAAGCATTCTCTCATACAGGGCCTGCTCGTAAATGTAGAGAGCAAGCGCGGAGAACAAAACCCATGCGCCTAGCGCCCGCGACAGCAGCGCGAGAAGCAGACCTGCGATAGCGCAAGCGAGCGGATCAAGGAAGCGATAGATTCTGCGTTTGGCGTGAAAAAACGGCGGGATGGGAAGCATTTCAAGGTATGAGAGACCGGGACTGTAGGTGTGCCAGCGCACACCCTTGGCGAGATCGCCCCAGCGGAGATAGCGCTGGTAAAGTCCAAGGCCGAGCATGGCGAGTGCGTAAATCACGAAGAGGGAAGCAAATGGCTTGGCGACTCCGCCCGCGACCGCTGAGACCACCAGAATGATGACCGTCATTATGACAAGCCAAATGGGTTTCATCATGCGGAAGCCCAATTTGTGGCGGATGAAAACCATTACCGTTATGGCGGGAAACAAAGAGAGCGCCTGAATGAGTTTCGCTTTCTCGAAGATCGTCATGTCTTCATATTTCTGTTGGGGCATGGTTCCTCACTTTTGGTTGAATGTTAGTATTCTGTAAGGCAGGTATTCCTCCCTGCCGCCGACATTGTTGGGAAATCGGGCGCCGCCGTTGTAAACGACGGCCTCGACCTGAAAATTATGCAGCGCCCCGCCGCGCTTCAAGGTGGTGAAGCGGGACGGCTCAATGTAGTAGCGGCGCTGCTCGCTGCTGGTGACACCCGAACTCGCCCGCGACTCTTCGTCGCCCGACCGCCCTACGTTCGTGCTGGTGACACCCATCCATCGTTCGCCCAGGAGTTTTGCCGCCCACTCGTTTGTCTCGCCGCTGTTCTGGCAAAAGAATTTGGCCTGCAAGTTGCCAAGCAAGGAATCCACGGCGTCGCTGTTGCCCAAAACGCGCCTGTAGCTCTCGCGGTTTTGGGTCAGGTACACGGTGCATCCGCCTGCGGACCTGGCGACGGCCTGATACTCTGCATCGAAGTCGCTCACGAAATTCTGCGCCTCGTCCGCCCACAGGAACACGGGACGCAAGTAGTGGTCTCTCTCGGTGGGCTGTGTCCGTCGTAAGACGGCTACTTGGAAGCAGTATTTCCAGACGAGATTGGCAACCCTTCCCGCCAGGCGAAACTCCTGCACTGGCAAATCGACGATGATGATCTTGCCGCCAAAGGCGTCTTCGGGTTTGACGTTCGTATCGGACGAAAAGAGCTTCCTCAAGGGTCGGGTAATGAGCGGACGCACCAGAATGGAAAACGTGAGACTAATGATGCTACGGGTTCGCTCCGACAGGGTGGGGTATTCCTGTAGCCAGTAGTTTTTGCACTGCTCAAAATCCACCCTCGTTTCGTCCCCTGCCTTGGCCGTGGCTTTGTCCGCCTCTTTGATGATGGCGGCACAGGTACTTGACTCCTGCCACTTGGGGTCGCTTATTTGAGCAAGGCTCAAGGGGGCACTGCTTACGATCGAGCGCAGCAGAGTGAGGGACAGACGCAACCCCGCGAAAACGGGAAGATCCACCAGATTGCTATTCAGGTGGTGGAGCGCATCCTCCCAAAACTTATTTTCGCCCGACCCGCCTTGCGCCTTCCCAGCAGAACGGGCGATGGCCCCTGCGATTTCGTCGAGCAAGGCGACAATGTTGATGGTCAGGCCACCGCCTTCTTCGGGGCGGCTGGCCTCCCATTCGAGGAAATTGAACCGCCATTTGCCGCTGCTGTCGATGATGATGAGGTCGCCAGTGCGCCCCGTATCGGCAGCCCATTTCTCCCACTGGCGGCGCTCGTCCTTCTTCGCGCAAAGCACCAGTCCGCCGAAATCGGCGGCAAGGTAGCCGTAGGCAAGGTGCTTGGCGGGGCCGCTGGTCTTGCCACTGCCAGTTGCACCAAAGACGCAGACTCCCGTTTGCGCGTCGGCCAGCCGAAAGGCTTGGCCGTTGCCCCAGTCGCGCAATACGGTCTGCGGATGGAAATCCGGCAGGTCTGCGTCGTCCTCGCCCACGGGCGGGATGCTGCCAAATGTGTCCCCCGCCCGCAATCCCAAAAGGGGCGCAGAATGGCCGTAGGATTGGCTCTGCGAGGGGCAACTGGCGGTGGTGGGTGGGGTAGTAGCAGGGTGCCAAGGGAACGCAGTCCCTTGGGCAGGGTAGAAGGGCGGCACGCCCTGACTGACGGGGTATCGGGGGTGGCAACTCCTGATTGCCAGTCCAGAGCGGCAAGGCTCTGGCGCGCATCCAATCGGCGCACGGTTGGGCAGGGATGTGAAGGGCGGCACGCCCTTGCAGGCAGGGCAGCCACGGCTGTCCGATGCAAGCAGGGATTCTAAGGGACGGCTTCGGAGTCCCTTCAGCGCGGAACATCGCTTGCGATGTATAACCGCGCTGTTCGTCGCAATTTCGCTCCGGCCACTGTCGTGGCCGTCGCGGCTCCTCAACGCTCGCCCTCAGCTCGCCTTTGGCTTGCTTTCTGGCTCGCGGACGGTAACGGACAAACACTCGCAAAATGGCTCTGACAGCCACTTTCAGAGGGACAGGACTCGCGATTTCTGATATACTGTTCGGAAGTGAAGGAGGTAGGCGACTGGTAAGCTGTATGGCAATATACCGGTTGGAAGCAAAGATCGTAAGTCGAGGAAAAGGACACTCTGCTGTTGCTGCCGCCGCCTATCGCACTGCCGCAAAAATTCTAGATGAGCGTGCGGACAAAACTCACGACTATTCCAGTCGCACAAAAGGCGTCGTTGCGTCGGTCATTCTGAGGCCAGAGAATTCGCCCGAATGGACGGCCAAAACAGCCTCGCTTTGGAACACCGTCGAACTCTCCGAAAAGCGCAAGGACGCTCAACTCTGTCGTGAGTTCATTTTGGCCGTTCCAAGGGAGCTTTCCTCCGAGCAACAATTTCAACTTTCGGTGGAGTGGGCACAGGCCGAACTGGTGAGCCGTGGCATGGTCGCCGAAGTGTCGCTTCACAATCCCAAGAACGCGAAAAACCCGCACGTTCACATTCTCGCCACACTGCGGACATTGGACGGCGACAAATTCAGCGCCAAAAAATCCCGTGAGTGGAACGAAAAAACGCAGTTACATGATTGGCGCGAATCATGGTGCAAGGCGGAAAATGCCGCTCTGGAAAAAGCCGGTCGCCCTGAGCGTGTGGATCACCGCTCGCTCAAAGACCAAGGCATAGACCGCATCCCAGAGCCGAAAATCGGCAAAGAGGCGATGGGGTTGAAAAAACGCGGCGTGGTCGAAGATCCGGTACGGTTTCAACTGGTGCGGTACGTCAAATCCCTTAACTTCGCCCGCCCGTGGCTCCGTGCCATTGAAAAGGCCGGGGAGATTTACCAGCAAGGGGCGGGCACTTCATGGTGGGAGCGTTCGCTGCTGCTGGCTTCCGAGACGGGCAAGGCGGTCAGGAACAAGGTGCTGGACGCATGGCAGGCAATGAGCCGCGCCCGCATACCTGATCACGGCATACCGAATTCGTCCAGGGGACCAGAGCAAGACATGGACAGGTCAAGGTGACGTATGGCGGATGACATTCTAGCTCAATTTCGCAAGACACCCTCCGCGGCGTCGCTCAGCGCGACGCCGCCAAAGGACACGGATGAGTATGTCGCCTTCGGCACGAAGGACAAAGTCAGCCGCCTGCGGATACGCAGCGCGGGGGACCTCACGAACGCGCCCGGTTACAACGTCCTGCTCAACGTCGTCTATGACGGACGGCAGGGTACGCACTTCATGTTGGTTTACACCGTGCTCATGGTGCTCGTTCGCGGAAGGAATTTGCAGAGACTGGTTTTTGCCATCGAAAACGGGATGGCGGACTACATTCAGGAATTCGACGCAGCGCGTTGGCAAAAACCAGCGGACGCGAGCGCACCGTTTATCGAGTCCATCGAGGTCAAGGTGGTGGAAAAAGGGTCAGAGGCGTCGGAAGTCGAAGCCGCCCGTGAGTCTGGTCAGCAGTTACAGCGTTAGGGGAGTATCGCAGTGTTCATTTTGTTCGTCGTTCCGTCCGCACCGAGTGTGATATAGCTTGCGCGTGAGGGGCGTCTGCGTATTCTTTCTGTTTGGCGTTCGATAGCGCAAACTAAACCAAATCTAAAGGAGACCTATGGCACCAACTGATAAAGAGCTAGACGGCATCTCTCTTCGGGATGCATATTCAGCTATCCGCATCTGGTATCAAGCTCATATTGATGAGCCTCTAAAGAATGGAGACGTTTACCGCAAGAATTCTGCACCGCTAGTTCGAGCACTTCCAGCCGCCTCAGAAATGTCTGACATAGAGATTGTCGCTGTATTTGCCGAGGTCATCGCTGGTCGTCTTGAATGGGCGTATGAAAAGTGCGGAGATAAGATGGCCGCGTACGCGAAAGCTGCCTTGGAAACGAAAGGCCGTTCGTATTCTCTCACGCCCGATGAGACGAAAGAGTTGCAGACAAGTGATCTCTGGCGCTTTCTTAAACGATGAGTCGCACAGAACGCGCTCATTTCAGCCGTCGGATTTTGTCGTGACAATTGTATCTGATTTCATAGAATCCTTTCAAAGAAAGGCGATCCATGAAAAGAACCCTTCTTCGTGTGATGTTTTCGCTGTTCGTCTGTTGCCAAGGTTATTCTCAACATGCTCAAGCAGCCGCTACCAATCCCGTAGACCCTGCCATCATTACGCAACTCACGGGTACATGGACGAATCAGTTGCGATCAACACTGACTATCACCAAAATTGATCCAACGACGGGGCAGATTTCTGGCAACTACACAACGCCATCTGCGGGTTCGACGCAGTATCCGTTAATTGGGTGGGTTAATACACAACCACCTTCAACCAATCATCCCGATAATGCCGTTGTTATCTCGTTTTCGGTTCGGTGGGGCGATATAGGTAGCGTTGCCGCTTGGAATGGCATTTATACCACGAACAACAAGCAGTCCACTATTACCGGACAGTGGTTGCTTTCCAGGCCAAACAGCGATTTCTCGTGGGACCATGTCTTGGTCGGTCAAGACCAGTTTCATCGAGTGCAATAAGTATACGTGCCGTTTGGTGCGGGTGATCGGAATCGAACCGATACTCCTTGTGGGAACGGGTTTTTGAGACCCGCGCGTCTACCTGTTCCGCCACACCCGCTTGAGGGTATCTCTATAGCGGCGAAGAAAGATTCCGCCAATAGATATTGCAGCCCGCCAGTCTCGCTCAGTCCTCGTCGTTCGGCGTGGGCTTGTCTTTGTTCCTTTTTGGTTTTGGCTTGCGCACGTTGATGGCTGCGGCATCTAGCGTGTTTTTGATATGTGATGCGTAGAACTTCTCAATCATCTCAACACTGGTGCGACAGTTTTTTGCGACCTGATAGATGTCCGCTCCTTCCATCAAGCGCAAACAAATGTAGGTATGTCTGAGGCTGTACGCTGTGCGGCGATTGCCGTCGCGATCAAACTTCAGATTTAGCTCTTTCAAAATGGCGTTCAATAGCTCGCGCTGGGTCTTGCCAAAAATCCGATCCGTCTGCTGCGGGTTTTTGCGCTTCCGTAATCTCTGAAAGGGCATGACCGCGCCCGTCATGCCCTTGCAGTAGCCAACACCGCGCTTGCCGCGTACTTCGATTTCGAGGATGCGTTCGCCCGTTGCTTCATCGGTGACGATGGCAACGTCTCGAAATTCGAGGCGGGCGGCCTCGTCTGGCCTCAAGCCAGTGTTGGCCATGAAGAGAACGTAGTCGTGCAAGTCCTCGCACGCCTTCCTCCAACGTGGTTTCTTCGGGTTTTTCGCCCTCGCGCGTGTCGCTTCGTATAACCGCTTATACTCCTGCGGCGAAAACCATGCCCTGTGAGAAATCTTGCTCGAACTTTTGTACGGTGCGGAGAGGTCGGGCAGATAGGGCAGCCAACCGTGGCGGTTGGCTGTTTTTAGAACGTGCCGCAACGTCACAATCTCTTGGTGAAGGGTGCTGCGGGCTGGTCGGAGCGGCTCTCCCGTCCTCTTGTCTCGGAGAGGTTCGCCTGTTTTCGGGTCTTTGCGCGGCGTGGCTCGATGGATGCGATATTCCTGAACTAAACCGGGGGTGATTTCTGACAGAACCTTGTCGCCGAAAAAGGGGAGCAAGTGGACACGAAGTTTTAATTCAAACTGTTTCACATACGCGGGACTGCGTTCGCCAGCGGTGATGACTTCGTACTCATGTAGGAACTTCTCAGCGGCATCCTTGAACGTCTTGCCGATCTTAAGCTCACCCGCACGGCGTTTGCCTTTCAGTTCAAGATACCAGTCCTCAGCGAAGTCCTTCGCATGGGCAAGGCTTTCCTCTTTCGTGGAGATCCGCCAATTTTTTCCTGCAAGGTAAGTTGAGCATTGCCAATGGCTGCTGTTTTCCCTGCGGTAGACATGCAGCTTACCTCCCATCAACTCGTGGTGCTCTGGCATGTCCACCTCCCGAAAGGCCAGCAATCGAATATTTGCCCGAGAATGGGCGAAATTTGTGTAAGGTATGTGTAAGACTTTTTCCGGCTTCGGTCAACGGAAAGATGACTGATTTTACTGGTGATTTCGCGGTTGTTTTGTTTTCGCGATTCGCTTTTGAGTCTACTTTGGTCTCAGATAAGATACTGATAAAACGTATCAATTTGGCGCGATTACTGTGTATGTGTAAGAGAGTGTGGAAGAAAATGCCGCTTTTGGCACTTTCGTAGTATGCATTGCTGGCTTCTACCCACAAACTGTAGTGGGCGGTGAGATTCTAGTTGTTTTCTCGCTTGCTCAGGACAGGCACTCTCAATGCCCACCATGATATAGCAAGCGAAACAACGAATGAAAGCGTCCAGGCCAGAATCGCCAGCACAAAATCAATTCTGTCTATCTCATAATGATCGAGCTTGTAGTGCTCCCATCCAGGCAGAATACCACGCTGTGCTAAAACAATTTCTTCGATCCGCATCAGATAATTACCAATGCCGGAAATCCGAAGTGCGAGAATCAAGCAATGAACGCCGCTCACGAGTATCAAAAGAGGAGGGATAAACCAGATTGAACGTGTTCCTAAACGATGCATATTCACGAGAAGCCACACGTAAAGAGCAACTACTGCAATGGCTGCATAAGTCTCCGTGCTGTACAATTGACCCATACTGAACAGGATTTCTTCTCGCAGCATTTTATACTGTTCAAAGTAAAATGCGTTTATGTCCATGAGAGCCTTATTTGATCAACAAGACGGCTGTCCATGCTATGATGAATAGAACAGGTATTAGGCTCCACGGACCCATGAAGCGAGCGAGAGCGTTGGGCGGAGGAAAACCCATTACGTCTGGCCCTGTATAAGACTTTGGTTTGTGCTTCTCCCACCAATCATATTGCCGCCACATCGCCCTTGTGGCGTAGGTGACAACAATCAACACGATGACGGACATAAAAAAACCGAGAAAGCAAAAAACAAAGACCAATCGGTGGGAATTCGGTTTGTCCCATATGAAACCAAGAACGGCGAACAAGATTCCCTGAACCGTCGTCAGCCATGATAGGCGCTGATTGATGAGTTCATCTTCTCTCTGAATCATGGATCGGATGATTTCATCTTCATGACGCGGAGGTAGTTGGTCGGGAGGGTGATTCATTTGTGTTCGCGCATCTTGCGGCCTTGGTCGGATTCCTTCGGCTCTTTGCGAGGGCCCTTCGGACCACCTGACTCTACCTTCTTCCCGCGCTCAAGGCTCTGGCTCTGACGGCTCTGGCTGCTTCGTGGGACTTTCAGGCTCAACGGTCGGGGTCTGTTTGGTTTGCTGTTCCTGCTCGTACTGATCCCGCACCGCGTCTTTCACCGTGTCGAGACTTTGTTCCGGTGTGCGTTGCTTGGCGAGGGCAGCACGATACGCCACACTGAATTCGTGCAAGACCAACTGTTCTCTTTGTGATATTGCGGCCATGTCAGGCAACGAGCGACTTGGCTTCCTCCAAGCATCGCCCGATCTTCATACGAACATTATCATACTTCAGGTCTTGTTCTTCCGCAATTTCTGCGTAGTCCAGACCGATCACAAAGTGTCGCCACAGCAGGTCGCAGCATTCTGGCTTGGATGCGGTGAGTAGTTTCATCGCGTATTCGAGATCAAGCCGTGTCTGCGGCGAGAGCGGCGTGTCCTGCGCGGCCTCAATCAGCCGCAACATTTCTTCTGGTGGCATGGGCAGGGTTCGCTCGGCTGCCTTCTGGCGGTAGTGGTCGCTCAACTTGTTTCGGGCAATGCGGTAGCACCATGCCCAAAACTCTTTCGGTGTGTCGCCCTCAAACTTCTTCAGGCTCTTGGCGACCGCCGCCAAAGTTTCCTGCAAGGCGTCCTCGGCGACATCGCGGGAAACGCTGCTGTATACGAACAAGCGCAAATCAGGCTCAATACGGCGGAAGATTTCTTCTGCGAGCCGAATGCGCTCGTCGATTGCATCGGCAAATCGGTATGTTCGGACAAGTTTAATAATCTCGTCCATGCCCTGCAATTAAAGGATTTTCGCGCGGGGGATGCAAGCCAGAACCAGCGAAAATCGCTGTTCGGTTTCGAGCGCGAGGTGCGACTGTTCTTGTGATGATAACGCTGACTTGCAAATCGTACCGAGCGCGAACGGAAGGCGAAGGCATCGTTCTGGATATTGACGATGCACAGCCAACGAATTTCGTGCCTCAACTGATGAGCCGGACGGATGTGGCAAGCCGTCTGCATATCAGCGTCCGCAAGGTTGCGGAGATCGCTTCATCGGGTCGCCTGCCTATTTTGCGCGTCGATGGCGCTGTCAGATTCAAGGAAGAGGATGTTCTACGCCTGCTCACCGAGAATCAGGGTCCGAAGCCGCGTTTGCTCTCCTTGTCGTCCTCCCGCATGAGGTCGTAAGTCCTGCGTCGGTATTCAACTCCGCTTCCATTTCTAATCGTCAGGTTTTTTCCTCGGTTGGCCCACTCAGCGCTGACCGTGACTGTCTTAGCCGGTGGCGCGCAACGTTCAAGGCTGCTCACTTCCGCGCTGGCGCTTGTGCAGTGTTGCCCCGCGACTGCGGCGCTTCGCGGCCCCTCCCGTCGCACTTGTCACCGGCTCTTACGCCTCGTTCACGTCAGGCCAATTAAGGCCAACGAGTACGAGGAGAAAACAATGACCATTATCAGTTTCGCTTTGCTTGTCACCGCCTTCTCGCAGTTCATTTCTGCGATTGCGGCTTTCGTCACGGCGATCCGCCGTCGCCGATAACCACGGCGGCTATGCCGCCGCGATTTTTTTGGGCTGCCTCCGTCTATGCCAGCAAGCGGCGTCGCTATTTTGAAGGTCGTGAGGGGGGCGCATTTCCTCTGCCCCCTCCCGATGGATTGCCCGTTGTGCTCGGCCAGTTCCCTCCGTTGCCCTTGCCTCCACTGCTACTCTTGCCACCACTGCCTTTGCCTCCGCCGTGTGAACCACCTTTGCTCATAACGTGTCCTTTCTCTGCTCCTGTTTGGTTGTCCTTGGCTGTGGGGAACCTGTCGTCCAAAACACATTCTATGTCAATCAGACCGCTACGAATTATCACGCCACGCCTCGGCGGCTGCTTATCGGCACGACGTTCGCCGCCTGTGTGGGGATGATGCTCCACCACACTGCCGCTTCTTTCGGTGTAACAAGTTCCCTGTAGTGTCTAAACACCATGTTCGGGGTGTTTCCCATTTCGAGCGCGACCTTGGCCGCGTCCTGGCACTGCGCCAAGCGATACGTCGCGTATGAGTGGCGCAATCCGTTCTTCGGCCAGCGGATGCCAAGTTCTTTCGCCAGCGTGGACGCCGTGCGCCCTATGCGAATCCACGGACAGACCTTGCCTGTTTTCTCGTGGTAGGGCGCAAGCCACGCCTGCAAGTTCGGCTGGATCGGCACAAGGCGGCGCTGCGCAGTCTTGGCCTTCCTCGCCTTCACTTCAACGAATCCCTGCTCAAAGCGAATGTCCTCCCATTCCAAGCGCAGAAGCTCCGCGTGGCGGAGTCCTGTAAAGGCTCCGAGCGCGAGGAATGGCACTAGGTCGGCATCCGCTTTGGCGATCACTTTCGCCAGTTCTTGCGGGCTGAATATCTCAATCTCCGTGCCGTTGTCCTTGGCGCGGGATAACTGGTCGGCTTCCGTGGCACGGTCGCGCAGGAGATAGCCGCGCTGTCGTGCGAAACGCCAGAGCGTCACGACAAGGCTTCTGTAATTATTCCGTGAGCGTATCGAACCCGGTAGCGACCGCAACCAGTCCTCAAGCTGGCTTTGGGTCACTTGGCCTATTGAACCTGAAAACGCAGCGGCGATATGGGGCAAGCGAGTTTTCAGGTCTCTGAGATAGGCGGCGCTGACACCATCCCGCTTCTTTGCCTCTACGAATTCGTTGCCAATCTCGCTAGCTGTCTTGGCGGGCAGGTTCGTTGGATTGTGTCTGAGGTAGAAGTCCACCGCATCGTTCAATGACGCTTTCTGCAGCCTGTTTCTGGCCTTGGCGTAGGCTTCCACGGCGTCATGCAACGTCACGGCAAACGGTTTGAGCACCTCAAGGGAGCGTGCGTAGGAGTCGCGGTCTGCGCCCGTCAGGGTGAGGCCAGCGGCTTTCTGGCAGTCGATGGCGGTCGCAACTTCTTCCGCCCGCTTGATTGCTTCCTCGCGCGTTGCGCGGGTCTCGCGCTTGCGCTGTCCGTCTTGGTAGTAGCTGAGACACCAGCGGCCAGAGGACAGTCCGTAGACTGGAATCTTGACCGAGCCAACGCTGACAAGAAACGAGCGTTTCATATCTCGGCGTGAAGGTAGCAAGGTTGTCACGGTTTTGTCACGCCAAAAGCAAAACTTTCGTTTTGCTTAGGAAAAGTGGTGGAGGCGGTGGGAGTTGAACCCACGTCCTCTGCAAAGCAACCGTGAATGACTACATGCTTGTTCCATCTTTGGGTCTCGCCCGGCGCGCTGCCGATGGACAGGCCACGCGACGCGCCAGCCTCCAGTTGAATTTTCGCCCGGGGCCCTGAAGACAACAACCACGAGCTAACCTGCTATCATCGTCTCAGCCCACCAGCAGGTGTCGCGGGTGAGACGTCGCGGTCAATTAAGCCGCGAGTGCGAGTTCTTGGTTCGCAGTTATGTGTTTGTCCGGTGTTTAACGAGGCCTCCGAACCACCTCGGCATGCCGCTCACGCTTTCTTCACAAAGTCGAATCCGTTTCGCCCCCATGAAAATGCAGCGTTGTGTGACGCGGGCAATATAGCGGACGACCCGGGGGAAAGCAAGCAGGCAGGGCCAGGCGCGGGCAAAAAAAAATGCGCGCGCAGTGGCGTGAACCACCGCGCGCGCGGGTTGAGAGATCAGCCTGTTCTTCGGTCGGAGGAGGCGCCGACCTTGATGGCGTTGGGGGGATTCGAACAGTTGACTCTCAACCCGTGACGCGCGGAAGGACCAGATCCCGGAGGGGCCCCGGTCAATCCGCTGTAAAACAGGCGCTGGCCCGCCATGAACGGTATATCCTGCGCACCCCGCGCAGCCTGCTTCACGGCCAACCCTAGAGCCAGCGCCAAAAACGGGTTAGTGTTTATTCGGTTGTGCATGAATCGGCGAGCTGGAGAGCTTCGCCAAAATGAAATGGTTGTTTGAGGGCTTTTTCGCCCTTCTTCGAACGTCCGGCGCCGTCCCACGGCTGGGACATGCGGCCGGCGCAGACGACGACGTGCGCATGCGGGCAGCGCTTTTTGATGGCATCGGCAAGATGCTGGGCGGACGCGTTGGTGAGCGCGGCGTCGATGAACGCCACGTCGATGGGGTTGTGCTGGACGAACTCCAGCGCGGCACGAGCGCCATCACGCACTTCCACGCTGCGATTCGGCGCGCGGAGGAGCCCGGCCAACATTTCGCGCATCGCGGCGTTTTCGTCGACGATGAGCACCCGGTAGATTTCCTGTTTGTTGGCTTCGATCATTCCCTTGTCCCTGCCTGTGCCTGAACGCCTGTTTCCTTTAACGCCTTATCTGCCTAACGCCTGCAAACGCCTTACACTGTCCGTGGATAGCAGTGGGTATGCCAACACCCTTGAAGGGGCCTAAAATGCAGGAATCGCGAGGAATGGCGCACCGGGCAAATCTCAAAAAAGAGGAAGGCAGTAGGGGAAGTCCTGCGACAGAATCATCAATGCGGCAAACCGAAGAGGTAATAAATCAGGCACAAGAAACCAAGCGAAACGGCGCCCCAACTCAGTTCGCGATAGCGCCCGGAGGCCAGTTTCATGATGGGATAGACGACCAGACCCGCGGTCAGACCGTTCGCAATATTGTAGGTGAACAGCATCATTGTAATTGTGACGAACGCCGGCACCAGCTCGGTCATGTCGTCAAATCGAATCTTCCTCACAGAGCCGAGCATGAGCACGCCAACGGCAATGAGGGCTGGGCCGTAAGCGAAGCGGAGGTTTTGCAGCGGCTCAACGAGGGGAATAAAGAACAGGGTTGCGGCAAATAGCGCCGCGGTGGTTACGGCTGCGAGCCCGGTGCGCGCGCCCTCGCGAACTCCCGTTGCCGATTCGATATACGCGCCGCTGGTGGAGGTGCCGACAAGCCCACTGAACATGCAGGTCAACGCATCGACCATCATTGGCCGCTCAATTTTGTCGAAATTGCCCTTTTCGTCGACCAGTCCTGCGGCGGCACCCACGCCCACGAGTGTCCCGAGCGTATCCAGGAAGCCCATGAGAAAAAGCGTCAACAGAATTGGCAAAAAGCTCAGCCGAAGCACGCCGGCGATATCCAGTTTAAAGGCGATCGCGCGGAGATCATATTCTCCAACGAACGGCATGGCCGCGATTGTCTGTGGCGCGCGGCCGAAACCCAGAGCGAATCCGGCAATGGCGGTAACAATCATGCCGAGGAGGATGGCCCCCCGGATGCGTCGATGCAGCAACACAGCGATGACAAAAAAGCCGAAGATCGCGAGCAAGACCTGCGGATCACGGAAATTGCCGATTTTCACGGGGACGTCTGGCGTCCGTAGCAATTGAGTATGTGACGTGAGAAGCGCCGATGCGGGCATCCCGGTGACCGAGCTGGTAACAATGCCGGTTTCGTACAGGCCGATGAAGGCGAGAAAAAGTCCGATCCCCACGGCGAAACTATGCTTCATGCTCGCCGAGATCGAGTTGGCCAGCCAGGAGCGGATGCCGACCAGGGTGATCGCGACAAAACCAACCCCACTGACAAAGACGGCGCCCAGCCGTTGCTGCCAACTGATGCCCATGGCCGCCAAGCCAAAGGCGATAAACGCATTTTCGCCCATGTAGGGCGCAACTGCAATCGGGCGATTCGCGTAGAATCCCATGAGCAGACTGCCAAACACGGCAGACAGGATCGTGGCCACTGTGCTCGGACCTGAGGGTATCCCGGCAAAACTGAGAATGGCCGGGTTCACGACAATAATGTATGCCATCGTGATAAAGGTGGTCACCCCGCCGAGGATTTCCGTGCGGACGTTTGTCCCGTGCTCGCGCAGTTTGAAGATCTTCTCCACCGTGGGAATAAGAATACCGTATTGCGAGGCCAGCGAAAAGATCAGATCGATTAGTTAGCGTGGTCTGCGGTTGGCTGTTTTTGCCCGGCAGGTGTCACCAGCAGTGTCGCCAAATTGCTTTGCGCCTCTGCCAAATTCGGATTGATCTGAAACGCTTGTTGTAATTGCTCGATGGCCTCACGACGCTTTCCAATCGCCATAAAGACCTCGCCCAACTTGTTGTGGCTGTCGGCGTCCCCGGGTTCAATCCGCAACGCGTCCTGGTATTGCTGGATTGCGTTAGGGATATCGCCGGTTTGCCGGAGGGCATTGGCAAGATTGTAGTGGGCGTCAGCCTGGTGGGGATCGATCCGCAGGGCCCGTTCATAATGTGTGATTGCCTCCGGAAATTTGCCCAGACGGGTCAACGCCAGGCCGAGATTGCTTTCTGTGGAAGCCGAATCGGGATCGATTCGCAGCGCCTGCTCGTATTGCGCAACGGCTTCCTCGGTGCGGCCTTCTTGCAAGAGGGCATTACCCAAGTTGTTTCGCGCTTCAATCAAATCGGGCTCGATTGCCAATGCCTGCTCGAAATGCCCAATTGCTTCCGCGAGGCGATTCAATCTGGCCAACACCAAGCCCAGGTTATTGTGCGCCTCGGCGAAATTCGGATCGAGCTGCAACGCGCGAGTGTACTCCTCGATTCCTTCCTGAAGTCTGCCAGAACGGACCAATGCCACGCCCAGATTGTCATGCGCCTCGGCTGAATCCGGCCTGATGCTCAATGCTTGCTCGAAATGCCGAATGGCCTCCGGCACACGATCCAATTTCATCAAGGCCAGACCCAAATTGTCATGCGCCTCCGCGTAATCAGGGTTAAGCTGCAACGCGCGCTCGTATTGTGCGATTCCTTGCCGGATCCTGCCCGAGCGGACCAATGCCGCTCCGAGATTGCCCCGCGCCTCGGAGTAAAACTCGACGCTCGCCAGCAAACTAAACGCCAGTGAAAAGACGAGCAGGAGATTCCAGCCCCAACGCACCGCACACCGCCAGACCGGGCGCCAAGCCTGCCCCGACCCCGAGGCCAGGGAGCGCTCCAAAATCAAGATCCCGATTGCCGCCAGCAGCATCAGTGGTGAAAGGAATTCCACCTCATAGCGGGTACACGCGCCGAAGTAGAGGCTCAAGGTCAAGGTGACAATCCCGAACAGGGCAGCTACTGCCGCCAAAAAGCCGCGCAAGGTGGAACGTGCGTCCGGGGAGCGGTCCCGCCATGCCAGCGGCACAGCCAGCGCGAACCACACCAGCGGAATGCCAGTCAGGACGCCAACGGGATGCTCCACAAGCCCATGGCCCGCCGGGATGGGTGGCACGACACTGTCATGGACGAAGGGAAATTGATGGTTCCACTTTGCCGGCTCTAAGAAAAAGACTCGAAAATTGAACCAGAGGTAATGCAGACCAAAGAACCGCATCGTAACCTGTCGCTGTCCAGACAGCTGGTAATGTTGCCCGAATTCGAATGGATTATTGAATCGCAGGGCGTTGTACAACATCAACCCCAACCCGACGAGCACGATCGGCCCGATCGCTGCCAACGGCAGGACCCAGCTTTTCCGCCGCTCTCGCAACCCTTGGATCACCGGTGCCAGCAGGATGACTGCCCCGAACAGCAAAGAAGGACGGGCTCCCACCGCCAGCCCGTACGCCAGGCTCGCGATCGCCAGCCATAATCCCCTCCGCTTAGCCTCGTGCAACGCCCTCCAAAGCGCCGCTAGAGCCGCTATCGTCAAGGCATATCCGCAACTGAGGGCTACCTCGTGAACATCACACCGCGCCAACAGCAGCGGTATGAATGTGGCCAGACCCAGTGCCAGCGCAGCAGCGGCTACCACGGCCACGCTGACTTCGGCAAAGTACCGCCGCCAGACCGCGCCCAACAGACCCACGCTGGCCAGAAAACCGACCATGCTGAAAATCACCCCGGCGTCTTTTTGAGACAGATAATGACCGGTCAGCGACGCGTAGGGCCAGAACAACAGGATGGCCGGGGTAACTCCGAAATAAAGGTAGAGCTTCCCCCTGTAGTAACTCAGGTCAAGCAGTCCATAGCGGGCATTGGCCGTTCGATCATAGGGATCAGGGAGTCCAGCGAATCCGGGCGGTACTTCTCGCTTGAGGCTGAGCTGACCAGCGCGAAAACCGCGTGCCAACAGATTGTAGTACTCATCGGCAGCGTTCAGGCTCGTCGAATACAAAAAGCCCGACTGGGCAACGTACGCGTAAATCCCGCAGACCAAAGCGCACACTGCGGCCAATGACACCCACGCTTTATTCATGACGTTTGGGGCAAGGGCAAGCCATCACGAGCGTCCTGCCATTGCACGAACAAACTCTTGTCGAATCGCAGCCCGGCGGTCCGATTACTTCTGAAAGACAGCGCGAATAAACTCATCGCCGTGAACCGTACCGAACCCGCCTGCCGCACAGCTCTGTTCATCGTAGCATTCGACTTTGTCGGGCGCCCGCCGCGGGTCGCGAATCGCGAACGGGACGGCGTCACGAACATGGACGCGTTTTTCGACCGGGGTCGGGTGGTCCGGCAAGACCGCTACAACGGCTTCCGTCTTCCGTTTCTCCAGCCCTGCGAGTATACGTCCGATCAATCGGGCATCGAGGTCTTCAATGGTCCGGATCTTTAGCTCAAGATTCCCCTCGTGGCCGGCTTCGTCGGGCGCTTCGACGTGGACGTAACAGAAATCGCAATGCTCCATCGCGGCCAGGCAGGCGTCGGCCTTGCCTTCGTAATTCGTGTCGAAAAGACCGGTTGCGCCGGGGACTTTGAGAACTTCAAGCCCGGCATACACCCCGATGCCGCGAATCAAGTCCACGGCTGAGATCACCGCACCCTTCACCCCAAACCGCTCCTGGAAAGTCCACATCTTTGGTCGTTTGCCGGGCGACCACAACCAGATCGAGTTGCCGGGATCCTTGCCTGCGGCGCGTCGACTCCGATTGACCGGGTGATCCTTCAAAATGGGCCAGGAACGACGAATCAAGCCATTGAGCAAATTGGCCGTTGCTTGGGCCGCGGGAACCCTGGCACGGATGAGCAGCCCTTCCGCCGGTTCGTTTGGATGATCATGCGGCGGGGCGCAGTCGAGCCGCGGATCGAGCCCTTTGCCGACGAACAGATGTCGATAGCTGACGCCGGTGTAGAAATTGAGGCCGGGGCCGCCGATCTCTTTTTGCAGAGTCTTGAGAATCTCGTCGGATTCCGCTGAGGAGATGTGGCCGGCCGAGTGGTTCTTGATACGGCCGTCGTCAAACAGGCAAATCAGGTTGCAGCGCATGCCCATGTCGTCGTCACCGATGTCGACGCCCATGCTCGCGGCCTCGAGCACGCCACGCCCCTGCAAGACCTTGCGGGGATCGTAGCCCATCACAGACAAGTTGGCAGCCTCGCTCCCTGTGGGCATGTCCTCTTCAATTGTCTTGAACAAACCGCAGCGGCCCTCGCGGGCGATGCGATCCATGTTGGGTTTGCGGGCCACCTGCAGGGGGGTCTTGCCGCCCAGACGCGCGACGGGGTAGTCCGACATGCCGTCGCCCAGAATGATGATGTATTTCATACGCTTGCGTTGCTCTTGGAACCGGCGTCATTTACGGGCATTCCGGTTACGGCCGGCATGATGCCTCATCGCCGACCAACCATCAATCACGAAGCGGTGCCAACTATTGACTTACCCCGACCGGCGATGCAATATCGCGCGCCGTGAGAAAACCATCCGTTACCGTTCGCGTACCGGCCACGACGAGCAATCTCGGACCCGGTTTCGACACGCTCGGCGTGGCTCTCAAGCTGCACAATCACATTTCCATTCGCGAGTCCGACGGTCTGAATGTCGAACGCGTTGACGATCAAAAGGGCTCGCCATCCGCCAATGCCATGGCCAAGGAAGCGGCGGACGCCTTTTTCCGTCGCAGCAAGGTCAAACCCCACGGCCTGCAAATCGAGGTGAAGGGTGACGTCCCTGTGGCGGGCGGACTTGGCTCCAGCGTGACGGTCCGTCTCGGCATTGTCTTTGCCCTCAACGAACTCGATGGTCGCCCGCTCTCAGACACGGCGTTGCTCGAAGTGGTAACGGAACTCGAAGACCATCCTGACAACGCAGCACCGGCTTTGTTTGGCGGGTTCGTCGTGTCGGGCGTGATCGACAGCACGATTCGGTACCGGCGGTTCAATATTCCTCCGGCGCTGAAGTTCGTTGCGTGCGTGCCTGGTTTTCCGATCTCCACCGAGAAAGCGCGGCTTCTGCTGCCGAGGCAGGTGTCCCTCGGCGATGCCCTCGAGAACACGAAGCGGGTGGCGTTGATTGCCTCGGTATTCGCCACGGGAGATTACTCGCTGCTCCGTGGATTATTCACCGACAAGCTTCATCAACCGTATCGCAAGAAGCTCATCCCGATGTTGGATGACGTTATCACGGCCGGCACCGAAGCCGGTGCGCTGGGCGGGTGGTTGAGCGGATCGGGCGCGACGGTTATTTGTGTCACAGAACAAAAGGATAAAGCCGTTGCCGAGGCCATGGCCAGTGTGTTTGCGCACCAGCAGGTCCAATGCGAAGCACACATCCTCGTCGCCGACAACGATGGCACACGGGTGAAGCGGGCGTAATCGCCAATTCGATCGATCACGGGGACGGCGTTGAACTGGCACCAGTGCCGTCTCTGGATGCTGCCGTCTCCCGTCGTTCCGCCTCGGCGAACTCGCGTTGTGCTTCATCGTGGAGTCCTTGTTTTTCCAGCACCCTGGCCAGTGCGTTGTGAACATCGGGCAGGTCCGGATTCAGTCTTGCCGCCTCCCGAAACTGTTCGACCGCCTGTTCGAATTCGCCCGTGTTCGCCAGGGCGATCGCCAGGGCGTAGTGGTCGCCAGGGTTCTTTGGATCAAGCCGCACCGCTTCCACATAGTGCTGGATGGCCTCGGCAAACTGGTTCTGATTCGCCAAGGCGTGTCCCAGATTGGCCTGTGCTTCGGCAAAATCCGGCTCTATTTCGATGGCCTTGTGAAATTCTACGATCGCCTCATTGCCCCTTCCCAACGAAGCGAGCGCGGTTCCCAAATTGTTTCGCGCCTCGACGTCATCGGGTTCCTGGCGCAAGATGGACTGGTATTGGTCGATGGCGGCGGCGAACTTACCCTGCGATGCCAACAAACAGCCAAGATTGTAGCGCACCGCAATCGCATGCGGTTGCCATCGGAGAGCTTCCTGATACTCTCGAGTGGCCTCATCAAGGCGGCCTTGTTCCTGCAACACGGCGCCCAGATCATAATGCGCGAGGACATATTTCGGATTGCCTAGCAATGCCTTGTGGAATTCGCTCATGGCCTCTGGCCACTTCTTTTGGGATGCGAGGACAACACCCAGATCGTCGTGCGCGGCCCAATTGTCGGGATACTTTGCGAGAATTGTCTGAGCAAACGACCCGAAATCTGTAAATGCGCGACTGTGTTGCCAGGTAAGGACCGCCAGGGTGCTCAGCGCCACATAGCAAACAACGCGGGCCGCGGCGCGAGCCAACAACGACCACCGTCTCTGAAGCCACACGCTGCCGCCACCCACCAATGTAATGATCCCCAGACTCGCCAGGTACTGAAAGTGATCGGCCACAAACGAATAGCGCTGATACGAAAACGAAAACATGCCGATGAGAGGTGAAAGGGCGACAACAAAAAAGAGCAACGCGGCCAGTGGCGCGATGCTCCGTCTCCGCAGAAGCCATACTCCGACGAACAATATAAGAATGCTGATGGGATACAGGTAATCGATGGTCGCCAGGGGAGTAATCTGCCATCGCAGATAAATCGGGTACAGCCCAATGGGCCAAAACAGCTTGCTCAGGTAAAACCAGACGGCATGACCGGCAATCGCCAACCGCTGCACCAATGAGAAATTCACATCTCCCACCGCATCTGCCATTATTCCACGTTCGATTCCAAGCGCTACCCATCCGTCGAGAAACGCAATCACGGCAAAGGGAATGAGAGGCAGCACATCGCGCTTCCACGAGAGGACTCGATGTCTCCACCACAGGACTATCAGCATCCCGATGGGCCAGACAACGGTCGTCGTCTTGCTGAGCAATGCACATAGGAATAGCCCCAAGCTAAAGGCATATGAAGATGGCGTCCGTGCCTTATCAAAGTTCAGATAGATGAGGGTTGCTCCAAGAAAGAAAACACCTGAGAGGGTGTTCTTGAGTTCACTGATCCACGCCACGGACTCGGCGTGGACCGGATGCAGTGCGAAGATCGCTGCCGCAAGCCAGGCACCTTTGATGTCCAACCGCCGAAGCACCGGCACGAGCAGCAAGGCACTCGTCGCATGGCACCCGATGCTGATCAGGTGATATCCCAAGGTTGAGGAGCCCCAGCATCGTTTCTCAATCCAGAATACGGTGTCGACGAGCGGGTCAAATCGACGAGTGGCGACGGGATCCAACCAAACCCGTTTCAGGCCTTTCCACGTGGCCAGAGCCGTCGGGGTCATGTGCCGCCAATCATCCCAGATTGGCAGCCCATACCAAACGGGGTGATATGCAAGGAACGTGGCCGTCACCAGTAGAATTGCCAGCAACCAATCAGGCGGGCGAACAAAGGGGTTGGCTTCGTCGGACCGGATCTCAGCGGGATGAGATTCCTCCTGATGCATGATCACAGCCATTGAACCAGCAAATCTCAAAGAGTCAAGGGGTGCAGAAACTACAAGACGATGCGTCTGGTTCCTCAACTCTCAGCCAGGGACCGAAAATAGCTGAGGTTTTCCAGTTCGATGGCCAGATTGACGTTGCTCACGACGACATTGCTGGGTACGCGCAGTACGTTCGGCGCAAAATTGAGGATCGCGTTGACCCCTGCGGCAACGAGACGGTTCGCCACGTCCTGGGCGACGCTGCTCGGCACCGTGACGATGCCCATGCGAATCTTCCGGCTGCGGACAAAACTCTCGAGTTTGTCGAGCGGTAGGATCGGCTGGCTGTAAGTCTTGCGGCGCTTGCGCTTCACGTCGACATCGAAGCCGGCGACGATCTCGAAGCTCTCCTTCTCGAAGCCCTTGTAGGCGAGCAATGCCGAGCCAAGGTGGCCGACGCCAACGAGAACGACGGGTTGCATTTGCTTGCGGCCCAGAACCTCGGCGATCCCGTCCCGCAACTTTCGGACCTCATACCCCAGCCCGCGGGTACCGAAATGGCCAAAGCTGGTCAAATCCTTGCGCAATTGTGTGGGTTTTACGCCTGCAGCGAGCGCGAGAGCCTGACTTGATGCGGTTTGGACACCATCCTCGGCGAATCGATCCAGACAACGCAAGTATACGCTTAAACGATAGACGGTCCTCTTGGGAATGCCAGCCCTCATAGTGTTCCTCGGAGGCTCAGTCTAGCTACCAGCCCGCACAAAGTCAAAATGTTGACGCGGGCTGCTCAGGGCTAGGGATTTCCTTGGATATCTCGCCGAATGGCGCGAATGGCCTCGTTTCCCGGCTGGAGCTTCTCCGCCAAGTCCAATTGCGTGATGGCCTCTTCGTTGCGCCCGGTGCTGCGCAAGGCGACTGCCAGTGCAAGGTGTCGATCCGCCCTGTATGGGTTGATTTCCACCGCACGACGCAAATACGGAATGGCGTTCGTGACCTGATTGGCCGCCATGTAAAGTTCGCCTAGATTATACGTCACATCAGCATAATCGGGCGCGAATTCCTCAATGTGAAGACACTGGTCAATAGCCAACTGGCGTGTTGACGGGTTTGGTGAACGGGCCAGCACTCCGGCCAGCAAGTATCGTGTGCTCAGTCGAAATGGCTCCAAGCTCAGCGCCCGGAAGGCGTATTCAGCCGTCGCGCTCATCTCTCCCTGCTCCCGAGCCAGACGTGCCTTCCGATCCAGCCAATCCGCCTCCATCGGACGAATGATCGCGGACACGACAATCCAACAGCCCAAAGCGAGACATACCGCCACGAGCATCCATTGGGCCGTTCGCGACACAGACGAGCCATATGTGCCACCGGGCGGGGTCGCTGTCCTTCCGACAAGCAGTCCCATAAGTAACCACAGCAAACTTTGATTCGGGAGATATCGCAAGTCGACGTCCACCAATCCGTGCAGCATGAACACCAGTGCGGCTCCCAGTAGCCCGAGCACCGCGCGTCGCTCAAGTCCGCTGGACTGCCGAACAGCGCTGACACCACACCACACCGCGGTCGCCCAAAGCCAGAGCGTGGCGAGGAAACCAACCAAGCCCTGTTCTGCGGCGATTTCCAGCAATTCGTCGTGCGCGTGGTCGGTAACATTGGTCGATTTCGGCCGCAGGAAATACTGAGGCAATCGGTAGCGGGGATACACGGCTACGTACGTTCCCAAACCATGCCCCAAAACCGGACGGTCGATGATCATGGCGATTGTGGCCTTCCAGATGACGGGTCTTACATCGAGCTGCCACTGCTTGCGGATATATGGCCATGCGAGCAAGCTCGCGATTATCGGCGCCAGCACAACGGTGATTGCGCGAGCCTGCCAACGCCGCAGAATCTTCCCCCCGAAAAAAACAAACCATAGCAGCGCGACTGCTCCAAGGGCAAGCCACGCTCCACGCGAACGGCAGAACAGCATCGCTACGATCGAAACCCCGTTGCCGACAAAGGACAATACTCCGCCGGCGAAACTGCCGACCACCAACGAGGCCGCCAGATATGCTCCCAGAAAGTCCCAGTTTCCAAACGTGGATAGAAACTCTGGTTCGAACTTCAGTCGCACCAGGCCATTCATCGCCACCAAGAAGGCCACCGGTATCCACAGCTGGCGGCTGGAGAAGGCCCATTTGCGCGATAGGCTCGCAGCAAAAAGGAAGATCACACCGCTACCGAAAAGACGGGGAAGGAGCCCGATTCCCAAGTACGAATGTTCACTGAACCGCGTGGAGACGACAGCGCTTACGAACACTGCCGCAACCGGCATGATTGCTCTGTTAGCAACAAAGAGAACACCGGGGAAATTGGTTGTCCGATCGCGACGGATCGCCTTTCTCAGAAGCGTGCCTCCGCCAAGAATCAAGCTGGCGGCCAGAACAATCTCGGGCAATGGAACCGTCACATCATAACGAAAATGCGCCCATGACCTGGGTAGCCAGCTCAGGGGGAAAACAAACAATGGCGAAGCAAGAACGAGCGCCAACGCCGTTCCCAACCATCTGCCTTTGCACATGAAGCAAAGCCCTGCTGTCTGCGGTTTGTCGATGGTTGAATTTAACAGATCAGACTGGCAACGAAACGGAAAAGATGAGCCCCGACGCTGTAGCGTCGGGGCTCATTCACGATCGTCAATACCTAAGGACGGCTAGGAGCAGGGGGACTCGCCGCGCAGCACGTTGCCGGTGGTCGGCGTATCGTTGGTGCCGCAGGTCGACGGCAGCGAGTTCTGCCAG
>DATJWQ010000044.1:0-51160 GCA_035501175.1 Verrucomicrobiia bacterium | reverse complement strand
CCAGCTGGCGCAAGCGATCGGCGGACTGGATTACGGCAGCGTCGCCATGGCCAGCAAGCGCTTCGCCAAGCAGCTGGAAACCGATCGCTCCCTGCGCCAGCATTACGAACAACTGAAACGTGAATTGTTACAATGATTAGATGTGACCCTAATGTCTAGAGTGCTCCCTATAATGCGAACAACTGAAACGTGAATTGTTACAATGATTAGATGTGACCCTAATGTCTACTAATGGCAGAATATGTACGAGCATGAGCTCCTACCAATCAACCATAACCTCCATCTGTTATTGGGGGCCGCTACCGGAGCGTATGTGACGGCCAACCACGGATCCGTATGGGCCAGCGATATGCTCGGCGTGTCTGCCCGCGGCGGGAAGCACAGCGTGTTCGATGCTTGGAATTATGCCGGAACTATGTCGCAGACATTCCCGCAGTCAAAACACACCAACGACGGGCCCGTCGTCTTCCGGGTCGCGGGTTGGCCCGGTTGTTTTGCGGACAACCTCTCCAACACAAATTCAACGCCGGGAGACGGTGACCCGGGAGATATCTACTGGATAGATACGCAAGTGGCTCCGCCCCCCCAATGAAAGCGTCACGGATCTGGCTTGGCCTTCTTTTCATGAGCGCTCAGACCTGCGTTATGGCCGGCGCGCCTCCGCTCGAGAAGCTCGGACAGCCCTGGCGCGCCGGTTACACGCCAATCCAATGGGAAGCGCGGATCGACGGATTACCTAAATCCGCAACCGTTTACCGGGTAGTTGCCGACTCGTTCCCGCCAGCTGGCCTACGCAGCTTGCTTGCCCTAGCTGGCCTAACGGAAAAGGACCGGGGAAGGCCAATGTGGACCGGAGCCCAACCCGAGGACATGTGGTTTACCGACGCCGACGGTGCTCGCAGCCTAGCCGTGCACCCGGCGGTTGGCTACCTCGACATCTTCAGGAACGGGGTTGTCGCACTGCCCGGCCAGCGGATTGATGGCGTGCCCGATTGGCCTGAGGCGTTACGCTTGGCAGAGGCGCTCTTGCCGAAGATCGGGGTAGACCGGGCGCAGCTGGTACAGGATCCAGAGGCCAACGAGCCGAGATATACGAAGATCCTACAAACCATGGTTGGCACCCCGATCTCCCGTCAGGTGGTCCTTTACCGCTCCTTCGACGGAATCCCGTCGGTCGGCTTGGGCTGCGCGGGCGGCGTCCGATTCAGCTTCGGCAACAACGGCCAATTGGCCGAGCTCGAGATGACGTGGCGCAAAGTCGTGCCGCAACGCAAGTACGCGGTGGCCACAAAAGACCAGTTCCTCGGCTACCTCAAGGAAGGCCATTGCGTCTGCCGGTTCGATTCCCCGTCGACGATTCAGACTTTTACCGTCAAGGAGGTCAATCCCTACTATTTGGAGCTCCGCAGCTGGGAACCGCAGCAGGAAATCCATCCCGTTGCCGAACTCTATGGCTACGCACAATTGCCAACGACGAACCTGCCCATATCCATCTACTGCCCGTTGCTCGACTACGGCCAGCGCCCTTGAGCAGGGAGACACCCCGGTTTATCGATGAAATCGCCCTTGCCCATTCTGCTGCTGGCCGTAGGAAACGTCCTCGCCCAAATGGCACCGGCGCTTGAACGCGCTGGGGCACCGTTTGTGCCGGCAAATTGCGAGGTCGAGTGGAGTGTACCGACGAATCACCTTCTTGGACCGTTGTGGGTCTATAAGACCATCCCGCAGCACTTCCCCGACCAAGCCGTTTCAAATCTGGTAGCGCTAGGCTCTTTCACCGCGCGCGACCGAGAAAAAATAACCGATGAAGACCTTGCACGAGCGTCCGCTGAGGAACGCGCCATGGCCACGGATGTGCTGGCATACGAGAGCGAGGATGAAAGACGCAATCTGGTAGTTTGCCCAGCGACCGGCTACATATTCTATATCGACCAAGAAGTGGACGACGTTCACTGCCCTATCGAAGACGTGCCGAGTGAGGCCAAGGCGCAGGAGTTAGGGCTGAAGCTGTTCGCCCAGTTTGGTTTCTCTCGGCCGGAGATAGTCAACAAGCCAAACAGTTCCGAGCCGCTGGCGTTTAAGGAACCGAGGAACCGGAGCCATTTTGATAGAGAGCAGGGCAAGCTTGTTAAGGATGGGGTTTATTCCCGCGGCGTCTTCTTCGTGCGAGAGATCGACGGCGTGAGCTTCGCCGGCATAGGGGTCGCAGGCGGATTCTACGTCCGATTCGCCAGCCACGCGAAGGTGGCAGAACTGGAGCTTGTCTGGCGCAACTTGCAGCCTTACAAAAGATACCAAGTGGCAAGCCCTGCCCAAATCCTGCGGTGGATCAGAGAAGGCAAAGCGGTCATGCCCGGGCCAAATGTGGAGCCGGGTAGCGTCAAAAAGCTCACGATAACGGATATTTCGCCGCTCTACATGGGAGAGTTGGGGGAAAAGCCGCAGGAATTTACGCATCCCTTCGCGAATCTGGGCACGCTTGCTGATACCGGCCAAACGAACATCTCCGTCCAACTCTACTGCCCCATCCTTACGGATAAGGAGGTGAGCCCATGATCTTTCGGCTAGCCGGTTGCGGCGGCAACGGGGTCAATTTCGTAATCTGCCGCTTTCGGTTGGCGCTGTGCAGTCGGAGCGGCACGGGAGGCGGGTCGGGCTGGCGGGCGGTTCCGGGTTGATGGGGAGCGGCGGCGGTGGCGCGGATGGGGGTGTCGGCGGGGCGGGTTTGTGTGGGAATGGATGTTCAGGTAGTGGGAGGGCAGGGTTATGCGAGATGGGGCGGGTCGAGGAGTTGGTGCGGCCTTCCGCAGTCGTTCACGAAGTCGGGCGGGGGAGGAGCTGGGGGAGGGTGAGCGGGGCTGAGGTGGGCACGGCTTTGGGGGAGGCGGCCGAGAGCGTTGGATGACGGCGTGCGAGACGGGTGTGGGGAGGTTTAGTGTTGACTCCGCAGCCGAGCTATAATAGCAACGATGCGAGGACTCGAGACCCACGCATGAATCGATGGCGAGGCTCATTTTTTTTGGTCGGCATCCTGATGACGCTCCCGTTGCTTTCGGCGGCGAGCGGCTCGCCCACGGCGTTGGGCAGCGCGACGATCACCGAGTTCAAGAATGACGTGGATTATCAGTCGCCGGATGGGACACTGCAGGTTGCCAAGGCGGAGGATGTCATTCCCGGACATGACGTTGTGAAGACGGGAGGCAACTCCATGACGGAGTTGGAATTCACGGACGGGACGCTCGGGCGGCTGGGGTCGTACAGCGTTTTCACGTTTGATGGGGACAGCCGCGAAGTGCAGACACAGGGCGGACTGGGCGTGTTTTTCGTCCCGAAGGATATGGGCGGATTGCGGATTGTGTCGCCGGCGCTGATCGGCACGGTGGAAAGCGGGGCAGTGGTGGTGGAGCAGATCGATGCCGGTCACGGGAACGCCATTCAACATTGGACGAGATTTTTGTTGGTGGCTGGCACTGGCGCGCGTGTATCGCTGCCGAATGGCGCCGGCAACGTGTCCTTGCACGCCGGGCAGGGCATTTTCCAGCGCGAAGGAGATTCGAAGATTTCCCCGCGGTTCGATTTCGATGTCAAGGCCCTCACGGAGAACGCGAAGATTTTTACCGGATTTCACCGCGTGTGGCCGGGGCTGGACGACATCCATGCCGTGATCGACAAGCAATTTCGGGCGCTGCAGGACGGCAAGATGGTGCACGCGGCGTACTACTGGAAGGGACGCGGCACGCAGCAGGGGACGTTGCCTCCTCAATTTCCCGTGCCGGATCGGCCGGGCATGGACACGCCGCCCTACAACGACTCCGGCTCGCGCGGCGGCTTGCTGCTCTACGAATTTAAGAACGTGGCCGGGGCCAACCAGCCCCCCTCAACGAGTTCAATCAAGTGAGGGGTCGAACAAGGAAACCCATGCGTTCGCGGACCAGCGCCAGCCTGATCCTTCTCGGCTGTTCCCTCTTCCTCACGGCGGCCCTCGCCCGCGCCCAGGAGCCGCAATTGTTCCTCACCGACCAACGCGCCTTCGGCCAGCTCGGCCCCGCCCCCTCCAGCCAACCCCAGTCCGAACCCGTCGAGTATTCGGATGAACTGGGGACGATTCATCCCCTCATCACCCTGCGCTACGACCCCTTCCAGGCCTACAGCGAAACCTCCTACCTCTACGACGACAACATCCTCCTCACCTATCACAAACCCGTCCACGACGAGATCCTCGACCAGGTCCTCGGCGCGTCCTACTCCCCCCGTCTCTTCGAGGACCTCAAGACCACCGTCTACGGCCAGTACTACTACGACCACTACAATTCCAAGACCGCCTTCGACTTCGACGGCGAACAACTCGGCATCGACCTCGCCTACCCACTCGTCAAACCGCCCATCCCCTACCATCAGGAAAACACCGTCTCCGCCTGGACCCTCTACGGCGACGCCTCTTACGAGCGCCTCAACCTCACCGACGGCGACATCCTCTTCTTCGGCATGGTCGACGCCCGCCTCGGCCTCCGCTGCGACTTCAACGCCATCCTCACCCTCTGGAATGGCGTCACCCAGCGCATCGCCCCCTACTACGGCTACCAACTCGACTGGCGCAACTGCTACCCCTCCATCCTCTCCCGCGGCGACAACACCATCTTCCTCGGCGCCAACACCCAACTCCTCCGCAAACTCTTCCTCCAGGTCCAGGCCGAGGCCCAATACGAAAGCTACCTCAACTTCAACCGCTCCGACCTCGCCGAGACGCTCTCCGCCTCCTTCGTGTACCGCATCTGCGACAACGCCTCCCTCAACCTCAACGGCCTTTTCGCCAACAACAACTCCAGCCGCAACACCTTCTCCTACCGCGTCATCAACGCCGGCCCCAATATCACCCTCCAAGTCCGCTTCTAGTTGCCCGCGCCCACGCGGTTCTCGACTCCCAGCCTCCCCGCCTTTACAATCCAAGCATGTCGAGAAGCGCACCGGCTCCGGCACAAACGCCCATCGCGAGGTCCGACCCATCGGGGACCCAGGTGAGAACCCTCGCCGCCGCCGCCGTCATCATCTTCGCCGCCCGGGTCTGCAACGCCGCACCACCGCCCCCAGCAGACGTCCACACCGCCATGGTGTGGAACGCAGGTCTTCCAAATCTTGAGCTGGAGAATGTGTCCGTTACCAGCGAAAGAATGGTGGACGCTTGGGCCGATATCTGCAGGAAGTATGGGGTTAGGTCTGTCCTGTACGACGCCGATCCCTTCGCCTCCGCACCGTTTGCTTTCGAACGCCAGAAATGCAGCACCGGCGATTTGTTCAATGCATTCGCCGCCACATACAACCTTATGTGGACCGTCGACGGAAACACCGGCGTCATCTGGTTTCATCCCAAGAATGTCCCTTACGATTCCATCCTTCCATTCAACATTGGAATACCGAAGGACCTCGTCAGCGTGCCCATGCAGACCGGCGTCTTGGAGCCATTATCTGAACGTTCTCCCCGCATGTTCTATGTACATCGGTGTGATCCCGTCTCCCTGAATGGCTTTGACTATCCGGTGTCCTTGTCACGCGGCTCTTACACTGTTCGCGACATTTTGAACTACTGCATCGCAGCCAATCCGACCACAACATTCTATGTACAAGTGCACCCCAAAGCGGGTCTCATAATCCAGGCCGTCTGCATGCTGTTACCAGGACTGAAATCGGTCCCGCCCGGCGTTGGTTCTTGGTGGAAGACACAAATAGGAGACCTCAAGAATCAGCCCCCCAGTAACGCCAATCAGATAGACGCGCTGTCCGATCCTCGCCCCCAGATCAGACACGCTGCACGCTACTACCTCGAAGCGCTCAGCTATGTGCCACCAAGTTCGGACGACGCACTCCTCTCTCAAGCCTCGCCATATCCCAAAAAAGCGTGGGTGGCGTTGGGGATAATGAGCGTCAGAGTTCGAGTCCCAACCACACTGAGTCCGAGCGGACTGGCTGTTTTACAGAGGGGCTATTCGGAAAACCTCTTTTCGCAGGGCAACCCGCAGCTGGCTACCCTGGCCGCATTTGAACTCGCCCGCGAGGCCGGCGATACCAATGCTCTCGACATCGTCATGAACCGGCACTTTCCGAAGGGCACGCTGGACGAAATACGACCCGACCTAGCCTGGCTTGCTCTTAAATCCGACCTCGTGCGCACCGACATGATCGAGGCAAATCCAAAGTGGGAAGATTTCTCCGCGGACGACATAAAAACGGATTAAAAGCGATCGCTGACCTTCGGTAGGGAGTTTAATCGGGGCCAACTCCGTAATCTGTGGTTCTTGGCTCGCGCCCAGTTCGCGCCCGTAAGCAACTTCCCGCCTTCCATGGTGTTTATCCTTAGGTAGCAAGGGAATCGCTCCCGACCCCGTTTGTTACTGGATGCGATTTTGGACCGCGTAACGAAGCTGATCGTGGTTTCGGCAGTCGCCGCGTTGGCCGCCATAGGCACTGCCACCGCCAATCCGTTTGTAGGCCCGGCCCCATCCGCGCTCTCCAACCAGATTGACCGACTCGTTTTCGCCAAACTCGAGCGACTCGGCATACCGCCCGCCAATCTCTGTTCCGACGCCGTCTTTGTCCGGCGCGTCTATCTCGACACAATCGGCACGCTGCCCACCGCGCAGGAGGCGAAAGACTTTCTCCAGGACCAGACCCCCAACAAGCGTCAGGCCCTCATCGATCGCCTGCTCGACCGCGACGAGTTCGCCGATTACTGGGCCATGAAGTGGTCCGATCTCCTCCGCGTCAAAGCCGAATTTCCCGTCAACCTCTGGCCCAACGCCGCCCAGGCCTATCACCGCTGGATTCGCGCCGCCATCGCCCACAACATGCCCTACGACCAGTTCGCCCGCGCGTTGCTCACCTCCAGCGGCAGCAATTTCCGCGTCCCCCCGGTCAATTTCTATCGCGCCCTCCAAAGCAAGGATTCCCCGACCATCGCCCAAGCCGTCGCGCTGACCTTCATGGGCGAACGCGCCGACAAATGGCCCAAGGACCGCCTCTCCGGCATGGCGGCGTTCTTCTCGTGCGTCGGCTACAAAAGCACCGACGAATGGAAGGAAGAAATCGTGTTCTTCGATTCCGAGAAGGCCACCAACGCCGTCCTCCAATCAGCGCAATTCCCCGATGGCACACCGTCTCAACTCACTGCCGACCGCGATCCCCGCGCGGTCTTCGCCGACTGGCTGATCTCCCCCGATAATCCCTGGTTCGCCCGCAACATCGCCAATCGCGTCTGGTCGTGGCTCCTCGGGCGCGGCATCGTCCAGGAACCGGATGATATCCGCCCCGATAATCCGCCTGCCAATCCCGAGCTGCTGGCGTATCTCGAGCACGAACTCGTCGCCTCGCACTACGATCTCAAACACCTGTACCGCCTGATCCTGAACTCGGAGACGTATCAACTCTCCTCGATCAGCAAGACAACCGATCCCGCCGCCGAAGCGAATTTCGCGCAGTACCCGTTGCGCCGCCTCGACGCGGAGGTGTTGATCGACGCGCTGGACCAAATCACCGGCACCACCGAGAAGTACTCCAGCGCCATTCCCGAGCCGTTCACGTTCATCCCGGACGATGAGCGGTCGATCGCCCTGCCCGATGGCAGCATCTCCAGCAGTTTCCTGGAAATGTTCGGTCGCCCGCCGCGCGATACCGGCATGGAATCCGAGCGCAACAATCACCCGTCCGCCGAGCAATGCCTGCATCTCCTGAATTCCAGCCATATCCAACGCAAAATCGAGCAGGGCCCGAAGCTGTTGGCGCTGCTCCGCGCCCAGCGCGGCAACCCGCGCCAGTTGGTCACGGAGATCTATCTGACGATTCTCTCACGATTCCCAACGGACGAAGAACTGCAGACCGTTTCCGCGTACGCGCGGTCCAGCGGCGACACCGGCCGCGAAGCCATGCTCGATCTGAGCTGGGCGTTGATCAACAGCACGGAGTTCCTCTACCGGCACTGACATGAACCACGAACACAATTCCCCGATCCGACCGCCGAATCAGGATATTGCCCGCCTGATGTCACGGCGCGCTGCGATCCGTCGCGTCCTGCTTGGCGCGGGCGGACTGTTGCTGGTCGATAAACTCGGCTTGTGCGTCCGCGCCGCCATGCCGCTGGCCAAACCCGCTGCCAAAGCGAAATCGGTCATTCAGATTTGGATGTGGGGCGGACCGTCCCACCTCGACACCTTCGACCCCAAACCCGACGCCGGGTACGACTACTGCGGTCCGCTGAAGTCCCCGATCGAGACCAACGTGAGCGGGATCCGAATCAGCGAACTGCTCCCGCTGTTGGCCAAACAGGCCGACAAATATTCGATCATCCGCAGCATGACCCACGGCCTGAACGCGCACGAAACCGCGTCGTATGCGGTTCAGACCGGCCGGATGCCCGGCGGTCGCCTCGTCTATCCCGGCTTCGGCGCCCTGGTCTCGTTGTTCAAGGGGTACGACGCCGGCTATCGCGGGCTCATCCCGCCCTACATTGTATTGACCGAATTGCAGGGGCGATTTTCGGAGGCCGGTTTCCTCGGCACGCGTTATCAGCCGTTTGCAACGGGCGGCGACCCCGCCCGCACGCCGTTCGCCGTCGAAGGCGTCGTCGCCGAGGGCATCACGGAGAAACGACAGGAAAATCGCCGCGATTTTCTCCATCAACTGAACACGCTGGGTAACGCGATGAGCAGTAACGCGCTCGTGGTCGCCTCGGCAAAGTCCGAACAGGAAGCCTACGAACTCATTCTCGGCGACTCGGGCAAGGTGTTCGATCTTTCACAGGAAACGAATGATCTGCGGGACCGCTACGGCCGGAACACATTCGGCCAATCCTGTCTCGTGGCGCGCCGACTCGTCGAGCGCGGCGTCCCGTACGTCACCATCAATTATAAAGGATGGGACACCCACAAGGAGAATTTCCAGGCCATGCGCCGGCAGTTGCCGCAACTGGACAAGGGCATGGCCACCCTGTTGCAGGATTTGTCCGATCGCGGGTTGCTCTCCAGCACGATCGTCTGGTGGGGTGGCGAGTTCGGCCGCACACCCAAAGTCCAGTGGGAACCGCCATGGAACGGCGGACGCGGCCATCACGGTGAATGTTTCTCCGACGTCGTCGCGGGCGGCGGATTCAAGGGCGGCCAGGTCGTCGGCGCCTCCGATGCCAAAGGAGAACAAGTCGCCCAACGCCCTGTCTACCCGGTCGATCTCCTCAGCAGCATGTGCGAACTGCTCGGTATCGATCCCGATGGGAAACTCCCGAACTCGCTTGGACTGGATGTCCGCGTCATGCCGAGCGCCGCCGATGGCGTGAAAATGGGCGGACGATTGCGGGAGATTATGTGAACACCCGCCCACTCCCATTCCGCTGGTTCTTGGAGCTGGCAATCCTCGTCGCATTGGCCTCCGCGGCAACGGCGCAAACCGGTCCGCACATCGGTTACGTCTATCCCGCCGGCGGCCAGCAGGGCACGACGTTTCAGGTCGTGGTCGGCGGGCAAATTCTGAACGGGGCGACTAATGCCTACGTTTCCGGCTACGGCGTCCAAGCCACGGTCCTCGAATACTCAAAACCGTTGACGCAAAAAGAAGTCAACGATCTGCGGCAGAAGCTGAAGGAGTTGCAGGACAAACGGGCGGCTGCGGAGACGAATCGCACAGAATTCGTGCCGACCAGTGCGCGCACGTCGACAAATGCCATCTGGACCACCGAGGACCAGACGATGATGCGGGAAATCCGGGAGAAACTTGCCAACACGCAAAAGCGACAAGCCAACCCCGCGATCGCGGAGACAGTCACGCTGCGCATCACGCTGGCCTCGAATGCGGACCTCGGCGAGCACGAGCTTCGATTGCAAACCCAGCTCGGATTATCGAATCCACTCGTGTTCGACGTCGGTCAGGTCCCGGAGTTCAGCGAGAAGTCCGCCACGGAAGTCAGGGCGACCGAGACCCGCCGCGAGGCGCAGAACCGACCGACCCAGACCGAGATGAACATCACCATTCCCGCCACCGTGAACGGCCAGATCATGCCGGGCAGCGTGGCGCGCTATCGATTCCCCGCGAAATCGGGCCAGCACCTGGTCGTCGCCGCAGCCGCGCGCGAGTTGATCCCCTATCTGGCCGATGCCGTCCCCGGTTGGTTTCAGGCATCGCTGTCATTGTACGACGCGCACGGACACGAACTGGCCTACGCGGACCATTTTCGGTTTCACCCCGACCCGGTCCTCTACTACGAAGTTCCCAAAGACGGCGAGTACGTCGTCGAGATCCGCGACTCGCTCTACCGCGGACGCGAGGATTTCGTGTACCGCATCACCATCGGTGAACTGCCGTTCTTAACTGATGTTTTTCCGCTCGGTGCGCCGGCCGGCTCGTCGACCACGGTCAATCTCACGGGCTGGAATCTGCCCGTAGACTCGATGACCCAATTCTTCAAGTCCTTTGGCAACTACACGGTTTCCGCCCACGGTGGCGGGCGCGTTTCCAACCATGTTCCGTTTTTCGTCGACACGTTGCCGGAGATTCTCGACGCCGGGACGAATACGTCGACAGCCACCGCGGAACCGGTTGTCCTTCCGCTCATCATCAATGGACGCGTCGCCAAACCGGGTGAATGGCGCGTGTATTCGTTCACGGGTTACTCCGGGCAGGAGATCGTCGCCGAAGTACTGGCTCGACGTCTGGGCTCGCCATTGGATTCCGTGCTCAAACTGACCGACGCGACCGGCAAACAACTGGCATTCAATGATGACCATGAAGACCCGGCTGCCGGTCTGGAAACGCACCACGCGGATTCCTATCTCCGCGCCCGGTTGCCGGCGAGCGGGACGTATCATCTGTACCTGGGCGACGCGCAACATCAGGGCGGCCCGGAATATGCCTATCGATTGCGCATCAGCCCGCCCCGACCGGATTTCGAGCTGCGGGTTGTGCCCTCGAGCATCAACGCCCGCGCCGGAGCCTCCGTCCCTTTCACCGTGGTCGCCCTGCGCAAGGACGGGTTCGCCGATAAAATCGCCCTCGTCTTGAAAAACGCGCCGGCGGGGTTCACGTTGAGCGGGGCCGAAATCCCCGCGAACGAGAACAGGATCCGTCTCACCTTGACGGCTCCGTCGGATTCCGCGAATGGGCCGCTCGCGCTGGATTTGGAAGGCCGGGCGATCATCGACGGGAGAATCGTCATGCGCCCCGGGGTGCCCGCCGAGGAAATGATGCAGGCGTTCGCGTACCAGCATCTTGTTCCCGCCCAAAAACTGTTTCTGTCCGTGTCCGACCGGCCCATTGCGCGAAGCCCGGCCGAGATCGTGGATGCGATCCCCGTCCAAATCCCGGCGGGCGGCACAGCCAGCGTCCGCATCGCGACACCCAGCCAGGCGTATGTGGACCGGTTCAATTTCGAGCTGAACGCGCCGCCGGACGGCATTGCCCTCAACAGCGTGACCCCGACAGACCGTGGCATGGAGCTGGTGCTGCAGTGCGATGCCGCGAAAATCAAGCCGGGCGCCCGCGGAAACCTGATCGTCGATCTCGTGCCGACGAACTCGCGAACGCGAACGCAGGGAAAAAAGCCGGGAAACCAGCGACGGGCGCCGGTCGGGACGTTACCGGCCATTCCCTTCGTCGTTGTCGTCCCCCAATAAGCGGTGCCATGTGAAAAGTAACGAAATATACGAAATCGAAGACGGGGTTGCATTGAGGACATTGAAGGGCGCCGCGCACCAGGAATTTCATTTCACACTCCGGCCGGGGCAGTCAGAAACTCCAGCCATCACGGCGGCCCGGCTCGCGGAGGTTTTACAGGCAAAACATGCGACGATCGTGCGGCAGGAGATCTTCTGCGCGTCGGGCATGCAATCCGAGATAAAGAACGCCCTGCGCGATACCCTCGGGCCGTTGCAGTGGCCCATCTTGTGGGTCGAAGGCGCAGGCGCGAATGGATCTTCGCTGGCAGGGATTCACACAATGGCCCTGGCCGGTACACCCGTGGAATCGATTGAAATCGATGGGGAAATTGTCGGGAGCACGTTCACCGACGCTGGCGCACGGCATGTGGTCCTGGCAAACCTCCACCCCGATGACACCGATGAACCGAAACCGACGCAATCCCGCCAGGTGTTTGAGAACCTGGAAACCGCCTTGCGCCACGCGGACATGACCTGTGCCGACTTGATGCGGACGTGGCTGTTTCTGGACGACATCCTGGCCTGGTACACGCCATTCAATGAAGTGCGAACGGAGTTTTACCGACAGCGCCATGTGCCCGGCATCGTGCTGCCGGCAAGCACGGGGATCGGCCTCGGCAATCCCTCCGGCTCGGCACTGGTTGCTGGAGCGTGGGCGGCCCGGGGATTGAATGGTGCATTCACGGCGCGGGAGATCCCCTCGCCATTACAGGGGCCGCCAAAAGCCTATGGCAGCCGATTTGCCCGCGCTGTCGAGATCACTTCCGGCGGGTTACGTCGCGTCTTTATTTCCGGCACCGCCAGCATCGCCATGGATGGATGCAGCGCTCATCCGGGGGATATGCGCGCTCAGGTGGAGTGGACGATGCAGGTCGTACATGAAATCCTGGCGGCGCGGGACTTGGGGTTCGCCGACGTAACACGGGCTACAGCCTATATCAAGCACCCGCACGATGCGGCCGTGTTCGATGCGTGGTTGATCGAGCATCGATTGCGCGCCTGGCCAGTTCTCATGATCACGCCTGCCACGGTTTGTCGCGACGAGTTGCTTTTCGAACTCGAACTGGACGCAATCTCTGCTGAGTGTTGACGCGAGCCGGTTCATGAACCCGGCCTGTTCTTCTCGCAAGAGAACACCGTGGCGCGGACTCAAGGCCTGTAATTTCAAGCGCAAGTCTTGTGGTCGCCGGGCTGATTCCGCCTTTTTCCTTGTAGCCGCTTCGTCACTTCCCACGCCCGGTCGAGCATGGAGTGTTTGCTGAGGGTTGGCTTATTGACTCATAGCCTCCGTCATCACGTGCAGTTTGGTTTCCGAAGCATTCGCCTCGTAGCCCGTTGATTACGAATACAGTACAAAGGGAGCGATCCGCCATTCTGCTTTGACTTTAGAGATCTTCATCGATGAAAAACTGACTGAAAATGAAATGTAGATGTAATGTAAATTACATGAAAATATCCATCATTTTATGTTGACTTGTTGGAAGTAAATTGATATGTAAATTACTACGAATCGTGCATCGCTTGTTGCGTGAAAGGCGAGCCGCAAAAGGGAAAAGTATCCGATGGGAATCGTGAGTACGTATCAGGTCGCCCGGCCCAAGAAGTATGTTTCATGCCGTGGCGTGTGTTTCCCCCGCGATTTCTCTCCCCAGGCGATGTCCAACCCGAAATTGAGTGTGTGTTCTCGGAGTGTCGAAACCAAAGGTGAGCGGAGGGCGAGGAAATGAGAAGCATGCAACGACGTGAATTGACAGCCAGCAAATCAACGCAATACGGGTCGCGAGCCCTTGTTTTGATTGTAGCCGTGTTCTTCCTAGCAACCGCCGGATCGTGGGCACAGGAAGTTTATAATGGCGGCAGTGCGGTTTTGGGGCCGACGAACGGCTTATGGTCGAATGCGGCGAATTGGACCAACGGCGTGGCGCCGGTCGCCGACAACTCTCTCACCTTCAACGCCCCGGTCACCGGCGGAACCCGAACAACAACCAACGACCTGGCGGCAGGCACGGAGTACGACAACATCACGATCAACGGCGGCCAGTTTTTCTTGAGCGGGAACAGCATTAGTCTGGGCGGTACCAACCCTCAATTCGTCGTCAACTCCGGCACCGAAACGATTAATTTGAACATCACGCTGCTGCAGAACACCACCTTTCAGGTGAACAGCGGCGGTAGCAATCCGTTGCTGATCAATGGCGTGATTTCCGGCAACTACGGAATCACCAAGACCGGTTCAACGATGATGCGCTACACGGCACTACAAACGTACACCGGGGATACGGTCATCAATAGCGGCACCCTTGACGTGACCGGCGATTTCATACCGCACGCAGCCGGCGATGGCAACGTCATCATCGCCAACGGCGCCACGCTGGATCTGAACAACACCAGCGCCAACATCGACGGCCTTTCCGGCACCGGCTCCGTCAGCAAGGTTGGCTCGGGCGGACGGATTCTGACTTTTGGCAATAATAATGCCAACGGCGTGTTTGTGGGCGGCATCTTCCAGAATGCGGGCACGCTGAGCCTTAACAAAGTGGGGACAGGAACACAGGTGCTCGGCGGCACCATGAACGAGGTTGGCAGCATTACCGTCAACGGGGGCACGTTGCTGTTCGATGGCACGCAGACCGCCGGCCTCAGCAATATTATTGCGGTCGCCAGCGGCGGAACGCTGGGCGGTACGGGAACGGTCTTGATGATGGGAGGCGCCACCACATTGGTCGTCAGCAACGGCGGCACCCTCGCCCCCGGCGATAGCGTCGGCCTCTTCAAGATCAATGGCGGCTTGGGCTTGACGCTACAGTCCAATGCGAACTACGCCGTAGACCTGAACGGTCTGACGTTCGGCAGCCAGTACAGTTCCACCCTCGTCAGCGGCAGCGGGTTCATCAACCTGAGCAACAGCGTGCTCGACGTTAACCTCGGCTTCACGCCGACCGTGGGAAGTCAGTTCGACATCATTACGAACGCAACCGGCAACGCGGTTCTGGGCACATTTGCGGGACTGGCGGATGGCAGTGTGTTCGACGCCGACGGCACAGATCTCCAGATTACCTACGATGGCGGGGCGGGCAATGATGTGGTGTTGACCGTGGTTCCGGAACCATCGTCCCTGATGTTGGCGGCCTCCGGCCTCGTCATGTTGATGGTGTTCCGTCGTCGCTTTAGCCGTGAATCGTGAAGCGGTTCGCGCACGGGCAAAATCGTCAGCGGACAGGGCAGTTTAGACAATAATAATGCTGTCATAACGTGGTTCTTAACACAGCAACGATCAATCGGAGCGTTGAGGAGAGGGTCCATGATTACAAAAATATCTGACGTGGGAACTTCCAAGCCGTCCACATGTGTTGTCCGGGCAGTCGCCACAGCCGTCATCGGCCTGTCATTGGTATGGATCAGCCCGGCCAGAGCCCAGATCTGGTCGAGTACCAATACCGTTGATGACTACTGGAGCGACCCCGCGTCTTGGACCAACAATCAGGCCCCGATTGCGGGCGGCTCCGCCAATTACACCATCAGCTTCGATAATGTCACCACAGGTAACGTTAACAGCACGAACGACCTCGGGACCGCCGCCAATAACGGCTTTTTGCTGAACCAACTGATCCTCAACTCTGGCACCGTGACAGTGTTGGGAAGCAATTTGGTCTTCGCCAGCTCCGGTGCCGTTCTCCCGCAAGTGGTCAACAATAACGGGAGCAATACGGTCCTGTCCACGGATGGTGTGATCCTGAACACGAACCTGACCTTTGTCGGCGCTGGCGCGTCGTCAGTGGCCATTACCGGCGCGGTCAGCGGCGTCGGCGGCCTCATCCTGAATGGCGCCTATACGGTCATTCTCGAGTCTTCCAACAGCACCTATGCCGGTAACACGGTCATCAACAGCAATGCCAATCTCCAGCTTTCTGTAACCCCGTACACGATTGCCGGCCAGTTGCCGGCCGGACCCGGCGCGGGCAATGTCTTCGTCAATGGGGGTGGCACGCTGACCATCGAAAATGTGAATACGGCCGTCAACGGCCTGTTTGGGGCGGGAACCGTAACTCAGGTGGGCCATAACACCAGGACGCTAACCATCGGCTCCAACGATGTCAGTAGCACATTTAATGGAACGCTGATGTCACCGTCGGGAAACCTTCTCAGCCTATACAAGGTTGGCGCGGGCACCTTCGTGCTGGCAGGCCAGGATCTGTCTGGCGCTCAGATCGCGGTCACCAACGGCCAACTCGTTCTCGCCAACTCCGCTGCCGCCACGAATGCCTCGCTCTGTCCCATCATTCCCGGCAATATAACGTTCAGCAACAGCACGGTCTTCTACTGCGCCGCCCTGGGGCCGATCGGCAATAAAGGCACTGTGACGGGCAACATTGTTCTGAACAACACAGCCGGTCAACCGATCACGTTGGTCGTCGGCAATAGCAATCAAGGCACGTTCACCACCTACAGCGGCCAACTCAGCGGCAGCGGTGGCCTCGAACTGAATTGGTCCACGTACTTGCTTCGCGTCCAGACCACCAACGCGATCTATCAGGGTGATACGGTCATCAACGCCGGCACGCTCGATCTCAATATCGGCGGCTGGTTCCCCTATGGGGCCGGCGCCGGCAACCTGGTCGTCGGTTCGAGCGGTGTTGTTGGCTTGCGTACCGTGAGTAGCAATGGCACGTACAATGTCAACGGCCTGTCCGGCTCGGGACTCATCGAGGGCTTCAACGGGGGCGGCTCGAAATTCCTCGTTGTTGGCAACAACAATGCCAGCAGTATCTTCGCGGGCACGATCCAGAACTCCGATCCGAGCACGAACTACGGGCCGATCGGGATCACCAAGGTCGGCACCGGTGCGCTCACGTTGACCGGCACCAACACTTACAGCAGCCCCACGACGATCAGCGGCGGCGTCCTCGCAATCGCCGGAGCCGGATCGATTACCAACACCTCCACCATCACCATTAACACGGGCTGCATGCTCGACGTCTCGCAGGCGAGCGGTGGCGCGACCATCGGCGGGGTCGTTACCCAGAGCTTCCGTGGTTTCGGCAGCGTCAATGGCAGTCTGACTTTGGGCAGTATGGCGGTACTGGCGCCCGGCACCAATGCCGCGCCCGGAACCCTTACCTTCAGCAATAATCTGGTGATCACCTCGGGTGCGGTCCTCAATTTTGACGCCGGCGCGGCTACGGATTTGGCCGTCGTCGATGGCAACCTGTCGCTGGATGGCACCCTCAACGTCGGGAATGGCGGCGGGATCACCAACCAAACCTACACACTGTTCACGTACGCCGGCACGTTGACGACGAACGGCAGCCCGACGATCCTCGATATTGCCAGCGTCCCCAACAGCAACTTCACCTACTCCATCAGCATCGCGACTCCCCATCAGGTGAATCTGGTCGTTACCTGCCCCACTTGCGTGGCAGCGGACCCGTACACGACCTGGCAGAGCTACTATTTCGGCGGCAACTCCAGCACGTTGTCATATGGCACCGCCAACCCAACCGGCGACGGCATGAGCAATACCAACAAATTCATGGCGGGCTTTAACCCGACGAACGGCCCGGCGTATCTCCACATCGTCAGCATCGCGAAGTCCAGCGCCAACGTCGTCGTGACGTACCTGGGTGCCAGTGGCGACAGCTCATGGTCACCGGGGATTGCCTCGCGCACCAACATCCTGGAGGTTACCACGGGGAGCGCGAACGGCAGTTACAGCAATAGCTTCGTCAGCGCCGGTCAGACCAATATCCTGTCTGGTGGCGCCGGCCTCGGTCAGGTCACGAGCTTCATCGATACGAACGGGGCCACAAGCGGGACGAGGCGGTACTATCGCGTGCGTGTGTTGCTGCCGTAACCGGAACGGGCAGATTCAGAGTGCAGCCGCGCGGTAACAGGTACGAAAACCATCAACAGTACCTCGTTCACGACTCGGTGAACTCCTTCCGCCGGCTGCGCTCCCCTTTCGTAAGGAGGCGCCAACGGGCGTTGTGATTCCGGGGCGCCATCAACGGATGACGTTGCATCTCGTGAACAACCGGTCAGATTGTCCGGCGAAAAGTTCGGCCTCGCGCATGGGCCGCGCAACAGGTGATTGACGGCTGGCGTCCATGCGAGGAGAATAACCCGGCAGTGCGCGAGTTCACAGCTGCCCGTCCACTTGCGAATACCGTTCGTGGTCTCGACGATGGCGCACCATGAAAACATGAAGTTGAAGTTTCTGTTGATCGTCTTTTTGGCGTACGCCGCGGCTCCCGGTGCGACGTGGGCGTCGCAGGATACGGTTGCTCTGAAATGGCTCGAAGGTCCTCCCCCGCGGGCTTCCGGCGTCAGCTGGGGCGTACCCTGGCCACAAGGAAAAGCCGTGAAGGGCGATGCGTTTTCGCTGGCGGATGCGGAGGGGAAGCAATTGCCACTCCAGAGTTGGCCGTTGGCCTATTGGCCGGATGGATCACTCAAGTGGGTGGGCTTCGCCACCACAGTCGATTCGAATGAGCCCGGGCCATTTGCTCTCTCTCGCGGGAATTCGATTCCGGCCAAGCCGTCCCTTCAGTCCGCGGAAACCACGGATTTCATCGAGGTCGATACGGGCACCATGAAATGCCGCTGCCCCCGGCGCGGACAGAATCTCATCGATTCGATCTCTCTCGGCGACCGTGTCATTGGCGAACATGGCCGGTTGGTATGTGTTCTGGAAGACCGCTCGGACTACGATTCAAATCACACGACGCGCGAGGTGGAATTCACCAGCCGGATCAAATCCGCGGTTCTCGAACAGGCGGGGCCTGTTCGGGCCGTCATTAAAATCGAGGGTGATCACTGGTCGGAAACCGCCCACCGCGGCTGGTTGCCATTCACGGTGCGCCTGTATTTCTTTGCGGGTCTGGACAACATCAAGATGGTGCACACCTTCGTGTTTGACGGTGATCAGGAAACGGACTTCATCCGCGGCCTCGGCGTGCGCTTCAGCGTGCCGCTGCGCGAACAACTTCACAACCGCCACGTCCGGCTGGGTGGAGATACGGGCATGTTTGCCGAACCAATCCGTGTGATTGCCGGCCGGCGCAATCGGTCGCCCGACTTGTACAAGGAACAGATCGCCGGCAAACCCATTCCCAATCTCGAAGATCTGCCCGATAAGACGAACGTCGCCATGATGGCGGTGTGGGACGACTACAAGCTGACGCAAATCTCGCCCGACTCCTACTCCATCCAGAAACGCACCAACCCGAAGAGTTGCTGGATCAACGCCGCCGCGGGCCATCGCGCGCTGGGATTGGCGTTTGCGGGTGACACCAGCGGCGGCTTGGCCATTGGTCTGAGGAATTTCTGGGAGCTTTCGCCGACGGAACTGGAGATTCGCCACGCGTCCACCGATGCAGCCGACATCACGGCCTGGCTCTGGTCGCCGGACTCGCCCGCGATGGACCTTCGCCATTACGACATCAAGGAACACGGACTCGAAGCATCGTACGAAGACATCGAACCCGGCTTCAGCACCGCCACGGGCGTCGCCCGCACGTCCGAATTGATGTTGTGCCCGTTTCCGTCCGTGCCATCCAACGATGAACTCCTGAATCTAGCCGACACGAACGTCAACCCGCCGCGTCTGGTCTGCACGCCGGAGTATTACCATTCCATCCCCGTATTCGGCGTGTGGAGCCTGCCGGACAATTCCACGCCCCGGAAGAAATGGATCGAGGATCAACTCAACCAGGCAATCGCCTTCTATCAGGGCCAGATCGAGCAGCGTCATTGGTACGGTTTCTGGGATTACGGCGACGTCATGCACACCTACGATGACGAACGCCATGAGTGGCGCTACGATATCGGAGGGTATGCCTGGTCCAACACTGAACTGATGCCCGACCTCTGGCTCTGGTACAGCTTTCTGCGGACGGGCCGCGCGGACATCTTCCGCATGGCCGAAGCCATGACGCGTCAGACGCAGGAGGTCGATGTATATCATCTCGGACGGTTCGCCGGTCTCGGCTCACGCCACAACGTCCGTCACTGGGGTTGCGGCGCCAAGGAAGCCCGTATCAGTCAGGCGCTCCTCAAACGGCCTTATTACTATCTGACGACCGATGAGCGCGTCGGCGATCTGATGAATGAGGTGATCAATGCCGACTACAGGCTCCTCGACGTCGATCCACTCCGCAAAATCGAAACGGACAGGAAGTATCCGACCCATGTTCGTATCGGGCCCGATTGGTTCGCGTTCTGCGGCAATTGGCTCGCGGCATGGGAGCGTACGGGCGACACGCGATACCGTGACAAAATCATTACCGGGATGGACTGCATTGCGGCCATGCCGAAGAAACTCTTCTCGGGCGGCAATTATGGGTACGACCCGAAGACCGGCCTCCTCTACCAACTCCACGACACCGTGGATATCCCCCATCTCGCGGCGCTCATGGGCGGTCCCGAACTCATGATGGAACTGACCCCGCTGATGAATCGGCCGTCATGGACCGAGGCGTGGCTGCAGTACTGCCGTTATCTGCAGGCGCCCCCGGACGAACAACGAAAGGCTCTCGGCGGCACCATCTCGTCCGGCCGCGGCCCGTATTTCGCGCGTATGACCGCCTACGCCGCCTTCGTCAATCACGATCCCGTCCTGGCGGCGCGCGCCTGGACCGCGCTTCTCGGCCGCGATCCGGAACGGGCTCGGTTCGCCTGGCATCGTATCGACGACGCCAATGTGCCGTCGCCTGTGGACGAAATTCCCAGGATTTCAACCAACGACACCGCCCAATGGTGCCTGAACGCCATCGAGTTGTTGCAATTGGTGGGGAGCGACCTGCCGGAAGATCAACCGTCCCGGATGGAGAAACCATGAAGCCCGTTGCGTGTGTACCGGCGCCAGCACCAGTGTCGACCGCGGCCCGGACGCTGCCCCGAGCTTGCCTTCAGGCCTTGCCCGCCGTAGCGTCAAACCCGTCCACGTGAATACGTCGAGGAAAAAGTACGCGTTTGTCGGGCTTGGTCACCGCGCCGGTGTTTTCGTCGACGCCATCGTCGGGAAATACAGCGATCGCAGCGAACTGGTCGGGTTGTGCGACACCAACCGGACGCGGATGAATTACTACAACCGGCGTTTCCACAAGGAATTTGGCGCGCGCCCCGTCACCACCTACCTGGCCGACCGGTTCGATTCCATGGTTCGAGAGCAACGCCCCGACGTTGTCTTCGTTACGACCATCGATCGTACGCACCACGAGTACATCATCCGCGCGATGGAACTGGGTTGCGATGTCATCACCGAAAAGCCGATGACCATCGACGCGGAGAAGTGCCGCGCCATCTTCGACGCGATTCAGCGTACCGGCCGCAAACTGCGCGTGGCATTCAATTATCGCTACGCGCCCGCCCGCACCACCGTGAAGGACCTGTTGATGAAGGGTACGATCGGGGTCGTGAAGGCGGTCCATTTTGAATGGCTCCTGGATACGCGGCACGGCGCGGATTACTTCCGCCGCTGGCACCGTGACAAACGAAACTCCGGCGGCCTGATGGTGCACAAGGCCACACACCACTTTGACCTCGTGAACTGGTGGCTGGACTCCAGTCCGCAAACGGTCTTCGGTCTTGGCGCCCTCGCGTTTTATGGCCGCGCCAATGCCGAGGCGCGCGGCGATTATCGGGCCTATCAACGCAGCACGGGCTCCCCACAGGCCGAAGGCGACCCATTCGCGCTGGACTTGCGCAAGGACGACCGTCTTCGCGCGCTCTATCTGGACGCCGAGCATGAAGACGGGTATTTCCGCGACCAAAATGTCTTCGGGGACGGAATTACCACCGAAGACACCATGAATGTCCTCGTGCGCTATCGCAGCGGCGCTCAAATGTCGTACTCGCTAACCGCCTACTGTCCGTGGGAAGGCTGCCGCGTTGCATTCACCGGCGCCAGGGGCCGAATCGAGTTCGAGGACGTCGAAACCATCGAAGGCGGGCAGACCTCGACGATCGTCGGCGAGTCGGGCACACCCGGCCAGCGGATCATTGTATTCCCGCACTGGAAGAAACCGTATCACGCGGAAATCCCGCCGGCCGTCGGCGGCCACGGTGGCGGCGACGTGGTGTTGGCCGAAGCATTGTTCGGCAATCCACCGCCGGACCCGTACCATCGCGCGGCCAGCCACATCGACGGCGCGCGCAGCATCCTCACTGGCATTGCCGCGAATATCTCCTTCGCGACCGGCGCGCCGGTGGAGGTGGACCGTTTGTTTGCGTTGCCTGACCCGGCGCCATCCTCATGAGAGATTGAATGATGCGCTGCCGATTCGCCGCCGTGGGTTTGATGTGGTTGTTCGGGGGATCGATCGCGCTACGATCTTCTGCCGCACCCGCTGCGGAAGCTGTTTCTCTCGCAGGGGACTGGCGATTCGCGCTTGACCGTTCCGATGTTGGGACGCGGGATGCGTGGTTCAAGCATGACTTGCCGGATCGGATCCGGCTGCCCGGCATTCTGCAGTCCCAGGGCTATGGTGATGAGATCGCCACCAATACGCCCTGGGTGCTCTCGCTTTACGATCGCAACTGGTCTCTGCGGGAGGACTACCTGCCGTACACAAAAGCCGGCAACGTGAAGGTCCCGTTCCTGTGCCAGCCCACGCGACACTATCTCGGTGTGGCGTGGTACCAGCGCGAGATACGGATCCCAACCGATTGGAGCGGACGGCGAATGGTGCTGACGTTGGAGCGCCCGCACTGGGAGACCACGGTTTGGCTGGACGATAAAAAGATCGGCTCCAACAACAGCCTGTGCGCGCCGCACGTATACGATCTCGGCATGGAAAGTCCTGGCAGGCACCGGTTGACCATCCGCGTGGACAATCGGATGATCCTGCCCTATCGGCCGGACTCGCACAGTGTCTCGGATTCTCTCGGCAGCAGTTGGAATGGAATTGTTGGACGGATCGAACTGAGCTCGACGACGCCAGTTTGGATTGAAGATGCTCGGGTCTTTCCAATCTTGTCTAACAAATCGGCGCTGGTCGAAGTGCAAATCGGCAACCTCACGGGCAAACATGGCGGCGGAACGCTACGGATCGGCTCGCAACGCGCAACGGTGTCCTGGACAGAGAACGGCGGCGCGGCTGAATTGGAAGTCCCGCTGGGGGACTCGGCGCAACCGTGGGATGAATTCCATCCGGTCCTGCAGCGCCTGACGGTGCGGCTCGAAGGAGACGTGGCGAATGATCGCCGCGAGATCGTCTTCGGGCTGCGCGAAATCAAGGCCAATGGCGATCAGTTCATCCTGAACGATCACCCGATCAATCTGCGCGGCACTCATGACGGCGGCGATTTCCCGCTGACCGGTTATCCCCCCACCGACGTGGAATCGTGGAAACGCATTTTCCGGATCTGCCAGGCGTGGGGGCTGAACCATATGCGGTTTCATTCGTGGTGTCCACCAGGGGCCGCGTTTACTGCCGCGGATGAACTCGGGTTCTATCTTCAGCCCGAGTGCGGGATGTGGAACTCGTTCACACCCGGAGGCCAAATGGAAAAGATGCTCGAGGATGAAACCGCGCGGATCATTCATGCCTACGGCAATCATCCGTCGTTCCTGCTTTTGTCTCCCAGCAACGAGCCGGCGGGCCACTGGACGGAAGTGTTGCCGAAATGGGTTGGTCGTTGGAGCCAGCGCGATCCACGCCGGCTCTTTGCGATGAACACGGGCCGGTGGTCGAACGGTCTTTCGGCAGAAAGCTCGCAATATCTGGTTCTCCCCCATTTCGAGGCGAAACAAATGCTTCGCGGCAATTCGGGCTGGTTCGGTAACGACTTCGGCCGGTCGCTTGACGGCGTTACGGTGCCCGTGCTCGCGCACGAACTCGGCCAGTGGTGCGCCTATCCTGATTACAGCGTGATTCGGAAATTCACGGGTTATCTGCGGCCAGGCAACTACGAGATCTTCCGCGACTCGATGACCGCCCACGGACTGCTCGACAGGGACAGGGATTTCGCCTGGGCATCGGGGCGCTTTCAACTCGCGTGCTACAAGGAAGAGATCGAAGCCAATCTGCGCACGCCCGGCCTGAGCGGCTTTCAGTTGCTGGACCTTCACGATTACATCGGCCAGGGAACGGCCCTCGTCGGGTTGCTCGACCCGTTTTGGGAGACGAAAGGATATGCCGCCGCCGAAGAATTTCGCCGGTTCTGCGGCCCGACCGTACTGCTGGCGAGATTGAAGAAACGCGTGTTCACCGCTGCCGATGAATTCGTTGTCGATGTCGAAGTTGCCCACTTCGGCCCGCAGCCGATTGCCAATGCCGTCCCGGTTTGGCGCGTATTGAATGCAGATGGCAAACGGATCATCGGCGGACGGTTTCCGTCGAGACGAATTCCACTCGGAAAGAACACCGTGTTGGGAACAATCCGCTTGGATCTATCGAAGCTCCCGTCGCCGCGAGCTTATAAACTCGTCGTGGGACTTGATGGGACACGCTTTGAGAACGACTGGAATTTCTGGCTGTACCCGTCGCGTGTCGATACAACCACTCCCGGAGATGCGCTGGTGACGAGTTCATGGGATGAAGCGGAAGCGCGACTGAACGCCGGAGGCAAGGTGCTGTTCCTGCCTCAATCTGCCGATCTGGATTGGACCAGTCCGCCGTTGGCTCCTGTACCGGTTTTTTGGAATCGTCTGATGGGCCCGGCCTGGAGCCGGATGTTGGGGCTGTGGTGCGAAACGAATCACCCCGCGCTCGCGGATTTTCCCACCGAGCCGAACTGTGATTGGCAATGGACCGAGGTCGTCCGCGGCGCTCGGGCCATTAATATGGACATGTTGCCAGGCAAACTTCAGCCTGTCGTGCAAGCGATCGACGACTGGAACCGCAACCATAAACTCGGCCTGATTTTCGAGTGTCGAGTCGGACAGGGCCGATTGATGATCTGCTCGGTCGATCTGGCAAGCCTGGCGGACAAGAGACCTGCTTGTCGGCAGTTGTATCATTCGTTGCTCCACTATATGCACAGTAATGGCTTTCACCCGAAGGTCGACGTTTCGGCAAGCGACATTCGCGGCCTGTTGTTCGATACTCATATCATGCGCAAACTGGGTGCCACCGCGAGCGCCGATCTCGAAACCGGAAGCAACACCGCCGCGAAGGCCATCGATGGTGATCCAAACACGTACTGGTTAGCTGGCGGCCGCGACGCACGGTATCCGCATGAGTTGACCATCCGCTTTCCCGCGCCCGTGGCGATTGCCGGTCTGGTTTGCATGCCGCGCCAGAACCATCGCGAGCATGAAGGTGATATCCGCGAGTACCTCGTGCAATCGAGCGACGACGGTACGCAATGGACGGATGTGGCGCGCGGCGAGTTGCCATCGTCGTTCGCGCCAAAGAAAATCCTGTTTCCAAAACCGGTCACCGTGCGCGAAGTGAAATTTACAGCACGATCCGGATTTGGCAGTGACGGCATGGCTTCACTGGCTGATTTGGCGGTCATCTACGTCGGCCCAAAGTTGGCCGACAGGGAAACTGGTTCAGCCGAGTATTCACGCGCCAGGAGCGCGACACCGGAGATTGACGAATGAAATCCGCGTCCCTGCTCGCAATCGTTCTGTTCGCATCGTCGGCGTACGGCGAACCCGTCCGATTTCCACATCCCGACCGTATTCGCTACGACGGGCAATGTCTGACCATCGACGGGAAAGACACGCTCATCTTCAGTGGATCATTCCACTACATGCGTTGTCCCCGGCCATTGTGGCGCGACCGATTCCAAAAGATCAAAGAGGCGGGGTTCAACGCTGTCGAGACGTATGTGCCATGGAACTGGTACGAGCGGGATGAACCGACGGGGCCGGCAGACCTCTCACAATTCGATTTCCGCGATCTGAAGGCCTGGCTCAGGATGGCCCAGGACGAATTCGGGCTCTACACCATCGTCCGCCCCGGCCCGTACATCTGCGCCGAGTGGGATGGGGGCGGGTTCCCGCGGTGGTTGCTTACACTGAAGCCCGCCCAGCCGAAACGGCCCACCTGGCTGCGCAGCGACGACCCGGTTTATCTCCGCTGGTCAAAACACTGGTACGACGCAGTTTGTCCCGTCATTGCCCCCGAGCAGATAACGCGGAAACCGAAAGGCCGTCCCGGCGTGATCCTGTTCCAGATCGAGAACGAATATGATTTCTATGGGGATCTGTCCGACGAGGCGCGTGTCAATCATCTACGCGCCTTGTACGAATACGCCAGGGCGGACGGGATCGACGTGCCGATCTTCACGTGCTGGACAAAACAGTGCCGTGGCAGCAAGGACGACGTGTTGCGCAATGTGATGGATGGTTCGAACATGTACCCGCGATGGAACATGAAGTCGGTGGAAGAGCGGTTGCGCAAGCTGCACACCGAACAGCCAAACGCCCCGGTGATCGTCCCGGAATTGCAGGGTGGATGGTTCGCGCAAGTCGGCCATCAACTCAGCGAAGACCAGGAAGGCATTGATGCGACGCAAATCAACCACCTCACCCTGCTCAATCTCCAGGAGGGGACGATGATCCTGAACTACTACATGCTGTTCGGCGGATCGAATTTTGGCGATTGGGCATCGCGCGATCAGCTCTCGACCTATGACTATTACGCGCCGATTCGCGAGTGCGGCGGTGTGGGTGACAAGTATCTTGCCGTGAAAGCCATTGGGCTCATGCTGCAGCAATACGGGGCGAGCCTCGCGCGTTCGCAACCGGTTCATTCCGACACCGACGCCGCGGACAAGGAACTCGCGATCGCCGTTCGTCGGGGAGCGCTTGGCGACCGATTTGTTTTTTGTCGCAACACCTCCCGCACGAAATCAATCAAGGGATCCGCCACCGTAACAGTGGACGGCGGCGGCAAACTGAAGTTCGTCTACGACCTCGGGGCTGGAGGATTCAAGGTCCTGCATCTGCCTGTCAATGAGATCGATGCAACGAAGGGTGAATGGCTGCCAAGGCCAGCTATCGGGCCGGAGCGACCCGCCGAAATCCCGGCTGCCGTGAGAATCAAGACCGCGTTGTGCCGTGTTGATCCCCAGGCACGTCACTGGATGCCGGTTACACCGGGCGCATCTTTGCCGGCTTGCGGTGTGGACGATTCGCGGTTCGTGTTGTACCGATCGAGGTTCCGACTCACGTCGCAGCAACGGGAGAAACTCCAATACCTGGCGCCGGACCTTTTTACGACGGACAAAGTGGTGCTGCAGTTGAATGGGAAAATCTTCGTGCCATCCCAACCGCTGGTATTCGTCGGGGACGCCCTGCACGTCGGGGAGAACAACCTGGTCATCCTCTATGAAAACCAGGGACAGGCGAATTTCGGATTGTCGCTTGCCGATCTGTCCGGCATCAGGTCCATCCGTTTGTCATCGCGAGAGGGCCTGAGCACGGCCCTCGAAAACTGGCATGTCAAATTGCTGGGCAAGGGCGACTCTCAACGCGCCGTGGCTCCGGACTTTGACGATTCAAGCTGGGACAGCTTCGCTCTGGACGACCAGACAATTGCCGAAATTGCCGCGCTGGGTCAGCCCGGCGCCCTCGAGCCAAAGAATCCGGCAGCAACCATTCTGTTCGGAAAAAATGCCACCGCTGTCTATCGTACGAAAGTGGATTTGACCGACGAGATGATCCGAACCGGCCGCACAAGGCTGGTTTTCGATTCGGTCGACGGCAACAGCACCGCCTACGTCAACGGAGAGGAAGTCGGTAAGACCGGAGATGGCAGGCAATGGTTGAATGCGGACGTGTCGCGGGAACTGAAGGCGGGTGTCAATGTGGTGGCGATGATCGTCACTAACAGATCCGGGAATGGTGGTCTGACAGCCGGAGCCCGGTTGATGGGCGGCGGCTCGGAGGGAATTGACCTCAAGCTCGCGTTGACGCGTCAACTGGGTGGCGTCACCGACCGTTGGTGGCGTGAGCGCATCGCCGCGCCGGGCTGGAAAACCATCGATCTGGACACGACGAAGGAGATCGAACGGAAGGGCAAGGATGCGCCGACCGGCGAGCCCTCGGCGCTGGCGACATGGTATCGAATCGAATTTGAGCTGCCCCAGTCAGCAACCAATGCGTGGGTGCCGTGGCGCTTGTTGTTGGATTCCTCGGGCAACGGGTTCATTTACCTCAACGGACACGCGCTGGGCCGTTACTGGGATGTCGGCCCGCAACGCGAATACTACCTCCCCGAGTGCTGGCTCCATTTCGGAGGGGGCAACACGAATACGCTGGCCCTGTGTTTGCGGCCAACGGAAAAAGGCGCGGTGCTGCGCGCGGCGGAAGTGGCGCCCTATTCCGAGTATGCCGAACGACGATAGACTCTGTATGATGCGAGACCCCGATCACAACGTCCTGCCGTTTCTTTTGATCGTCATCAGCACAGTCACAATTGGCGCGACTGCGGCGGTCCCTGCGTTGGATCTTCAACCTCTTCACGATCATCCGCTCGATTTGTCGAAGTGCGAACTGCGCCTCGTTTACGAGAACGATTTCCGCGAGGCCCAGAAGATCGCCCGCGAGGAGGATTTTATCGAACAACTGCCGCGCGGTGAGTGGCGTCGCACGGGGCGACCGCCCCAGGATGCGGAGTGGATTGCCGAGGGTTGGGGCGGCTGCATGATTCGCGATGGAAAACTCTGGGTGGCCCCGTCGGAATTCGCTGTGACCGGCCAGCCGAAGCCGGTCGATGTCGGAAAGCGGTCACACATGGTCGTATGGAACCGTCGTGTGTTTCCCCCTGACTTTCTCCTGGCATTCGATGTCAACCACTGCGGTTCGACGAACGGCCTGACCATTGTCTTCTTTTGCGCCACCGGCAAGAACGGCGAAGGTATTTTCGACGTTTCACTGCCGCCGCGCCGCGGCGATTACGCCACGTACCACAGCGGCGCGTTGGCCAATTACTCCGACGCCTACTGGAGTCGGAACACCACGGAGGAAAGCGCATCCAACCGACTGCGCAAGAACCCCGGGTTCCAGCCGCTCGCCGCCGGTGAAAGCCGGACAACAGGGCCCACGGATGTGACGCATCACATCCGCATTCTCAAGGTCGGCGGGCGCATCGAGATCGAGGTGGACGGCAACGTCGTGCTTCAGTATGACGACACGCAGAACCCGCTCGGGGCCGGCCGAATCGGTCTGCGTTCGATGGCCGGGGTCACACGGGTGGCGTATGGCGGCTTCAAGGTGTGGCAAGTGGAGAAACGACGATGAAACGGGCAATCCTGATTGCGGTGCTGGTCGGTGTGGAGGTGTGCAAAGCCAACATGAACGTCTCACAACTACGATGTGAATACCTGTCGAATCCGCTGGGAATCGATGCTGCGCAGCCGCGTCTGAGTTGGGTGCCCGAATCCGATCAGCGCGGCCAGCGGCAGACGGCGTACCGCATCCTTGTCGCCTCTCTCCCGACGTTGTTGGACAGGGGCCAGGGCGACCTGTGGGACAGCGGTAAGGTCGCCGGCGATGACACCACGGCGATCGTTTATGAGGGGCGGCCGTTGACTTCAGGATCGTGCTGTTATTGGAAGGTGAGAGTTTGGGACAAGAACGGAAAAGCATCCACCTGGAGCGATCCTGCAAGCTGGACCATGGGACTGCTCCAAGCGTCCGACTGGAAGGGCGACTGGATCGGATACGACGCCGGCCGACGAGTCGACGCGATCGACTGGGTTCCTTACTTGCAGACTTCAACCAACGCCACCAAGGTGATGCATTTGTCACTGCCCCCGGCCGTGTATTTGCGCGGGACATTCCGCTGTGAGCGAGCCCTGCGACGCGCCACGCTGTACGCTACGGGGCTGGGTATCTTTGAGGCTCATCTCAACGGCCACCGCGTCAGCGATGATTATTTCAATCCGTGCTGGACCGACTACCGAAAGCGCGTGTACTACCGCGCCTACGACGTGACGGATCTGGTGCGGCACGGCAAGAACGCGCTCGGAGCCGTGCTCGCCGACGGATGGTACAGCGGTTACGCGGGATACGATCAGCGCCGCGATCACTATGGGCAGAAACCGCGCGTGCGTCTCCAGCTCGACATCGAGTACGAGGATGGTTCAAGCGCGGTCGTTGGCACGGGGCCGGACTGGAAAGCGAGCACCGGCCCGATCCGCGAAGCGGACCTGCAGATGGGCGAGACGTACGATGCTCGGCGAACCATGGATGGTTGGGACAAGCCGGTGTTCGACGACAGGGAGTGGAAGCCGGTTGATACCGGCGCGGAACTTCAGCCCTTCGTTCGGCGGCATCCGGGCCCGCCGGTTCGGGCCATTGCTGAATTCAGGCCGAAATCGATTACCGAGCCGAAGCCCGGGATGTACGTCTTCGATCTCGGCCAGAATTTTGCCGGCGTGACGCAGCTGAAAGTGCGCGGCAAGCCGGGCCAGAAGATTACGTTACAATTTGCGGAGCGGCTGAATCCCGACGGCACGGCGTATACAACCAACCTGCGAATGGCCCGCGCCACGGACACCTACATTTGCCGCGGTCGCGGGGTTGAAACATGGCAGCCGCGTTTCACGGTGCACGGATTTCAATATGTCGAAGTGACCGGTCTGACGCGCAAGCCCACCACCGATACCGTGGTCGGCGTGGCGCTCAGTAGCGATACGCCCGTTGTCGGGTCGTTTGGCTGCTCCGATCCAATGTTGAACATGCTCCACAGCAACATCTATTGGACGCAACGAGCGAACTTCATCGACGTTCCGACCGACTGCCCGCAGCGCAACGAACGATTGGGTTGGACCGGCGATGCGCAGGTATATGTCCGCACCGCCACGCTGAATACGGACGTGCAGGCATTTTTCACCAAATGGCTGGTGGACCTCGACGACGGCCAGACTGCGGACGGCCAGTTCCCGAAATTCGCGCCGTTGTCCGACAAGGATGATTCCGGCCCCGCCTGGGCCGATGCGGGGGTGATTTGTCCGTGGACCATCTACGAAGTTTATGGCGATCGCCGTGTCCTCGAAAAACATTACAACGCGATGACGAGGTTCATCGCCTTCTGCCAGAACCGCAGCACGGCTGAGATGTTGCCGCCCGCGAAGTATCATTGTTATGGCGACTGGTTGAGCATCAATGCCGATACGCCCAGGGATGTGATTTGCACGGCTTACTTCGCCCACAGCGCGCGACTGACCGCGCAGGCCGCCGAAGTACTTGGGAAACAAGAGGATGCGGTGCGGTACAACGAGCTGTTCAAGCGGATCAAAGTGGCCTTCAATCGGGCTTATGTAACCGACGATGGTCGTATTCAGGGAGACACGCAGTGCGGCTACGTGCTGGCACTGGCGTTTGATCTTGTGGATGGCGAAAAGGCGAAATTGGCGGCGCAGCATCTGGTTGAAAACATTCAGAATCACGGTTGGCACCTGACGACCGGCTTCATCGGCACGAAGGATCTAATGCTTGTTCTGGCCAGGATCGGCCGCAACGATGTCGCGTATCATCTGATTCACAGCGACACCTTCCCTTCGTGGGGCTTCTCCATCAAGAATGGCGCCACGTCGATTTGGGAGCGCTGGAATGGTTGGACGCCAGACCATGGGTTTTTCAACCCAAGCATGAATTCTTTCGCGCATTATTCGTTCGGCGCGGTCTATCAGTGGATGGTGGAGACCATCGGTGGCATACGGACAGATGGTCCGTCCTTCAAGAAAATCATCATCGCCCCGGAGCCTGATGACAGATTGATGTGGGCAAAGACGAGTTACTCCAGCATCCGCGGCGACATCCGGACGGCGTGGAAGAAAACACGCCGGGGGTTGGTACTGGATGTCACGGTCCCGGTAAACACAACCGCGACAGTTGTTCTGCCGACGGCGAGAGAAGATGCGGTTACGGAAGGCGGGGTGCCGCTCGCCAAAGCCGAGGGCGTAAAACTCGAACCTGTGGATGGCAATCGAACCGTTCTCGCCGTGGAATCCGGCAATTATCATTTCCTCTTGAAGAACCGATCCTGACGGGATCAGATCATCCAACCGTCACTTCAGCGAATCGCCCGACTGAAAATGCGGTGCTGAGCATGCATTTTCACAGCCACACAACAAGGACGGTCATATTCAGATCGTGTTGCCCATAAACAATTTGCGCCAATCATAAACAGCGGCACCCTATTAGCTTGCCTTCTGAGAAAAATAATGTAATAAACTCTGTATTTTACAGCGTCCGCGGGCGGATTGATCATAGCAGAAGGGATTCAGATGTCGGATTCGGTTCGGGCTGGCAACCAGGCAATATCGCAGGCGAGCGTCTGCGCCATGCGAAGCACTCCCCGTCCACACATGGTCGGCAGTTCGCCGCATTGTCTCATTTGGGCCGTTGTGATGGGCATCGCCTGCCTGACAATTCCCGTGCGAGGTTTTGCTGCATTTGGGGTCACGCCCAGTGGTTCCAATCTCTCCGTGGACACCGGTGCGGGTCTGGTCTTTCAGGTCAGCACGAACAGCGGTGATGTAAACTCGATCGTATTCAATGGCACGCAGTATCAGGCGAGCGACAAGAATTCGCAACTGGGCTCGGGCTTGGGCACCGCGACCGTCACCTACACGAACTACAACAACCGATACATCAAGATTACTTGCGTCACGGTTGGCACCAGTTACGTGCCCAGTCCGCTGACGCAGTATCTGATTGTGACCAACGGCTGTAATTCCATATTCATGGCCACCTACGTGACGGCGGAACCGTCGGTCGGCGAGTTGCGGTGGATCACGCGGCTGAAATCCAATCTGCTCACAAACGGGCCGGCCCCCTCGGACACTCGCGGCAATTCGGCGTGTCTCGAGAACTGCGGCGGCGGTGGTGACGTGTTTGAGATGGCGGATGGCACAACCCGCTCGAAGTACTATGGCGACTCGTCGACGCACGGCAAAGACCGGGCCATGGAGTTGACGTATTGCGGAGCGACCGGGACGACAGCCGGCGCATGGATGGTTTTTGACAATCCTCGGGAGAGCGACTCGGGCGGCCCGTTCTTTCGGGATATTGAGAACCAGTGCGGCACGGATCAGGAAGTATATAACTACATGAACTCGGGCCACAACCAGACGGACATCTTTCGAACGAACGTCCTGTATGGCCCATACGCCCTGGTCTTTACCACCGGCGGCCTGCCCACATCGGTGACGAGTGTGCCAATTGATTATTCCTGGATCGAAACCGCCGATCTGAATCTGACCGGCTATGTCCCCCGGGCCAGCCGGGGCGCCGTCACCGGCACGGTTTTGGGAATCGCGACCAATCTTCAGATGGTCGTGGCGTTTACCAACGCGGCCGCGCAGTATTGGGCCTTGGCGGCGCCGAACGGGTCGTACACCACCCCGTTGATGAAGGCTGGCACCTACAACGCGATCTTGTATCAGGGAGAGTTGGCGGTCGCGACGAGCTCCGTGACGGTCAGTGCGGGCCAAACGAATATGCTGAATATGGTCTCGGCGCTGTCCCACCCTTCGTACGTTTTCAAAATTGGCGAATGGGATGGCACGCCGAACGGCTTCCTGAATGCGACGAACATCGTGGCGCTGTGCGAGCCGAATTTCATCACGATGCATCCACAGGACGTCCGGATGAGCCCATGGGTTCCAACCACATTTACCGTCGGATCGGACCCGACAAGCAAATTCCCGTCGATTCAAATGCGGGGGACCAATAGTCCGACAGTCATCCAATTCAACCTGACCGCGGCTCAGATCACGAACATGACGCTGCGGATTGGCATCACCTGCGCTTACAATAACGGCAGGCCCCAGGTTTCGATTCAGGGTTATACCAGCGGCCCCACCTATTCCACGCAGCCCAATTCCCGGAGCTTCACGATCGGAACCTACCGCGGAAACAACGCGATGTTCACGTACAACATCCCCTCCAACAATTTTGTCGTGGGCCAGAACACCATCACGATCGCGCCGATCAGCGGTAGTTCTGACCTGAGTCCGTGGCTGAGCGCCGGCTGGGTTTATGATGCCATCGAGTTGGATGGGCCGTCCGTTTCATCTCCACCCGCCGCGCCGACGGATCTCGTCGCCGCGCCGAGTGGCTCGGTTGTGGTGCTAAACTGGACCGGGTCCGCCGGCGCCACCGGCTACAATGTGAAGCGGTCCTTCATCAGCGGCGGATCCTACTCCCTCATCGCGTCCAATTGGTCGGCCACCGCTTATACCGACGCCAGCGTGGTCTATGACACCAACTACTATTACGTCGTCTCGGCTCTTGGCGCCGGTGGTGAGAGTACCAACTCGGCAGAAGCCGACGCTTATCTTCTTTCGCCGTTCGAGCAATGGCAGACGAACTATTTCGGCTGCACTGCCTGTCCGCAAGCGGCTCCCGACGCCGACCCGTACGGCAAGGGGATCAGTAACACCAATCAATTCCTCCTGGGTTTGAACCCGACCAACCCGGCCTCTGTATTCCGGATCCTGAACGTTGCGTCGCTATCCAACGATGTCGTGATCACCTGGGCGACGGGGGCGGGGCCCACGAACGTGGTGCAGGCGACGGGTGGCGACGGAACCGGCGGCTACTGGACGAACTTCACCAATATAAGCGGGCCACTATCAATTGCGGGCAGCGGTGACGCGACGAACACATATCGCGATGTTGGCGGAGCGACCAACGGCGCTTCCCGATACTACCGGGTTCGCCTAGGTCCCTGAGTGGCAGTTATGGTCCGGTGGCCTGAAATCTCACATTTTTATGAAGAATTGTCTTGCCGTTTTATCGAGACCATGTAAGATAACATGTAAGTTGTAATGTAAATTACATTATATTTGTCGGGCTGACGGGAATTGAATACAGCGGTTGATGCGGGGTGACGCCCGTGGTCGTAGGCAGAACCAGCGTGAAAAGTGTCATCGAGAACCGGGAGAAGATGTTCATGACGACTCGCCAGAGATTCAGCCAGGCGTTTACTCTCATTGAGTTGCTTGTTGTCGTGGCCATTATCGGGATACTGGCTGCGATGTTGCTGCCAGCTCTGAACAAGGCCCGCGCAAAGGGCAAACAGGCCGCGTGCATCAGCAATCTCAAGCAATGGGGTCTGGCCTTTAGCATGTATTCGTCGGACTGGGGAGTGCAAGAATGGGTGCTCCTCGGCGGCGCTGGTGGCGCTCCAAGCTGGATTTCTAATGGTGGGGGAGGCCTTCCCCCGTCCCCGTATATGCATTACCTTGCCGTTAAGCACTGGGCCGAGATGAGGCGTTGTCCGGGAGATACATTTAATTCCAATCTCAGTACTCCGCCTCCCAGCTATGAGATGGTCCGTCCTTCGCCGGTTCCCAACTACCTCAACGGGTGGCGTGGGTTTTCCCTGCGGGATTTTCATGCGCCATCTTCGTCAATTATCTTGCTCGATGCGAACGGCGCCAACTCGGCTGAGTTTGTCGGCCCTTCCGGCGGAACGTTGGCCTCGGAAGTGGAGCCCATCATTGGGCGCCACCCTCAGACGACGATTGACTGTTTGTTTGCCGATTTCCATGTCGAACCGGTGACATGGCAGACGCTCAACCAAAATTGGAACTCGACTTACTCGGCTTACTGAATACAAGTGCCACACGGATAGGATGTGTTAAGCCCTCTCTCCCCGGCATTTGGGCTTACGGATATCCATTCAAGAAAGATGCGATTGCCGCAGGTACAGATTTCTCAGAAAGCAGCTTGTAATTTACACTCTATTTTGCAATAATAGCCCGGAAGAATCTAGAAGCCTTGGAAGGTCTTGCATTACCGATAGAAACATGAATCCGGCACCCAAACACACCCGAGTCGCAACCATCGGCGCTTTCGGACACTGGGGCTGCGTGCTCGACGAAATCGCGACGGTGAATGGGATTGAGGTCATCGCTGCCGCATGCGCCTTACCCGGGGAGTCCGTGGACCGGGTCGTTGCCCATCCGGGCGTTTCGAAGAGTGTGAATGTCTTCGATGACTACCGGCTGATGCTAAAGAGTGTGCGCCCAGACGTGGTGGTGGTGAGCTGCCGCTTGGATCGCATCCCGGTCATTGCCCTGGATGCGGCAAACGCCGGCTGCGACATCATTTGCGAGAAGCCCCTCGCGCTGGACACCCCGGCGCTGGAAAAGCTCTACCGGGGTCTCTCGAACCACGGTACACGCTTGATGGCCATGCTCAGCATGCGTGCTGATCCTGTCTTTCAGAAGGCGCGCGAGCTTTACCAGAGCGGCGCCATCGGTGAGGTTACAGTCGTCAATGCACAAAAATCCTACAAGTATGGCGATCGCGAGGAATGGTTCGGCGTGCGAGATACGTACGGTGGGACCATGCTCTGGGTCGGGATCCATGCTCTGGATATGATCCATTTCACCACGGGACAAGCCTTCACATCGGTCGCCGCATTCCAGAGGAACTTCGCGCACCCGAGCCGCCCGGACTGTGAAGATTACGTCGCTGCCATTCTCGGACTGGAAAACGGCGGCGCGGCCACGGTAAGCATCGATCTCTTTCGACCGGAAGCCGCAGCCACGCACGGCGATGACTGGATCCGGATTGTCGGGACGGAAGGCATACTGGAAGCGCGTTCCAATGATCGCGTCATTCGTCTTCTTAGGGAGAACGCTGACGCGCAGACAATTGCGGTTGATACAGCCCGGCCAATCTACACCCCATTCCTGTCGGGAGTCACTGGTGACGACGAATCACTGATGCGGCCCGAAGATCCTTTCCTTCTCACACATGCCTGCCTGTGCGCCCGCGACGCTGCGGATGCAGGCGTGGTCGAGCAAATCCCCGCCATGCCGTGGTCAAGGAACGCCAGCGTTCAAGCGAGGTCCTCATGATTCGCCTCGCCATGGTCGGAACGAGCGGTTACGCCGGCTACCTGATGGATCGGCTGTGGGAACTTCCGGATCTCTGCCACATTGTCGCCGCCGCCACGCTCGACAAGCCGGATAACCCGCGTGTGATCAACTGCGCCAAGCGCGGCGTTCGGATGTTTCCGAGTCTGGAAGCATTGCTCACGGCGCTGGGCACCAAGGACTGCACCGCGATCGTCATCGCGACGGGTATCGACTCACATTTTACCTGCGCCGCCCAGGCGATGGCGGCTGGCTTTCACGTGCTCCTCGAGAAACCACCGGTGCCGACCATTCAAGAACTCGACGCCCTCGTCAAGCTGCAACAGAACACCGGCCGGGCATCCGCGGTTCATTTCCAATTCTTGTATACCGATACCAGCCTGCGCCTGAAACGTCTTCTTGCCAACGGCGCCCTGGGCGCGATTCGCCGACTGCGCGCGGTCGCCGCGTGGCCGCGGCCGGTCCAGTACTTCCAACGCAGCCCATGGACAGGACGCCTTCGCACGGCGGATGGGTGGGTGCTCGACGGCACGGTGGGGAACCCCCTCGCCCATCTCCTGGCTCATGAATTGTACCTCGCGACCACCAGGCCCGGTCTGGCCAACGCCGCGACCGTCCAGGCGGAGCTCTATCACGTTAACGACATCGAAAGCGAAGATACGAGCGCCGTGCGCGTCATCACCGACGAAGGCGTGGAAGTGTTGTACTGCGCCTCGCTGGCGACCGCCACGCAACGAGACGTCATGCTCGAGATTGAAACGGACAAGGCCATCGTCCGCCAGGTCGATTTTGCCGACACGGTTGTGTGTCATCACGATGGCCGCCGGGAAATTCTGGGCGAGCCACACCCTTCCAAGACCGAGGGAGACAAGATCGTGCGCCGTCACATGCTGACGACCATCCTGGACGCCCTGGCCAGGGGAGAGCCCCAACCATTTGATTTGGCGACGTGCCGCCCGTACGTGTTGGGACTGAACGCCGCGTTTGAGTCCAACGGCGTGCCCAGGGCGGTTGCCGGCGAGTTCAAACACACTTTCGTGACCGAGAACCTGCAACAGGTTGTGGTCGAAAACATCGAGCACGATCTGGATCTGGCTTTTTCGAAACGTCTGCTGTTTTCGGAGGCTGGCGTCCCCTGGGCGTCGGCAAGCCCGCGGTTCACCTGTGACCACTATGCTCATTTCCCCGCGGACTCATCCTTGAAGGCACTGGAGCCTCGTCCCGCTGGCAGCACGGTCGCCCTTGACACTTCCGGGACAATGCCGCACAAATGAAAGCTGTCGGAAGAACGCACCCCGTAATGGGAGATCACTTATGTCGATAGTCCAAATTGCGAAGCTCGCCGGCGTTTCCACCGCGACCGTCTCCCGCGTGTTGAATGAGAGTGACGTTGTCAGCGAGGCGACAGTGGCCAAGGTCCATCAGGCCATGAAACGCATCGACTATCATCCACCCCCGCTTGGCTCGCGTCGGGGACCCAAGGCCCACTTGCACGCCCGCCTCCAACATCGGGCCATCGCGTTCCTGTGGACGGCTACGTACAAGCCCGGGTCCGTGCGCGACAGTGAAGCCTCGTCGACGACGGAGGCCACGAAGGGTTTCACCTGGCCCGGGGGCCAGGAACCCGCCGAAACGCTGACGGGTCATGCCCTGCTTCAGGGCGCGGCGGCCGCGTTGCGGATGCACCGAATCAGCCTGACAATTGATTACCTTTACCACTCGGGTTGCCTGCCCGCGATCGTCGAGAATCAGAAGGTGGACGGCCTCGTCCTCCATGGACCCGAGCCCGAAGAATCGGTGACGGCAAAATTGCGACAGGTTCCCGCGGTTTGGCTGTTGTCTTCAGGGGCGACGACGTGGGGAGACCGCGTGCAACCGGACCACCGGGCGGTCGCTGTTAAAGCCCTGGATTATTTCGCCAGCCGGGGTTGCCGGAATGCGTGTTGCATTACGTACCGTCCCACCATGCGCGGCATCCGTTACCACACCGAGCGGGCCAACTCATTCGAACAACACGCCCGCCTGCGGCAGATCTCCACCATCACATTGGGAATGGAAGTGGATGAACCTTCGGACAGTCAGGGGTTGTTCGGCACGGCGGAAATGCTCGTCGAGCAGTTCGTCAAACTGAAGCCGCGACCCGAGGCATTGTTCGTCTCGAATAACCTCGGCTACTATGTCCATGAGCACTTGCGACGGCAGGGCGTCGAACCGATGAAGGACGTCTTGTACGTGTGCGGCGATCGCGAGGTCGTCTACCAGCATATGCAGCCCGAGCCGGCCAAGGTGGACATCCACAGCCACGAGATCGGCAAACTGGCGGTGGAACTCCTGATCATGCGTCTGGCCAATCCCGACGCGCCGCGAACCACACTGATGGTCGAGCCAACGCTCCTCATCCCTGGAGTGTCCCGTTGACGCATTGACGCGCGCCCGGCATGCGGGGCCGACTCTGAACCATGCACCTGTGGGGTCTACACGTCCTTGATCTCGCGGTCGTAATCCTGTTCCTGCTGGCGCTCTTGTTCATCGGTGTCCACGCCTCCCGCAGCGTTCGCGGGGAAACCGATTTTTATCTCAGCGGACGGAAACTGGGCCGCGTCCTCCAGTTTTTTTTGAACTTCGGGAATGCCACCGATTCGACGGGAGCGGTGCAGCTCTCCAGCGAAGTATACCGGCAGGGCATTGGTGGTTTGTGGATCAGCTTCCAAACGCTGTTCATCACTCCGTTCTTCTGGTTCACGCAGCCCTGGTACCGGCGCGCGCGCCTTGTCACCATGGCTGACCTGTTCGTGGACCGATTCAACAGCCGCGGGCTGGCCTCGGCCTATGCCGCCTTCAATATCCTCATCGCATTAATCCTGCTTGGACTGGGCAACCTCACGGCGTTCAAAGTGACTTCCGCCATGGTTGTGAAACCCGAGTCGGCCTGGACCGACCAGGAACGCGCCCAGGTCGGCCTGTTCCACGAGTATCGAACGCTCGCGGCACAGAGAGAGGCGGGAACACTCCCGACGGGAATGGCGGAGCGGTTCGCAACGCTCGACAACATGAACAAGCGCGGCGAGCTGCACTCGTTCATCACGTACATCCGCCCGCTTCCATTCTACATCGCCTATTCCACAATCGTCGCCCTCTACATTGTCATCGGCGGTCTGACAGCCGCGGCCGTCACGGATGCGCTCCAGGGGTTGCTCGTATTGCTGATGTCCGTTCTACTGCTGCCGCTGGGCTTGCATCGGGTCGGAGGATTCCATGGACTGCATCAACTCGTGCCCGCGTACAAGTTTCAACTCGTCGGTGGCGTCGCGATGAGCGATTACACATGGTATACGATCTTTGCCATCACGCTGGCCAGCCTCGTTCAGGTCCTCGGTCTGATGCACAACATGGCTTCCAGCGGCTCCGCGCGGAACGAAAACGTCGCCCGATTCGGCATGATATCGGGCGGCTTCATGAAGCGGCTGGTCATCATCGGTTGGGCGCTGTGCGGACTGTTGGCCGTGGCCGTGTTCCCAGCGGGTCTGGCCGACCCGGACAACGCCTGGGGCGCGCTTTCTTCCAGCCTGCTTGTGCCCGGATTGATGGGGTTGATGCTTTCCGGCATGCTGCTGGGCCACATGCCTTCGGTCGGCGTCAGTTCCGTCTCGGTCTCCGCGTTGGCGACACGCAATCTCTACGAGCCGTTGGTCCGCGGCCGCCCGCCGGAACACTATTTTCGTGTCGGCCAGGTGGCGATTGTCGTGGTCCTCGCCCTGGGAATCGTTTTTGCCCTGGTGTTCACCGGGGTTGTGCAGGCTCTGACAATGTTGATCACGTTCAACACGTATTTTGGCGCGGTTGTTTTTCTGATCTTCTTTTGGCGAAGGCTCGTGGCGCGGGCGATTGTGGTTGGCTTGGTCGTCTGGGTTGTCTGGATCGGCTTGGTGCCCTGGGTGGCGCCCTACGCGGCGTGGTTTCGCAGGCAGCCGACCCTCCTGGTCCAAACTCCAGAGCGCCACGTGGAAGTGGTTGCCCCGGCAACAGCCGCCGATGTCTCCGCCGGCCTGGCCGAGCGGCCGGGCCAAACGATCCGCAAATCGCACGTGGTGTTGCCAGCGGCCGTCTTTTTTGAGCGCGTAGCGCGAATCGATCCCGACGATCCGAGGTCGTCTCTGGAAGGAATCGGCCGATTCAATGTGGAAGCCTTCTCTCTGCGCCTGCTGGGCGTCCCCGTACGCAATTTCTCCCCCGCCGGCCTGCTCGCGACCCGGTGGTTCTTCGACGGTCTGTTTCCGTTCGTCATGCTCATGGGGCTAAGCGTCCTGCTCAAACCCGGACCGTCAGACCTCGCCGATCGGTTTTATGCAAAGATGAAAACCCCTGTCGCGCCCACACCGGAAGAAGACGAGCGCGTCGTTGCCCTCAGCCAGGAGCGACCGCACCGGTTCGACCACCTCAAGCTGTTCCCGCACAGCGACTGGGAGTTCATGAAGTGGACCCGCCTTGATTTCGTCGGTTTCTTTGGATGCTGGCTTGTGGTGGGCGCGATTCTCTGGCTCTTGGTGACACTCCTCAGGGCCGGCGCCGCCTGAAACAACGGCCGCCGATCTCGCGTAGATTCCCCCTTGTCAGACGGCCTCCGATCGGTCTCGGTTGGATGTCAGCGCCGGACTTGATGCCCATCCACACAAAGCCCGTATGGAAACAGTTGCGAACAAAACTTGAACTGTTGATACTGGCGTCAAGAGTTGGTTGGGGGAAGACTTACAAAATGTCGGATGTTCTATCCATAACACAATTGCGGAAAGACTACGGCGACACGGTGGCGGTGGACGGCATTTCGTTTGAGGTCCGCCGCAACGAAATCGTCGGTCTGCTGGGCCCCAACGGAGCGGGGAAGACCACGACCATCAACATGATTCTCGGAGTCGTCGAACCGAGTTCGGGCGGGATCCGCGTCGAGGGCGTGGACCTTGCGTCGGACCGGTGCCGCGCCCTGGAGCGCACCAATTTCGCGGCGGTCTATTCGCCATTGCCCGGGAACCTGACAGTCTCCCAGAATCTCCGCGTCTTCGGCCTCATTTATGGCGTGGACGATTTATCCGGGCGTATCGAAGATCTCCTGAAACAGTTCGATTTGGCGGCCTTCCGCAACGTGAAGTGCGGCGTGTTGTCCTCGGGCGAACAAACCCGCGCCGCTCTCGCCAAGGCGATGCTGAATCAACCGCACCTGCTGTTGCTGGATGAACCGACGGCTTCACTTGACCCATCGGTTGCCCACGACATCCGCGGCCGGATTCGCGCCCACGCCGCCCAGGGCGCGGGCGGAGTGCTCTGGACCTCACATAACATGTACGAGGTTCAAGACGTGTGCGACCGTGTGCTCTTTCTCTCGCACGGCAGGATCCTCCTTCAGGGCAACCCGAAGACACTGCCGGCCGAGCACGGCAAAGCCAGCCTGGAAGAATTGTTCATCGCCCTGGCGCGCGAGCCGCTCGCGCTGGAAGGAAGCGGATAATGAAAGGGCTGCGCCGCATTGCCGCCATCGTGCTCCGCCATTTCTACCTCTTGCGCGGCAGCCCGGCCCGGCTGCTTCCACTGTTCGCCTGGGTCGCTGTCGACATCCTGTTGTGGGGCTTCATCACCCGCTACCTGAACAGCGTCACCAAATCGGGATTGAACTTTGTGCCGTCACTCCTCGGGGCCGTCCTGCTCTGGGATTTCTTTACCCGCGTCATGCACGGCGTCGCCGCGGCATTCTTCGAGGATGTGTGGGCGCGAAATTTCCTGAACATCTTTGCGACGCCGCTCTCGATTTCGCAATATCTGACCGGCCTCGTCATCACGAGTATTACAACCAGCATGATCGGACTGGCCGTCATGCTGGTTCTGGCAACGACGGTGTTTGGTTTGTCGTTCTTCACGTACGGGCTGATGTTCGTCCCGTTCCTAGCAGTATTGTTTCTCTTCGGAATCGCGCTCGGCATATTCGGGTGCGCCCTGGTCCTGCGGCTCGGACCGGCTTCGGAGTGGCTCATCTGGCCCGTTCCAGCCCTGCTGTCGCCGTTTGCCGGGGTGTTTTACCCGCTGGCGACCCTGCCGCGATGGATGCAGTGGTTCTCCTGCGTCCTGCCGCCATCGTACGTGTTCGAAGGCATGCGGCGAATCGTGGCCGGGGGGTTGGTCTCGGGATATTCCGTAACCTTCGGCACCGTCCTCGCGGCCCTGTACATCCTCTTGGCCTGCCGCTACTTCGTCGCTGTGTACCATCATGCGCAACGCACCGGCCTCATCGCCCGCTACAGCGCCGAGACTCTGAGTTGATCGGTTCGGCGGTGTCACATCGTTTGGCGCGATGGGACGGCATTCTCCAGCCCCGGAATTCGGAAGATTGTGATTGACAAAACGGGTCGGTATTGGTATCGATACCAAACGAAACGACGATTTGTCATCGACGGGAGCAACCTAAAACGGGAGAGATGATATGAAGAAGCAATTGTCTGTTTTGGTGGCCACGTTGTGCCTGGCAGCGGGTCTCGCCAGGGCACAGAACCTCCTCATCAATGGTGATTTCAACGATCCGAACACCGTGGATTCGCCGACCGCTTGGAATCTGTGGATGTACGGGGGCGGGTGGGCAAACCATCAGAATGATGCCTCCGGTTTTGACGGGAGCTATTACATGGCCGATGGCGGCGGATCGAGCGCCGGCGGCGGGGAGTATCAGATTGTCTCAGCCAGCGCCGGGTTTACCTACACGCTCACGGTTGAAAGCGGTGCCGAGGCATGGTGGTTACCGTATGGCGAAATGAGGCTGTTCTTCATGGACGCCAGCACCAATCAGTTGGTTGAGGATTTCCGTTCCACGGTTGATCCGGCGGTCTACGGCCAGAATTACGATATTGCGCATCCGTGGGCGAACTACACATTGGTTGCAACGGCGCCTGTCGACACAGCGTTTGTAAAGGTTGAATTCGCCGAACCCAACGGCACAGGGACGGTGTGGTTTGACAACGCGGTGTTGACGGTCGTGCCCGAGCCGAGCACGGTGGCGCTGCTGATCGGCGGCCTGGCCATTCTCGGCAGCCGGGTGCTCCGCGGCCATCGGCGGTCTCGGTCAAGCTGAGAGATTGTTTCGTTCATCGTCACGCGGTAGAATGTTTCACGAAGTGTATTCCGACTGGCTCCCGTCCGGGCCATGGCGATAGCGGTTTCGCCGTGGTCCCGCGACGCGCAAGCAGATGAACGAAAGTCCATCATGAGCATCCGCAAGTGGTTACAACGTTTGTCGTTCGTTGCGCTTGTGTCCGGCATTCTCGCATTCGTCAGGCCCGCCAATGGCGCGTCGAGCGCCAGCGACAATGCCTGCAATTCTCCCTACAACGGCTCGAGTTGGAGCAGCGGTCAGAACGGGGGGACCGGCTTCGGCGCGTGGTCGTTGTTTCAGTCGGGCGGCGGCACAGCAAGTTTCTCAACGGACAGCGCTTCCGACAATGGCTACAATTGTTCGAGCGGAGGCGCGATCAATGGCAGTTGCGGCAAGTCGTGGGCCGCGTTTGCGAACAACGGCGCCATCGCCAACGCGCGGCGGGTATTCACGGGTTCGCCGGGATCCTTGCAGGCCGGCCAGAATTTCTCCTTCTCGATCGACAATGGTTATGTCGACAGCAGTGGCGGCGCAGTTGGGGTGGCGTTGGAAAACGCTGGCAGCAATACGGTGTGGGAGTTTCGTTACGCGGGTGGTAATGCCACCGGCACGTATTCGATCAATGACGGGTCCGGCTCGGTCAATACCGGCATCTCATACACCGATAGCGGGTTGACCGTCGTGTTCACGCTCACGTCGCCCACGAACTATTCGGTCACGATCACCGCCATCGGCGGTGCCATGACAAACATCGTTGGTGCGCTGCTGAATCCATCCGGCGGCCAGGTCATCAGCCAGTTTCGCTTCTACAACAACGAGCCATTGAGCGGCAACGGCTGTAACTATAACGGCTTCTTGAATGCAATCGGTGTGAGTTGTCCGCCTTTCACCGTGTCGGCGCCCACGAACCAAACGGTGTGCGCGGGGAATTCCGCCAGCTTTTCCGTGACGGCGACGGGGGCTGTTTCGCCCGGCTATCAGTGGCAGGTTAGCGCCGATGGCGGGACCACATGGAACGCCGTGAGTACGGGCACCGGCGGGACAACCTCAAACTACACGACCACGGCGACGGTGGCGGGCGACAACGGCAAGTTGTTCGATTGCGTGGTGACGGATGGTTGTGGCAATTCGACGACGGGTTCGGTGGCGACGCTGACGGTCGTCACGAACATTGTCATCATCACGCAGCCAACCGCCCAGACAGCCAATTATGGCGGGACGGCGAATTTCAGCGTCAGCGCGTCGGCCGCGGCCTATCAATGGTACAAGGGGCCTGTGGGCAGCGGGACGTCGCTGGGCAACGGGGGCTCAATCGGCGGGGCAACGAGCGCGACGCTGAGCTTGAGCAGTCTCACAGCGGTTGATAATGGGGCGAATTTCTACGTTGTGGTGAGCGGTTGCGGTGGACCGCCACAGACGTCGGTCGGCGCGGCGCTGACGGTCACGGGGTACGATCCGTTTCTGAAGGCAAACGGGGTTAATATCCGCAACGGTCGCGGAACTGGTGACATCGTGCCGCTGCACGGCGCGAACTTCGGAGCCTGGCTGTTGATGGAGGGCTGGATGTGCCCCATGGACTCTTCCGGACTTGCCGACGATTACTCGGTGATCCAGACGCTGGACACACGCTTCGGAGTATCCAGCGAGCAGAGCCTGATCCGGACCTATCAGTACACCTGGATCACAACCAACGATCTCGACAATATCCGCGCACTGGGGATGAATGCGGTTCGCGTGCCGTTCTGGTGGGGCGACGTCGAGACGCTGAGTAACGCGTGGCGCGCGGATGCGTTTGACCGAATGGATTGGGTGGTCAGTAATGCCTGGCAGCGCGGAATCTACTCGATCATTGATTTTCACGGTGTGCCGGGCGGACAAAACATATCGCAATCGACCGGGCGGGAGAATCAGAACCAGTATTGGACGAGCACAGCGGACCAAACCCAGACGGCGATGATCTGGTCGAATGTGGCGGCGCATTTTCGGGGCGATCCCGCCGTCGCGGGATACGATTTGATGAACGAGCCTTCCGGTGCGCCCTCGCAATTGGCGATCTGGAACACGTACAGCAACCTGTACCAGACGGTCCGCTCGGTGGACCCCGATCACATTTGCATTATGGAGGGAACCTGGAGCGGCACCGCCACCAATGGCCAGACGTTGAACTGGCAATGGGACGTTTTGCCGTCGCCGTCGGTTTACAACTGGAGCAACGTGGTTTATTCGATGCACGCGTATCCGGACGGCACGTCCTACAGCAACGTGCAAACCGAAGTCAACAAACAGACCAGCGATTTCCGGAACCACCAATCGTGGAACGTTCCGGACCTGATCGGGGAGTTCCAGGGATATGGCACGCCCGCTTCCTGGCAATACGCGGTCACCCAATTCAACACGAATGGGATGAACTGGGCCACCTGGGCCTACAAAGCGAGCAATGGGACCGTTGGAAACTCGTGGGGCGTTTACGATCCCGTTAGCAGCACCAATCCGGCGCCGAACATCCAAACGGATTCCTCAAGCACGATTTCCAACGATTGGTCCCAGTGGAGCACGGTTTCGGCATTTGGGATCACGTCTTTTCTGCAGCAGTACCTGGGTGGACCGCTCGGCGTCGCCGACTCGTACACGGCGACGTCGAGCGTAACTCTCGTTGTTGGCGCCGGCTCGGGCGTACTGGCCAATGACGTGGATATCAATCGCGGACAGTCGGGCATCCAGCTTCAGGCGGTGTTGGTGACCGGACCGTCGAATGGCCTGTTAACCCTCAATGCCAATGGCTCGTTCTCGTACACGCCCAATTCAGGGTTCGTCGGATCCGACACATTTCGCTACCGCGTGTACGACGGGTACCAGTATTCGGTCAACGTCGTCACCGTGTCGATCCAGGTAACCCCCGGGCCTGTCCCCACGGCACCGACGGGCGTGACGGCGAGCGGGGGCGACGGGTGGGTGTCGGTTACTTGGAACAGCTCGGTGGCCAACGGCTACAACGTCTATCGCGCAACCGTCAGCGGCGGACCGTACACCAATGTGGCCAGCGGTCTTGTGAGCATTTCCTACACCGACTCGAGCGTGATTGACGGGACAACGTATGATTATGTGGTCACCGCGTACAACGCGTATGGTGAAAGCTCGAACTCGGTGGAGGTCAGCGCGACGCCCTTGTCGGCCTACCAGCAATGGCAAATTCAGTATTTTGGCAGCCTGACGAACCCGGCGGGCGCAGCCAATGTGGATGCGGATGGCGACGGATTCACGAACCTGCAGAAGTTTTTGGCGGGCACAAATCCAACCAATCCAGCGACGTCGTTTCGCATCACGAGTATCGCGGAGACAGGCGGCGATGTGGTCGTCAGGTGGATGAGCGGATTTGGTGTGACCAATGCGCTGCAGGTGACGGCGGGCGATGGGAACGGCAATTACGACACGAACAACTTCGCGGACATTTTCACGGTCACCAACACGACTGGAATGGTCACGAACTATCTCGACAGCGGTGCGATCAGCAACGGCGCGGTGCGGTACTACCGCGTTCGCATCGTGCCGTGAGCGCGGGGTTTGTACTTGGCGCGACTTCATACAGATGAATAGACTGGTCGCCATGGTAAATTCTCCTGCCCTGGCCATGTTTATGGTCTGCGGGGCAACAGCCGGTCTGGCTTCCGCGTCGGCGGCACCCGGCTCATCCGGACTCGAGTTTCTTCACCAGCAAGAGGCGAGCATCGTCGGCGAAAAAGGCCCGGTGTGCCTCAAAGGTGTAAACCTTGGGAACTGGCTGCTGAACGAAACGTGGATGATGGGTATGTGGCGCGACGGCGACCCGAAAGACCAGTGGCAGATGGAACAACTCTTGGCGGAACGCTTTGGTGCGGCGGAGAAGGATCGTTTGATGGAGGTGTTTCGCGAGAATTGGATCCGCCCGCGCGATTTTGAGATCATCAAATCGTGGGGATTCAATGTCGTCCGACTGCCATTCAATTGCACGCTCCTTCAGGACGACACGGCGCCAGACCAACTTCGTCCGGACGCCTTCCACTGGCTGGACGCGGCGGTCGAAATGGCAACCAGGACGGGTGTGTATGTGATTCTCGACATGCACGGCGCGCCGGGCGGCCAGAGTACGGACCAATGCACGGGCCACATCGGACAGAACAAGTTATGGGAACCGGCAAACCGGAAGCGTGCGGCGTTTCTGTGGAGAAAAATCGCCGAGCACTATCGGAATTCCCCGACCGTTGCCGCCTACGATTTGCTGAATGAGCCGTTCTTCAACTACAAGCGGGAGAACAACGACGCCACGCTCGTCGCAACGATGGATCAATTGATTCACGCGGTTCGCGAAGTCGATCAGCGGCACCTGATTCTGTGCGCGGGATCGTTGCGCGGGATTCTGATGTACGGCCCGCCGGCGGCACGCGGCTGGGAGAATGTGGGCTACACCGAGCATTTCTATCCGGGCGTGTATGGCGGCGAGCGCACCACGGACACTCACGCGAGGTTTATGAGTCACGACCTGCGCGCGACGGCTGAGCTGCTTCGTCAGTGGAAAGTGCCGTACCTGGCGGGAGAATTCAACGTGGTCTTCGCGAAAGCCGGCGGAGCCGCGATGATGCGGCGGTATTACGACATCCTCTGCGAGTACGGATGGGCAGCGACGATGTGGTCCTACAAACTCGTCAAGCACGATGGCGGCGCTCAGACGGACAGTTGGTACATGGTCACGAACCACGATCCGCTGTCGCTGCCCGAATTTCGCTCAGCGTCGAAGGACGAAATCGAGGGCTTTTTCCGGAGTTTGGGCACGATGGAGTACGCTCAGAATGAAGCGTTGCGGGCAGCTCTGACCAGCCCGGAAGCCCCCGCCCTCACGCTTCGCGAGTATCCGATCATTCCGGGGCCGGCTCCGCAGGAGGTTTTGCCCGGTGGATGGAAGAGCGGCGATGTGGGCGGCCCGTTCCTTGCGGGAGGACAGCGCGCCGTTGGCGGCAACGGAGTCGACGTGTTTGGAAGCGGGCGCGACGTGTTTGAGGGGAACGATGAATGTCATTTCGTGTGGCAGGACGTTGGGGACCATTTCGATCTTGTGGCCAATGTGACTCCGCCGTTTGACACGCACACCTATGCCAAGGCGGGATTGATGTACCGTGCCAGCCTGAAAGCCGACGCGCCGATCGTCATGGTCTGTCTGCTCCCCGACGGCACCTGCTCGTTTGCTTTTCGACGGGAGGCGGGAGCACGTATCACGGAAACAGGCATGCCGGTGGCCCGCGCAATAAAAATGCTGCGACTGGTTCGCAATCATGCCCATTTTGAGGCCACGGCTCTCGATGCCGACGGCAAACCACTGGCCACGCAGTCCGCCGATCTGCCGGAGTTCGCGACCGGGACAGGGGAGATGGGAATGTTCGTATTGAGCCACGACCCGATCCTTCTGAGCAAGGCTTTGTTCCGCAATATTCAATTCGGCCGGTAGGCATGAAATGCCGTGGTGTTGCCGTCTGGCGAAAGGTTGACACGGCAACAGGTGAGGGGTAAATAGCATTACTATGCGCGACCGGCGAAAGGGCAAGGTGACGATGAGCGACATTGCCCGGGCGACCGGGCTTTCGCCGATGACGGTGTCGCGCGTGCTCGGGACGCACGGTACGGTCTCCGACGACAAGCGGAAACGCGTCCTGGCGGCTGCCAAGCGCCTGAACTACCATCTGGACATCGTGGCGCGCCAACTGCGGGCGAAACACACCTTCCAGCTCGGCGTGGTTGCTCCATTTCAAGGGTTGGTCGGGACGTTCTATTTCGGCTGTATCCTGCAGGGAATCCAGCAGGTGCTGACCGGGACAGATTATCATATCTCGCTCTTCGACAGCCTATCGGAAGATTTCAACGACATACGGAAGTGCGCGGCGTTATGCCACGAGCGGCGCGTGGGCGGGCTGATCATGGTGGCGCCGGCGTTGAGCGCGCGGTTTCCGCAAACGTTCGCGGATCTGAAGATGCCGATCATCGTCGTCGGCAGCACCCCCAAGAGCAAGGCGATCAGCCATGTGGACGTTGATAATTACGGCGGGGCGTACGCGATGACGGAGCACATCATTCATCTGGGGCACACCAAGATCGGGTTTATCGGCGGGCGGCGCGATCTGCAGGACGCATTGCAGCGCGAACTGGGATTTCGCAAGGCGATGAAACAGCACGGGATTCCCGTGCAGGACGAATGGGTGACGGAAGGCGAGTACGAGACGCGAAAGGCCTTTCACATTTCGATGGACCTGCTGGCAAAAACCCAACGTCCCACAGCGATATTCGCCGCGAACGATCTGATGGCGTATGGTGTCATCGACGCGGCGCGGATGTTGGGGATCAAAGTGCCCGACGATCTTTCCGTCGCGGGATTTGACGATCTCGACGAGTCGGCGCTCTGCGTCCCGTCATTGACAACCGTGGCGCAACCGATGTTGGATCTGGGGCGGGTGGCGGCGCGTTATCTGCTCGATGTTCTCAACTCACCCAAGTCACCGGAGATTCTCCACACGGAATTGCCGGCGCGTTTGGTCCCCCGGAGTTCGACTGCGGCACCGGGCGGAGGCCGATCGGAGAGGATTCTCGAGCCTTCACGGCTGAAGGTTTCGCAAGCGAACTAGGGCGGGCGGGCACCCCGGTTGGGAACAAAGGGCTTTTTTTGAGCATGAGAGGCCGTGATGGTCGGAGTCGGAGTACAAAAATCCTGCAATTAGGATTGACAAACCGGGTGAGGTTTGGTATCGATACCACAAGCTTCGGCAAGATCAATCGCGGGATAAGAGAAGGAGATCAGGCTGTGAACATGATGACGATCGGCGCGCATCGGAACGTAGGAATCGCCGGCTTTGCGAAGGCCGGTAGAGCAAACCGAAATGTGATACGCAATCGCAGGCGATTTCTGCCAGAGCGTTGGACGGCCGTCGTCCTGGTCGTCTTGCTCGGGGTGTTGCCGTCAAGCCGAGCTGCCTTGCTAACCTACGACGGCTTCGATTACCCACCCTTCGGTCTTGACGGGGCGAACGGCGGCACGAACTGGACGACAAGTTGGGGTCAGTTTCTCGGCAACCAGACCACCTACAGCGTGACCAATATCGCCCTTGTCGATCCCAGCGGATTGCTGTACACGACCACGAACAATGCCTACACGACGGGTGGCTTCACGGGACGCTTTTTTGCGGCTCCGGATGGCTGGGCCGATCCGGGCTCAACGTATTATTGGAGCGTTCTCATCCAACCCAACAACACGCCAGCGACGACCAATTATTACGGCCTGCAGATTTTCAGCAACAACCTGAACACCGGTCATGGTGTCGACCTCTTTGTCGGCAAGAATGGGGACGGTATGAATTGGGGGATGCAGGCGGGAGTGGGTACGGACGCATTCTCCAGTGTGGCAGCCACGCTCAATCAAACCGTATTGTTGGTCGTGCGTGTTGATTTTAACGGTCCCGGCGTGCCCGATGTTTTCAAGCTGTATGTGAACCCGACGCCGGGTAACCCCGAGCCGGTGACGCCGGATGCG
>DATJWQ010000043.1:0-44634 GCA_035501175.1 Verrucomicrobiia bacterium | reverse complement strand
GTCGGGCCGTGGCCGCTCGGCTTTTTCGTAGACCGTGACGGCGTGGTTGATGTTCACATGCGGGAAGTTGTACAGCCACACGACCATCGGATGACCGTGCTCCAGCCAGTACTGCAAATCGTCGGCGACGCGGAACTCTTCATCCCGCGAAGGCAGGAACGGCATCGGGAACTTGCGGGCGTGAAAGTAGGTCGTCCATCCCGCGCCCATGTTGGCGCGTAACAATGGCCCTTCGCGTTCGCTGAATTCATACAAGTTGGTGAAACCGGGGAAGACGATCCGCTGATCCAGGGGTTCACTCGGCCACCATGTGGCGTCGTTGCGCACTTCACGAATCCGCCGCGCCAACTCGGTCTCAGACACGGGTGGCGCCAGAGGGTCGAATCGGGCGTGTTTCCAGAATTGGACCACGCCTGCCGCCATGATGAAACAGCGACGCGTGTAGGAATGCTCGCGGGCGGGCGCATTGGTCGGGGACGTGTGGACGCCATTCTCGTAGTTGAAGACCAACTCGTTGACGTAGGCGAATGTGTCCTGTGGATATTGGAAGGACCGGCCCGCGCCCGTTGAGGGGCGGTCGGACGCGCATCCGACGCAGACTGCCAGCAAGCTGACCGCGATCAGAACCCGCACTTTTTCAGCTCCAGTAAACAGCGCAGATCGAGATCATCGGGGCTCGTCGAGCGCGGATGGAAATAGAATTCGTGAAACCCGGGGCCGAGATGTTCGATGGCGCGCACCACCTCGCTGGACTGCATGCAGAACGTGCGTCCCAACCCCCACAACGTGTCGGTGCATCGGTACGGGCAATGGTTTCGCCTCGGTCTCATCCACAGCCAGTCAGACGGCACGACCCAGACCGCATCGCGGTTGGGTGAAAAGAAGCGCGGTTTGCCGAGTCGCATCCAGCCGTGGAACGACTTGTTCAGGACTTCGCTGAGAGTTTCGTAGACAAAGGGGTGCGCGTGCAGGTGATGATGTGAGTTCACGAAGGCACACGTCAGTCCCGACTCGCGAAACATCTCCCACTGTGCCTTGACCTCGTCGCGCATGAATTGACGCGCGCTTCGCGACAGGCCGATACTCCAACCCGCCTTTGCGTAGGAATTGCCCCATGGCCACGACGTGCGGGTGACGGGTTGGGAGCTGTCGAGATGCAGATGCCACCCCATTGGCAAGTCGGGATTGTCCCGGGCCATGCGGAGGGCATCGGCAGTGCCCGGCTGGCCGACCATCAAACTGGCTCCGTGCAACACGCCGCGGAGATGGGCCTCGACGATGGCCCGGCTGGCCTCGGTACTTATCCCGAAATCATCCGCGATGAATTGCACTTCACGATCAGTCATATTTGACGTGGATTTTGCTTTGCCGTAGATTCTGCCCCAATGGGCGTGGCGACGCAATTCCTGATCACGGGGGGCACGGGCTTTATTGGCCGGCACGTCGTGCACCGGCTTTTGGACCGGGGCGCCGACGTGGCAGTGTTCTGCCGCAATCCCGAGAAGGCGCAACGGTTATTCGGCAGGCGTGTGGAAATAGCGCCGGGTGATTTGCGGGATCGCGAAAGCGTGGCCGAAGCCGTGCGCGGCTGCCGCGTTGTTGTTCATCTTGGCGCAAGCTTTCAATTTGGCCCGACTGCGCGCCGAGCCATGAATGATACGAATGTCCGGGGCACGGAATACCTGCTCGAGGCGTCTGCACGCAGCGGCGTGCGCCGATTCGTCTATGTCAGCTCCAGCGGCGTGTTGGAAGGCGCCCCCGGTTTGGTTACCGAACGGAATTTCCCGACCTATGTGCCCCGATACGAAGGATACCGCCGCTCGAAATGGTTGGGCGAAGTCGCCTGCCTCGAGGCGGCGCGGCGCGGGTTTCCCGTGACGATCGCCAGCCCGACGTGCCCGCTGGGAGAAGGCGACGAAACCCCGACGCCGACGGGGCGGATCGTCCTGGATTACATCAACGGGCGATTTCCGTTCAGCGCTCGCGTGGGATTGAATTTCGTGCACGTGGGAGAACTGGCCGAAGGCATCCTCGCCGTGGCCGACTACGGAGGAATTGGCGAACGGTATCTGCTCGGGCATCACAACGTGTGGCTGCAGGAGTTTCTGCAGGCGCAGGCGCGGGTTACGAACCGGCCCGTGCCGCGGTTCACCCTGCCACAAGGGGCGATTGTACTGGCCGGCATCTTTGGTGAGGCGGTTGGCAGCAACCGTGTCTGCCGCGAAACCGCCTCCCACGCGGGCCGGCGGCAGTGGTTTGATTCCTCAAAGGCGTCCCGTGAATTGGGCTGGAGCGGGCAAATACCTTTGCATACGGTCGTCGAGGAAGCGGTACACTGGTTTCAGACTTTTGGACGAACGAATACAGGCCTGGTCCCCACCGAATCGAATGTCGCCACTTCTTGAATGGACACTGGTCGGCTGGACATTGCTCGCCGCGTGCTGGTGGAGCATCGGCATCGGGCTTGTTTTCAGCGAACGTCGCCGGTCGCACCGGGAGCGCCATCGTATGGACGGGGCCGCGCCGAGAGTCAAACCCACCGTGTCGATTTTCAAACCGATTGCCGCCCTGCACGAAGCAGGGCCTCCACCGTCTTTGATCCGGGCGATGGAATCGTTCGTCAGCCAGTTGGATGATGGCGCGGAGATGCTACTCGGGGTTGAAGACCGTGACGCGGCCAAATGGCAACCGGTCGTCGAGCAATGGCGGCGCAAGTTTCCCGGTGCCCGTCTCAAGCCGATCGTTGCCCCGCGGCCGGCTCAGTTCCTCAGCCCGAAGGTTTCGTGGTTTCAGACCTTGTCCGAGCATGCAACGGGTGAGTACTGGATGTGGAGCGACACGGACATTATTGCTCCGCCCGGATTTCTGGACGTGATGCGGCAGGAACTCATGGACGGTGTGGCGGGGCTGGTGACATGTCCCTACGTCGTGCGAAGAATCGAAAGCGCGCCGATGATATTGGAGGCGCTGTTCGCCAATTTGGAGTTTTATCCCGGTGTGCTGTTCTGTGGTCGGACCAATCTGGTCCAGTTCGGACTGGGCGCGGGTATGATGTTTCCCGCGGCGCGGTTCCGCGAGCGCGTGAAATGGGAGACGCTGGGCGCGCGGTTGGCCGACGACAATGCGCTTGGACGGGCGCTGGCTCCGATCAAGGTCAGCCGGATCACGTTGGAAACGCAAGCGTCTGAATCAAGCTGGCGCGGGGCCATTCAGCATTACATGCGCTGGCAAAAGACCGTGCGCTGGTGTTCGCCGGCCGGTTATGCGGGTCTGGGCCTGATCGTGCCGGCCATCGGCTGGTTGGCCGCGGCCGCGACGCATCCGCTTTGCGCGCTGGCATGGCTGGGACTGGTGATCACCGCCCAGATAGAGATTCTCACAGCGGCTGTGGTATTCTGGTTGGTGGGATGCGAACTGCGTCCGTGGTGGGCAGCTTTCTTATGGAGTGTTCTCCTGCGGCCAGTGACCTGGGTGATGTCCTGGGCGCCATGCGCCGTGGTGTTTCGCTCCCAGAACCGCAAATGGTGGAGTCTGTATCAGTCGGCTCCGTTGGAGGTAAAGACATGAAACAGGTGCTGCAATTACCGCCGTGGTTGTACATGGCTGGATTCATCGTGTTCCAGGTATGTGGGAGCTTGCTTCTGCGCGTGGCCAGCCAGCGCGCCGGCTCGCCGGCCGTGGTGCTATTTTTCTTTGGAAACATGGTCGGCTTCTGTGGCGCAACGTGCCTGACGTTGGCGCTACGGACACAGCACCCGAACCTCACATTCGCTCTGTGCCAGGGCGGTGCGTTTTGCGTGCTGCAATTGGCGTGCTATCTTGCCTTCCGGATTCCACTGCAGCCGGCCCAGTGGCTGGGAGTGGTGTTTATTGCCGCCGGGGTCGTTTGCGTGCAATGGAATGGCGCGGCCATGCGACTTCATCCGCAAACGGTTGTCCAGAGCCGATAAGGCCGGCGGGGGGGAATGCCGGCCAAACTGATGCGCGGGAAGCCAACGGGATGAGTGAATGTATTGTTGTAACGGGCATGGGCGCGGTGACGCCGCTGGGATCTGATTTTCCAACTACATGGCGCCAAGTTGTGGCCGGCAAATCCGCCGCGGCACCGGTCACACTGTTTGATGTGGCAGGTTGCCGGTGCAAGCAGGCGGCCGTGTGTGAAACTCCCGATCTTACGGATCTCTCCAGTCGGGAACGGGCGCGTTTGTCCCGCGCGAGTCGACTGGCGTTGCCCGCTGCTCGCGAAGCACTGGCCGACGCGGGTTTGCTCGACAAATCCGGAAAGTCGTCCATGCCTGAATTGCCGATTTCCGTCAGTACCACCGGAGGCGGCATGGCCTTGGGCGAGCAATTCCTTCGGTCGATGCTGGCGCAACGATGCGGACCCGGAGACCTCTTCCATGCGGCGCGATACCAGTCGCAACACCAAATCCACGATCTCCAGCGATATTTCGGTTTCGACGGGCCGGTGACGATTATCGCCAATGCCTGCGCCAGCGGCACCAACGCCATCGGACACGGCGCGGATCTGATCCGGTCCAGCGCGTGTGACTGCGTGTTGACGGGCGGCTACGAGGCGTTGACCGAATTGATCTACGTCGGGTTTGATTGTTTGCAGGCGATGAGCCCGGACTGCTGTCGTCCGTTCGATGTGGGGCGCAATGGGCTGATGCTTGGCGAAGCCGCCGCGTTCGCGGTGCTGGAATCGGAGTCGCGGGCGCGCTCGCGCGGAGCGCGGATCATCTGCGAGGTTGCGGGCTACGGACACGGCGCCGACCTGCACCATCTGACACAGCCGAATCCGTCTGGATCGGCGACGGTCGCCGCCATGAAATCCGCCATTGCTCAAGCCGGCCTCGATGCCGCGGAGATTGGATACGTCAACGCGCACGGCACAGGCACTGTCTTGAATGACGTTAGCGAGGGGACCGCACTCGCGAACGCGTTTGGGGACGGATCCATTATCCCGGCGCGCTTGCGAATCAGTTCCACAAAGGCGGCGATTGGCCACACACTCGGGGCGGCGGGGAGCATCGAAGCCCTGTTCGCAATCGCAGCGCTCCAATCCGGGGAACTGCCGCCCAACCTGAACGTCCGACAACCCGAGCCGACCGTGGCGACGAATCTCGTGGCCGCGGGCGAACGATGGGCGGACGTGCGGGCTACGCTGACGGTCAACCTCGGATTTGGCGGGTCGAACGCGGCGCTTGTTTTCAAGAGGCACAAATCTTCTCCACGTTCACCAAGTCCGAACCAAGCGCGCAAGGCGATGGTGCCATTGGCAATTCGCGGGGTGGGCGTTGTCCTTCCGTCGGAAGCATCCTCGCGAATGAGCGGCCTGAACAAGGCCGTGGGCGAACACGTTGTTCGTTGTGTTGACAGGACTCGCGAGCCGCTGGCCACCCTGCAGAATGAAGCGCGGATGCGGCGAGCCAGTCCGCTGGCTTTGTACATGCTGGCTGCGGCGCAACAGGCACTTGCGGTGGACCCCGCTGTACCGCGGCATCGGCTCGGTATCGTTGCCAGCTTCAACACGGGCGCGGTGGTAGCGACTCGCCGTTTTTTTGAGGGCGTGATCAAGAGCGGCCAGAGGTTTGCCAGTCCGAATCTGTTTCCCGAGACCGTGTTTAATTCGCCCACGAGTCATGTCGCGACGGTGCTTGGGGTGTCCGGGCCCTGTTACTCCATCGTGGGGGACGACGCGGCGTGGGTCAGTGCGTTGCGGGTGGCGGCGTCGTGGCTTGCGAACGGTCTTATCGAGTACGCGCTGGTGATCGGGGCGGTAGAGCTTGATCCGATCGTGATCGACGCGTTCGCGCGGGCGGGTTGGTTGCCGCCGCACAACCGGACGGGCTACGTGCCCGGAGAGGGCGCCGGGGCTTTGCTGCTGCATCGGGCCGAAGCGCAGGACAATTTGCGAATCGTGCAAATGGCCGACGGATTCGGTTATCGAAATCGGGGCGACGCGCCGGCATCCGCGCGCCGGTGTTTGGCCCAATTTCCATCGGACGTTGTGCGTTGCCACACGGGGCGGCACAATTGGTTTGGGCGGATTGAAGAGCGGTTGGCCGGGGGCAAGCGGGTAACATTACCGTACCATGGCGACGCATTTGTGGCGTCGGCCGCATGGAACACGATTGCCGCGGCGGACCTGGCGCGACGGGAAAAACGGAAGGTCCTCTTGCCGGTGTGGGGATTGACCGGCGAATGTTCAGCTTTGCTTTTGTCGGCGGAATGACCTTATAAATGACATGAACACCTGTGAGGTCATGGCTGAAGTTTCCCTGGATGATTTAAGGAAGTTGGTTGTCGAGAACTGTGTTCTCAAGATCAAACCCGAGGAGATCGGGGAGGACACCCCTTTGTTCGGGCCGGACGGTGTTGGCTTGGATTCCCTCGACGCGTTGCAGTTGACGATCGCCATCGAACAGCAGTTTGGGATTGTGATCACGGATGCGAACGTGGCGCGCGAGGCGATGGGGTCCCTGGGATCGCTTCGACGCTGGCTGGCGCAGCAGCCGAGCCGCAGCGCGAATTCATAACCGGGTCATGAGTGCGCCGACCGTGTACGACGCCGTTATTATTGGTGGAGGACCCGGGGGGAGCACCGCCGGCGCATTCCTTGCCAAACAGGGCAAGCGCGTGCTGCTGGTGGAGCGCGAGGTTTTTCCAAGATTTCACATTGGCGAATCGCTTCTTCCTTTCGGCAACGACGTGCTCAAGGAGAGCGGGGCGTGGCCGAAGATCGCCGCCGCGGGCTTCCAACCAAAATTCGGCGCCGAATTTTTCGTCAGCAACGGCGCGCGTTGGCAACGATTCTGGTTTGCTCGCGGGCTGGTGCCGGGGTACGACGCGACATTTCAGGTCGAACGCGCGAAATTCGACCACATCCTCCTGGATCACGCGGCGAGCTGCGGATGTGAGGTGCGGGAGGGTTGTCCGGCGAGGGATGTGACACACGACGGGGACGAATGGCGCGTGAAGCTTGAGACAGGAGACGAGCGCGGGCGGTGGCTGATCGATGCCAGCGGACGCGATGCATTCCTGGGGCGTGTCTTGGGCTTTCCGAGAAAGCCGATGAACCTCACGAAACGGATCGCAACCTACGCGCATTTCAGGGGCGTCTATCGCAATCCCGGCGAGGCCGAGGGGAATATCACCATTGTGCGGTTGAGGGACGGGTGGTTCTGGCTGATCCCGCTGGCTGAGGGGAAGATGTCGGTCGGCATGGTGCGGACGATGGACGACCTGAAGCGATTTGGGAAGACGGCGGAAGAATGGTTTGCGAAAACGGTGGAATCGAGCCGGGAACTGACGCGGCGCATGAAAGGCGCCGAGCGGGTGGGCGAATTCTATACAACGGGCGACTACAGCTACCACTACGACCAGATGGCCACCGACCGCGCGATCATGGTCGGGGACGCGGCGGGATTTATCGACCCGATTTTTTCCTCCGGGGTGCATATTGCGACAAAATCGGGGCAAATTGCCGCGGGATTGATCGAGCGCGCGGACCACGAGAATCGGGGATTCAGCGCTGCCGAACAACGGCGATACTCGCGTTCGATCCATCGTTATATGGAAGTGTATCGGCAGATGATTTCGATGTATTATGATAACCGTTCGTTTGAGGTGCTGATGCATCCGAAGGGGCGATTTGGCATCGTGCCGGCCGTGACATCGGTGCTGGCCGGCAACTTTCATCCATCATTCGCCATGTGGTGGCGGATCAGGCTGTTTCACATTGTGTGTGCAATTCATCGTCGCGTTCCGATTGTGCCACGGGTAGACTATTCCGAGGCTTGAAACCACATTACTCGCAGACGTTATATCGCGCTTTTTGGTTCGATGCGGGAGTTCGTCTTGCGCGGCTCCTTGGCGTAAGCGGAACGCGCAGGCTCGCCCGTGGGTTGGCGGGAGCCTACCGATTGACCCATCCGCGGGCGCAATCAGCGTTGCGGGAGAACTTGGCCTTGCTGTGCGGGGCTGAACTCCCCGCGAACGTGGTGCGCGACACGTTCCGGAATTTCGGCGCCGCGTTGGCCGATTACTTTCAGCTCGGCGCGCGGACCAAAGAGGCGGCGCTCGCACTGATCGAAGCGCGGCGCGGGTTCGAGCACATCCAGAATGCGCTGGCCGACGGCAAAGGGGCGTTGCTGGTGACGGCGCACACGGGATTGTTTGAGCTGGGTGGTTTACTGTTGGAACAGTTCAATTTGCCGCTGGTTGTGTTGTCGCTGCCCGAGCCAAGCCCGGCCCTGAACGAGTGGCGGGCGGCTTATCGCCAGAGATGGGGCGCGGAGACGCTGGAGGTCGGCGTTGGTGAATTCAGTTTTGTGGAGATCGCGCGGAAAATCGGTGAGGGGAAATGCGTGGCGATGTTGATGGATCGGCCGCAAGGAAACGGCGATGTCGTACTGGTAGATTTTCCCCATGGGAGAATTCCGTTTTCGACGGGGCCAGTGTGGCTCAGTCTGTTGACCGGTGCGCCACTGATCGCCACGACCATTCTGGCGACCGAGTCCGGCAGGTACGTGCTGGAGGCGTTTCCGCCGTTGCGCCCGAAATGGCGAGGGAAGGACCGCGCGGCGACCGTCCGCGAGTACACGATGGAGTTGGCAGGCTATTTTCGCGAACCGTTATGCAAGCATCCCGACCAATGGTATCAGTTTGTGCCGCTGTCGCAGCTGCGCTCGTAGTGTGGGGAGCGCGCGCGGTCTGCGCGGACACGACCAATGCCGACGAATTCGTCGCCCATCAGGTTGCGACGCGGACATTCGAGGCGGACTTGCGGCAGATATTTCATTGGGGTTTTCCGCCGCGGCACATCGAAAGTCTCGGCCACCTCAGCTATCAGAGCCCGGATTTTTTGGCCATCGTCTTGACGAATCCCGCGCCCGAGCTTGTGCTGGCGCGTGGTGATGATTTGTACATCAAGCGCGACAGGAAGGCGCTGGCGCGGCACAAACTGGCGGTGCGCAATGGCAAACCGACGCAGAACGTGCAATTTCTGTTGGGTTTCTTCCAAAACGGGTGCACGAACTTCGCCGATTTGTTCGACGCGAAGATTGGGCGAACGGCGGATCAGTGCACCGTGACGCTCACGCCGAAACACATGCTGCAGATGCTGCCGTTGCGATCCGTGGAGAACGTGATCGCGTTGCCGTCGATGGATGTGCGGTACATGCGGATCGGTCTGATTTTGGATGGTTACATTACGTACGAATTCAGCAATCCACATCGCAACCAGCCGCTTAATGCGTCCGTATTCGAGGTGCCCAAACCATGAGCCTGACGCCGCACGGTCCCGGGTTTTCCTTTCTGGATTCGTTTGAGATCCTCGAAGGCGGCAGGAGCGGACGGGGGCACAAATGGCTCAACCCGCAGTCGCCGTTTTTTGCCGATCATTTTCCGGGCAACCCACTGATGCCGGGGGTATTGTTGATTGAGTGCGCGGCACAAGCGGCGGGCGTGCTCTGGGAGCAACCCGGCGCCGCTTATCTGGCCGGGGTGCGCGACTTTCGCTTTCGCAAACCGGTGTTGCCCGGTCAAACCGTCGACATCGACGTGACGCTGGACAAAGAGATGGGCGCGTTTGCGCAATTCGATGCGGTGCTGAGCGTCGGACCGGTGGTCGTCGCTCAGGGCAAACTGACATTGAGCCGCGCCTTGAGTTCGGCGGTGTGAAGTTTGCCGCGATCGGTGCGGGGCAATGCGGGGTCGATCAGCCAGGACCGGGGCAACTTCCATGGAGGCAGGACGCGCAACAATTCCTTTTCGAGGTCGGCGCGTTCGCGGCGGGTCTCGACCGCAGCGGTGAGGCAGTCATTGCCGCGCTTGTCTTTGGCGACGGCGACCCATACATCGCTGACGCCGCCCAACGCGCGCATGGCACGTTCCACTTCCGCCGGAGAAACTTTTTTGCCGCCGATATTGGCCACTTCTCCGATGCGACCGAGCAATCGCAATTCGCCATATCGATTCCACTCAGCGAGATCGGGCAACGTGGCGCGACCCGCGCGGCTGCTGACGGACACGCGGCCATCGCGACGGATGCGCACCGCGACGTCGTGGAGCGGTTTGCCGATGCTTCGCCCGCTGAGCGTGGCGTTTCCAGTGCCATCATAGCAGATGCCGCCGGTTTCCGATGAGCCGTAGAAATTGTGGATTTTGGTGCCGTAGCGCTGATGGAATTGCCGGGCCACGTCAGCGGAGAGTGGCGCACCGGCAGAGATGACCAGGCGCAACGAGGGCGGTTTGGAGACACATTGCAGTTGGCCGAGGGCGTGCAACACAGCGGGCACGGTGGGAAGAACCGTGACGCGGTATTTTTCGATCAACTCCAGAATTTCGCGAGGGACAAACGTCTGCGCGCATACGAGCGACGTTCCCTGCAGGAGCAGGGGCATCACGAGATTGCCGAGTCCGTAGGAGTGTCCGAGCGGGATGACGGCCAGATTGCGGTCGGCGGGGCGGATGCCCATGGTGCGGATGATATGCTCGCCGTCGGCAATCAGGTTGGAGGCGGAGCAGGGAATCGCATTGAGTTCGCCGGTGGTACCGGATGTAAGCTTGATGCAGGAAACGTTGTGTGTGGTGGAGGGCACACGGGCAAGGGTCTGCTGCTGCGCTTCCGACGTGAGCGAACAATCCAGCGGGAGGGCCGCCGCACGGGATTTCTGGATGGCGAGGAATGTGGCGAGCCAGGCCGCGTTGTTGGGTTGACAAATCGGGATGATGCGGGCCTCGAGTGTGGAAGCGATGCGCTCGGCGCGGCTGGTCAAATCACGATGGTTCCAGGTACGCCCCGTATCGGCGTCGATGACAGCGATTCGGTCGGCGCGGCTGGCGGCGACGGTTAGCCACAATTTCCAGAGCGAGGTCATGCGGCAGTGCGTAGCTCGCACTTATAGCTGATCCTGCCAGAATAGTAACAGATGAATGTGATGCCCGGCCTTGCGGCGTGGCGAGGAGGAGTCGACCGCGAGGATCGGGCTCATTTAGGAAGCTGCCGCGAGAGGCGTCGCGTTGCGCAAATAGTCAGACACCCCGACAGGGCTGGGGCGGCATCCGGCTTGTTCAATTGCCGAGAGTACCCGTTCCTCGTCCATGATGACGCGGTCGCGCGTGTAAATCGGGTAATCGGCGCGGACGGCGCGGGGCGTGAGATTGATTGTGGCGAGATTGGCACCGGCTTGAAACGCGCGGACATAGCCGTTTTCCGAGACGAGTTTCATGGCGCTGACAGCGGGGATGATCCAGTGGGGCGCGGCCAGGCGCATCCAGGCGACACAATCGAGCGTCGACTCGATGGATCCATTGGGTTCGTCCTCCAGGGGGGTTTGCTCGCCGGCCACAAACGGGCTGACGCTGGATCCGGCCAGCGGCAGCTCGGCAAGCAACTGCAGGGACTGCAGAATGTGCTCTTCCGTTTGGCCGGGCAGGCCGATGATGAGTCCGGAGGAGACTTTCCAGCCCGTGCGCGCCAGATAGCGGATGGCGTCGACGCGTTTCGCCAGTGTTCCCGGTCCTTCCAGCAGGCGATAATGTCTCGCGTTGCCGGTCTCGATTTTGAGCACGTAATAGTCGCCGCCAGCCTCGCGGAGTTCGTCGTATTGGCGGGGCGTCAACGTGCCGAGGCACAGTGTGATGCCGAGATCGGTGCATTGGCGCAGCTTGTGGATTAGCGGAAGGACGACTTCGCGAATGGCTACGGGATCTTCGCCGGCTTGGATATCGATGTCGGTGATCGACTTGGGGCGATGATGGATGATCCGGCTGGCCACGTCGTCTGCGGTGAGTCGGTACCGGGTCAGCTCGTGGTTGTCGCGGCGCATGGCGCAGTAATGGCAATTCTGTCGGCAGTAATTCGACACCTCGACGACGCCGCGGATGAAGACCTGGCGGCCGAAGACGGCATCGCGGGTGGCGGCAGCGCGGGCGTGAAAAGCCTCTTGCGGCTCGACCACGCCATTGACTCGCAAAAAGTCTTGCCTGATTCGACCCATGAACTCTTTCAACATAGCGGATTGCCCGGGAAAGACAACTCTGAGTTCGAGGCGGTAGTGCGTCAGTTTGAATCCGGCGGAGCTTGCCAGTGAATACCGTTCGTGCCAGCCTACACGTCGGTTGTGTATTGGGTGTTCCGTGGTACAGTTCAATTGAGCACGCTGAGCTACTAATCAAGTCAAGGAGACAGTTCATGGATACTCTCATCCAAGCCGATGGGGTCACCCTCACTCAGGCCATCAAAGACGCCATTGAAGAGAAGATCGGCCACGTCGAGCAATACGCACCGCGGGCGGTGCGGGCACGGGTGCGATTGAGGAAGGACAGCGCCCATCATTCGGCGCGGCAATATATCGTGCGCGTGCTCGTGGAAATTCCCGGTGCCGACCTCAGCGCGGAGGAATCCCGTGCCGATGTGATTACGGCTCTCGATATTGCCGTTGACAAAATTGAGCGGCAGTTGCGCAAACGCAAGACCGAGCGACTTGCCAAACGCGAGCACGGTCCGCGGCGCAAGCCGTGAGGGACGAGATCGGCCGGGCCGTTGCGCTTCTGTTGGCCGGCGGACAGGTCTTCTTTTTCTTCTGCCACCGAGACGCGAGTTTGTGATAATGTCGGGCCGTGGTTATTCGAAACGTGATACTCGACTGGTCGGGGACGCTCGTGGACGACTTGAAGCCGGTGCTGACAACCACAAACCACGTGCTGGAATCGTGCGGGTTGCCGGCGATGACGCTCGAGGAATTCCGCGCGCAATTCTGTCTGCCGATACGGAAGTTTTACGAAAGCCGGGTACCACACGTTCCGCAAGCGCGACTGGAAGAGATTTTTCTCGCGGAATACCCGAAGCACCACGCCGAGATCACGTTGTTGCCGCACTCGCTTGAGTTTCTGCGGTTCTGCCGGCGACAGGGTGTGGGGGTGTATATCGCCAGCACCGTGGACGCGCACACGTACGAGACGCAGATGGCGCGATTTGGAATCGAGTCATACATCACGAAACCGTACATTGGCATCGCGGACAAGACATCCAAGATCCACCACATCCTGGAGGAGAACAGTCTCGACCGCGAGGACACGATGTTTGTGGGCGACATGGAACATGACGTTGAGGCGGGCAAGGCGGGCGGCATCCATACCTGCGCCGTGTTGACAGGCTACAACCCCCTCGACAAACTGCGGGCAATGAAGCCGGATCTGATTTGCCTTCATCTCGGCGAACTGCAACGGTTTCTTGCCGCTCCCGAGGCCGTGCGTGGATAAGATCGTCGTCAAGGACCTCGAAGTGGACGCCCACATTGGCGTAACCGACGCTGAGCGGGCCGGACTGCAACGACTGCTGGTCACCGTGGAACTCGAATGCGATCTGGCCCAGGCGGGACGAACGGACCGCGAGTATTCCACCACGCCGTACGACGTGGTGGCGGAGATGGTTCGCAAAACGACGGCCGAGAGGCCGCGGAAGTTGGTGGAATCCCTGGCTGCGGATATTGCCAAGGTCATTTTGTATCGTCGGATGGCGGAAGCCGTGACAGTTGAGGTGAAGAAATTCAGCGTGCCGCGTAGCCAATATGTTTCCGTCCAAATCCATCGGACTCAATAATAATCGGGTGTGGGCGTCCTGGTGCGCAATACTCATGGCGCTCGTACTGGCCGCGGTTTGCGCGCGCGCCGATACCATCACCCTGAAAGACGGGACGATGGTGGAGGGCGACATCACCACTGAAGATGAGTCGTCGGTATCGATCCATCTCGAATTCGCGCACGGAACGATTACCGAAACGCGGAAGATCAACAAGTCGGACATCGCGCAGGTTGCCCGGGCGACGCCCGAGCAAAAGGCGGCCCTGCAATTGAAGCGGGACTACGAAACGCTGGGCAAATATCAACTGAACCCCGAGGAGAGCTACCGGCTCGAGTACTACGATGACGTTATTAACAATGCGTTTCGCCGGTTTCTCAGCCAGCATCCGAATTCGGTTTACGAGACAAACGTCACCGCGCTCATCACGCAATGGGAGGCGGAGCGCAATTTGGTGGCGGCAGGATCGATGAGATTTCACGGACGGTGGATGCCCGCCGCCGAGGGTATGCGTCTGGCGCTGAGGGAGCGCGGGGAGCGATCGTTGCAGAGGAGCCGTTGGTTTATTTCCCAAGGGCGGTTCGACTCCGCCATACAGGAACTGCAGTCGGTTTTGGCAGTATCCGGGCAGCCGGAACTGGTTTCCAAGGCCAAGTCGATGCTAGCGGTCGCGTACCAGAAGTCAATCGAGGAACTCGATCGCCAGCGGCAGGAACTGGAAACCGACGTATCCTCTTCCCAGCAGCGAGTGGGCCAGGACCAACAAGCGCTCAACTCGGCCGAAGCGTCCTTGAGACAGGCGGCGAGCAACCGGCAGTCATTCGCCGGTCCATCCCCGGTCGGTTCCCTTAATCCGACGTTGGGCAGTAACGCGCAGGCGATCAACCAAAGTCAGGCGTCCGTCAACTCAGCCCGCAGCAGCCTGGTCAACGAGCAGCGGCATCTGGATCAGGCCAAATACGAGTTGAATGCCGCAACGCAAAAGCTCGCTACGTTGCGGTCGCAGGAATCCGCAGCGCAGGCCCGATGGGGGATCAGTACTGCTCCGTCTCCCGCCTCCGCGTCTCCCGTGGCGGCGGTCAACACCAACACGCCGGATGTGCTTGTTGGCACGGCGGCATGGGTGAGGAACAACTGGGTGATCATGGCGGTTGTGGCGCTTGTACTGCTATTCATACTATCGCGGATCATCAAGGGCTGAACCCGGATGTTTTTGTCGTTGCAGAAGCAATCGGCAGGACGTAGCATGTCGACGCTAAGGGGAGCGCATGCTATGAAATCGATTCCGTGCGGGCGCGTCGTCTGGATCCTCTTGTGTATCCTTGTCTTGCCGGGTTCCATTGATTTGTCGACTGCCCAGATGTCTGATTCCGTCGCAGTTGATTACGTTTCCATCAGGTTAAAGGATGGGACTGTGTTGGAGGGCCCTGTTCTGCTCGAGGACGATGGGCAAATCACCGTGGAGGCGCAAGCGGCCAGTGGCACCATCATACACAAGGAGCGCGTTGAGAAGAGCAACATTGCCTCTCTATCGCATCTGAGCCCCGCGGATCGCGATCAGCGGCTGGCCACAATTGCGTATCACGGCCTGGCCAAGTATCAACTGGATTCGCAGAGCTCGCTTCCTCCGGCCTACTACGATCTGGCCATTAACGAGGGGTTTCTTCCGTTCTTGCAGAAATATCCCCAGGCAATGGAGTCGGCCACGGTCAGCAATCGTCTGGCTGAATGGAAGAGTGAACGAAGCATGGTGGCATCGGGACAGATCAAGTACCGCGGGAAATGGATGACGACGGACGAAGCGGACAAACTTACCGCGAGCGAGCGCGCCCAGCAGGTGATCCAGGATGCGAGAGCGTTGATGGCCCAGGGACAATTCGACGCCGCCACGGAGAGGCTTGCGCCCTATTACAGCGCGCCGCAATCGCCGCAGCTTGCTGTCGAAAGCCGGCGTTTGCAGGGGGACGTGTATCGCCTGTGGGTCAGCAGCCTCCAGACATTCAAGGACCAACTGGGCAAGGACCTGGAAGCCAGCAAGGACCGGGTCGCTCGGCTTGCCGAGGCTCGCTCGAAGGCTCAGTCCGATTATGACCAGGCGCGAGCCAAGAACCAAGGGTCCAACGTTCGCACACTCGGGGATGCCGCCATCTCGGGCCAGACGGCTGCGGATTATTTTCGTGCTGAAAAACAGTTCGGTGACGAACAAAAGCGGGAGTCTGCGCTCCAGCAGCAGCTTGACGACACCGTCCAAAAACTAAGGGACGTGCAGCAAAGTCAGGACTTGTTCGCGACAGCTTATCCACCAATGGAGTTGGTCAAAGAGACGCCACCGCCCAGGACGAACGCCGTGCCGCCGCCACCACCACCTCCTCCCCCGACTTTTCTCGAGAAGGCGGGTGAATGGTTTGGCCGGAATTGGATCATGGCTGTTGGGGTGGGACTGCTGGGGATGTGGGGTATATCTCGCCTGCTGACACGCGCCTAACCCCCGGCGTCACGCTTCCAATACTTCTCGGGGTCAGTCGTCCAATACTTCTGAAAGTCGTCGGCATCCTCCTTCTCGAAGGTTGGGAACCGCGTGTGGCCCGGGTCATTTTTCTGGATGCCAAGAAGACTTTCCTCTATTCGTTCGTACATCTGGATCGGGTACTGGTCAAACGGAAGTGTGAGGGCGCTGTGATTATAGCCGTCCCAAATCTTGGGGACGAGAACCGAGAGGCTGGTCATGACGCAGCAGATGAGGATTGTGGAAGCGATGAAGCCGAACACGACGCCCAATGCCGCATCAATGAATCGCGGATAACGGGGAATGGCTTGTTGCGTGACCTGATTGAGCACCAGGATCAACGGCAGGCAGCCCAGAAGAAATATGGCCCAGTAGGCGCCAAACGCCCCGTACGCACCGGCACCGGGCATTACGGACTCGATGAACCGCGTTCCCTCGTACCAATACCGCAGTGTTACCATCATGGCGAAGAACAGCAGCAGGGAACTGGTCAGTTCGTAGAAGACACCGAATACTGTCCCGCCCCATGCGAGTGACAGGATCAATACCAACGCCGCAATACTGATCGTAACTTCCACCATGATTAGCTCGCTTGAATCACTTCCTCGACGGAAGTGATCCCCATAAGAACCTTTTCGGCTCCGTCTTCGCGATATGGCCGGACGCCTTTCCGCGCCGCCATTTCCCACAGCGCCTGTTCATCCGCGCCGCTATTGATAGCCTGCCTTATCTCTTCATCCACAACAAGCAGCTCGAAAATGCCCGTCCGTCCCTGGTAGCCGATATTGTCGCATGCCTCGCAGCCCACGGGCCGGTAGATGCGGCTTCCCGGATCGAAGGAAAGTCCAATCTCCTCCAACTCGTTGCCCGTCGCCTCGTAGGGCTCGCTGCACTCCTTGCACAGGACCCGCACAAGCCGCTGTGTCACCACCATCAGCAGGGCTGATGAAATCTGATACTGCTCCACGCCGATTTCCTCGAGCCGGACAATCGTGCTCACCGAGTTTTTAGCGTGCAGCGAGGTAAAAACGAGATGTCCGGTCAATGCGGCGCGAATGGCGATCTTCGTCGCCTCGGCATCGCGCATTTCACCCACGAAAATGACGTCGGGATCCTGGCGCAGAATCGATCGCAACCCGGCCTCGTAAGTGACGCCGGCCTTTACATTGACAGGTATCTGCGTCGCCCCTTCCAGTTCATATTCGACCGGGTCCTCGATGCTCATAATGTTCAGCCGCTTGCGGTCCAGCCGGCTGAGGGCGGCGTACAGTGTCGAGGTCTTGCCCGAGCCGGTCGGTCCGGCGGCCAGAATAATCCCGTTGCGCGAATGAATGACGCGGTCAAAGCGCTCCATCATGTCCTTGCGCATCCCGAGGTCTTCAAGGCTCATGAGACCGCTCTTGCGGTCGAGGATGCGGAGGACCATCTTTTCCCCATGGATCGCGCTGGCCGTGGCGGCGCGGAAATCAATGTCGCCAGCATCCGTTCGCACACGAAACCTCCCGTCCTGTGCCCGCCGCTTTTCCGCGACGTCGATCTGTGCCAGTGTTTTGAGTGCCGCCACGACGCGCAGTCCATCTGGACGAGTAAATGTCAACCGCTCTTGCAGCGCGCCATCAATTCGAAAGCGGACCCGGCAACCGTCGGATTGCGGTTCGAGATGAATGTCACTGGCCCGCTCGCTCACGGCATCCTGCAACACTTCCCGCGCCGCCTCGATCCCACTCATTTCTGGCATGTCCTTGCGGATCTCAATCTCGTTACCGTTCGCGTCGAGGAATTCCATCCCCACGCGGCGCTTTTTCTTTCCCAGATTTGCGGCAACCTTGGTGCGGCCACCGAAAAGCCCGCGCCTCTTCGGCGCTTCATTCGGACCGAGCGCGGCCACCCGGCCAGTTAGCGTTCTCACGCCTTCTTGCTCACGGAGGCGGCGACGGCGTTTGACCAGATACATTAAGAAGCCGAGGCCCGGCAGGAGGAGGACATCTGCGTTCGTGCGCCTGACTTGCTCCGGCATTCCCTTAACATCGTGTTGTACCCAAATGAGCATGGCGATCCACGCCATCGCCACAAGGCCGACGACCAACAAAAAGGTATCCATCGTCCAGCGATGGGCGTACGGAATGGAAGCGGTTTCGGCAACGGAATTCGTATCAGCGGCGGCCGTCGTCACCGGCAGAATAATCGGAGTGCCATCGATGCTCTCGATCTTCTCCAGAGGCACCTTGAGCGTGCCGTACGGGACGCTGATGTCGATGCCTTCCTCATCGCGGTCGAGGACCGTCACGTCATGATACACCTTCCCGTCCTTCAGTTTCACTTCCGACGCGAAGAGTGGACTGATGGCCAGAACAGCTGCCAGAACAACGAGCTTGTAGCCTTGCAAGGTCGTGGGCCTTTCCTGTTCTACAGGTTAGTGTCTCCGAACGCACATAAAAGCGTCAACAACCTTCTCCTAGCCACGAGTGTGGCTGGCAAGGGCGGCGCTTTCCGTTCTTCCCGCGCCATCCTCACAAAAAGCGAAACGTACAACTGGTACTCCTACGAGGAAACTAATCGTCCGCGGGCTCTTTTGCGGCCAGTTGCTCTGTCATCTTGGAATGGGCACCTTGGCCCTGGATCATGCCCGTCTTGCGGGCGAAGTCGAACAGGCCACCCGCATCGATCACGGGGCGGGCCTCGCCAAGGGGCCTTGTTGCGAAAGTCTTTGATGATTTGAGAATCGTGAGCGTGTTCGCGTCCAGATCAAGTACGATTTCGTCACCCGTTTTGATCGCCTCGCAGATCCGCTCGGCCGATTCCACGGGATAAAGTTCGCCGGTGGCCACGCTGTTGCGGAAGAAAATGCGCGCAAAACTCTCCGCCACCACCGCCTCGCAGCCCGCCGCGCCCAGCGCGATCGGCGCATGTTCCCGCGAGCTCCCGCAGCCGAAGTTGCGTCCCGCAATGACAATTGTGTACGGGGTCTTGGCCTGTCCATCCGCCACATATCGCGTCGGATACTGGTCCTTCGGCAATCCACACATCGCATAACTACCCAGCTTCTCGTATTCCTCCGTGATCGTCGGCACAAGTGTCAGATACTGCGCCGGTATGATCTGATCCGTGTCGATATTATCCCGTACCACGTAGGCTTTTCCCCGTATGACCTTGCTCATATTCCCATCAGCCTACGCAATGCACCCCCGCGAATCAACCCCCAAAAACCCGCCCGCCCCGTCCCCCCCTCTCATATCAGCAACCGCCCCGTTCATTTCTGTCTGCCGAAAATGACCCCTGCCCAACCCCCATCCCCCCACTTCCCCCCCAACGAATTCCTTGGCAAGGCGCCTGCTTTACCAATCACCATGCCAGAGTACAGCGACCCCGAGAAAACCTACACCATCAGCTACCCCGAGGGGTGGCTGCCTCTGACACACGAGGGCTCACCCCACGTCAGCCTCGCCAGCCTCACCACCGGCGGCTACCTGAAAATCGAGGCCTGCCAATTCGAAAAACCCGCCCCCGAATCCATGCAGCCCGAGCGCGCCCTCCAATCCCTCATCGAATGCGAGAAACGCAGCTGGCCCGAGATCGATTTCCCCCTCATCCAGCGCGCCTCCCGCAACGGCTCCGCCCTCGCCTACATGACCTTCACCCGCGTCGAGCAACAGGACGAAGACCACCTCGCCGATTTCGGCCACACCCGCGCCTGGATCTTCACCCGCGGCCGCGTCCAGGTCCGCTGCCTCTACCGCTGCCGCAGCACCGACGCCGGCGTCGACGACACCGAGCTCGAGGACATCGTCAGCTCCCTCGAACTCCACGACGATCCCCATCTCGACCCCACCACCTTCACCAATTACTACTACGTCCTCCTCAAACACCATCGCCCCCAAATCGCCGTCCGCCCCCCGGAGGGCCTCGCCCTCACCCTCGCCGACGGCCAGACCGTCCTCCTCGAGCACCTCTACCATCATTACCTGCTCGAACCGCACCGCATGGACGAACTCATCGAATCCCACATCGACCTCCTCGATTACTGCAGCGACGACGTCCCCGATCTCCGCAATTACAAACTCATCAAACCGCTCCTCTTCCCCAAAATCTTCCGCGCCGCCGCCCATGGCCTGCCCCCCCACCGTCTCCCCCTCTGGCCCGGCATCTCCATCGGCGCCGTCGTCCAGGGCACCGTCTTCACCTACGGCGTCAATTCCGAGCGCCTCAAAAATTGGTCGCGCGACTCCCTCGACGACATCATGGAAGACCTCGTCGACAACCTCTACGGCATCCCCCCCGTCGCACCCCGCGGCCTCCGCAACGACGAAGGCGTCACCCAGGCCATCAGCTACGTCGACCACCCGTTCAGCGCCTCCTTCATCCTCTTCGAAGATTTCTACAACACCACCTCCCACAACCTCAGCGCCGAAGAATTCCTCGTCGGCCTCCCCGACCCAAGCTGCGTCTCCTGCTTCCGCGACGACGACCCCCGCTTCGTCGTCCAACACACCGCCATGCTCCGCTGGGACTACCATCGCAGCGTCGAACGCCTCACCGACACCATCTACCTCATCAGCGGTCCCACCATCCGCGACGTCCGGCCCTACGACATCCTCCACTGCTGCCCCAAAAAAGCCTGACCGCACCCCGACCCGCCGTATTGTAGGGCGGGAATGCCCGCAGGGTTTCCCGCCGTTCCCCGCCCCGAAGACTTTCAGGGCTGACTCCTGAATTCTGGATTCCGTCTTCTGTCTCCTGGATTCTGGATCCTGAATTCTGTCCTCTCAATCCCCCCCGACCCCCTTCACCCCACCCCAACCCCTCCCGCACCCCCCTCCCCGCACAACTGCGGTAGCCTGACCCCTCATCGTCCCTGGAGGGACGCGCTCCGTCGCGTCCGCTCTGCTCCGGTGGGGCGCGCTCTCCGAGCGCGCTTATGGAGTGCGGTGACTGGTCACCGCTTTGCCGTTTGTTGTAGCCCGCCCTGCCGTGTTGTGCGCCGTTCCCCCCGCGAGGGGGCGTTGCCCCAACGGGGCTCACGCTCCAACCGCGCACCCCGCCCCCGTCCTCCATAGCCTCGCGCGAAGGAGGATCCCCGCCTCACCCATCCCGCAAAATGTACCGACACCGCGGATAATTCGAACAACCCCAAAACTTCCCGCCTGTAGCGGCGGTCTATGACCGCCGGTCGTTTCCTCGTCCACTTCCGCCTTACAGGCATCCCGCCGCGTGCGTCCCTGCCTGCAGCCTTTCCTCGATTTGCCGGGCTAGCTCCTTCGGATCGTAAGATTGCCTCGCCTTCACGTGAAGGATCGGCAACCCGGCTGCGGCCAGCGCCTCGTCGACAAACGCATCGCGTTCCTTACGATCCTCACGCTCGTGAGAGGAATCGTCCAACTCGACCACCAACAGTGGCCTGATGTTCTCCAGATCACACAGCACGAAGTCCACGTGTTTGGACATGACGCGATTCTTGTACCCCTGAGAGTTCTCTGTCCCCTTTGGCAGATAGAGCAGGTCCAACAGCCGGACCTTCGGAAACGCGTGCACTTGACCCCGTGTAATGCTGCACAGTACCTCGTAGAACGAGCGTTCGGCAGCCGTCAGAAGATAGTCGCGCTTCTTGTAGGGCAACGCCGGGCGGCGCGACGGCAGCACTTTCGCCAGCACGGACAACGCAATTACCGCCACGAAAAACAACACCCCCAACGCGATTAGGTAGTTCATCGGTGTAACCTTCTCCGCCCCCCATCCGGCGTAGCGACGCCTTTCACTCCGATTCCCTCCGCAGAACTCACGAACCCGTTCCGGGTTCCGGGCTGGCTTCCGAACTCCGTCTTCTGGCTACTGGCTTCTGGCTCCTGAATTCTGTCCCCTGAATTCTCCCCCCGCCCCCGTCCTCCATAGCCTCGCGCGAAGGAGGATCCCCCCGCAGAACTCACGAACCCGTTCCGGGTTCCGGGCTGACTTCCGAACGCCGTCTCCTGGCTACTGGCTTCTGGCTCCTGAATTCTGTGCCCCGAATCCTCCCCCGCACCCCGCCCGGACCGAAGGGTCTCTGTCGTTACCCCGCCTTACCCATCCCGCAAAATGTACCGACACCGCCGCAACCCGTATTGGAGGGACGCGCTCCGTCGCGTCCGCTTCTTCCGGTAGGGCGCGCTCTCCGAGCGCGCTTATGGAGTGCGGTGACTGGTCACCGCTTTGCCGTTTGCTGTAGCCCGCGCTCCGTTCCCTCAAACGCTGTCATCTCTGAGCGAAGCGAACGGGTCTCCGTCGTTACTCCGCCTTACCCATCCCGCAAAATGTACCGACACCGCGGATAATTCGAACAACCCCAAAACTGCCCGCCCCGATTGGGTCCTCTCTCCGCCGTGCGCACCACCAATTCACTCTCGCATTTCGGACAGAACTTCCGCTTGTCATCCAGAAAGGCGAGAATTTTTTGGTCAACAGATCCATCTGACATCTGCATTAGCTTAATCAGTCCGGCCTCGTCGATGATATCAACGCCTTGCTTCCTCGCCAAATCCGTGGCATCCGCAGTGCACCCGCGCAACGTTACTAGAACGCCCTTGTCCGCCTTGGCGATTGTCATCGCCCCCAACAGCTCGCGGATATGCCGGACCCCCACACTCCACGTCCGCCAATGCTTGCATTGCACCACAATCCGCCGGCCGCCCTCCTCAACAAGCAGATCAACCCCACCGTCAGCCTTCGCCCCGCCGAGCCGCTCCACCGTGCACCCCGGCACCTCGTAGATCGCGCTCACAACCTTCTCGAACTGATACCAGTCGATCGCCCGAAGCTTGTCCTCAAGACGGGGTTGCTGGCGCGGTGTCGCTGTCGGGGACACGGCAGACGATTTCCATTCGCGGACTCGTGTTGGGGATCGCGGGGCGCTGTCGAATGCGTTCGGGTAAACAAATGGTTTCGATGGTTGGCCGCCAGGCGCAGATGACGGCGGCCGATAGGCTGGTCGCGTGCCCGCATACCGAGCAAGCACCCAGATGAGCAGAAGCATAACCGCAAGGGCGACGCCGATAAGGAGAATGCCGCCCAACATTTGAAGAGCCAGCTTGAAAATAACCGGAGAGAAAATCGCAGCGGCAAAAACAAGCGCAGCAATGGGACCGACTAAATCAAACGGGTCCGGCTTCCTCTGCCTCCGTCGTCTTCCCATAGCGTAACCTTCTCCACCCCCATCCTCCTCCCGCACCGACGGTCTCACAAGATGAAAGTGTTGCGCAGGCGTGACCGAGTGCTATCCTGGCCGACGGTTCATGAAGCCGGACGACATCATCTCCTATCACGACGTGGTGAACGCCGAGAAGGCCGCACTGCAAAAAGGCATGAATTTCGGCATCGGCAAGAACTACTCCGTCTTTCTCATGTCCGTCCGACGAGGCGCGCCCTACGCTGACGCCATCGACGAATCGACCGGCACCCTCATCTACGAAGGCCACGACGTCCCGCGTCTGCGAGGCGGACCCGATCCCAAATCCGTCGACCAACCTCTGGCCTATCCCAAAGGCTCGTGGACCGAAAACGGCAAGTTCTTCCGAGCCGCAATGGATTACAAAGAGGGCTCTCTTAAGAAGGCGCATCTCGTGAAGGTCTACGAGAAGATCACCCGCGGCATCTGGTGCTACAAAGGTTTCTTCGAACTCGTCGGCGCCGAAATCGTGTCCGACGGACACCGCAAAGTCTTCAAGTTCCACCTCAAACCCGTTGAAAAGAAGGCCCTCGGCAGGGTTGTCGAACTCCCCCATACGCGGCTCATCCCCACCAGCGTCAAACTCGAAGTCTGGCAACGCGACGGCGGGAAATGCGTGCTGTGCGGACGAACCGACAACCTTCATTATGACCACGACATCCCATTCTCCAAAGGCGGCAGCAGCCTCACCGCCGAAAACGTTCGTCTCCTCTGTGCCAAGCACAATTTGGAAAAATCCGACAAGATTATGAGTGCCCTGCCATGGATTTGGGTTGGGACGGCAGCTATCAAACTCTCGAGTCGAAACTAGTCTCTTGCCTTCTGGAAGGTGCGCTTATTGCGCCCGGCATAACTGACCGACTCCCCTGGCGCCCCATTCTTCTGCGGGGAATGCAGCGATGGGAAGGGGCCGAAAAGATCGCCAACCGCTGCCCGCGCATCATTGCAAATCTGGGGCCGCAACGAGATAAGCGAGACGCCGGTAGCAGAGGACTCTAGAGGCCGCTGCGCGACGGCGGCCATGTGTCTGGAGAGGCCGACTTGCTTACAATGGCACACAACAATATGAGTTCTTGGATAGGTATATATACCTATCCAAGATGCCACGGAAGCGTAACTTTCTTAACAACCTGGCCAGCAAGTAGATCCATAAATACATCAGCTGGCCACGATGACACCGTGACACAAGGTATATATACCTTGTGTCACAGTAATTCTCGCCTTGACCAGAAGCCAAAAGCCGTCTAGGTATGTATACCGGAGACGGCTTTTGACATGCCATCGCGCCTACAAAAAGCAAGCCACGAGATATTCTCCTTCTTCGACGATTCACCAAAGAAGCTGTTCACTGCCGCTGAACTTACCAGAATTCTCTCCTCCAACCGTAATACTTGGAGATTGCCTGGAGGCACAACCGCCTCGAACTTTGTTAACTTCCTCGCTTCCAAAGGAAGTCTTCATCGGATCAACGTGCGGGGCCTATTGTACCGAGGTATTATCAGATACGCTTGGGGTGAAGTCAGTCCTTTTCAAATTGCCCTCTCGCTAAGACCTCGCGCCTACCTGAGTCACTCTACGGCAGTTTTCCTCCATGGCCTCACAGATTTGCTTCCGAAAACCCTCTATGCGAATGCCGAGCAGTCTCCAAAGCCGCACCCTCCGGGCGAGCTCTCCCAAGAAGCCTTGGACAGAGCGTTCTCTAACAAGGAGAGAAGCTCGAAGTACATGTTTGAATACCGTCGATCTCAATTTGTTCTCGTCTCCGGGAAATTCACCAATCGACTTGAGGTCGGAACCATTCGTGGTCCAAGCAACGAGATCCTGGAAGTGACGAAGCTCGAACGCACGCTAATCGACATATGCGTCCGTCCGGTCTATAGCGGGGGCCCAATCCAAGTACTTGAGGCCTATCGAGCCGCCAGGGATCGGATATCTGTCGACACGATGCTGGCTACACTCAAGAAGCTGGATTACGTGTACCCGTACCATCAGGCGATCGGATACTACATGCAGCGTGCTGGCTATCCCGAGAGCCAGTATTCGAAATTCAAAGCACTAGGGCTCAACTTCGATTTCTACCTGACCCACCACATAACCGAGAGGGACTACGATTCAACGTGGCGACTGTACTACCCAAAGGGACTCTAATTCCTTCACCTTGTTGAGCACGTAGTCGAAATAGAAATCGTACTCTTTTAGCTGCACCCCCGCCGCCACGATCACTGCATCCCAATCAGCGCGGTGGAACTCCCTATATTCGCCGATCTTGCCCAGTAGCAACAGAGGAACGCTTTTCACGGCAAACATCTCGCGAACCAGCTCTTGATTCTCTGCGCTGGTCAAGTCGATATCACCGCGAATCAGCACCGAGTAAATATCCAAAAAATCCCGTGCACGTGCAGTCTTTGGGCATCGGAGTGCGTATTCGTTCATCTGCTGACAGACTGCACGCAGTTTCTCCACAACAATCATCGGCAGGCTGTAGACGAAGATCTTATGGGCATCAACCTCCGCCTCGATCTTCCCTTTGCAATATTCATTCTTGCTCAGCTCGACCCGAAATACGCGTTTTTGCCCGGGTGCAACTAGGGTCGCGTTCCTTCCTAATGCATCACGATTAGCTGAAAGAGGACCAAATCGTTCCTTCTCTATGATTTTGAACTCGATCACGTAACCGCCCCAGTCAGGACGATCTGCCCTTGGCAAGGGCGGCCTCCTACAGAAACGCAGGTCGAACACCACATAACCGGCAGAATCGAAACGATCCTCCAATGCGTTAAAGAGTCGCCGCTTCGCATCGTCAACATCCCCAAAGTCACCCTCAATTGATAAATCCACGTCAAGAGAGGTGCGACTACCTACGCGATACACGATATCAAGAGCGTTTCCGCCCTTGAGGACTAACTTTTCGAACAGCACGTCGTCCACGAACATGGCAGTGATAACGACTCGGCGTACCTCTCGATAATCCATAGACAAATTCGTTTAGCACATTTGGGATTCCACTGTAAGCAAATCCAACCGCTGCCTTGCAGCAAAGACGAAGAGGCACGACGGTCATCACAAACCAACACCCGCCTTCTTCCCCATCCGCAAACACTCCGAAGTGACGCCCCGATTGCCGCAACGGACCAGGGCGGCGTCTTCGCTCCGCTTCGGCTTCACCTTTCCCCAGCAGCGCGTTGTGGCGGAGCCTGCCCTGAGCGCAGTCGAAGGGTCGACGGCTCTTCCTGGCGTCGGCCCGACCCGAAAGCTTTCGGGGCTGCCCGAAGCATCCAAAACCAGCTACCCGGCTCAAAAAGTCTTCAATGCCCTCTTCGTGTTGCACCTCTCCGCCTCCGTCGAATTCCCATCCCGCCCCATCCAGGATGCATTCCACTGAAATGTATCCCGCTCCGCCAACAACGCACGCCCACCCCGGTCCCCTGCGTCCCACCTGTCCGCCCCTGGCGAATTCGTCCCACCCCAGCTCCCGCACCGGCAAGGCATTTTGGGCTGACAAGCTGCGGAGAAATGTCGCCCGCGATCAATTCGTGACTAAAACCCTCCGCCGCCACGGCTGGCGCGTCCTCCGCCTCTGGGAGCATGACTTGTCCAAATCGCCGCAACGGTGCGTGAAGAGGATTCGGATCGCGATGGGGTGAAGCCGCGCCCCAAACCCCCCCGGCTCGATCACGGATGATGCTAATTCAATGCCGTTTTGAACAGAAGCCGGGTCCGGCTCGCGGTAAACTCGTCCGCCGGGAAAAACTTTAATGCGCTGGACAGGCTGGCGTCCTGGCATTCGGGCGCGGCCCGCAGCAGCAGTTCGCCAAGATCGGCCCGCCTGGGTTCCTGAATCTGCTTGTACGGCCATTTTTTATCCGGATTCGCATACACGGCCATGAATCCCAGCGCCTGGGGAATGCTTCGTCCGTCCGGCGTGGTGTAATGCCACAAATCCACCCCCACATTTCGCCCGATGCTCGCGAGGTCGATCAGCGCCCGCAAATTGAACAGGCTGTAGTGAAACGATTTTGTCCGGACCAGTTCGAGCGGCTGCCGCCCATCCGGCTCGATCTGGCGCGCGATGCGCACGCTGCGCGCGTCCTCGATGACTTTCCGCGCGAAATCGGTTTTGCCGATGAATAGGCCAATCGCTGCCGCCTGCGTGTCATAAAAGCTTCCGTGATTGTTCTTCGCGTGCGCTTCGCCCAGGCCGATTTTGCTCGTCGTCAGCCATTGGAAATACTGCGTCATCCAATCGACCATCCCCTGTTGGTCCGCTACGGTCCACGATTTGGATCGCGCCAGCAGGCCAACCGCGTCCACCACGTCCAGCAGGCCGCGCGCCGCGATCAGTCCCGACGGCCGCCCGTCAACCTCGTCCGGAATCCCCTGACCGAAGTTGAGGTTCGGATTCATCTTGCTCGCCGGCTCCAGAAACCAGACGCGCAGGATCTCCGTGGCTTTCGCCGCGTACTTTTCATCCCCCGAAAAATACCAGGCGAGCCCCAGCGTTTGCGCGCTGGAGCAAACGTGGGCCAGACCTTTGGCATCGAAATCAACGTCCACTTCCGGGTTGTGCTCGCCATCACGGCGGACGTACGGGCTGTCGGGAGAATCGGTGTCGCGCCAGTAGTAGGGCGCCTGGCTCATGTAATCGTGCTTGTCACCGCTCGGGGGAATCCGCCGTTTGTCCATCACCGAGGGCGCTTTCATCTTCAGAGCGTGGTCGGCTTCCGAGAGGAGTTTGTCGAGGGCCGGCCTGAGTGACGAATGGCCGGCGGCGAGCCCGGCTTTCGCATCGGCCAGGACGTGCGGATCAGCTTCGAAAACCCGGGGTAAATTGGTGCTCGTTTGCGGCGCGTCGGCGCGAGCCGCCAACGCCCCCGGGAAACACACGCAGAAACCAATCAACACCAGCTTGAGTGTGCAATGCATTTGGCTGTTACCTCATCGGGAAGTTGGTTGTGGTCTATAAACCTGCGGACGATGGCAAGACAAGCAGAATACGGCCACGCCCGCCCCGTCCAAGATGCATTTCACTGAAATGTATCCGGCTCCGCCAACAAAGCAGGCCCACGCCGGTCCCCTGCGTCCCACCTGTCCGCCCCTGGCGTGGCTTGTCCGCCTCCGGGAACACGACCTCGCAAAATCCCCGACCCGCTCCCCCCGCCGCATCCGTCACCTCCTTTCCCAAACTTCCTCCGCCTCCGGCCCGTTCCCCCTCGGTTACTTGGCTACTCGGTTACTCGGCACCTCGCCTCCTATCCGTTCTCCCTCCCGCCTTCCCTCGGTTACTCGGTTACTTGTCTACTCGGCTACTGTCCTCGGCCTCCTAGGAAAATTTCCTACCCATTTTTCAGTCAACTTCCTACTTGCCCCGGCCAGCCCGCGTTTTATTTTCCTTGTGGAAGGAACTACATATCATGAAACGATTGTACAAATTCTGGTTCTGGCTGGCGATCGCCGCCGGCGCCTCCACACTGGCCGCCAGCGCCGACGTCGCCACCAATCAAGTCAGCCACATCACCGCCGACCCGCCCGCGGCGCCGACCGTCTACCACTTCATCTATTATCCCGACCCGCAGGTCTACTACCTGTCCCAAACCCGCATGTACTCCTGGAACCAGGACGGCACCTGGACCTCAAGTCCCCATCCGCCGGACGATGTCGTCCTCGGCGAAGGCGTCAATCTCGACACCACCGAACCCGAGCCCTGGGTCCATCAGGAAGCCATCGCGGCAAAATTCCCGCCCCGCTTCCACATCCATCACTACGACCATTATCATCAATACCTCGACGACTGACATTCGCCGCGCCCCTCCCTGTTAACCGCGCCGCAGCGTCGGCCCTCGCAGCCGATCCGCAGTCGCGGCATCAGTTGTCCCGCCCCTCCGCCCCTGACGGAGCTCTACCCGCCAGCGCCGCCGTCTACGTCCAGCCCCTCCAAACCATCCGACCCGATTGGCCCGTCCACATCATCGCCGGCGCCGGCCACCTCAATTGCATCACCAAACCCGCGTTCATCGCCCACTTGCAGGCCGCCCTCGCAAATTAATTGACAGCCCCGCGTCTGCGCGCGTATGTTGACCCAAGCTTGTTGGAGGATTTTATGGCCATGGCTGACGAGAATCTCGATCCAAATAGACCCGCGGAAGAAGCAAAGAAGGACACCGTCCGCATCAATCTGCCCCCGGGCATCACCGGACGCGGCGGTCCTCCCTCGGGCACGCCAACGCCTCCGCCCAAGCCGAAACCGGCCGGCGGTCCCGCCAATCCAGAAGAAGAAGCCAAAAAAGAAACCGCCGTCATGAGCCGCCCCGTGGAAACGCCGCGGCCCAAGAAGGATACGTCACGCGTTCAGGTCGTCGCCGCCAAGCCCATCACCGCCGACGCGGCCCGCCCCGTGGTCAAATTGCGCCGTGACGACGAGCCGGCTCACGAAGCCGCTGCTGCACCGGGCGCCGCTGCCCCCGGCGCGAAAGGCGCCAAACCCGCGAAACTGGCCGCCGCCGCCGGTCCGGCCACCGCCACCGACGCGCTTTTGTCCGTCCTGGCCATGGTCCTGACCATTTGCGTGGCGGGCTATTTGGCCTACATCGCTTTCGGTAGCTGATTCGAGCGAATCGAGTCAACCCGCGTTCGCATCTTAACGCCAGAAATTATTGGGGAAATTGTCATGGCAAACCAGCATGTGGTAACGCTTTCCGTGGGCAACTTCGAACAGGAAGTCAGCAAGTCCGCCACACCCGTCCTCGTCGATTTCTGGGCGGAATGGTGCGGCCCCTGCAAGATGATCTCGCCCTTGCTCGACGAGCTCGCCGAGGAAAAAGTCGGCAAGGTCAAGGTCGCCAAGGTCAACGTGGACGATAATCAGGAACTCGCCACCCGCTTCGGCATCCGCGCGATTCCGACCCTGCTCCTCTTCCAGGGCGGCCAGATCAAAGAGACCATCGTCGGCATGACCGGCAAAAAAGACCTCGAGAAAAAGCTCGCCTCGTATATCAACTGACCGGTTTCGGACTGCGGCGACTCGTCGCCGCCCGTTCACGTTCTCCTCACCCCTTCAGGGGAGAGTAGCCCTGTTGGCTTTCGCACAACGGCAAATACACGTGTCGTACATCTGCTCTCGGGCTGATCGGTAACCGCCACACCGTCCGCCGGGTCCGCCGTAACATAGCGGCGATCTTGCCTCCCAACGGCAACTCCTTATTGAATTAGCGGGCGGTTTATGCTCTACTACCGGTCGCGGTGGAAGCATGGCGTGGCTGGCGTCACGTGTGCGTCCTTCCCTCGGGCGTTTTGCGGTCGCAGGAGATTCGATCACGAAGACAAACTCACACCCGGCAAGATCGCTCTGCGCCGCACTTCTCGTCCTGGCGTTCGTGGTGGCAGCCGCCGTGGCGGACAGCGTCGATGTCAGCCCGAATAGCGCCGTGGGCAATACCCCCATCACAGTAACGGCCAGCGGGTTCGACGAGACCGGGAACATGGCCGTCTTTTTCTACCTGGACACGCCTTCGAGTTTCGAGCAGCCGGGCTATTGGGGTGTCTGCTTCGGTTCGGGTTCCTGTCAAATCCAGGCGAGTATGCCTCTCGAAGCGGGCCCCCACACGGTGTACGCCTACGGTTATCAAAATGCCTTCGCCCAGGAACAGTTCACGGTGCTGACGCCGGTCTTCATGCTGGATCATTCGTGCCTGACCAATGGAACGCCGCTCATCATGACCGGCGATAATTTCGCCCAGGGCGCGAACATCAATTTATACCTGGATGGTAGTGATTTCCTCGGTCAGGGACACACCGACAGCGCCGGCCGATTCGCCACCAAGATCGCCCTGGGTTTGCCCAACGGCTCGCACTCGATCACGGCGTATAATGGCGGCGGCGAAATCGCCGGCTCTCAGACATTCGTGGTCGGCTCCAACAATTGCCCAAAGGTCGGCCAGGTGTTGGATTTGACCGGCCAGCCCACGATTACCCACCCGGGCGGACAACCGCAACCGCTCAATCCCAACGATCCGGTTCAGCCCGGCGATGTCATCGAGACCGGCGCAGGCCAGCATGTGAATATTCTCCTGTCCGACGATACACAGTTCACCGTGTCCGAGAACGCCAGGATCACGATCGACGAGTACGTCTATGACCCATCCAACGGCGCCGGCGACCAGGGGCAATACTCATTCGTGCGCGGTGCGATGGAGTACACGAGCGGGCTGATCGACAAACACGACGACAACGTCCGCGTGAACACCGCCTATGGCGTTCTCGGCATTCGCGGCACGAAATTCATCGCCCAGAAGGCGCCGTGTTCGACGACGCAGGAGGTTTACTTGATCGAGGGCGAGTTGGCCATCACACCGCAGAATACCGTCGTCACCAATATCGTCGATGCGCCAGCCACAATCCAGTTCGATGCCAGCACCGTCATCACCTCGGCGCTGACCCAGGCCACTTACGATGCCCTCGAAGCCGGGCTCACCAACCCCGCCACGTTCGCCTCCTGGCAGGTCCAGTATTTTGGTTGCACGAATAATAATCCCGCCGCCGACCCTAGCGCCGATCCCGACGGCGACGGTCAAAATAACATGGCCGAGTTTCTGACCGGTACCGATCCGACCAATGCCGCCTCCGCGTTCCGCATCCTCGGCGTTACGCGAACGAATGCTGACCTGAATGTGGCCTGGCTCACGCATACGGGCATCACGAACGTCGTGGAGGTCGCGACGGATCTGACCGGCACTTTCACCAACCTCAGCCCCAATCTCATCATTGCCGGCGTCACCAACAGCAGCGACGTCGTCACGAATTACCTCGATCCCGGCGCCGCCACGAATTCCCCGTCGCGATATTACCGGGTTCGCCTCGTGCCCTAGGTTGCGAACCCAAACATCCGCTGAAACAAAAGACGAATAAAACAGCTGGAGTAGATATGAGCTGGAAAACTGGCCTCAGTCGTGCCGCAACGGTTTTGTTGCTGTTGGTGCTGCCGCTGTCCGGCTGCTTTAAGAGTGATACTCCCCTCATCAGCTTTTTCGACAGCGTCGCGCCCATCCCCGAGGGCCGCTATACCTATATAAATGACGACAAGACCACGAACTCCGTGATTCTCACGCACGACTGTAACGCCACCAAACTGATAACGATCAAGGCCGATGGCTCGGTCAAGATCAGTACATTGCTCATGGCAAAACTCGACAAGGGCTACTACATCGTGATGGACCCCGACAACGACTACACGCTCATCCGCGTTAACCCCAACAACTTCATCGAATTCGATGGGTCGCAATTGGGCGACAAGCTCCTCGCCGTGGCGCAATCCGCGGGCAAAAACATCTCCGACTACGGCGTCGTTCGGGTGACCGGCGATACATCTCACACCTGCTGGTTCAACGACATCGACAGCATGAAGGGCGCAATGGCCGCCCTGGCAAACAGCGGCACCGAAATGTCGAACGGGACATTTCTGGTGAATGGCCTCGTCATTGCCCACATCTATGAGCGGCAATAGCTGATCCCATCCTTAATGAAGACCCTCAACAAACTTCTCATCACCGCCTTATGCCCGTCGTCGTGCCCTACCTCAGGCGTTTTGCGATCACAGGAAATTCAAGCATGAAGATACTCTCACACGCGGTAAGTTTGATTTGCGTCGGGCTGCTGGTCGTGGTGATCCTGGCGGCGGACGCGTTCGCCGCCAGCGTGTCGCTCAGTTCCAGCAGCGGCAATGGCTACGCCCTGGTGACGGTGACCTCGGCCGGTTTCACGTCCTATTCCAACGATTTCTATAATACCGGCTTTTATATCGATGGTAATTGGACCGGTCAGAGTTGTCCCGGCAGTGCCGGCCCGGATTCTTCGGTCGCCAATTGCTCCCTTCCGATTCGCATGCCGATCACGCTCGGGCCGCACGCTGTCACCGGGCGAAATCCAGTCCCGCCCACTGGCGAAACCGGCACCGCCACCTATTCCGTCGTGGCCCCCACATGCAGCGTTGTCCCCACGTGCGGACCGCCCGGCACGCCCGTCACCGTGACCGGCCATAACTATCCGGCCACGTATCCCGTGGGAATCTGGTTTGATGGGGGTTTTTCGGGAATCAGTTCCAACGCCAGTGAAGCGGGGGATGTGACGATTACCTTTCCCATGCCGGCGTACCCCTATGGCAACCACACGATCTCGGTCCATAGTGTGATTCCCACCATCGACTCCGTCACCTTTACGATTTCAACCAATTGCGCCGGCTTCGTGGCGTTCGTCGTCGGCTCAAAAGGGGCTACCGTGACCCACCCCGACGGCTCTTCCGGACCGCTCCAACCCGCCCAGGGGCTTGAGATGGGTGACGTAATCGAAACAGGCGCGGGTCAGAGCGTCAGCGTTCAGGCCATCGACGACACGCAGTTTACCCTGGGCCAGAATGCAAAGTTGACAGTCGATGAATACGTGTACGACCCGGATACCAACGCGGGATCAGCTCACTATAGTTTCCTGCGCGGCCTGTTCGTGTACACCTCGGGACTGATCGGGCACAACAACCCGGACGGCGTCCACGTCCAGGTTCCCGCCGGCGATCTCGGCATTCGTGGCACGGAATTCATCGTCCAGATCGATCCGTGCTCGACGACCCAGGAGGTCGATCTCATCGACGGGGAATTGGGTATCACGCCCCAAACAAGCGGAGTGACCAACATTGTCGATGCGCCCGTCACCGTCCGTTTCGACACCAGCGCCGTCACCACCTCCGCGCTCACACAGGCCGCTTTCGATTCCCTCAGCAATCAGTATTTTCAAACGACCGGCGCGGTGACCTTCGCCGCGTGGCAGATCCAGTATTTTGGCTGCACGAATAATAATCCCGCCGCCGACCCTGGCGCCGATCCCGACGGCGACGGCCAGAATAACATGACCGAGTTTCTGACCGGTACCGATCCGACCAACGCCGCCTCCGCATTTCGAATCGTCAGCGCGTTGCGGGAGAGCAACAATGTGCGCGTCGTGTGGAGCACTCACGGCGGCGTCACCAACGCGGTGCAGACGGCGGCCAGTGTTGCGGGCGCTTACACCAATCTCAGTGGCAACATCGTCATCGCGGGCGGTAGCGACACGACGACGAACTACCTTGATGTGGGCGGGGTCACCAACACACCCGGCCGCTTGTACCGCGTGCGTCTGGTTCCGTAAATTCGGCATTTCAACAGGATCGTTTGTGAAACCGAATTTGATGGCCGTGTCGCTCGCGCTCCTGGTGTCTGCTGTCAGCGCGCCGGCCCAAAGCGCCTCGCCGATCGAGGATTGCCGTCAATGAAACAAGCCGGTGAAGCGACTGCAGATCTTGACGCTCGCCATCGAGCGACCCCAAGCAGCTCCGGCATTCCTGTGGTCTCCGTCTCCTCTCCCCTCACAGGCAGAGGATTAAGGTGAGGGGTATCTCACGAGATGCCTACTCCAGCACCTTCTTCTGGATCGCCATCAACTCCTCGATCCCTTCCCGTGCCAGCTTCAGCATCGCGTTCATCTGCCGTTGCGTGAACGGCGCGTCCTCGCCTGTCCCCTGCACCTCCACGAACTGCCCCGCGTCCGTCATCACCACGTTCATGTCCACCGCCGCCTTCGAATCTTCCACATAACACAAATCCAGCAGCGCCTCGCCCTCCAGAATCCCCACGCTGATCGCCGCCACCGCCGCCGTCACCGGACATCCCGCCAATTCGCCGTCCGTCATCAATTTCTTCATCGCCAACATCACCGCCACGTACGCCCCCGTGATCGATGCCGTCCGCGTCCCGCCGTCCGCCTGCAACACATCGCAATCAATCCACACCGTCCGCTCGCCCAGCGTCTCCATGTCCGTCACCGACCGCATCGCGCGCCCAACCAGCCGCTGGATCTCCTGCGTCCGCCCTTCCACGCGCCCCCGCGTCACCTCGCGCGGTTTCCGCGGCGCCGTCGCATACGGCAACATCGAATACTCCGCCGTGATCCAGCCGCCCTTCACGCCCTGCTCCCGCATCCAGCGCGGCACGCCATCCTCGACCGACGCCGCGCACAACACCCGCGTCTCCCCCATCTCGATCAATGCCGATCCCGCCGCCTGCTTGACGTAATTCGGGTGGATTTTGACCGGGCGAAGCTCATTCGGACGGCGACCGTCGACGCGTTTCATGCCCCGCTAGGATGGTCGCCAGCCCCCGTCCCGGCAAGCAATTTCTCGCCCCGCGCCCCATGCCGCTTTCGAGGTTGAACCCCGCGCCGCGCGCCAGTAAGCTACCCGATGTTGTCCGCGTGCGCCCGTAGCTCAACTGGATAGAGCGTTGGCCTCCGGAGCCAAAGGCTGAGAGTTCAAATCTCTCCGGGCGTACCACCTTGGCGGACGACTTTTTTGAGGTTTGCCCAAGTTTTCTATCATTTTCTCGATTTGACGAATTAGAGGATCGCGCCCGAAGAGTCGAGCAGTTTTACCCACTGTCGCAATCATAAGGGTTGCGAGTTTCACTCGGGCTATCAAGCATACATGGCGGACAGCGGATCCGCGGCAGCTATGGCGGCGGGGACTACAGCGAAGAACTCTTCCTGATTGTCCATATTCAAAGTCTGGAACATACTATGTCCGGCACAGAGCAGGAGAGTAGCGACATGCCCAAAAAGAAAAAGTCGGGCGGCGGTGCCATCAAAAAATGTTTCAGGTGCGGTGAGGAAATTGAACTCATCAGGACTCCCCACGGCTGGACGTCTTATGACGTTGAGGGTTTTCGCCCGCACGTTTGCCGTAATGAGGCTGAGCGGACTGGTGAAAAGATGCCGAAGGAGTTTCTGACTTCTCGGTTCGAGAGCAACCGGAGAAGACACTGAGGCGACTCGTCCGCGATGCAATCTCCATTTTCATCCACTCCAATCGTTGATGATGCCAATCAGCTCATTGGCGAAAATGCAGAATATCTAGACCTGGCCTTCTGATGAGCAACCTCAAAAAGAGCTGTTTCTATTTTCTGCAAGTTCTGGCCATTTTGGCGGTGGTTTGGGCAGCTACCGATGCGCTGTGCGTGAGACGGGCGAAATATAGCGACATCGTAGACTTTAAGGCGGAAGTGCTTACCAACGGTGGCGGGATCCGCTTATCGGGTTTGGTCATGCACAGTGCCTTGGCTGTCCGGGACATCCGGTTTTCAGCGAAGGCCGACACTATCGATGTTGATCTGAATCTTGTATACGGCAAAGCTGCGCCTTCAGGGAGTTTTGAATTCGTGGTGTTTCTGAGGCCGGACACGCGCACAGTAAGATTCGGTACAGACCGCTTCACTGTGTGAAGTCGAGGTGACACCACCCATAAATAGCACTCATTTGCCAACCAGTCGGAGGGGGCAACTCTTGAACACTTGAAAAACGGGACGGAGCGCGGCAGGACGGGGAGCACGGCGCGTCCGTCACCACCCGGTAGTGCATGTCAGAAAAACAATTTTCTGACCGCACGAGATTGCCTTGACCCTTAAACTGTGTGGCCGAAAATCCGCGGGAGCAGAGGCTCTGGAAACCCGTACTTGCTGGACTTCCCGGCGAATCTCTGGCATACTACCGCCTGTAGAGAAATAGCGAGGCTGGCGTCTCGGGGAGTTCGCTCCCGTATTTCCCTTCAGAATTGCTGCCAGAGTGAAGTTGAACACGTGGCGCGGGTCGCACCGCAACGCGGTTGAAATCCAACCAGGCCTACCCCTGTGCCCATCCACCAATGGCGTTCCGTTCCGCCCCCCCGGCAACTCGCATCCACACAACCTTAAGGAGGAAGAACCATGAGAACATTTCGCATTCCATTGGTCATTGCCCTGGCCGTTGCGGTCGCTCAAACGTTCACTGCCCATGCGCAGACGGTGACAGAGACTGTTCTTCACTCCTTTACCGGCTCCCCCGATGGATTCGATCCAGTCTCCGGCCTGGTCCAGGGCAGCGACAGCAATTTTTACGGCACGACCCGTCTCGGCGGGACGAGCGACTCCGGCACCGTGTTTCGGGTTGGCTCCGACGGCACCTACACGAATCTCCATTCCTTTGGCCCTTCCCCTGATGGGACCGCTCCATGGGCCGGGTTGGTGCAGGGCACCGACAGCAACTTCTACGGCACGACCATTTCCGGCGGGGCGGGCACAAATGACGTCGCGCACGGCGTGGGTACCGTGTTTCGAATCAGCCCCAGCGGCACGTACACGAGCCTTTACTCCTTCGGCACCTACCACCTCGACGCCGGCAGCCCCTATGGCGCCCTCGTCCAGGGCACCAACGGCAATTTCTACGGAACGACCGGTGCCGGCGGGACGAACCTCAATGGCACGGTGTTCGAGATCACTCCCGACGGCGTCGAAACGATTCTGTACTCCTTCGCCGGCCCCCCGCACGATGGGGCCCAACCGCAAGCCGGGCTGGTACTGGGCAGCGACGGGAATTTCTACGGCACGACGTACTTCGGCGGGTCGAGCACGAATTGCGGCGGCCCTGGCTGCGGCACCGTTTTCCGAATCAGTCCCGACGGCAGCTACTCCAACCTGTATTCCTTTGGCGGTTATCCCAACGACGGAAGCTGGCCACGAGCCGCCCTGGTAGAGGGGAGCGATGGCAATTTTTACGGAACAACCTGGGCGGGCGGATCGGGCGGTGCTTGCGAGTTCGGCTGCGGCACCGTGTTTCAGATCACACCGGAGGGCATCGAGACGGATCTTCACTCCTTTCATGAAAACCCCGACGGGGCCGATCTCGCTGGCGCGCTGGTGCAGGGCAGCGACAGCAATTTCTATGGGACAACCTTTGGAGGCGGGCCCGGGTACGGCAACGTCTTTCGGATCAGTCCCAGCGGCGCTTTCACGAATCTTTACGCCATTCCCTACGTCGTCGGTCTTGGCGCCGCCGATGGTATCGGGCCGGAAGCCGGGCTCGTGCTCGGCAGTGACGGCGATTTCTACGGGACGGCCGCGGGAGGCGGGACAAGCGCGAATTGCGGCGCCGGCGGCTGCGGTGTCGTGTTCAAACTCGCTATCGGCAGCGGCGGCGGCACCGGCAGCACCAACTGTACGTTTTCAATCGGCACTAAAACCAGCATAACCCTGACCGCAAAAGGCGGCTCGAAAACCGTCAGCGTGAAAACCAAGAGTGCCGACTGCGCCTGGTCCGCCGTGAGCAACGATCCGTTCATTACCATTACCTCCGGCGCCAGTGGCACCGGCAGCGGCAAGGTCGTCTACTCCGTCCCCGGCAACACCAACACCACTGCCCTGACGGGCACGATGACGATTGCGGGCGAGACTTTCACGGTCAATCAGGCCGCCGGCGGATGCACCTTCAAACTCAGCCCCAAAGCCGGAAAACTGAAGGCCACCGGCGGCACCGGCACCATTAAGGTGACGCCCAACCTCGGCGATTGTGACTGGACCGCCGTCAGCAACGATTCGTTCATCACCATCACGAGCGGCGCCAGCGGCACGGGCAAGGGAGCGGTCACCTACACCGTTCCGGCCAACACCAACACCACCGTTGTGGTCGGTTCGATCACCGTCGACGGTCAGACGTTCACCGTCACACAGGCCGGGGCGAAGTGACGGGATGGGCATCATGCGATTTGTGATAATTGCGGACAACAACGATCGAATGCCGGCCTCGCTCGATGAGCGAACGCCGATTCAGCAATGGAAGAAATTCGGTCAAACAAGTCAACCCCGATCAAGGAGAACTCGGATGCGTCATTCAACAGGTTCTGTAGTACTGGCAATGGTTGCGATTATGGTTTCGGCGGCGCCGTTGCGCGCCGGCCAGGTGGACAACCCGGAATATAAAGGCTGGGCAAGCTTCAAGGTCGGGTCGTCCAGTACGTTGACCGTAAAAGGCGCGGGCGGAGGCGGATATCTAAGGGGCTCTGGAGGAGGCACTGCCCAACCAACAACCTTGGCGGAAGTCGACAGCGACAAAGTCATGGTTGTGACGGGCACTCCGTCGCCCACGAACAAACCCCGGCCCGTACCAGCCACCATGAGTGACGGCGTTATGAAGCAGGTGGGGGAAGAAGATGTCAGTGCGATGGGAAAGACGTTCAAATGCAAAGTCTATGAGACGCCCAAGTTTACTGCGAATGCAGCGGACGGCAGCGGACAGAAAAGTATCCAAACGAAGAAATGGTTTTGCGATGAAGTTCCGGGCGGCCTGGTCAAAATGGAAATCTATCGTACCAATCCCGCGCCCGACGGGCAGGAATACCACAATACCGAGACCCATCTGCTCACCGCGTATGAAGTGAAATAACGGCCGGATCCCAGCCCCGCTTGTTCAGGGAGCATCCTGAATTGAAATCGAGTCGTTCAGGCCCGCGATGGGTTGTGTGGGAACCGGGGGCATCTGTGGGTAGCTCCACCGGATAGACCGTTGGCCTCTGGAGCCAAAGGCTGAGAGTTCGAATCTCTCCGGGCGTACCCCCTCCGTAAACCTGCGCCCCGCGCTTCGCCTCGCGAACACACCGCCTTGCGAGTTTGACCGCACTGCCCCTCCCGGTGTACCGTTCGCTCTCAAGCACTGGAGAAAGAGGTAACGTCCCATGATTTCAACCATCGCGCGTATCCCAAAGCACCAGCGAAGCAAACCCGGCCGCGAATCCCACTCGCCGCGTTCCGCATACTCCTCCGCGGACGGACCTTTGACTCCGCAGTTGTTGACCGAGCTGCGACGCGGGTTCGACGCCAATCCCGCTTACAAACTCGCGATGAACGCTGTCACCCAGACGCCGGTCGACGACGTGGCGCTGAACCGCAGCGTCATCACCAATACCGATTTCACCTTCTCCCACTGGCTCGATGATTGGGCCGTGACGCATCAGAAAATGTCCGGCCGGTGCTGGATGTTCGCGGGCCTGAATCTGTTCCGCGTCGGCGCGATGAAGAAAATGAAGCTCAAGGATTTCGAGTTCAGCCAGAATTACACATTGTTCTGGGACAAGCTCGAGCGCGCGAATTATTTCCTCGAATCCATCATCGAGACCGCCAACCGTCCCGTGGACGACCGCGTCGTTGCCTTCCTGCTCACCGAGCCGCTCAACGACGGCGGTCAGTGGAACATGTTCGCCAACATCGTCCGCAAACACGGCCTCGTCCCGAAAGCGTTGATGCCCGAGACGGAAAGCTCGTCCAACACCGGGCGCATGAACAGCATCCTTCTGAACAAACTGCGCGAAGGCGCCAAAACCCTCCGCGACCTTCGGACGAGAGGCGCTTCGCCCGCGCGGACCCGCGCCGCCAAACGGGAGATACTCGCGGTCGTCCACCGCATCCTCTGCATTCACCTGGGAACTCCTCCCCAAAAATTCGATTGGCAATGGAACGACAAGAGCAGGAGATTTCATCGCGACGGGGAGATGACCCCGCAGCAATTCGCCCGCAAATATATCACGCTGCCCCTCGACGAATACGTCTGCCTCGTCCACGACCCGCGCCCGACCAGTCCCCGCAATCGCACCTACACCGTCCAGCACCTCGGCAACGTCGTCGGGGGTGGCATCGTGCTCTACCTCAATGTCGACGTCGATCTCATGAAGAAACTCACCATGCGCAGCATCATGAAGGGCGAGCCCGTCTGGATGGGCTGCGATGTCGGCAAAATGATGCGCCGCGACCTCGGCCTCTGGGACAAGAAGCTCTACGAGTACGAGGCCGTCTACGACACGGACTTCACGCTGACCAAGGCCGACCGGCTCCTCTACCACCAGACCGCCATGACCCACGCCATGCTGTTCACGGGCGTCGACGTCGTCAACAATCGCCCGCGCCGCTGGCGCGTCGAGAACAGTTGGGGCGAAGAGAAATCCGGTCGCAAGGGGTTCTTCGTGATGAACGATTCCTGGTTCAACGAATTCATGTTCGAGATCGCCGTGCGCAAAAGCGCGCTGCCCGCGCCCCTGCGCAACGCCCTGAAACTGCCCCCGATCGTCCTGCCCCCATGGGACCCGATGGGCTCACTCGCGCGGTGATGACCGGGACGCTTGGTCCGGCCCACGAGTACGCCGATTGTAAAAAATCAGGCGCGGAGAAGCATGTGCTCCTCCGCGCCCGTTGCTTTTACAGTACGTGACTCGGTAGGCCAGTAGAACCTACTGCCCCGAACTTCCCTTCTGAACTTTGTGCTCTTTTTCCGCCGCATTGGAGCCGGGCTCCCACATGCTGTCGCACACCATCGCACTGCCCGACTGCTTATACAACACGTGGACTTCCTCGCCGACCTTGAAATCCGACAACGCCGCGGCGCCCTTCTTGTGTTTGACGAAAAACATGCAGTCGCTGGCCACGGACAACGTCATCGGGCCCTTCTCCTTGCTGTTGACGGTCACGGAGGGAGCGTTGGTGTCAATGGCCGTGATCGAGCCCGTAAACTCGATGTCGTGCTTCTTGGCCTGGTCGAACTTGTTCGGCGCGTCAGCGGCGATCGCGCGCCCTGAACCCAGGGCCAACCCAAGCAATGCGGCACACAATACAATACCAGATAGACGACTCTTCATTTCATCCTCCTTTGAATGAGTAGATTGGATCAGCTTTCGAAACCTACATACGGCTGTTCTTTGCGAGGGTCAAGCCATAAGAAAACGCGGGATGGGCGGAAACCTCCGCGAGCTCCCGATGCCGTCTTTCGTCGTAGCGCGCTCGCCCGGACGAACCCATCCTCACCCCGAATCCGTCATCGGCACGGGTCTGACTCCGGTACCCCGCGCGGGTCTTTCGTCCGGGTAATGTTTCACTTGCAATCGCCGGGATGTTTTCTATTGTACGGCTCATCGGAGTCGCGGCGATTTGTGGTGTGGCGGTAGCCACGCCGAAATCCCCAGTCTGGAAAAAAGGCGGGCACGTTGGGCTTGTAGATGCCCAGGACACATAGTGAGGGGAGAAGCATGAAAACATCTTTCTTTGGCAGGCCGTTTGCAGTCGCAGCAATCGTCGCGCTTGTGGTGGCATTGGCGGCGAATCGGGCCCGAGCCCAGGCGCCCACCGGCGCGTTCGGGTATGTGTTCACCAACCTTCCCATCTGGGATACGACCGGCACCTACACGAACACGAGCCTGGTCGACGGCGCAACCGACAATCTCACCGTCGTCATCACGAACGAAGCCTCGGGCCTGGTCACCGGCACGCGAACGGAGTCGCTGATCGATGGCGGCGAAAAGACGTACATCCACGCGCCCTTTACCGGAAAAGTGTTCGTCAAGCACGGGGTCACCGGCGCGGCTCTGAAGATCACTTCTGGTGTGGCCACCGGTGTGTTCGATGGCGTCGACTACACGGCAACCGTCAAGGGCGGCAGCATCGCCACGATCGATCCGTCGACATTGACCGTATTGAACACCGGCAAACAGGAGATCTGTCCCAAAAACATAAAAGGCGTCAAGTGCACGACTCTTTCGGGGACTGAACCAGCCGACCTGCCGGCCGGCATGACCGGCGATTGGACTCTGGAAAACGACATTGCCGCGAGCGGCGACAAACTCTCCGGCACGGGGATGGTCACGCTGTCCAACGGCCGCGTGCTTACGAACCTGATCGTCGGCACCTTTACCACCAGGGGCAACGCCTCGAAGCTGAAATTGGTTGGCATCGGCGACGCGATGGGAACAAGTCTGTCGTTGGTCACCACCGGTACGGCCATGGATGTGGTTGCCCTCAAGGGCAAAATCCTGGGACAAAAACCAACGTTGGTCCCCTAGCCGCCACAGGGAGCCCTGGCCGCGAACCGGCATTTCTGACTCACGCCCGGGCCGCCGCTGTGCGTCGGCATCGCCGGGTCCAGGGTGATATCCATCGAGAAACAGGCAGTCTGTGGATGGGGCGTGTTTATGAGACCTTCCATTTCCAGTTGCGAATCTCCGGCATGTCCTGCCCGTGCCGGCCAATGTACTCCTTGTGCTCGATGAGTTTGTCCTGAAGCATCTGTTTCAGGTAGGCGCCCTTCGCCCGCAATCGCGGCAACCGGTCCACCACGTCCTGCACCAGGTGAAACCGGTCCAGATCGTTCAGCACGGTCATGTCGAAGGCCGTGGTGATCGTGCCTTCTTCCTTGTACCCGCGCACGTGCAGGTTGTGATGATTCGTCCGGCGGTACGTCAGCCGATGAATCAACCACGGATATCCATGAAACGCGAAGATGACCGGCTTGTCCTTCGTGAACAAGGAATCGAAATCCTCGTCGCTCAAGCCGTGCGGATGCTCCGACTGCGGCTCCAGCTTCATCAAATCAACGACGTTCACCACCCGAATCCTCAACTCCGGCAGGTTCTGCCGAAGAATCGAAACCGCCGCCAGCGTCTCCAGTGTCGGCACGTCCCCGGCGCAGGCCATCACCACCTCCGGCTCGGTCCCGCGATCGTTGCTGGCCCATTCCCAGATCCCGATCCCCTTGGTGCAATGTTCCACCGCCGCGTCCATCGACAACCACTGCGGCGCCGGATGTTTGCCCGCCACCACGACGTTCACATAGTGCCGGCTGCGCAGACAGTGGTCCATCACCGACAGCAGACAATTCGCATCCGGCGGAAGATAGACGCGCACGATCTCCGCCTTCTTGTTTACAACGTGGTCGATAAAGCCGGGATCCTGGTGCGTGAACCCGTTGTGGTCCTGCCGCCACACGTGCGAGGCGAGCAGGTAGTTCAACGAGGCGATCTTGCGCCGCCACGACAATCCCGCCGTGACCTTCAGCCACTTGGCATGCTGGTTGAACATCGAATCCACGATGTGAATGAAGGCTTCGTAGCAGTTGAACAGACCGTGCCGCCCGGTCAGCAGGTAGCCCTCCAGCCATCCTTGACACTGATGTTCGCTCAGCATCTCGATGACGCCTCCCGTCGGGGCGAGAAACTCATCATTCGATTGTGTCGCTGCGTCCCACTGGCGCTGGGTCACCTGGAAGACCGCCTCCAGGCCGTTCGAGATGGTCTCGTCGGGGCCAAAGATGCGAAAGATTCGCCGCTCCTTGTTCAGCTTCAAGACATCGCGCAAAAAACTTCCAAGCACATGCGTGTCGCCGATACCACCCGCTCCCGGCGACGGCACGGCGACTGCGTACTCCCGAAAGTCGGGCATGCGCAGATCTCTCAGGAATATGCCCCCGTTGGCGTGCGGATTCGCACCCATGCGGCGTTGACCGTTAGGTGCCAGCTCGGCAAGTTCGGGCTTCAGTTGACCTTGGCTGTCGAAGAGCTCCTGCGGGCGATAGCTTCTGAGCCAGTCCTCCAGGAGTTTGAGATGCTCGGGATGGGCCGCAGGATCGGAGATCGGCACTTGATGTGCCCGAAAGGTGCCCTCGATCTGCAGCCCGTCGACCGTCTTTGGACCCGTCCAGCCCTTGGGCGAA
>DATJWQ010000042.1:0-28466 GCA_035501175.1 Verrucomicrobiia bacterium | reverse complement strand
TAATCTTCGTATGTGCCCTTTTTGTAGGGAAGATGTCCAAGCTCCATGGGCTCGACTGTTCCATCAACCACCAGGGCGGTCCCGAGCCCTGTGCCGAGCCCCAAGAAAAGCATCTTCCCTTTGCGGTAGCTTCCCAGGGCTTGCATGGCCGCATCGTTTACGACCTTGACGGGACGTCTGAATGCAGCCTCAAAGTTGAACCCTGCCCACCCTTTTCCCAAATTCCATGGTTCCGAAATGGGGCGATTTCGCAGTACTGGTCCCGGGTAACCGATGGATACGACATCATACTTCCAGTCAGCCACGAGTTTCCGAACTTCGGAGACCATCCGCTTTGGTGTCAGCGTTGGTCCGGAAACAAACTCGCGCTTGGCGTCTTGACCAGTGGCCAAGACCTTCACGTGAGTTCCACCTACATCAATGACCAGTATGTTCATGGCATGCCTCACTTCGTTATGTGGCCCGCCGGAGCGCGCTGCCCTTGGAATCGATCACCTGTTATCAGATCATTCCACGATTTCACGAACGACTTCGCGCTTTCGTCCCGAAGTTCTGCCGCCGACGCATCCACGTTGATGCCGGCCCTGGCGAATGCGCTGATAAGCTCTTCGCAGTCGCCACCGTCAGCGGACATGATCGAACCGAATTCACCGCAATCGGCCAGCTTAAGTGTGGCTTCAGGGATCGTGTGTAACGTAAACGGCGCAGTGAGCCCACTGTCGAGCGCCTGGTTCTCCTTCTCGTAACCGGGTGGACGCGATGGGCGACGACGCAACTCCTCTGTACAGAGAATCGACTCCAGAGGAGCCGCGCCAACCAGAATTGAAACTTCTTGAGGAGAGTCATTTCTCGATTTGCGGGGCTCGGTCATGTTTTCACCTCCACGCAGAACGGTTACGCCATTACTCACACGCGATTCGAACTCGAAGCGATTGTCGACGTGCAAGCGCCCTTTAGATGTCCGGTGCATCGGGCAGACAGCCCATCAAGCTCAAACCTGAGATGGTTTGAATGCCTGATACCAGTTCTGTTGTATTGCCCTATCCAAGAACCGGCGAGGAGTGGCGCTCGGCACCAATTCATCTCCAAGCCCTTTGCGACCCGCACCAGATTAAGCGACTGTCTTAAAGAAAGCAAGTGGTCGACCCACCGGTTTCGACTAGGAAATATTCCTGCCCTTCCGGTATCGAAGGCGCTTCGTGAGACCCAGGGGAGAATCATCCCAAACGACTCCGAGGCGCGCATCAACACAGCCATGGCGCCGGGGCGACCTCACGACATGCCGTCATGTTGTTGAGTTGGCGAAGGAAGTGCGTGAACTGCGCATCGCAAAGCTTTACCACCAAATTGCAAACCTCAACCCGACATACGACGTCACCAGCTGGGATGATTCACATGGTACTGGAATGTGAAAAGCCCGCACTTCATTGGTAGATTCCTTTTGGCCGCGATCTCTGGCGGCCGACACGATACGGCTGAGAATTGCCACGAAGACAAATACTGAATCTGTTTCCCGCGAATCGCAACCGAACCACTATACGACGGACCACCGGATCCGCATCTCACTTGCTTTTTACAAAAAGACGGCTCTAATTAATGTCAATCGCAGAGGGCGTGAGAAAGATTTGCTACCGAGCACAGTCATACCGTGCCAGGAGGAGCCGTTTCGTAGTTGCTCAAAAAGGATACGACGAAATGCGTATGAGAGCCAACTCTCCGTCCGAGTTTGACCGGCTGTTGCCTCAGAGTCCCGCCGCGGAGAGCCTGGCGGGGACTGAGGTCGAATTGCTTTCAAACTGGTCGCACAACCCTCGCGGTGCTGTTGTCAAACACGAAAGCGCTCCGGGCCGGAACTTCGTCATGTTGAAACTGGATAGCCCACATTTGTTTCCGCTGTTTGGCGCTGTCCTGCGAGTGTTGAATCCCGACTCGCCTCAAGCCCGCTCGATTTTCGATCTGGGCATCGTGTCGGGCATTATCCTGGCGATCATTTTCGTCATCGTCGCCGGAATCATCGTTTACGCGCTCCTGCGCTTCCGCTGGCGCGAAGGCGAACCGGATCCCCATCAGCTTGCGGGCAACCACACGATCGAGATTGTCTGGACGGTGATTCCGTGCCTGATTGTTGTGGCACTGTTTGCGCTCACGGGACGTACGATGACCTTGTCCGATCCGCCACCCGCGACGGAGCCAGACCTTGTCGTAACCGGTCATCAATGGTGGTGGGAGGCGCGGTACCCAAAATCGGGCCTGGTGGTGGCCAATGAATTTCACATTCCAGTAGGCAAAGCAATGTCAGTGCGGCTTGAATCGACCGACGTCCTGCACGAATTCTGGGTGCCCGAACTGGCGCGAAAGATTACGACCGTCCCCGGGCATCCGAATCACATCTGGCTGCAAGCCGACAGGCCCGGGACCTATCTCGGCATCTGCTCGGAATTCTGCGGAACCCAGCACGCCTGGATGCATTGCCTGATCGTTGCCGAGCCGGAAGCGGAGTTCGCCGCTTGGGAAACGGCGCAGCGGCGGCCGGCGGTGATGCCGGTGAACGATTCTGCGGTGAAAGGGCTCGCACTTTTCCGGCAGATGGTCTGTGTGAGCTGTCATGCGATCAACGGGACCGCGGCCGCTGCGCGGGTCGGCCCTGATCTGACACATTTCGCGAGCCGCCGACAACTCGGGGCCGGGATCGCCGATAACACGCCGGAAAACCTCCGCCGTTGGCTGGCGAACCCTCAACAGGTCAAGCCGGGTGTGAAGATGCCGGACTTCAAATTCTCCAACGAACAGCTGACGCAACTCGTCGATTACCTTGAGACGTTGCAATGAGCGAAATCGCCACAGTCCTCGATCGCGCCGGCCTTCTGACAGCCGAGCAAAGGGAACACTGGAAAATGGCGTGGCTGTCCACCGTGGACCACAAGCGCATCGGCATTTTGTATATGGTTACGGCACTGGTTTTCTTCATCATCGGCGGCATCGAGGCCTTGTTCATCCGGCTCCAACTCGCCGTGCCGAACAACACCCTCCTGAATCCGGACACCTACAACATGCTGTTCACGATGCACGGGACCACCATGATCTTCCTCGTGGCGATGCCGGCGCTCTTCGGTCTGGCCAACTATTTCGTGCCCCTGCAAATCGGCGCACGGGACATGGCGTTCCCGCGCCTCAATGCGTTTGGTTTCTGGCTCGTGCCCTTTGGCGGCATTCTGCTGCATTTCAGCCTTCTCGCGGGCGGCGCGCCGGCGGTCGGCTGGTTCGCGTATGCCCCGCTGAGCGAGACACCGTACTCCTCGCAACTGGGCGTGGACTACTGGGCGCTGGCGTTGCTCGTCCTCGGCATCGGGTCTGTCAGCACGTCGATCAATCTCCTCGTCACCGTGCTCACCCAGCGCGCACCGCATATGACGCTGCGACGACTGCCGCTTTTCTCCTGGATGATCTTTGTCAATTCCTTCCTCGTCATCCTTGCGCTACCGGTGCTCAACGCGGGCCTGGTCATGCTGCTCATCGACAGGCGCCTCAACGCGCACTTCTTCCTTCCGCCCGGCGGCGGCTCGGCAATCATGTGGCAGCACATCTTCTGGGCATTCGGCCATCCGGAAGTCTACATCGTCGCGATTCCGGCGTTCGGAATTCTATCGGAGGTTATCCCGGTGTTTTCGCGCAAGCCGATCTTCGGCTACGAGTTCGTCGCCGGATCGACGGTCGCGATCGCATTTCTGAGCTTGCTCGTGTGGGCGCATCACATGTTTACCGTTGGGCTTGGGCATACCGTCGACCTGTTTTTTGTCGCCTCGAGCATGCTGATCGCGATCCCGACCGGAGTGAAAGTGCTTAATTGGAGCGCGACAATGATCGGCGGACGGATCCGATTGGACACGCCGATGCTCTTTTGCGTTGCGGCGCTCGTTCAATTTCTCCTCGCCGGGCTGACGGGGATCAGTCACGCGGTCGCCGCGCTCGATTGGCAGACCAAGAACAGTTATTATCTGGTCGCGCACTTTCACTTTGTTTTTGTCGGCTTGATCGTGTTCGCGATTCTCGGGGCACTGCATTACTGGTTTCCGAAAATGAGCGGCCGAATGCTCTCGGAGCGGCTGGGGAAATGGACGTTCTGGCTGATGACGATTGGCTTCAATCTGACGTTCATCATCCAACATTTCCTCGGATTGGCCGGCATGCCGCGTCGCGTTTATACCTATCCCGATCTGCCGGGATGGGGCTGGATGAACCTAACCTCGACCATCGGCGCATTTTTCATGGCCGCCGCATCGCTGTTATTCGTGTGGAACCTGGTCTCCAGCCTTCTGCGCGGCAAACGCGCCGGCGACAATCCCTGGCACGCCTGGACGTTGGAATGGGCGGCTACCTCGCCACCGCCCTCCGAAAACTTCCACGAGTTGCCGCCGATCCGCAGCCGGCGCCCCCTCTGGGACGACTCAAACCCCGGTCGCCCCGATCCAATGGTCGGCACGACATGGCAGGCCGACACCTCTTGCCCGGAGAAAAACGAGGCCAGCGTCATCGCATTCATCATTTCCGAGGCCGGCTTCTTTGGCGTGCTGATACTCGCCTATCTCTTTTACAACGCGAGGCCGCAACCTGGACCGGGCACGCACGATCTACACCTGCTTAAGACCGGCATCTTCAGTCTTTGCTTGTTCGCGAGCAGCTTCACGATCTGGCGTTCGGAAGCCAACCTCCACAACGGCAGGCAACGCGCGATGGCGGGCTGGCTCGCAGCAACGATCCTGCTCGGCGGCGTCTTCATCGTCGGCCAGGGAATCGAGTATTGGGGATTGTTCCAGAGCGGTGTGCGTGTGAGCTCGAATCTGTTCGCCACAACGTTTTTCACACTCACCGGCTTCCACGGCTTGCACGTTTGTGTCGGCTTGATCGCGCTTCTCATCGTGCTCGGGCTGGGGCTGGCCGGCGACTTCAAACACGGTGGTTCGCCCACGCTCAAGGCGGTCGGGCTTTACTGGCATTTCGTTGATGCCGTCTGGGTTTTGGTGTTGGCCGTCGTCTACCTTCTGCCATATTTCCGATGACTACCGAGCAATTCTTACTCTCCGGCTGGACATGGAATCCAGCGGTACTTCTAACAAGTGCCGCTGCGCTGGTGATCTATGTCGGCGCGTTTCGTGGCCATTGCCGTATGGGCTGGTTCGCGGCGGCGTTGGGCGTGCTTCTGCTCACGCTGCTTTCGCCGCTCAATACGCTCGCCGACGGTTACCTGTTCAGCGCGCACATGGCGCAGCACATTCTACTGTTGCTGATCGTGCCGGCTTTCTTGCTGCTCAGCCTGCCGCGACATCTCTCATTGGTGGTGGGTCCGCGCGTCTTCGCGCATCCGCTCGTGGGCTGGGTCGCTGGAGTCGGCGCGATGTGGTTCTGGCACGAGCCGGCGCTGTGCAACGCGGCGGTTTCCTCGCGTCCGATCCACACGCTGCAAACCGTGTCGCTGCTTGCCCTCGGCAGCGTATTCTGGCGGCAAATTCTTGCGCCGCGGGAGGAAGAGCGCCTCTCGCCACCCGGGGCGGTATTATACCTGTTCAGCGCATGCGTCACCTGCAGCGTGCTCGGGATCATCATCACATTCTCGCCGGTCACGGTCTGTTCAATTTATACGATGCCGCCAACGGACCGTCTCGGGATGCTGCGAACCATTCGCACAGACTGGGGTTTCACGCCGGAACAAGACCAGCAAGTCGGGGGGCTGCTCATGTGGGTGCCGATGTGCTTGATCTATTTGAGTGCGATCTTCGCTCAATTTGCGCGCTGGTTCGCGCAGACCGCAAACCCGGCAGCAGAAAGGATATAATGAACGACGAGAAGCCGACAACGCACGCAGGCTGGGAGCCGCTCCCGCAGGAAACTCTTCCGCGCCCCACCTATTTCCCTGCCGGATTGGCGATGGGAACGACTTTCATCTTCTGGGGCCTGATCACCTCATGGGTCATCCTCCTCGCCGGCATAGGTCTTTTCGTCGCGGCGCTGGCCGGATGGATCGTTGAAATTCGCCATGAACGGAAGCACCGATAACCATCCTCAATTGGCCCACACGCCCACGGCGGAGGAGATCACGCGACGCCGTTTTCTCGAAAGACTCTCGGTCGCCCTCGCCGGCCTGTGTGCTGCGCTGTTGGGCGTGCCCGTTGTCGGATTCGTGATCGCACCGCTGTTTCGCAAGGTGAAGGATACTTGGGTTTCCGTCGGCAAGACCGATGATTTCGTGATCGGCAGGACGGTCAGCGTCCCGTTTCCGGATCCCTCGCCACTGCCGTGGGCGGGCATCACCGCGAAAGGTGCAGCCTGGCTCCGACGGGAGGGCAACGGGCAATTCACCGCCTTCTCTGTCAACTGCACCCACATGGGTTGCCCGGTCCGTTGGTTGCCGGACGCTGAGCTCTTCATGTGTCCGTGCCACGGCGGCATTTACTACAAGGACGGCACCGTCGCCGCCGGCCCGCCGCCGAAGCCGCTCGTTCGCTTCGAAGTCCGCATCGCGAACGACCGGGTTGAGATCAAAGCCGCCCCAATCCCGATTACGACCAAGCTATGACGCGCCTACTTCAACAAGTGTGGAAATTCATCGATGATCGGTTGGGCATTGTCGAGTTGATCCGGCCGTCGATGAATCACCTGGTGCCGCGCGACGCCGGTTGGTGGTATGTCTTCGGAAGCGCGACGCTGGCGGCTTTCGTCATTCAGGTGGTGACTGGCGTGGCGCTGGCCTTCTCGTATGTCTCCTCGTCCTCCCAGGCCTACGAAACACTCGTATTCATTACCAAGGACGCTCCATTTGGCAATTTCCTGCGTGGGTTGCATTACTTTGGCGCTTCCGCAATGGTGTTAATGGTGGGCGCTCACATGGCGCAGACGTTCCTCTTCGGGTCCTACAAGTTTCCCCGCGAAATGAACTGGGCGACCGGGGTACTGCTGCTCGGTTTCACACTGGTGATGGGGTTTACCGGCCAGTTGCTGCGCTGGGACCAGAATGCCACATGGTCGGTGGTCGTAGCCGCGGAACAAGCCGGGCGCGTTCCGTTGATCGGCAATTGGCTGGCGCGGTTCATCCTCGGTGGGAACACCATCGGTGGCGCGACCCTGAGCCGTTTTTTCGCGATCCATGTGTTTCTCGTTCCTGCGTTCCTATTTCTTTTCGTCGCGCTGCATCTGCGGTTGGTCTTGCGCCACGGCATCTCCGAACCACCCGCGGAGGGCAAACCTGTCGATCCCAAAACCTATCGCCAGGAATATGCGAAGTTGATCGAGAACACCGGCCGTCCTTTCTGGCCTGACGGCGCGTGGCGTGACTTCGTGTTCGGCACCGGCCTGATTATCGTCATCGTTCTGCTGGCGTTGCTGGTCGGGCCACCGATACTGGACAAACCGCCCGACCCGAGTCTTTTGAAGGCCGACCCACGCCCTGACTGGTATCTGCTCTGGTATTTCGCCGTGCTTGCATTGATTCCTCCGCGTATCGAAGGCTATGTCATGATCCTCGCGCCGGTCGTGATAGGAATTTTCCTGTTATTTGGCCCCCTCCTGAACAATCGGGGAGAACGCGCGCCGTCGCGCCGCCCGTGGTGCATTGCCGTCGTGATATTGAGCGTGATCACTATCGGCTCGCTCTGGATCGCCGGCGCCCGATCCCCTTGGTCACCCAATTTTGATCCCGTGCCCTTGACGCCGGAAATCGTCGGCGCCACGAGCGGCCCGGCATTCGACGGCGCGCGACTATTTCAAGAAAAGGCCTGTCTGAACTGCCATCTCATCGAAGGCCACGGTGGTCGCCGAGGCCCGGATCTTACCTACGTTGCGGATAAACTCACGAAGAACGACATAATCATCCGCATCGTCAACGGCGGCGTGAACATGCCGGCATTCGGCACCATGCTGAAGCCGGCGGAAATCAACGATCTCGTAGCCTTCCTGCAAACACGTAGAACTCAGCGACCCTGATAGCGAGAAACACACGAAGTCAGAACGACAGACCTTCCCGACCGGCCTAATTGCTCCTGTGCCCCAACCGGTTGAGATTCGACCAGCGATTTCAAAGCGCCCGTCATGCCTGATACCTGTCACGAGACGGCTTCGGCCCCCCCGTCACTACGGCCAGCTATCCCATCGTGATCACTCGTGTTATCGACTGACACGACATGACGTTCGCTAATATTCAGGGGCGTTCTCTCGGCATGCGCCCCGACACCTTCAATGACGACCGACGAGGCACTGCGGCCGTTTGCGGCCAAGTGTTGTGCTGTGCCACTCCTTGTGACGCTTTTACTGTATATTCAGCAACCTCTCCATTGCGGACCAAAGCGCCAGTCGCGATACGTCCATGTGCATCCCGCCGGCCATGCACATGTGAATTCCTTACTTTGGCTTCCTCGGAGCCAAGAACTTCTTCCTGTCCGGGTGTCGGCAAAAGTTCCTCTCCCCAAATTCCCTCACGAAGGGACACTTTTCAGGATGGTCCACCAGGCATATCATGATGGTGGGTGACAACATGTCGTCCGTACGGCATCTCTCAAGGTCAGGCAACGGCTTCGGCATGTTTGGTTGTTGGCCACCCATAGGTCATCCGCCTGGGCGTTATACCTTCAGATTGTACAGCCCCTTGACGGCACGAAGCTTTTCGAAGCACTGGTCTACATACTTCGGCAGCCGATCCATAGACACGTTCAAAATGGCGGATGCCTGATCGCGTCCGCTCAGCGAAAGTGTGTGGTGACCGAATCCATGCCCCATGAAATACGCCAGGGCATTGGCCAGACAAACACAGGCGGCCAGATGTTGGTGATGACCCGGGGCGGTTGGATCGTGGTGGTTGCCCACCGCGGCGGCCAACTTGTCGGGCAGTTTCCATCGCTCCATGAGGCGACCGCCCACTTGTGCGTGGTCGCATCCGAGCAGTTTCTGTTCGGCGAACACCACCGACGGGACAGTTGCCGTCTCCGCGGCGAATTCCTTGGAGACATTCTCCAGCGGGGGCGACAGGACAATCTTGCCCACATCATGCAACAATCCTGCAGTGAAGGCCACGTCCCCATCCTCGCCCACGTCTTCAGCAATCGCTTGGGCCAGCAACGCTGTGGCCACCGAATGCGTCCACAGCCCTGTCGACTCAATGCTGTAGCCTTTGGTCTGAGTCGACAACGAGGCCGCCCCCGTTACTGCCACGACAATGCGGTATACCTCCCGTGATCCGAGGCGTGTAACTGCTTGAAGAACACTGTCCATGGGTGCGCCCCGCGTGTAGTACGCGCTGTTGCACAGACGCAAGACGTTGCCGGTCAGGGAGGCATCGTACGAGATTAGTTCAACGATCTTGGTGGTGTTTGCTTGGGGATCATTCAACAACGGTATCAACCGAGGCAGGACATGCGGCGCCGGCACCAGGTGGCTCGCACGCGCAAGATATTCATCAATGCTTGTCATTCGGTTGTGTAACCGGTTGATAACTGCAACCCAAATAACTGGCGGTCGACCCTGACCTCTTGTGACACTTTTCACTATCTCAGAACCGGCCTTTCTTGTATCACTTTGGGACATGGCAAGAGGATCTCGACGGTCGGACCCGGGTCGCCGGGTCGTAATGATACTGATGTGGTGGTCCGACGAGCGACTGTTGCGTGGAATCTCCCAGTACGCGCGGGAGGCGCATTGGATCCTGGATGCCACCGGAAGGCACGAACAACGGATGTGGTTCGACCTCCCGTTGGACGGACTGATTACGCGGCCACGTGGAGACTTGAAGCTATCGCCGTATCTCCGTAGGTTCAAGGTGCCGACAGTCGCCATTGGCGTGCATGAGAAGAAATTCGGGGACGTCCGGGTCACCGATGACGAAGAAGCCGTGGGTCCCGCCGCCGTGGAGCATTTCATTGGTCGCGGTCTGGAGCACATCGGGTTTGTCGAGTATTGGGGCACGGGTATCGAGTATCGTCGGCGTCTGATCCTGCAAGAGGCCGTCGCCCGCAGCCGTTGCGCGTTTCATCTGTTGGACGGGAACAAGCTGCCGGCTCAACTCCGCCACATCCCCAAACCCGTTGGTCTCACGGGCGCCGGCGACGAAGCCATGATGAATGTCATGCAGGTGTGCCTGAAGGAAGGCTATCGCATCCCGAACGAAATTGCTCTGCTCGGTGTGGACGACATCGAATTCGTTTGCGAGACGGCGCCCGTATCTCTGTCCAGCATCAATCTCGATTTCGAACGTATGGGGTATGAGGCCGCTGCCCAACTCGACCGGCTCATGCGCGGGGAATCGCCGCCCAAACATCCCGTGGTGGTGCCGATTCGCGGATTGACCGTTCGCAAGTCCACAAACCTTCTCGCGTTCAGCAACCAGCGTCTTGCGAAAGCTGCGCGCTACATTCAGGAGCATTTCCATGAACCCATCACTGTGGCAGATGTGGTGCGGCTCTCCGGAATTTCGCGTCCGGTTCTGCAAAGACTATTTCGCTACGACATCGGTCGCTCGATACTGGACGTGATCCGGCAATCACGAGTCGAGAAGGCCAAACAGATGCTCCTAAACACGGATTGCAAAGTCGACGTTGTTGCGGAGCAATGCGGCTTTACCAATCGACTGCATTTCCACCGTACGTTTTCACGATCGGTCGGCGCACCACCGGCACGCTGGCGGCAGGAACGACGGGTCTGACCTCTTGGGCGCGGAGCCAGACGAACAACCGGCGAGGCAATTGACAGATCCACCGTCTGCGGGGACTCCGGCGGTTGTACCATGCAAAAATGCGTACGGGCTGGCCTGTACATGGCAGCCGAATCCAGCCGCCGCACCTGACAGAGGCCACCCCACGCCAGCGTTGCAAGATCAGGTGATGTTGAATGGAAGGTCGTTCACACCGGTTCTCCGTACTCCGTTCACTCATTTCACCTCATTATAATGAATACATCCTCCGGGGATATCGGCAAGAGAATCCCCGGAGGGGGTACGACGTGACCGGGACCTCGCCCACGGTGTCTTGACGACAGGGTTACCACACGTGACTTTGGGCTTTACCGCGGCGGCCAAACAGTCGTACACTGAAGCTGGCGAGGGTAGGAAATGCCGGACATTTTCTTCAAATGCGAGGCATGCGGCCGACACTTCGTTGCCGACGACGCAGCAGCCGGGACGCTCATTCCCTGTCCCGAGTGCAATGAATCAATAACGATCCCCGAAATTGCGTCGGCGGGGAAATGTCCCCGCTGTCGCTATCGGCTCAAATTCTCTCCCGACATGCGCGCGGAATCGGTGCATTGCCCTGCCTGCCATGGAGAGCTTCGATTGCCCGGACAGCGCTATCCCAGAGTCTGTCCAAAATGCGGCGTCGGCTGGGTTCCGCCCCTGCACCACTGCCAGTGTTGTTCCTACAGCATGGACGATGCAGGAATCCCGCTGCTTCTGGCGGATTGAGTTTTTCCTGAAGAGCAAGCAACCGGGGGGCGTCTACTGGACTTTTTCGTCAACGAGGCTATCTTGCAGTGGCGTCGTAGGCGAGTCTTTGCTGGAGTCTCCACCGAGCAAAGGCGAGAGCGATGCTCAGCGGCGGCAACATTTTGCTGCCGCTGTTCTTATGATGTCATGAAATGTGGCGCGCCATGGTCCGTCGCCGTGCTCGGGGTAAGACAGATCGCTTTCGCCGGTACCCAATCGCGGCCGGATCTAGGGTGAAGTCGGTGGGGTCGGCGACATTGGCGGGGTCGGTGAAGCGGCCGGTGTTGTGACAGGTCCGAAGAACTTGTTTTGCTTCCAAAGTCCGTCCAGAACTTTGCCGTTCGCAATCGTTAGCTTTCCGGTCCCCTCCATGCTCCCGTCGTTGAACTGCCCTACGTATTTGCGCCCGTCCGGCCAGGTACGCGTCCCCAGACCGTTGGGCCTTCCGTCTTGAAACTCTCCGGCGTATGATTCCCCGTTTGTCGACGCAAATGTTCCCTGGCCATTGGGTACTCCATCGCGAAACTCCCCGACATAGCTCCGTCCATCCGGAAACGTAAGCGTCCCCTGCCCATTGGACCTGCCGTCCTTCCATTCTCCGAAATAGACGCGCCCATCCGTCATCGTGATCGTCCCCTCTCCATCCGGTTTGCCGTGCCGAAAGTTGCCGACATACTTGGATCCGTCGGCGAACGTTTTCGTGCCCTGGCCATTTCGCACGCCGCACCCGGCGAGCAATATGGACAGAAAGGCGAAGGCTGCGATAGTGGCAGGGTTTGATCGGTTCATTGTTGGCTCCGGTTGGGACTGATTCTTCACACCGTTTGTAGCACGCAAGGCGATTGGCTGCAAGGCGGATCATGCCCAAAGTGGCCGAGGACAGTGGACGGGACCTCGAACACTTTCGCGAAATCGTATTGTGCGCTACGGCAACAGTACACGCACCCGGTAGTACCGGGATGGGAAGTTCGTGGCGCCGCCGAGATCCGTCATGTTGGTGACCGTGCCGAGCCCCGTTCCCCCGCTGAGGATGTTGGTTTGACCGGTGCTGGTGAAGTTGGTCGCGTAGCTGCCACCAGCCGAGCCGGACGTGTACTCCAATACGTTCGTCCGCGAGGCGACTCCCGGCGCGTACGTGCTGTCTCCGCTGGCGCCGAGATACGTCACCACAATGTCGGAAGACGATTTCGTGACCCTGATGACGTGCAGGTATGTCGTCGAATTGGTGGGATTGAAGCCCGCCAGGAACCTGTTGGTGTTGCTCATCCCCGTGCCGAGAGGGTCGGCATTTGCCTGCGCCAGTGGGCAGTTGGTGCAGTTAAAGTATTGGGACTGCCAGGCGGCGAATGGGTCCTGAGGTGGATTCGCGCCGCCAACAACAAGGCTCACGATACCGGCGATATTTGTCGAAATGGCGTACGTGAAGTTCGTGGTCGGCGTCGCGCCGATGCTCAGGCCGTTCCAGGTCAGCGCGCCGCTGTAGGTGAATAGCGTGTACATGCCATTTGTGAACCCGCCGCCATCGCCCAGATTCAGTATGCCACCGAGCGCCAGATTGCCGGCCACCGCGACTCCCGTCGCGTTCGTGCCAATCCCGACGTTCAGCGTCGAAGCACCGCCCAGATTGAGATCACTGCTGACCGCCAGCGTGCTCGCACCCAGGGTGAGAAACGGGTTGGCCCCGAGAATACTTCCATCCGTGACCGCCGCCTGAGAATTGAACAGAGACAGGACGCTGTTGGATGGAGACCCCATTCCTGTAATCGTCATCTGATTGGGATTGGCGACGCTGTTGCTGATCGTGACGTGAGCGTTGTAGAGCGTCAGCACATTGGTCCCGGTCAGGGGCGCGGTAAGGTTGGAATCGATAATCTGAATGCCCTGGACGTTGTACATGCATACGGTGCCATCGTTGGTGCGGCCCAGGATATTGACCCGGCACAGGGTCACGTTGGAGATGGGCATTTCCGGCAGGCCGTAGATGATACCCGCGATGTTGCCAGGGCCCTGGATCCCGTTATTCCCAACCGCCGTCAGATCGCTGATCGTGACGTTCTGGAACACCGGCGTCGTGCTGGTGATCGGCTGGCCCGGGTCCGACGCGGCGTCCGATGGAGCGACGGTAAAACTCCGTGACGGTGATCCCAGCGAATCATAATAGTCGTAAAACGCGAACGCGAAATTCACGTTGGTCATCGTCAGGTTGCAGTACTTGAGATTCTCAATCAAGCCGCCCCGGTCTCGGTCCGTCTTCATCTTGATGCCGTACTCCGTGCCGATCCAGGTGCAGTTGCTCACAAGTAAATCACTGATCCCGCCCTGCGTGTAGCCGCCAATCGATACGCCGTGCCCGGTGCCAAACGTGCAATTGGAAATCGTGATGTCCGCCGCCAGACCGCTGCTGCCTCCGATCTCAATGTTGTCGTCTCCATCACTGATGTAGCAGTTCTGGATCAGGACGTTGGTGGAAGCCAGGTCCATCCCGTCCGTGTTCGGCGCACTGAACGGAGTGTTGATTGTGATCCCCTGGATGGTCAACCCCGCATTGCTCCCCTTCAGCATCAGATGGAACGTCGGCGGGTTTTGCAGCGTCACGTCCTGGATCAGCACGTTGGTGCACCCGCTGAAGCTGATAAAATTGGGCCTCGACGAGGCCAACGGAAACCACCAGTTCGTTCCCTGACCATCGATGGTTCCCAGCCCACTGATCTCAACATCGTGGAGGCCCGTTCCGGTGATGAATGTCGTCGTGCCCGGCCAGTTCGACCGCGGGAGCATTTGCAGCGTCACACCCGCGTCGACCTGTAGATTCATGTTGGTGGACAGGACAATCGGACCGCTCAGATACGTGTTCAGCGTGCCATTGGTTGGGATTTCGATCGTGCCACCGGTGACGGCGGCGGACGCGATGCAACTTTGGATCGCAGTGGCATTGTCCGTCACGCCATCGCCGACGGCGCCGAAATTGATGACATTGTACTGGTTGGTCGGAATGGAGACCGGGCGCGGTGGCTGTCTGACTTTCACAGTCAGCATCGCGTTCGAGCTGATGGTCGAGCCCACAGAATTGCTGGCGACAAGGGTGTAGGTCCCCGCATCGGCGGGCTGCACGTTTGTCAGGCTCAGTGTCGTTAGCGTCGCGCCGGGAACTGGGGTTGAATTCTTGGTCCACTGGTAGCTGATCGGCTGGGTACCCACGGCGGCCGCGCCGAAGCTGACATTGGCACCAGCATAAACCAGAACCGAGACGGGTTGGACGATGAACACCGGTGCCGCGGAGTTGGTATTGACGGTCAGCACCGCGTTGGAACTGGTGATGGAGCCGGCGGCGTTACTCACGATGACCGAGTAAATGCCGGCGTTGTCGGACTGGACATTGGTCAGGATGAGTGATGCACCGGTGGCGCTCGCGAGCAGGGTGTTGGTATTGAAATACCACTGGTAGCTCAACGGCGGGCTGCCACTGGCCACAACGCTAAAGGTGGCGAATTGACCCGGTATAACGGTCAGCCCTTGCGGCTGGGTGGTGATGGATGGGGGCGCAGCCGAAACGGTCAGTTGGGCCGGGGCGCTGGTCACGGTACCGTAAAGATTGGAGATGAGAACCGAGTAACAGCCCGCATTCGCGGGGTGTACGGTGCCAAGCGCAAGCGTAGCATTGGTGGCATTGGCCACAGGGGTGTTGTTGTTGTAGTACCATTGGTATGAGAGCGGCGTCGTGCCATTGGGAACGACGCTGAACGTGGCGGTTTGCCCATCGAATACTGTCTGGCTCTGCGGCTCGGTGGCGGTCGAGGGGCCAACGGGTGCCGAGCTGAGCTGAATATTCACCTCCACAAACTCATTTGTCGCGGGCGCGGTCGTATTATTCGACGGACGATAAGCGACACCATCGAAGCTGAAATCCGATGCGGTACTGTCCGTCACTGATTCCGAGAGCGTCGCGCCTGTGAGCGTGTTCGACCAGGTGATCGTGATCAGCATTGAATTCAGACTTGTCCGCTGCAAGACAAACTGCAAGGTGTATGGGGTCAGGTTGGCGAAGCCCGCAAAGCTGCTCGTAACCAGGGAGTTCTTCGCCAGCGAAGTCCAGTCGGCGCTCGTGCCCAGCAACGCGGAATCGGACAAGGTTGTGCGTTTGCGGATGTCGATGGGCGTGGCATCGCTAAACGTGCCGTACACCTTTCCAAACAGGCTGTAGCCCTGAACATAGGATCCCTGGGAGCCAACGCTCGTGCCGTCGCTGCTCACGCGGACCGGCATATTGCTTCCGTCGGCAAAATCGAACAATCCGAACCGGAACCCCTGCGAGCTGCTCCCGCTGGGCCACACCCCGCCGAAGACGAGAGTGAACGTGGCCGTCAGCGTGTCGCCGACGTTCAACTGCACGGGCGGACTGCCGTTGGTGGAAGTAAAATACGTGATCGCCTGGGCGGAGTTGCCGCCAACTGTCAGGGTCATGCTATTGGTCGCCGAATTCAAACTCCCGGGCACGGAGGTCCACCACGCGCTGCTGGTCGGGGGATTCTGGTTGGTCCGCATGCCACTGCTCCACGTGTCGTCAAGGATGAGCGTTGACGGAATCCTCAACGCGCTATAGGGCGACGCGCCACAGTCATTGTATGTCAGCACCCGGTACCAGTACGCCGCATTGGTGCTCGCGCCGATGTCGCTATAGGTTGTGACGCTGCTCGCATTTGTAGCCAGTATGACCCAGACTCCCGGACTGCCGCCTGCGTCCGGTGCCCGGTCGATTTCGAATCCCTGCACGTTGGATGAGTATTCGCTCCAGGACAGGTCAATCTCGTTCGTGGTGGTGGCAGTCGCCGTCAGAACCGACGGAGGAGTCGGCGCCTGCGCTAATGCGAGGCTGAACTCGTTTCCGCCACCGGAAATGGTTGCCATACCCTCTCCTCCCGGGGGCGCAGTTGCTTCCCCCTCGTCATTCTGTCCCCACCCGATTACCGTGCCATCGCTTCGCAGGGCCAGGCTATGGAAAAGCCCTGCCCCGATCGCCACCACGTCGTTCAGCCCCGACGGTATCGTCGTTTCCCCGTATCCATTATACCCCCAGGCAACGACGGTGCCGTTGCTCTGCAACGCAAGATTATGGAATCCGCCGGCCACAATGGCCACCACACCGGTCAGGTTCGTTGGCGGGCTGGTCTGCCCGCAACAGTTGTATCCCCAAGCCACAACGGTGCCGTCGCTTTGCAAGGCCATACTGTGGAAATATCCGGCGGAGATGGCGACGACATTGGAAAGGGTTGCCGGCACGCTTGTCTGCCCGTAGACGTTATATCCCCACCCGATGACGGTGCCGTCGCTCCGCAACGCTAGGCTGTGATAGTCACCGGCAGCAATGGCCACCACGTTCGAAAGGCCGGCGGGAACGCTCGTTTCGCCATCGACATTATACCCCCAGGCGACTACCGTGCCGTCGCTTTGCAACGCCAGACTATGATAGCCGCCGGCCGCAATCGCCAACACATTGGAGAGTCCCGCAGGGGGCGTGGCTTCCCCGTATCCATCGTACCCCCAGCCAGCGACAGTCCCGTCACCCAACAGTGCCAAACCGTGGGCGCCACCGGCAGAGACGGCCACCACATTTGTCAGCGTCGCCGGCATGGACACCTCGCCGTCGCCGTCGTACCCCCAACCGACAACGGAAAGCGGGCACGCTGGCGCGGGCGTGTCGGCACTGGCGACCGGCGAATAGACGGAGGCGCCGCTGACGTTGTAGGCGCGGACACGGAAAGAGTAGGTCGTGCTGGGAAACAGCGGGGCCGTGCGATAACTGGTAATATTCGACGAAACCTGGGCAACCTGAGTGAAGTTGATTCCGTCCAGAGACTGTTCGACCAGGAATCCGGATTCGTTGGTTGAGACATCCGCCCAGGACAAACCGATCTGGAATGGAGAAACGGCGCTGGCTGTCAGATTGCTCGGGGCATCGGGAAACGTTTGAGCGTCTGTTGGGCTGGGCAGAGACATCGCACACAGTGCAACGGCGCAAGCTGTGGTGAATCGAGCGATCAAAGAGTGTGGTGACTTCTTCATAACGACTGGCATCCTTCCTGAGGTTAAGCAATGGCCTGTATAGCGGGTGCGAGAGAGGCCCACAATCCATATAAGGTAGCAGCCGCGTTCAAGAGACGAACGGCAATGCGATTTCGTAAAATAGTCTGTCACCTTCATGGATCTTCTCCTGCTATTACCAATGGGACGGACTGGCCTGCCGTTTTGGATTCAACAATCTCGTCTCGTTCGTGCCATGTCTACAAACGCCAGCGTGGCGAAGGAATGTTACCGGTTTGTTACCAAAATGTCCTTTGTTGTGGCGAAACACCGGGGAGCCCCAGTGTCGCCGCGTCCGTGTATTGACACCGGTCGCAGTCGATGCTCACGCGCGAATTGAATCCCTTCATCGACCGGAGATGGAATCACCGAACCCTGGTGTATCGCCCGCGCATCAACCGGCGTGCAAACCGGCGAGCAATTCTCGTTGACAAACGTCGTCAGATTGTGAAAAATTTCACTAAGTCAGTGTGACCGCACTTTGTCCACGGGGAGTGCCACGGTGAAGACATACAATCCCTCAGACAGACGGCCCTGCAGCAGCCAGCCGGGCTTTTTGCACCCGTCTGCCTTGCATGTTTCACGTCCTGCCCCGTCGAAATGTCCTTTCGTTCTGGTTCTGAGCGTGGGAGGCCTTTTATGAATATCCAGGAACTCCAGAAACTCCGCGAGCGGGCCCAACGTCATCTGGCCCTGCGAGGAACGAAGAAAAAATACCGGATCGTCTTCAGCATGGGCACCGCCGCTATCGCCGCCGGCGCGCGCGAGGTGATGACCACCGCCCTCGATGAACTGGAAAAACGCGGGGTCGACCACGTCGAGATCGCGGTCAGCGGCGAGATGGGGCTCTGCGTCGAGGAACCCGTCGTCCGCGTCGAGGGCAAACGCGGCGAGATAGTCACATATGCGAAGGTCACTCCCGCAGCCGTCCGCCAGATCGTCGCCAATCACCTGGAGGCGGACAAGGTTGTCGAGGGTCTCGCCATCGGCAAAGTCAAAACGCCGCAGGAAGGCAAATGACGCCAGCACAGAGGGCAGCCATGGCCACCACGATCAACGACCCGCCAATCGACCTCGGCCGTCTCACGCGCGTTCTGGAACATTTCAAAGGCCAGAAGGGAGCCCTTATCCCCATCCTTCAGCGCACGCAGGACCTCTACGGCTACCTGCCGCGAGCGGCCCTCGTGTTCATCTCGAAGCAGACGCGCATCCCGCTAAACCGCATCTACGGGGTCGCCACATTCTACGCGCAGTTCCATCTGAAACGCCGCGGGCGCAACCTGATTCGTGTGTGCGACGGCACCGCCTGCCACGTGCGAGGCTCCGGTCGAAACCTGGATGCCCTCCAACACGCCGTCGGTATCGCTCCCGGCGAAACCACGGCTGATTACAAGCTCACGCTGGAAGTCGTTTATTGCCTCGGTTCGTGTGGCATCTCACCCGTCGCGCTGATTAACGAAAAGGTTTGCGGGCGGCTCAACTCCGACACGCTCATCCAGCGCGTGAAAGCGCTCGATTAACAAGGACCCGCCATGGCCACACTCAACACCATTCAGGATTTGGCGCAACTGCGGGAACAATGCCAGCAGGCGCTTGCCGCGCGCTCCCGGGCTCGCGCCGCCATCTTCATCGGCACCGGCACGTGCGGCATCGCTGCCGGCGCGCGCGAGACACTGCGCGCCATCCGCAACGAACTCGCTCGCAGGAAGCTCGACATCCCCGTCACGACCGTTGGTTGCATCGGCATGTGCGCCAAGGAACCGCTCGTCGACGTCCAGATCAGCGGCGGCTCCCACGTGTTGTACTCCAACATCCAGCCCGACATGGTGCCCCGTTTGATCGAAGAGCACGTCGTCAATACCCGACCTGTTCGGGAATGGGTGATCTGCCGTATGGCCGAAGGCGAGCCACCCCCCGATGAACCGCAGGCGATCCAAAACATCCCACAGTTCCGTGATCTGCCATTCACTGGCAAACAAATCCGCATCGCGCTGTCCAACTGCGGCATCATCGATCCCGAAAGAATCGAAGAGTATATCGCTCGCGACGGATACCGTGCGCTCGCGCGCGTCCTTGGCATGTGGTCGCCCGAAGAGGTTATCCGCGTGGTCAAGGAATCCGGTCTCCGCGGCCGTGGCGGCGGCGGATTCTCGACCGGAACGAAATGGGAACTGTGCCGCAAGTCGCCCGGGGAGACCAAGTACGTCATCTGTAACGCCGACGAAGGCGATCCCGGCGCGTTCATGGACCGGTCGATCCTCGAAAGCGATCCGCACGCCGTCCTGGAAGGCATGGCCATCGCCGGGTATGCGATGGGTGCCCGGGAAGGCATCATTTACTGCCGCGAAGAATACCCGCTCGCCATCGACCGACTCGAAGCAGCCATCGCCCAAGCCACTGAACTCGGATTGCTCGGAACTAATATCCTCGGCACCAGGTTCAGCTTCGACATCGTCCTCAAAGGCGGCGCCGGCGCGTTTGTTTGCGGCGAAGAAACTGCCCTCATCGCCTCCATCGAAGGCCGCCGTGGCGAACCCCGTCCGCGTCCACCATTCCCCGCCGTCAGCGGTCTCTGGGGCAAGCCGAGTAACATCAATAATGTGAAGAGCTACGCGATGACCCCGCGGATCGTCCTCCGCGGCGCGGCGTGGTTCAAGGGCATCGGCAGCCCCAAATCGCCCGGCACAGCGATCTTCGCGCTGACCGGCAAGGTCAATAACACCGGCCTCATTGAAGTCCCGATGGGTATCCCGCTCGGCGACATCATTTTCGACGTTGGCGGCGGCATTCCTGGTGGACGGTCGTTCAAATCGGTTCAAACCGGCGGCCCGCTCGGCGGTTGCCTGCCGGCCTCATCGCTGAATACGCCCGTCGATTTCGATTCCCTTCAGGAAGCGGGCGCCGTGATGGGCAGCGGCGGCATGATCGTCGTGGACGACGACACTTGCATGGTCGAACTGGCCAAGTACTTCCTCACGTTCGCCGCTGCTGAATCCTGCGGCAAATGTGTCCCGTGTCGCATCGGTGGCCAGCGTCTGCTGGAAGTGTTGACCCGCATCACCGAAGGCGAAGGCACCCGCAAGGATCTCCAGGTCATTCGCGATATTTCCGCCCACATGATGGGCTCATCATTGTGCGGCCTGGGCCAGCGTACGCCGGGCCCGGTCATGTCCGTTCTGCGGTTCTTCGAACAGGAAGTGCTCGCGCATATCGATGAACAACTCTGTCCGTCCGGCCAATGCAAGAAACTCGTGCGCGCCAAATGCGTCAACACCTGCCCCGCCGGTGTCGATACACCGTCGTATTTGGCGCTCATTGCGCAGGGCCGATACGCCGAGGGCCTCGCCATTCACCGCGAACGCAATCCGTTCGCCGTCATCTGCGGCCGCGCCTGCCCGGCGTTTTGCGAAACCAAGTGCCGTCGCGCTGAACTCGATGAGCCGATCGCCATCCGCATGACCAAACGGTTCATGGCCGAACACGAACTTGGAGCGCCATGGACGCCGGAACCGCTCGGCACGCCCGAGCAACGTCTGACACGGGCCAGCAAGAAAGTCGCCGTGATCGGCGCCGGCCCCGCCGGCCTCACCGCCGCGCTGCGTCTGGCCCAACTCGGCTATGGCGTCACCGTGTTCGAAAAACTCTCCGTGCCCGGCGGCATGATGAGCTGCGCGATTCCGGAATATCGTCTCCCACGCCAGCCGTTGTTCCTCGAAATCGACAACATCAAGCGCGCCGGGGTCGAGATCCGCTGCGGCCAGACACTGGGCAAAGAGTTCACGCTCGACGAGTTGTTCGACAGGCAGGGTTTCCACTCCGTCGTGCTCGCGATCGGCGCCTGGCGCAGCCGTCAACTCGGCGTCGCCGGCGAAGAAAAGAGCGGCGTCATCAACGGCCTCGATTTTCTCCGCGAGATCGCGCTCGAATCCTGCCACCGCGCGCTGGGCCGCGCTTCCACCGCTCGCGTCCCTGATCTGCGTGGCAAACGTGTCGGCGTGGTTGGGGGCGGTGACGTGGCGATCGATGCCGCCCGGGTGGCGTTGCGGCTCGGCGCGCGCGAAGTGCACGTCATGTATCGCCGCACCGGCGACGACATGCCGGCGACGCATCTGCCCGAAGAGATTGAGGGCGCGCTCCACGAGGGCGTCCGCTTTCAGACGCTCGTCAATCCGGTGGAGGTTCTCGGCGACGGCGCCGTCACCGGCGTCCGGCTGATGCGCCAACGGCTTGCCGAATTCGACGACACCGCCCGCCGCAAGCCGGTCGCCATGGAATCGGAGAGCTTCACGTTACCACTCGACTTCCTGATCCCGGCGATCGGACAGACGCCCGATTTGTCATGGATGAAGCCCGACCAACTCACCACCACGCGCGGCCGCACATTTGTGGTCAACGAAGCGTTTGGCACCAGCCGCCCCGGCGTGTTTGCCGCCGGCGACGCCGTGACCGGCCCGGCGACGATCGTCCAGGCGATCGCGCATGGCAACCTCGTCGCCGTCGCCGTGGATGAATGGCTCCGCACGGGCCAGATGTCAAAGCCGCGCTTCATTACACCGCGACACGCTATCGCCTCGTTGCATAATCTTGACGACTTCGGTGGCGCGCATCGCCCGACGATGCCGCGGCTGACCGTCGCCCAGCGCGAGAGCAACTTCAAAGAGGTCGAACTTGGTTTGAGCGAGCAAGTGGCACAAGCGGAGGCAAAACGCTGCCTGCGATGCGACTTGGAATGGCTCGATCGGATGGGCCTGCCCCGGCCTGAATCGGCGGCCACCTCCAAGGTGACTCCATGAACGAATCCACTCCCATCCAGATCACCATCGACGGACGCCCGGTGCAGGCCAAGGTTGGTCAAACCGTCTACGAAGCTGCCGCCACTGCGGGCATCTACATCCCGGCGCTCTGTTATCACCCACAACTCAAGCCGGCCGGCGCCTGCCGCATTTGTCTTGTCGAGATCGACAAGCAACGCTCCCTGCAACCGTCGTGCACGTTCCCCGTCATGGAAGGGATGGTCGTGCGCACCGATACCCCCGCTGTCGTTGCGTCACGGAAGGCGTCGCTGCACATGATCTTCTCGGAACGAACGCATTACTGCATGTTTTGCCCCGCCAGTGGCACCGGGGAGACAACGGACTGCGAGTTGCAGAAGCTCGGTTATGAGTATGGCCTGAACTGCTGGGATTACGCGCCGAATTACGGGAAACAATGGCCGATCGATGCCTCGCGCAAATACTTCGTGATGGATCATGGCCGCTGCATTCTCTGCCGGCGCTGCGTCCGCGCCTGTGAAGAGATCGCCGCCAATCACACACTCGGTCTCCATCAGCGCGGCGCCCGCGCGATGATCGGCGCCGACGACGATGTGCCGTTTGGCGAATCCACCTGCGTCTCGTGCGGCACCTGCCTGCAGGTCTGTCCGACCGGCGCGTTGCACGACCGCCACAGCGTGTATCTCGGCCACGAATCGCAAATCAAACGCACGCCTGCCACCTGCGTCGGTTGCGCCGTGGGTTGCGGCATCCAGGCCATCACCCGCGGCAATCACCTGTTGCGCGTCGAAGGCGATTGGGGCGCTCCCAACGGCGGGTTGCTCTGCGCGGCCGGCCGGTTCGAGGTTGTCGAGCCGAAACCCACCCGAATTCTCCAGCCGCTCGTTCGCCGCAATGGACAATTCGTGGAAAAAAGTTGGGACGATACGCTGGCGTTGATCGGAACGAAATTCAGCCGGGCGCACCTGGTTGCCGGTCTCGTCTCGCCGCGGCTCACTTCCGAATCGTTGGCGGCGTTCGAGTGTTTCTTCCATGACGTGCTCGAGAGCAGCGAAATCGGGTTGCTGTCGGGAGAAGTCCCGCCGCTCGATCTCGGCACGATGGCCTCGTTGCGTGATGTAGCCGATGCGGATTACATCGCGATCATCGGGGGCAACCCGTTGCATAATCAAAAGGTGCTCGGCCACCTGATCCGCCGGGCGCTGGACAACGGCGCGCATTTGCTCATGGTCAATGACGAAACCACCGGCATCGACGACTGGGCCGAACTGCATCTCGAACTGGAAGACATCTCGTTCCATGCTGCATCGCCATTCGAACGGCTCAAGACCACGTATCACTTGCGCGTCAGCGGCCTGCTGCAGCTGAAGAAAGCCATCGAACCCGCGCGGCACCCTGTGCTGTTGTATGGCTCCGGCCTCAGCAGCAGCGTCTACGCCGCGTTGCGAACCTTGCCCGCGCAGGCGCGGTTTCTGCCGCTGGTGAAGGGTGCCAATGCCGTCGGCGCCGCCCGGCTCGGCCTCGAGGCCCGGCCGGTGCGCGGCGACGCGTTGTATGTCCTGGTAGGCGATGACTTGAGCGATGGCCCGCCGTTGCCGCAAAGCGAGTTCACCGTCGTCCATGCCTCTGTCCGGTCCGCCTGGACAGACACGGCGGATGTCATCCTGCCCTCTCCGACGTGGGCGGAACAACGGGGACACATCATCAATTTGGAAGGACGGCGATTGCCGGTGGTGCCGTTGCTGCTGCCGCCGGCATCGGTGCCGCCCCATGGCCAGGTATTTGTGAAGCTGGCGGAACGAATGGGCGAAACGCTGCCGCCCGAGGCGCTCGTGCAACTTGCGGGACCCGAGTAAGGAAAGGATTGACCATGCCGAACAAGCCTACTGTCGCGAGCGATTGGCTGGCCGGTTGTGCCGGGTGTCATATGTCGCTGCTGGATATCGACGAACGGATCGTCGCGCTCTTGGATCAGGTGTCCCTCCACGCAACGCCAATCACCGATTTGAAACACCCTCCCGAAAGCGGCGTGGACGTCGGCATCCTCGAAGGTTGCGTCAACAATTCCACCGGGGAACGCGTCGCCCGGCAGATGCGCGCCCGCTGCAAAATCCTCGTGGCGCTTGGCGATTGTGCGGTGTTCGGTGGCGTGCCGACCCTGCGCAACGGGACTTCCTGCCGCGAAGCGTTGCGCCGGGCCTACATCGAAACCGAAAGCACCGCCGAAGGCCGCGTACCGAACGACCCGGAGCTGGCGGTTATGCAGGATGCGCGCGCCCTCGATCAAGTGGTGCCGGTGGACGTCTATCTCCCCGGGTGTCCGCCGTCCGCCGACGCGATCTTTTTCGCGCTGACGGAACTGGCGGCGGGCCGCAAACCCGTCCTGGCTGACAAGAACCTCGATTGGCATTGAGACGATCATGGCGAATACCATCACCATCGAACCCGTGACCCGCATCGAAGGGCACGCGAAAGTCACCGTTCACATGGACGATGCCGGCAACGTCGAGCAGGCGCGATTCCACGTCAATGAATTCCGCGGCTTCGAGAAATTCTGCGAAGGCCGGATGTTTTACGAGATGCCGCTGATCACTGAGCGGATCTGCGGCATTTGCCCCGTCAGCCACCACCTTGTCTCGGCCAAAGCGTGTGACGAAATCCTCGGTGTTGAACCGCCGCGGCCGGCCCGTTTGCTGCGCGAACTGATGCACATGGGCCAGACCATCCAGTCGCATTCCATGCACTTCTTCGAATTGGCCGGGCCGGATTTGATCCTGGGTTTCGACGCCGATCCGGCCATCCGCAACGTCGTCGGCCTCTACCAGGCCGATCCGAAGCTAACGGTCAAAGCCATCACCCTGCGGAAATTCGGCCAGGAAATCATCGCCAAACTTGGTGAACGCCGCGTTCATCCCAATTTCGCCGTCCCCGGCGGTGTCGCCAAATCGCTAGCCGTCTCCGACCGCGACGCCATGCTGGCGCAGATCGAATCGATGATCCTCCTCGCCCAAGACGGCCTGGCTGTGATGAAAGGGTGGATGGAGAAGCACGCAAACGAGATGGAGACATTCGCCTCGTTTCCGACCGGCTACCTCGGCATGGTTACGGACGACGATGCAGTCGCCCTTTACGACGGCGCGTTGCGAATGGTGGATGCCAAGCGCCGGCCGCTCGAACGGTTCGATGGGCGGCAATATCTCGAGTTCATTGCCGAACACGTCGAGAACTGGAGCTATCTCAAATTCCCCTATTATCGCAAGCTTGGCTGGCCCGGCGGCGCCTATCGCGTTGGCCCGCTCGGGCGTCTCAATGCTGCCGAGAAAATGTCCACTCCGCTGGCGCAACAGGAATTTGAGTTGTTCCGTCAACTGCGCAAGGGCGATGTCGTCGAGGGTTCGCTTTACTATCATTACGCTCGCTTGATCGAGAACCTGTACGCCATCGAGCGCGCCCGTCAGTTGCTCGAAGATCCGGACATCCTCTCAACCGAAATCCGCGCGAACGCCTGGCCGGTCAATCGGGAAGGCGTGGGTGTCATCGAAGCGCCGCGCGGGACGCTCTGGCACCATTATTGGGTGGATGAGACCGGCCGCCTCGAGAAGGTCAACCTGATTGTTGCCACCGGCAACAACAACTACGCTATGAGCCGCGCCGTCGAGGAAGTCGCCCGGATGTACATCAAGGGTGAGCCGGTAAAGGAGGGCACCCTCAACCGCATCGAGGCCGCGATCCGTGCGTACGACCCCTGCCTGAGCTGCTCTACGCACGCCGTCGGCCAAATGCCCATGGTAGTGGAGGTTTTTGACGTGCGCGGCAACCTGCAACAGACGCTCAGCCGGTCATGAGGCTGCTACTTCGCGGCCTGGGTAATGTCCTGGTTCTTGCGGTAGACCAGACCTTGAAAAACGGCGATCAGTGTCTTCTCTTCGTCAGTGATATCGACCGTATAAGTCCCGAGTTTCGGATTGATTCCCAGCTCGCGTGCTTCGGCCTGTAACATACCGCTGCTGACCGCCTTCAGGTATGTGATGCTCACATTGATGGCGACCGCCGCTTTACCATGCGTATTCGATGCGGCAGCAAACGCAAAGTCCGCAAGCGTGAACACCGCTCCACCCTGCACGATGCCCAAAGCATTGAGGTGCCGCGGCTCCACCTTCATTCGCGCGATGGCATGACCGGGCAAAACGGAGACGAGCTCGATTCCGCAATGCCGGGCAAACTGATCGCGCTCGAAGAATTTCTTGAGATCGTCCATGCTTCCGTTCAGGCGCGACGGAACAGTTCCAGGTCCCGCAGCACGTTCACGCCGTCCGCCCTTAATACGAGTTGCGCCTTGTCCGGATCTTCAAATCGAAAGACGAGCGCCGCTTTGCCGCCGCGTCGTTCCGTAAACGCGTACATATACTCGATGTTCAGCTTCGCGCGATCGACAATTTCAAGGATGCGCAATAACCCGCCGGGTTCATCCGCAACCTCGATGGCCAGCACTTCCGTGTCCTTTACCACAAAGCCGGCTTTCTCGAAAACCTTCTTTGCCTTCTGCCAATCCTGAATGATCAGACGCAGGATGCCGAACTGTTCCGTGTCCGCCAGCGAGAGCGTCACGATATTGATCCCGGCCCGCGCCGCTTCCGCGCAGGCGGCCCGTAATTGTCCCGGTTTGTTTTCGAGGAAGACGGACAGTTGGTGGATTTTCATAGATGGCGTTTGTCGATGACGCGCCTGGCTTTGCCTTCGCTTCGCGGGATGGTCTTGGGCGCGACCAGGCGCAGGGCGGCCCGTATCCCGGTAATGGTCTCGATGGAATGCACGAGTTTGCGCTGGAGTTCTTCCAGAGCACGAACCTCGTCGCTGAAAACCTGCGGTGTCACCTCGACCTGCACTTCCATCTGGTCCAGGTCGGCCTCGCGCGTCAGTACGATCTGGTAATGCGGCAGTGTGCCTTCGACCCGCAGCAGGGCAGCCTCGATCTGGGAGGGGAACACATTCACGCCCCGAATGATGAACATGTCATCGCTCCGTCGGGAGATCCGCCGCATCCGTCGTAGCGTGCGCCCGCAGGAACAGGGATCGGCGATGAGAGCGGTAATATCGCGCGTTCGATACCGAATCATCGGCATTGCCTGCTTGCTGAGAGTCGTCAGCACGAGCTCGCCCTCTTCGCCGTCGGGCAACGGCTCCAATGTCTTCGCGTCGACAACTTCCGCAAGAAAATGATCTTCAAAGATGTGCAGCCCGTCCTGACAGGCGCATTCAATGGCCACGCCGGGACCGATGATTTCCGACAAACCGTAAATGTCGTAGGCTTTGAGCCGGCTTTCGCTCTGGATCCGCTCGCGCATGGCCTGAGTCCACGGTTCCGCCCCGAAAATGCCAGCGCGCAAGGGCAGGTGCCGAAAATCCACGCCGAGCAATGTCCCCTGATCGAGGAGGTGCAGAAAATAACTCGGGGTACAACAAATGGCAGTCACACCGAAATCTTTTAGTACGGTGATCTGACGTTCCGTGTTCCCCCCGGAGATGGGTATTACCGCCATCCCCAATGCCTCCGCCCCATAGTGCGCGCCCAGCCCGCCCGTAAACAGGCCGTACCCGTAGGCATTCTGCAAGATATCGCCCGCATGCAGTCCACAAGCAGCGAAACTGCGCGCGATGACCTCGGTCCACACGGCGATGTCCTCTCGCGTGTACCCGACAACGATCGGTTTGCCGGTCGTGCCGCTCGAGGCGTGCAGGCGCACCACGTCGCGCATGTCGCTGGCAAACAGCCCGTACGGATAGGTGTCTCGCAAATCCGTTTTGACCGTGAAAGGCAGTTTGCGAATATCGTCAAGGGAACGGATGTCCTGCGGCTTCAAATTCCGTTCGTCCATCCGCTGGCGGAACAACTTTACACGGTCGTATGCCCGCGTGACGGTTGCCTGCAGACGACGCAACCGCGTCTCGGCCAGCACCGACAACGGCATGAAATCCGGCGTGCTGACCGGATGTCGCGTGGGAGTATTCATTGGCTAGGCTCCATTTCGTCCCAGCGCGAACGCCTGCTCGTTGGCGGTGCGCAGGTTCTCGGGAAATGCCGACCGGATAGCCTCGATCCAATGCTCCTTGGAAATCTTCAGATGGCGACTCAGCGTGCCGAGCAAGGCGATATTGAC
>DATJWQ010000041.1:0-56772 GCA_035501175.1 Verrucomicrobiia bacterium | reverse complement strand
CGATGGGGCCTATCCATATGGCGCGCTGGTGCAGTGCAGTGACGGCAATTTCTACGGCACGACCTACTACGGCGGGACGAGCGGCTATGGCACGGTGTTTCGGATCAGTTCGAGCGGCAGTCTGACAACCCTGTATTCATTCAGCTACAGCGACGGTGCCTATCCAGAGGCCGCGCTGGTTCAGGGCAGTGACGGCAATCTCTATGGCACGACCTACCAAGGCGGGACGAGCGGCTATGGCACGGTGTTTCGGATCAGTTCGAGCGGCAGTCTGACAACCCTGTATTCATTCAGCTACAGCGACGGATCCTATCCATATGCCGGGCTGGTGCAGGGCAGTGACAGCAATTTCTACGGCACGACCTCCCAGGGCGGGGCGAGCGGCGTTGGCACGGCGTTCCGGATCAGTCCGGGCGGCAACCTGACGACCCTGTGGAGTTTCACCGGCTGCACCGACGGATCCTATCCGCATGCCGGGTTGGTGCAGGGCAGTGATGGCAATTTCTATGGCACGACCCCCTACGGCGGGATGGACGACGCCGGCACCGTGTTCCTGCTCACGGCAGGCGGCAGTCTGACAACCCTGTATTCGTTCAGCTACGGCGATGGGGCCAATCCGTATGCCGGGCTGGTGCAGGGCAGTGATAGCAACCTCTACGGGACAACCGCCAACGGCGGGACGAGCGGCGACGGCACCGTGTTCAGAATCGCCTCCGGTCTCTGCGGTTATCTGTTTACCCCGAACGCCGCCAGCTTCGGTTCGACGGGTGGCTCCGGCAGCGTGACGGTGACCGCCAGCACCACGAACTGCGCCTGGACGGCCAGCAGCAACAGCGGCTTCATCACCATCACTTCCGGAAGTGGTGGCACCGGCAGCGGAACGGTCAGTTACACCGTCGCGGCCGACACCGACACCAACAATTTCGGCCGCAGCGGCACGATGACCATCGCGGGCCGGACGTTTACGGTGGCGCAAGCCAGCCTCGGCTGCAGTTTCACGCTGGACTCCACCAATGCCAGTTTCGACGCGGCGGGCGGCTCGGGTAGTGTGACGGTGAGTGTGAGCGGCTCGGACTGCGCCTGGACAGCCACCAGCGACAGTGACTTCATCACCATCACCTCCGGCGGCGGTAGCGGCGGCAACGGGACGGTAAACTACACAGTCGCCGCAAACACCAACAGCTTCCCTCTGACCGGCACCATGACCATCGCCGGCCGGACCTTCACGGTCACCCAGGGAGGGTTTGGCTGCAGCGCCCTGTTGACCGTGAGCACTTCACCTGTGGGCGGCGGCACCACCAGCGGTGGTGGGACGGTGGGGTGTGGCTCGAACGTGACAGTCTGCGCGACCCCCAACTCGTGTTACAGCTTCGCGAACTGGACGCTGAATGGCAGTGTCGTCAGCAGGCTGGCCTGCGACAGCTTTGCCGTGGCTGGTGACGAGACATTGGTGGCCAACTTCGCTACAGCCGGCTTGACAGGCAGCAGTCTGACAGCCCTTCACTCGTTCAGCTACAGTGATGGGGCCTATCCATCTGCCGGGCTGGTCCAGGGCAGCGACGGCTACCTCTACGGGACAACCGCCAACGGCGGGACGGACGGCTATGGCACGGTGTTCCGGATCACTTCGAGCGGCAGTCTGGCAACCCTGTATTCGTTCAGTTTCAGCGATGGAGCCTATCCAAAGGGCGGGCTGGTGCAGGGCACTGACGGCAATTTCTATGGCACGACCTCCTACGCCGGGCCGAGCGGCTATGGCACGGTGTTTCGAATCACTGCGGGCGGCACTCTGACAACCCTGTATTCGTTCAGCTACAGCGATGGGGCCTATCCACAGGCCGGGCTGGTGCAGGGCACTGACGGCAATTTCTACGGCACGACCTACCAAGGCGGGCCGAGCGGCGTCGGCACCGTGTTTCGGATCAGTCCGGGCGGCGGCCTGACGACCCTGTGGAGTTTCACCGGCTGCACCGACGGATCCTATCCGCATGCCGAGCTGGTGCAGGGCAGCGACGGCAATTTCTATGGCACGACCCAGCTCGGCGGGCCGAGCGGCGACGGCGCGATGTTCCGAATCACAACGAACGACGACTTGACGACGCTCTGGCAATTCTGCAGCGTGCAAGATGGAAGTGGTGACTGCCTTGATGGGGCCTATCCAGAGGCCACGCTGCTGCAGGGTAGTGACGGCACGCTCTACGGGACAACCTCTTACGGCGGGCCGAGCGGCTACGGCACCCTCTTCCAATTGATTTTGCCGTGCACGATTACCACGAGCAGTTCACCTGCTAGTGGCGGCGGGACGACCGGCGGCGGCACGTATGACTGTGGCTCCAGTGTGATGGTCTGTGCGACGCCCAACGCATGCTACAGTTTTGTGAACTGGACCGACCAGAACAGCAACGTCGTCAGCACTTCGGCCTGTTGGACGGTCACGGCTGATGGGAATGTTAGCTTGGTGGCCAATTTCGCGCCGATTTCGTACACGATCACGACCAGCAGTTCGCCAGCAGCCGGTGGCTCCACCAGTGGCGGCGGCACGGTGGCCTGCGGCTCCGGCTCCAATGTAACCGTGTGCGCTTCGGCCAATGTCCCTTACTACGTCTTTGCGAATTGGACGCTGAACGGCAACATGGTCAGCATGTCGGCCTGCTACACGTTCACACCAACCAATTCGGAAACATTGGTGGCCAACTTCGCGCTCGTGGACTCCGTGGGTGACGGCATCCCGGACATTTGGCGGCAGAGTTACTTTGGCGGCGGCGGCGCTACCACCAACCAGCTTTCCTGCGCGGCTTGCGACGCCGACGGCACCGGGCAGAACAATCTGTTCAAGTATGTGACCGGTCTCGACCCGACCAACCCGGCGTCGGTATTTCTGCTGCAGATTGCCAGTGCGACCAACGGACTGGCTTTGTTTTTCAGTCCGCTGGCGAGCGGCCGCACATACACGCCGCAGGTCAGCACGGACTCGGTCAGCGGTGTGTGGTTGCCCCTCACGATGTTTGTAGGACCGGTGACCAATGGCAACCAGATCTCCGTCACCGATACATGCGCGACGCAACCGGTGAAATTCTACCGTATCGACATCTCCTTGCCATGACGAACTAAAGAGCGCAGCCGTGAGGACCAAAAGGCAACCCAACAACAAACAAATGCCTTGTTCACGACTCGGTGAACCATCCCGCCGCTGCTCTCTTCTTTTCTGGATGCGACCGGCTGCTCATCGTCCGGGAATTGATCCCATTCCCGGACGCTCGTCTGAAAAGACGGGGCGAACCGGTCACGAAGATCGGGCGGCTGGGTGGGCTGCCAAACATGCAAAGAGGTGGTCAAATGAACCAAACCCCCGTTCACGACTCGGTGAACCGTCCTGCGGCTGCGCTTCCGTTTTACATGTTGGGACAAGTTCAAGCTGCCTGTGTAAGTCAAACGGATTAGGTCTTGGCCACTGCGAAGGCGTGAGCTGCCGAATCTCGGTGATCTTCGACGCGGCGAGCGCGTGAACAAGTCCTTCAAAAGATTGATTCAGTGCCGCCGGCAACGGCCAAGCAGGGTGTAGATGACAGCGCGACGCACTCCAGCCACCGGATGACCAATAAACAACCGGTTCCTTTTCCCGAGGGCACTGGCTCGTATGGCGTTCTCAATAGGGCTATCGTTGATCTCCAATACACCGTCGCCCGGATTGGGTTCGCGCGCGCACAATCAACGAACTGGCTGGCGTGGAAGCCGTGGGTACTCCTACTCGAACTAACACACGGTCAGAACACATTATCGGGCAAGAGAGGTCAGTCCAGGCGTGACTCTCAAGCGCCAACTCCTGGCGGAGCGAGACGTTGTCAATGCTGGAGCCGCAGGGTGAAGGGGCGGACGAGCTTGACAGCGCGAGCGAGCCATACAATCGAGGCGCAAGGTACGCGGCCCCTTATCCGGGCAGCGTATAGCGAAGTTGTTAGGAAAGGCACGGTCTCCCGTGCTGTGACGAACAGAACTGGTGTTGAGGACTGTTGACACATCAGCGCTTTTCAACGCTCCTCAATGGTTCTGCCGGATGGCAGGAGGCGCGTGCGCCAGAATCCTACGGATGCGCGTAGGGGTCCAGCGTCATATCTGTAACCCAGACGTATAGGATGGGAAACTCGGCGTGAAGAAAGCGTAAGGAATTGCGTATCCAATGCGTGAACTCTGCGTGGCATTTGCGTGACTGCCGCCGTGCCTCAACGAGACATACGAGAGACAGTCGATGGACATCCGAAGACAATCTGAGGCACATCCGAGACGCATCTGTGGCACATTGGCGGCATACCTGCGGACATTGTATGGCAAAGTGGCGGCTTGTGCGCGGACAGAAGTCGGACACGCAGCGGCTTGATCGGCGACGACGGTTGGCTACGTTCACGACTTTCATTAGGCCGCAATCCGGTCATCGTGCGACTTCGTCACTAATCAAGTGGACCACGATTGGGAAACACCCTGAACAGGCGACCCAAATCGGAAAGCGGAATGGAGTCGCAGCACGCCGTCGTTTGCGTGAGGCGACGGTAGAGAAGCGACGATGAGGGGGCGTGTTGAGGGTGGCATGGATCGAGGCCGTCGCTTGGTCTGGTCTGGTTCCGAGGGACGAGGAAAGCAGGCCAGTCGGAGCGCGGCCAAGACTTGTGTCCCATTTGCGACGTTGAAATGCTCGTGCTGGCAACTCGGTTCTGTGTAGCAGCTACACGAGGCAATAGCGGCTTGGTGTTATCTCTTGGCGGATGATTGCGCGACATCATCGGCCATCGACTGCGCGTGAAGCGATGCCAGAAAATTGTACGGCTCGCTGTGGGCCGTCAAACTCCTCCTCGTGCCTGCGGTCCAGTTTGACTGCGCCAGCTCCGCCAAACAGCCTGGCTTCTAAGATTTCGCGGGCGGGCAATTCACTTCTGGGAATTGAACCGGGTGACGCTCAAAAAGCTGTCCAGCACAAAATGAAGAATTTTGCACAAGCAAAGCTAAGCGCGGAATTTCACGGCAACCGCGAGCAACATTCGACCTCGCCGGATTCCAATTTTCCGATTTTCCCCGTGCTACTGTCGCTCCCGCAATTCAGAAATGGGCAACGAGTCATGAAGAAGCCGATGAGTGAACGAACCACAATCCACCTCATGAACCAGCAGGGACGCAGGAAGAATCCGTCCCATATCGAGAGCGGCTCACAATCCTGCGTAACAGACGTCAAATCGCTCACTGCTCGCTAACGCGGCCTGACGGAAAACCTTTGACCTTTCACCATGCTGGCTACCAAAGCTCAATACCGACTGGCCAACGCCAAGGAATACTTCAAGGAGCACTTGAGCGTCGGCGATTACTATTCGGAAGGCCAACAGGTCTTGGGCCAGTGGTACGGCGACGGTGCCGAGAAACTGGGGCTGTCGGGCATCACACACCAGGACGAATTCGTCCGACTCTGCGAGAATCTTCACCCGCAGACCGGCGGGAGGCTTACCGTCCGCCAAAAAACCACCCGCATCGACACTGGCCCGGATGGCGAGCTTCGCCAGAGCAACAATCGGCGTGTGTTTTACGATTTCACCTTCTCGCCGGCGAAGTCGGTATCCATCGCTGCCCTGGTGGGGCAGGACTCGCGCATCGTCGAGGCTCACGAACATGCGGTGACGGCGGCGTTGAACCAATTGCAAGTTTTCGCGTCCACTCGTGTCCGCACGACCAGCCAGTGCACGGATCGCACCACCGGCAACATTGTGGCCGCCGTGTTCCGTCACGATACGTCGCGGGCACTCGATCCGCACCTGCACACCCATTGCATCGTGTTCAATGCGACGTTCGATCCGAAGGAGCACCGTTGGAAGGCGCTGCAGAACCACGACATGCTGATGGCGCACAAGTTTGTCGAGAACGTCTATTACCACGAGTTGGCCCGCGCCCTGCGGCAAGTTGGCTACGGCATAGAGAACAAGCGACGGGGCGATTTTGAAATCAAGGGCATCTCGCCCGCACTGGCTGAGAAGTTCTCCAAGCGCCACCAGGAGATTGATCAGAAGACCAGCGAGCTGTTGCAACGCAAGCCCGACAAGGCCGATGGCAACCTCGCCGTGATCCGCGACCATATCGCCCACCAAGATCGACCTCGCAAGGTCAAGGGCATCACGTTGGCCGAATTGCAGACCGGATGGGGCCAACAACTTACTGCCGAAGAAAAGGCGTCGCTTGGCCGGTTAGCCAGCGGGCAGACGGTGACTGCGGAGTCCAGCGAGGTGCTGGCGCAACAGGCCGTCTTGTGGGCAGAGGAGCATTTGTTTGAACGGCGGTCGGTGGTACCGGAATACGAATTGTGGCGGCACGCGCTGGAGCATGTGCGCGGGCAGAACGTGGCGTTGGCCGACATTCAGGCGGCCACGGTCCAGCGTGGCTATGTGCGCTACAAGAAACATCCTGGCCGAATCACCACGCGGGAAGTGCTGCACCGGGAATGGGAGATCGTTTGCATGGCGCATGACGGAATCGGCCGGTTTGGTCCGCACTGCTCCGGACATTCGGTTCACGATGCCAGCTTGGATGTCGTCCAACGTGAAGCCGTCAAACGCATCTTGCAATCAAGGGATTTTGTCACACTGTTTCGCGGTGGGGCCGGTACAGGCAAGAGCTACACGTTGCGGCAAGTGTATGGCGCTTTGCAGCAGGCGGGCCGGGCGGTGACGGTCCTCGCGCCGCAGCGGCAGCAAGTGGTAGAGATGGAACGGGACGGTTTTCGGGGGACACAGACCGTCAGTGCACTTCTGGCACGCGGTGCCCTGCCTCGTGGCGGCGTCTTGCTGGTCGATGAGGCCGGACAAATTGGCGGCCAGCAGATGCACCAGCTCTTCTGCCTGGCAAGAGCCAACGAGGGGCGTGTAATTCTCTCCGGCGACACACGCCAGCATTCCGCAGTCGAAGCCTCCGATGCGATGCGCGCCATCGAGAAGTATTCCACACTGAAGGCCATCGAGCTCACTGAGATTAGGCGTCAAGACCCGGATCGGGGAAAGACACAGGCTGAGCGCGAGCGGATCGCCCAGTACAAGCAAGCGGTGGAAGAAGCCTCCGAAGGCAACCTTGGTGCCTCATTTCATCGGCTGGATCGTCAAGGGGCGGTGGAGGTTTGTCCACTGCAGGAACAAGCCGAGCGTCTTGCCCGGCATTACCTGACTCTCGTTGAGCAGCGCCAGTCTGTCGTGGTGGTATCGCAGACATGGTCGGAGATTCACCGAGTCAATGAGCAGGTGCGTGCTGCCCTTAAGTCTCGTGGTGTTCTCGGCGAGCAAGAACGGACTGTGACGGCGCTGGAGACGGTTGATCTTACCGACGCGCAGAAGCGTGATCGTCGGTCTTACAACAATGACACCGTGTTGGTACTGAACCGCAGTGCGGGTGGGTTCCAGAAGGGACAGACCGGTCGGCTTGTCACCATCTCCGAGAGAGGCTTGGTTCTGGAAAGTGCGGAGAAGGTTCGCACCGTTCCGTTCCGGTTTGTGGATCGGCTCACCGTCTGCCAGCCCAGAGAACTCAAGTTGGTCGCTGGCGACCGTCTGCAATTGAAAGCCAATGGCCGAACAAGAAAGGGCCAGCGTCTGGCCAACGGCGAACTGGTCACTGTGAAGAAGGTCGGCGCTGACGGGCGAATCACTCTCACTGATGGCCGGGTTCTGGACAAGAACTACCGGCAATTCATGCGGGGCTTCGCTATTACATCCTACGCATCCCAAGGCAAGACCGTCGATCACGTCTTGTTCTCCGATTCGGCCATCAAGGCAGCCACGAATCAACAACAGTGGTACGTGACCATCTCGCGCGGGCGCAAGGGAATCACCATCTTCACCAGCGACAAGGCGCAACTGGCTGAGAATATCCAGCGGTCGGGAGACCGTCCCTTGGCACTGGACATGGGCAAGCAGCGGTATTTTCAGAGCCTTGGCATTCCGCGTCGGCTGTGGACACGTTGCCTGCGCAACCGCGCCTTCGCGGAAGGCTTTCGGCTGAGCCGGCTTCGCAGCTTCACCAAGTTGCGCGCGCGGGCTATCCGGCAAACACAGGGAATCCAGGTGCAATGATAAGGCACGGACAAGACGAAGGCCGACGAATCTCCCCCTGTTGGGAAGGCGATACCAACGTCCAGGCGCTGCGGGTGGTGCTGACCGACGGACATGCCTGCTTGGTCCCCTACAGCCGGGTCGCTTTTGTGGACTGCGAGTACCGAACAGATGACAGCGGGATTTGTCTGCGCACAGACACCCACGAAATTCGGATCGTCGGTAAGAACTTGGGCCGGCTAGAACGTGAGCTACAGAAGTTCGAGGTCGCCTGGGTGAAAGCCGTGCCGGCGCGCTACCAGCCGGATACAAGCGACAATACGGTTTGGATCACGAGCGTCACCGTGAGCGAGTTGAAAGCGTAATCAAGATTCGTGAGGGCGTATGCACGGCACGGGAACAATTGACGGCACGGATACAGGGGCAGCGTTGCCTCGTCTGTATCTGCGCCCGGATGAAGCTGCTCGCGCCATTGGGATCAGTCGGCGCACCCTCTCGGAGTGGCAATCCTCCCGTGTCATCGGCTTCCGCCGGATTGGCCGCACGGTTCTTTTCTCCGTTGCCGACATTCAAACGGCAATTGACCGTTATCGTGTAGCGCCTGTGGGCGAGCCGAAACGACGTCGTCGCCCAATCGAGACCGAAATGAGGAGCATTCCCTCCTCGGTCCCAGGCGCCGAGTTTTCCACGCGCAAACGCCGAATCCAGCGTATTTTAACTGAGCCGGCCACTCCGTAGCCAAACCGCCGCCCCTCCTTGGTTCCAGCAGGACCAGCAGAACGACTACATAGCCCGGCATTGCTTCGTAATAGGCTCTCAGAAGCACGATCACATTTGTCGGTGCTATTCTTCTGCCAAAGCCAATTCACGAGCGGAATACACTTGGCAAAACTTGGCAAATCAGCACCCTTTTTGCGCCATTTGGCGCCAGTCGGCGCAAAAGTTGCGATAGTCTTATAAGCCTTATTAGATGGGCGCTGTAAGGAGTTTTCTGGAAAACTCACACAGAAGCCAAACCTCCTGAATCTGGATTTTGAGTCCAGCGCGTCTGCCAGTTCCGCCACGGCGGCATGGGCCAGACGATACCGCCTGCGTTTCTGGCCGTCAAGCCCGGCGCGAAAAGGTCTCCGGCCGGATAGGTTAATCCGCTGGCGCGTCGTGCTATGGTAACAGCACGCGTACCCGGTAGTACCGGTTGGCCGGGCCACTCGGGATGGCAGTATCCGTCATGTTGGTGACCGTGCCGGACCCATTGCCGCCACTGAGAATATTGGTCTGGCCGGTGTCCTGCCAGCCGCCATTGGTGTAGTTGCCACTGGCGTCACCGGTCGTGAAATCCAGTACATTCGTCCGTGACTGAATACCCGGCGACCAGTTTGTGTCCCCGCAGGCGCCGAGATAGGTCACCACAATGTTTGTGCCATTCGTCGGGACAACACTGATAATGTGCAGGTACGCTGCGGGGCTCGTGGGATTGAATCCAGCCAGGAACTTGTTGGTGTTGCTCATGCCCGTGCCGGTGTAGTCCGCCGTGGGGGCGGTATTGCCGTAGCTGTTGGTGCTGCCGAAGTAATTGAGCTGCCACCAGGCAAACGGGCTGTAGACACTGATTAGATTCGCCACGGTACTTGTGCTGGAACCGCCGGTGCCACTGACGATCTCCTGCACGGCATAACTGCCCGGAGTTACATACACATCCGACGGGTTCCGGCTGGCGGATTCGTTGCCATCCCCAAATGCCCACGCCCAGCCTGTTGGCGAACCGGAGGAGGTGTCGGTGAAGTTCACGCTCAATGGTGCGACTCCATTGGTCGGACTGGCGGTAAACGACGCCACTGGCGCGACTACTCCCGTGCCGGAAACCAGATTGGTAGAGCTGTTGGCTGTACTGGCGAAGATCACGTTGGTGCTGTAGCCGCCAGCTGCCGGAGGAGTGAAACTGACCACTACGTTGGTCGAAGACCCGCTGGAAAGGCTGAACGAATTCCCCATGACAATTCCGAATGGCGGTGCCACAGTGGCGCTGCCGGTAAGCAGGGAGCCACCGGTATTCGTCACCACAAAACTGGCCTGCACCGTCCTGCCCGTGGCCACCGTGCCGAAAACTACACTCGACGGGGTGACTCCCAACTGGTTGGTGTTGAGCAATTGTCCGTACTCGGCCGCGGCGGGCAGGACATTTCCTCCGGAATCAAACCAGGACGCCGTATTGAAACCAGCTTCGTTGACACCACTGACCGCTTGGTATTCCGTCCCCCACCAAAAGGCTCCAGCGCCGTACCCGCCAGTGACTCCACTCACGATCGGCGCCAACTCCTCCACGTACTGGACCTGCCCGGTCTCACTGGGAAAGATGCCGTTGAAGTTCGTCGTCCAATAGGAGTTGTTCCAGGGGAACGCCGTTTCCATCACACTGACGGGCTTGTGGTATCGGTTCGCCGCGTTGTTAAGACAGTTGCTCAGGTTCGCAAACGGGCCATCCCAGAACGGATAATAACTCAAGCCGATGATGTCCAAGGGCACGCTTTGCGCATTCAGGTTATCGAAGAACCACTCGGTCGTACTCCAATTCCCGCCCGTAGAAATATGCACGATGATCTTGGGCGTTGACGTACCGGCCGAGGCGGCCTGGATTCCCTGGATGGCCGCATTCATCAACTGGCCCAGTTGCGACCAATTATTGGAGGGGCTGCCGACCATGCCGTAGGGCCACAACATGCCGGAGGTGATCTCGTTGCCCAGCTGCACGTAATCGGGCATCGCGCCGGCGGCCCGGAATGCGGCAATGGTGTTGCTGTTGTATGTGAACATCTGCTGTACGAGTGCCGAGTACGACAGATTTGTCCAAGCCGACGGGATGGCCTGGTGCGAGGGATCCGCCCAAGTGTCGGAATAATGGAAATCCAGACAGAGCTGCAATCCGGCGTTCTTGACGCGCTGGGCCAGTGGGATCGTGTAGTTCGTGTTGTTGATGTAGTCGTACGGATCTGCGGCGGCTTGAGCCGCGCTGCTGGTGAACAGCCGCAGTCGCACGCACGTCACGCCAGATTGACGGATAATCACCAACGCGTCGGTTGTTACGCCGCTTTCCTTATAGACCTTGCCCTTCGACTCGAAAAACGCGAGCAGCGACATGTCCGCCCCGGGAACAAAATTGCTTGCGCTTGCGAGACAAAGCGGAACCAGAAGTAGCAAAATCGTGGTGGCCAGCTTGGGCGAGGGTAGGGGCATTCCTATGAAACTCCAAGGCAGAATAAATCAGCGTTTGCCGCCAGTCAAGACTATTGTCCTTCGACCATCTCCGAAGATGCCAAAAACCAGTTCCGACTTCCCCAATGCGCCTGCTGAAACATCCCCCAGCGCATCCGTGCGCCTTGCCCTGCCCCGGCCATTGCTTCCTGCGACCCCTTGCAATCACTGGCCGTTGACGACAGGCGTGCGATTGTTCGTGCCTTGCTTCGCGGTGGCAAGTTGTTCGATCAAATCAATGTGAGACTCGATTTCTTCCTTGGTAATAGTCACATCCGTAGCGATATGATCGGTTCTGTCAAGCCATTCTCTTAACTTCCCGATCAGGTCGGCTGGATTGTAAGACAAACGGGCATCTCCCGCGCCCGCGCAATGCCAATCGATGTGACACTTTCCGATCTTCTCGTGCCATTTCACATCTTCCCGTCGAAACTCTTTTGATGGAACGTGGACTTCGAGAATACCACCGAATGGATGCTCAATGAAGTTCGACGGATTCGCCAAAAACCTCACTGCGTTGGCTGTACCGGGGTGGTGAATTCCTGCGACAAGAATAGCGAATACGTGATCGCCTGGCGCAGAAAACGGATTGCGTCCAATACTGATGACAGCGAAATCCATGTCCTGGCCAACATCGATACCGAGTCTCAGATGACGGTAGTTGAAATCGATGAAACCCGGGGGTTTGAACAGCCTCATGATATGTTTCAAGTCGTCCCGATTTGCCAGGTAAAACTCGGTGAGGTCGACGGGCTTTTCGAGTTTGTACATCATGTCTCGTTTCTTTTCCCACAACCGCTTGGCTTCGCGGCTAACGGCGAAGCGGAAAAGGAACTGCTCATTGTACTCCCGCGAAAACAAGTTCGACGCCGGCGAACCAATACAAAGGATGTTCTTCTTTCCCAGTTCAGCAAGCCACTCAGGGTCAGCGTGCGCTGTCATTAAGACCTTGTCCGATATCTTCTCGGTATCGGGCGGAAGTCCCAGCGAAAGCAGCCATCTGTCATCAGTAGGGCTCGCCGAAAACACAAACAGATCCCCGGCGTTTTGTGGCTCCACTTCACGCTTGTCGCCCACGACAACAACCATTGGCGAGAACGCCTCAGGAAAATCGACAAGGCTGAGATGCGTTTGTGGTCCACCACGCTCTGATTGCATTGAGCCAAGACGTCCACTCGCGAGTAAGAGGCCGTTGACTACTTTGAGCAACTCAGGATCCGGCATGTCATACGCGGCCGACCTTTGTAAGTCAGCCAACAGGAGAAATGTGGCGGCGTCTTCGTTGAGAATGCTCGCTAATTTGACCGCCCGATCCGCCTCGGGACTTGCCTTACCGCTTTCCCAGTTTGCAACAACCACGCGGCTCACACCCAGTTTCTTTCCGATGGTTTCCTGAGTAAAACCCAATCGACCGCGGGATGCTTTCAATCGGTCAGCCAAGCAATTCTTGGCGCTGTCCTTTGTCACTGGACGCAACCAATTCGGGTCGTTAGTGCCCATCGGGCTCAAAATGTAAGCGATCCGAAGCGGAATGCAAGATTTTTCCGACATTTCCCGCAATGGCTGGTCCAATAGATAACCTATTGTGGATGCAGATCTTAGGTGGCAATATCACGCCGTGTCTACTAATTCAAAGTCGCAAGCCTGTTTGATATGTCATAATTGGTGACATTTCTGCAATCCTTGTGTCAGAGAACTAGCAACTGTGGGTAACACCAAGGTGTTGCAAAGAGATTCGTATGACATTAAAGCGCGTCCAAGACATGTGTCTAACATGTTGTGTATTAGCATAGTACACGATATTGGCACCGCAACGTGTAGATGCTGGGTACTATAAACTGATTTGCTCCGTCATAATTAGTGACAGAACCGGGTTTGCTGTCTCGAACGGCTCCAAAAACTTGATTAGATCAGAGGGCGCTAAGCGCATTCCCATCGAATTTCCCAACCTCCAGTTGAAGTCGTTGGAAATCCTCGCTTGCCTGGATTCAAAGTCTTGGACCGTCTTCTCAGTGACTGTAATGGTCCCGAGTCCGCCATTTGTCACCCAGACTCCTATCACCCCCGGGGCTTTACAAGTGCCTACGGCCTTGGTGGAGCGGGTAGGGATAGATCGTGAAGACGCAAGCTGAGTGTGGTGTTCCTGGTGGAGCGTCGTGGCAGAAACAAGAGAGCGATTTTGAAAAACGCTACAACGTGGTACGCTTTTGTGTTGACAGGCGATTGGTGCTCATGTAAGAGAAAGTGACGTAGTGATCGTGTGTCGCTTTTAGTGACAAGAGAACGTTTTTAGGTTGGTATTCGTGCCGTTTACGGGAGAAGGTACAATGAAGAACCGACTTGCTGTTTTTGTTGCTGTCGTCGCGGAATCTGTTGCGATTCTATCAGCCAATGCTCAGACGACGTATTATATCGCCGGGGATTTCAATAGCTGGAGCGCGACCGGCAATGTAATGACCCAGATAACCGCGGGCGTTTGGCAGGCAGCATTGACCAACGTTAGTGCTGGGCAGCATAAGTTTAAGATTACCGACGGCAACTGGTCCGACCCGGCCTACCCAACCAACGCGTCCGGATATAACGCCTGGCTGTTCCCTGATTCAAACGGTAATGTTACGGTTACGTTCAATGCGAATACCGTTGCCGACGGTTGGTATGGCAAAGCTGACCGCATTGGAGTAAACGACGACCCTGCTACGTGGATCGCCGTGGGCAACTGGCAGGGCTGGAACGCTACGAATCCCGCGACGGCCATGACGGCTATCGGCGGGGGAATATATGAGTTTTCGACGAATTTGCCACCGGGTGCCTACCAGTATCAGGCCGTGCTAAATGGCGCCAGCATCGGCACCAACGACTGGTGGGCAATCGGCGTGGACTACCGGTCTGATGGCGCCAGCTCACTGCTGTTCACAAACGCATCTGCAGGGCTGGTTCAGTATAATCTCTATGTCAATCCTTCCGTCGGTATCATCACTGTCAGCAATCCGCCACCGGCTTGCACGTACGCGCTTGGCCCGGTGAGCGTGATGTCCCCGCCCGCTGGGGGCACTGGCAGCATCACCTTGACCGCTGGTTCCGCATGCCCTTGGGCTGCGACCAGCAATGTTCCGTGGATCACGATTACCTCGGCAACGAGCGGCTCCGGCAGCAGCACCATCAATTATTCGGTTGGAGCCAACACGAGCGCGAGCGGTCGAACAGGGACCGTAACGATTGCCTATCAGACGTTCACCGTCAACCAGTACTGCCAGCCCCTCGGAGGAGCGGTACTCGACGGTACCGTAGACACAAACGTGTACGGGTGTGTTCCGCTGTCCGTCCAGGCCATCGGCTCCTCTGCCGGCCAGAATAGCGACGGTCAAATCGACGTGGCCAATGGGAGCGCACTGGATGCAGGCTACGGCAGGATTGAGAACGGCATCCTGTACCTTGTCCTTGCGGGGAATCTTGCCAGCGACTATTCGAAACTGGAGATCTTCTTTGACACCGGCGCACCCGGCCAGAACACGCTCACGAATATCTATCCGAACGTTGACTCTTACTATGGCTCCAGCGCCCTTGAAATCATGGGCCCAGGCGGGCCGGGGGGGACCAACGGCACCCCGGGACTCACGTTCGATACGAATTTTGTGGCCAGTTACTGGATGGACGCGAGCTGCGGGGGATCACCGTTTACTCTCTACGCCAACTACGCCCAATTATACCCCGGTGGCGCCGGCACCAACGGCTACAACCTGGGCCAGACCGTCGGCCCCGCCACGAACAGCACGCTTTTCGCCGGTACAAATCCATACGGAATCCAAGTCGCTATAAACAACATCAACACGGCCGGCGTGGACGCATCCCCGTGTTACGAAGAAAATGGGCAGGGATCGATCATGACGGGGGTGGAATTGGGCATCCCTCTGGCGGCCCTCGGCAGCCCGACGGGAGCTGTAAAAGTGTGCGCCTTCATTAGCGACTCGAGCCATAACAACGTTTCGGATCAGGTTTTGGGCCCACTCTGGGACGGAACTGGGTTCTTCTGCACCAACACTCTCGGTATGGCCAGCTCCGTCAATTTCGCCAATGAGCCCGGGACGCATTACTTCGTCGTCGGCCCGTCGATGCGCGTTACAGGTATTACGAGGAGTGGCAGCAACATTAACGTGACCTGGCTGACCGGAACAAATAGCAGTCTTGTCTATCAACTCCAGAGGACCAGCACGCTGATTCCTGCGTCGTGGAGCAATGTCGGCTCTCCGACGAACAGCACGGGCGGGGCACTCACACAGACCGATACCAGTGCAACGACGAATTCGACGATGTTCTATCGGGTGAGTGAAAGTATCGGCGCGTGCCCCTGATGGGGTGTTAGCGATGATGCAACCCGACTTCAGCATATGCGGAGGAATGTAAACTGCAAGGCTGAGGACCGGTCGATGGGCAAGGCCGGCCAAGCGGTTGGTGTCGCCACACGAGCGGGAGCAGGGCGCCGGGCGTTTACGTTGATTGAGTTGCTTGTGGTCATCGCCATCATCGGCATTTTGGCGGCCATGTTGTTGCCGGCCCTGAACAAGGCGAGGGAAAGAGGCAAGCGGGCCATTTGCGCGAGCAATCTGCGCCAAATCACCATTGGAATGCTCAACTATTCCGAAGATTACGGCGGCTATTTCCCGACCTGCTATCCGGCGCAAGGCACCTTTACAGGGAGCAATTGCGCCCCGTGTGCGGGAAGTGGGTTCGGAAACGGCGGCGCCACGCAGTTTTTTCAATTGCTCATCAAGAACCACTATGTTCCCTCCCCAAAGGTCTTCGTATGCCCAAGCAATAGGTATCACGGTCCAGGCCCAAGCAGGGTGAATGTTTTTCCAGCGTACGCGTGGAATCAGCAGGCACTGGGAAGCATGATACCGATGAAGGGGTACAACAAAAGTTACTTTTATGTTTCGAGACTCAATACCAAGTATGGGTACCGAAGCTACTTGCTCCTGGCCGATGACTCGCATTGGATGCAGACCGAGGCGAACTGTGCCAAGCCTTGCGGGCCGAACAACGAGATCACGCCGTCCGTTGACGGCTTGGATGCCCACGGTGCCGAGGGGCGGAATGCCGCTTTCACCGATGGTCACGTGGAGTGGATCCAAAGCCCGAGTGTAGACCCATATTTCGCAGACATAGACGCTGATTATCAGCCGAATACCCCAAATGGCCTCAACTATGAAACTGTCGACGATTAGCCCCGGAGGACCAGAGAAGCGTGATATTCAAGACCATCTTCGACCAGAGAGGGAAGCACACGGATGTCCTTGCAGGCCAATGATTTTGTGGTTGACAGGAGACCCCGGCTAGCTGTATAAACGTCGCCTAACGGGGTAGGCGAGTGGTGTCAAACTAACAGAGTGAGGGAGATATGAGCATCAGACTGAGTCAAGGTTTAGTGGTTCTATCGGTAGTTGGTTTATTCTCGATCGCCGCGTTAAACGCCCCGGCCGCCACGTATTCCGGCCCCGGCACTGCACTTGGGAGCTCGATCAACGATGGCGCAGGCATCAGCAGCGTGGTGATTAACAACGACGCGAACAATATCACGTTCACAGTGAACTCAAGCAACCCCATGGCTTCCTATATTTTCTATACGGCCGAGCTGCAAATCGTCGGCCAGGCTGCCAACGGGTCGACCTCGCTCGTCAACCCTTGGGGTGAGAACATTGGTATCAGCAGCGGTGTCAATGCCCTCGTCAACACATGGGGAACGGGCGCCAGCGCCTTGACCTACGGCGGTGGAAACTGGACGCAGAACGAAGCGGAGAACTACTCGGCAGGCGGCACCGGATCGAGCTATTTCACGGTGACGTTTGCCTTGAGCAGCCTCGGGCTAAGCGTCGGGAACAGTTTCTATTTCGATGTGGTCGCGTCCTATGCCAACCCCAGCGGACAATCCGCCTATGGCGCACTGGACAGCACGGGTTACCCGGCGGAGTCGGATGGCAGTTATCAACCCTGGCTGGGCAGCAACTATTACGATTCGCAAACGGACCCCACCTCGACTTTCAGCGCCTCAGCGCCCCTGTACACCGTGGTTCCCGAACCCACCACGCTGGTCCTGGTTGGGTTGGGCGGACTCCTGTTGGCGTGCCGCAGGTTCTTCCGTCGAGCGTAGTTAATTGTTCGAGAATTCGGGAAGGCCGTTGCAGGGAGCAACGGCCTTTCTGCTGCCCGGAATTGACGGAAGAGAGACGGCGCTTCCTCCGCCAAACCCGCGCGACGGATCTCCACACGACTTAAACCACTCGACCAACTCACATAAGATGCGGTATCAGATGTGGGAGGAGGCACTACGATAACCATCACGCGATACGGGACACTGTCGGCTCTGGCGCTGACAATGGCACTCGTCGCCGGTGGCGCGCACGCGGCGAGCCGCTGGGACCGGGAAACGGGAGGCTTCTTTGCGCCGGTCACGCCGGACAACCAGGTTGAATTCTACGCCAGGTCAAACCGCTATGCCATCGTGCGCATCGATTTGGATCGGACGCTCCGAAGGATCTCACCGGGCTTTCTGGGAATCAATCTGAGCAGCTTCAGCGACACGACCGACATTTGGCGAAAATACAAGGTCCCGGATACGTTGCGTTATGCCGGCGTGGGAGCACTGCGTTTCCCGGGCGGCGCGGAGACGGGCTACTATCACTGGCGATCGCCCGGGGTAAACGGCTACGAAGACATCTGGGAGCCGGCCGCGCAGCGCGGAAAAGGCGATCCGAAATGGGGGCGGTTTCAGGCTGTGTGGGTGCCGCCAGAGAAATGGGCGAGCAACCATCTGTTCATGAGCATTGATGAATACCTCGCGCGCTGCCGGTCTTTGGGCGCGGAACCAATCGTTGGCATCAACCTGTCCTCCGGCGCGAAGTATGGCCGGCGCGAAGATGGCATCAAGGAGGCGTTGGACCTGATGCGACATTGCCGCGACGCGGGCTACAAGGTGACCTATTGGTATCTCGACAACGAACCGTGGAACGAAGGCAACGCCAACTACACGTTCCGGGGCAACTCGTATGCCGAAGAAGTCCTGGCCTACGGCCAGGCCATCAAGCGCGCATTCCCGGACGCGCGGCTGATTTGTAATCCGACCCAGCAGGACGCCGGCTCGGACGCCATCCGAGCGTTCCTTAAGACCGCCGGAGGTGTCGTCGATTATCTGGACGTGCATTGGTATTGGGACTGGGGCAAAACCTCCTTTGATCACTGGTTGGACGAGCCGCCTTCTTACGGTGAGACAATCAGCCGGATCCGTAGCGTCTGCCGCGAATCGGGTTATCCCGGCATCGGCCTGGTCGTGCTCGAATGGAACGTCGCTCCGAGCGACTGGAGCGTTTCGTTTTCACCGGCCCTCTACGCTGTGATCCAGGGCAATCTTCTGTTGGACTTTTTGAATAACAATGTGGAGATCACCTGCCTCTGGCCGTTGTTGTGGCGTACCTCCCGTGATGTCTGGCCAGAGCAGGATGTTTTCCCAGGCATTGTCTCGTCGCTGCCGCCCTACGAGCGGACGCTGTCAGCCGAGATGTTCCGGATGTTCTCCGCGGTCCGCGGGCGAAACCTGATGGCCTGCGAATCCGACGCCAGCCGTAACCTTGTTTGCGCCGCGGTGAACGATCCCGCCAGCAATACCACGACCGTGCTGTTGGTCAGTCGCAGTCCGTTGCGACGGCGCATCACGTTCGACTTTGCGGCGGCACGTTCTGGCGCTGCCCGTCTGGAGGCAATTCCGATCAAGGACCACAAACTGCGGACGGAGGATGGATTATCCATCCGCGACGGCAAAGTGGCCTGTTACATCGAGCCCTACTCGTTCAACGCGTTGACCGTTCGCCTTGAGAAGGGAGGCAAGTGACCACGGAGAATTCTTGCTTTTACGGTGCCGATCTTTCGTTGCTCGCCACGATCTCGGCGCGCGGAGGCTTGCGCGATCGCGCCGGCCGTCCGATCGCGGATCCCGCCGGCTTTTTAAGGCAGGCCGGTTTTGAATGGGCGCGGCTTCGATTGTTTCACACGCCGAGCGGACATGGCGCGCAGTGCAACGATCTGTCTTATACCATGGCGCTGGCGCGAATCCTGAAGCAGGCAGGGTTCAAGTTTCTGCTCGATCTGCACTACTCGGACACATGGGCCGATCCCGGAAAACAATACACGCCAAAAGCGTGGGCCACGCTGGATTTCGGAGGCTTGGTGGATGCTGTCCATGCGTATACGCGCGATACCGTCCACCGCTTCGTCGTGGAAGGGGTGGCACCTGAAATGGTGCAGGTCGGCAACGAAATCACGAACGGTATGCTTTGGAATCATGGGCGGGTCGAGCGAGGTCGCAGTGCGGGTCAACAACAGTGGAAGCGACTTGGCACTATTCTAAAAGCCGGTGTGGCTGGTGTGAAGGAGGCGGCCGGAACCTCGGTCGAGATCATGCTGCACTTGGACCGCGGCGGCGACATTCCCACCAACCAATGGTTCTTCGACAACATTCTCAAGCAGAACGTGGTTTTCGATGTCATCGGCGAGTCGTACTATCCCTTCTGGCATGGCATGCCGGATGCACTTTCGCAGACCATCGAGTATTTGGGCAGCCGCTATGGCAGGAAAGTCTATCTGGCGGAAATGGCTTATCCTTATAAGCGTCACCCGATGTATAAAGACGCGTTAAGCGGCGACCCGGCCGCCTGGCATCGCCTTGTAGGCAAGTATCCTCTTACACCGGTTGGGCAACGGCGTTTTGTGGTGGATGTAATTGCGATTGTGCGAGCATCGAAACACGGCGGCGGCGTGTTTTACTGGGCGCCGGAATGGATTCCCCCGCAAGCCCCCGGCTATGAAGATGAAGCCGACGCCCCCGCTTGCTGGGCGCGTGCGCTGTTTGACGACAAAGGCCAGGCTCTGCCGGCATTGGATGTGTTTTCAGAATAGGAGCGCATCCCATGGACAAATTTATCTTGAATGTTGTCCACAGACCGGAGCTGATGCCCGAATACATCACCACCGATGCCCAAGCCGGCAAGGCCGAAGATCTCGGCGGCAAGGAGGTCGTCGGCGAGTCGCTGGACATCTTCCGTTTGCAGCAGGATATCGCGCATGCCAACGGGATCAAATGCACCATCCAGATGACCTACGCCTCCCTTTACAATGACGAGGCAATCCAACTGGCGAAGGATTATCACGAAAAATACGGCGATGAGATCGGGCACACATTCCTTGGCGTCCAGTGCGACCGCTTTCGCAAGACCTACGGCTCCAGGGAACTGGCCATGTGGCTGTTCCCTTGGGATCTCAAGATCCGCCTCGTGCACGACATGTTTGAACGCTTCAAGGATGTCTTTGGCTCCTACCCGACGGCCACCGGCTCCTATTTCCTGGATGCCGAACTCATCAACCACATCAAGGAGAAGTACCCGAGAGTGAAAATCGCGGTGGCCGCCTGTTTCGAGGAAGGCCCAAAGGTCTTTCGTCACACCAACAACACGTGGTACACGTTGCTTGATGGCGGCCCGTGGACGGCGTGGGTGCCATCCAAGGCGTGTTCGCACGCCATCGCGGAAAACGCGGCGGACGATGCTGGCATCGTGGCCGTGCCGCACCTGTCGCGCGATCTGCTCGGCGTGATGGACAACCCCGGCGACATGTTCGGCACGCACCCGCAGAACATCATCCGCGGCCTGGCTTACGAGGACGACCGTCTGCCCTTCATGTACAACCTCGTGGACCAGTATCAGGTCATGAAACGCTACAACAAGGGTTTTTCATACAACCTCGTTTATGTCGGTCCCGGCTGGATGGGTAAGGCTGGACGGTGGGAGTGTCCCTACCGGATTCTCAAGAAATCCTACGAGGATTTCATGGCCTACTACGGCCAACTCAAACGCGAGGGCAAGATCACGGACATGACCATGACCGAGTTCGCCGACTGGTATCGCGCGAACAAGGCCGTCAACGAACCGATCTGCGCGCTCTGGAAGGACACGATCTTTGGCACAAAGAACCAGTGCTTCTGGTACGCGGATTCGAAGTTTCGCGTGCAGATCGACCTCAAGTTGGGCGGGGCGATCACCGACATCCGGCCCTACGCTTCCAAGCTGAAACGCCCCACCGGCGCCGGTACGGCGGCGAACCAGGATGCCTCCTATCCGTTCATCGTGCATGCCCGGTATCGCGGCGGCCCGTTCACACACTATGCCGGCGAAGGCGCGATCAAGAGCGCCAAGGTGCGGTTCCGTGGTGAAGAAGTCGACTTGAGCGCGTGCCGATCGACGGGACGGTATGAAGAGGGCGAGGGATACCGCAAATTGATTGTGCGCCCCGTGACGATCGAGTTTCAGAGCCTGGATGTGCGGATCGAGACGTCGTACACGTTCCGCGAAAACACCGGCACGATTGACATCGCTCGCAAAATCGTCGGACTCAGTGATCCGACCACCAAGGTTGAAATTGACGAGTTCATCACCGCCTGCTGGGGAACTCGGGAGTATCCGGAAGACTTGACCGGTTGCACGCTCGCCGTCATCGGCCGCGATGGAACGCGCCATGCCGTGGACTATGAGTACCGGTGCCGCGAGCATTCCACCGCTGCCGCGACCGCCGTCGAAGCGGTCATCCCGATGGTGCAAACCCGCATCCAGATGACGCCGAAGGCGGGCCAGTGCCGAGGCTACTACGAGGAGGGGTACTCGTTTGCCCCGAACCTGAAGATCGGCTTGTGCCGGGAACTTGGACTCAACGAGGAACTCGTGACCGCTTTCACCATCGAACGCGCCGACTAAGGAGAGCGACCATGGCTCAGGGAAAAACCGGCAAGATCAATTACCGCTGCCCCCAATGTCTGTTTCGGACGATCGACTACGATCTGCTCTACGACCGGGAGGCAGACCAATACTATTGCCGCCGCTGTAATTGGGAGGGGGACGAGATGGCGATTCTCGCGCTGTACCGCGTTTATAAGCAGCAGTATCCCGACATGCTCAAGCGCTGGACCGTGGAAGCGATCCTCGCGAAGGACGAGGAAGCCGAAGCGAGACCATCATGACGGATACAACTCCCAGCCACGACAAGGTGCCGGTGGGCGAAAAGCTGGCGCTCGGTGTCGGTGCGCTGGCGGCGTTCTTCGGCTACGCCGGCGTCAGCGTGTTGGCCTATCCGGTGTACAACATGATGCTGGGCGTTAGCACCACCTGGATTGGCGCTGCCTTGATGATTCCCCGCATCTGGGATGGCCTGATCGATCCGATTGTGGGACGGTTGTCCGACAACTGCCATTCCCGCCTGGGCCGCCGCAAGCCGTTTATCGTCGTCGGAGCCATCGCCATGGGGCTGATCTTTGGGTTGATCTGGTTTGTTCCTCCGTCTTGGAGCGAGACCATGAAGATGACCTACTTCATCGCCTTGCAGCTTCTCTTTTTCACCGCCTACGCTGTTTTCGCTGTGCCCTACAATGCGTTGACCTACGAGATGTCGCCGGACTACCACGAGCGCACGCGGGTCATGGCGTTCACCGCCTTCTTCCACAAGCTCGGCGAACTGACCGGCGGATGGATGTTGCCGCTGGCCGGTCTGCTCAGTGTCGCCCTCGTGGCTGGCGCGACGGATTTGAATGTGACCGGCGTCCGCGCCATGGGATGGATCGTCGGCCTCGTCATCATGGCCGGCATCGGCATGATGCCCGGGCTCTTCGTGCACGAACGCTTCGCGAAAAAGACAGAACACCAAAGCAAAGTGAGCATTTGGGACAGCCTGAGGGGCGCAATGGAAAGCGCGGCCTTCCTGACACTGGTCGCCATCATCGTCCTGAACACGCTCTCCGGCGTTCTGGCCATGGGCATTGACCAGTACATCCTTGTCTATTTCATGAACAATGGCGACAAGGCGATCGGTCTGCTGCAGAAAGGCGTGCTCACCACCGGATACGGCGTCGTTGGGTTCGCGGCGATTCCCGTCATCACCTGGCTGGGCGGCAAGTTCGGCAAGAGCGGCTCGCTGTATTTCGTGTATGGCCTGATGATGGTCGGGGGCGTCATGAAGTGGTTCATCTTCACCCCGGGGCATCCCATCTTTTACATCGGCAAGGTGGGTATCGATCCCGTCATCCTGATCGATCCGTTGCTGTGCGGTCCCATGTGGGTGGCGGTGAAGATCATGCTGGCCTCGATGATGGCCGATATCTGTGATGAGGACGAACTCAAGCACGGCCAGCGCCGGGAAGGCATGTTCGGCGGCGTCTTCGCTTGGATCGAGAAGATGGTGCTATCGCTGGCCTATCTCGGGACCGGGTTGGCTCTCTCGTTCGCCCGGTTCAATCCCGCACTGCGCGGCAATCAGTCGCCGGAAACCTTCACGCGCATGCGCTTGTTTCTGGCAAGCGCCCCGGCGCTGACGGCGGTTTTCGCGCTCATCGCGCTCACGTTCTACCCCATCACCGCTACACGTGCTGCCGCTACTCGAAAACAGCTTGAAGCGCGGCGCGGCGCCGTCGAAGTATGAGCGCACCAGCTTGTTGAAGTATGTACAAGCATACGGAAGGATCCGTTCCCCTACCGGCTGATGCGCTGAGTCAGACGGTGACGAAGGCTCCGCCCACGACAATGCACACAGCCTAACGGGAACGCCGACGAGAGTCAGGGTGCCGCGAACGCTACGAACACTTCTGGCACACTCTCACCTTTCATCCGTCTCGGACGGGATGAGCAGATTGTACTTCTTGAGTTTGTACTGGAGCGTGCGGCGGCTGATGCCCAGGGCTTTGGCGGCAAGTTCGCGGTTGGCGGACACGTGCAGAAGCGTCTGGCGAATCAATTCTTTCTCCACGGCCTCGATGCTCATTCCGGGGCGAATGGTAAACTCAGCCCTGATCGCCGCGGCTTGACGAATCGGATCCGGCAGATCGGTCGCCTGGACGATCTTTTTGTGCACGGTGATGATCAGGCGTTCGATGACGTTGCGCAGTTCGCGGACGTTACCCGGCCAGCGATAGCGTTGACAAAGCTGCAACGCATCCGCCGACATCACCTTGGCGGGGCGTTTGTGTTTGGCGACAAAATGGCCGAGGAACGCCTCCACGAGCAACGGGATGTCCTCTGCGCGGTCGCGCAACGGCGGCAGTTGGATCGGTACAACGTGGAGTCGGTAGAACAGGTCTTCACGGAACCGTCCCTCCTTCACGTGCTGTTCCAGTTGCTTGTTCGTGGCGGCAATGATGCGGACGTTGCAGTGCGTGTTCTGGCTGCTGCCGACCCGACGGAACATCCCTTCCTCGATGACCCGCAAGAGGTCGCCCTGTCCCTTGGCCGGCATGTCGCCCACTTCGTCGAGGAACAGTGTGCCGCCCTCCGCCATCTGGAACCGACCGGGCCGATCGTTGTACGCGCCGGTGAACGCGCCTTTGACGTGGCCAAACAACTCGGCCTCGAGCAGTTGCTCCGGCAACGCCGCGCAGTTGACGGACACGAACGGCCGATCACGCCGCAGGCTCTTTTGATGAATGGCACGGGCAACCAATTCCTTGCCGGTGCCGCTCTCGCCCTGAATCAACACGGTCACATCGCTGGCCGCGACTTCCTCCAGGAGCCGCCCAATGGCGAGCATGACTTCGGTCGAGCCCAGCAAGGGACTCGGCTCGGAGCGCTTCTGCAGCCGCAGCCGCAGTTCCTTGTTCTCGGCGATCACGGCCTGATACTCCAACGCCTTGCCGACGAGCGTGCGCAATCGCCGCATGTCGAGCGGCTTCGGCAGATAATCGTACGCGCCCTGTTTCATGGCCTCGACTGCGGTTGTCACGGTGCCGTACGCGGTCATCAGAATCACGATCGTGTCCGGGCTCTTCGTTTTGATGTGGGCGAGCAGGTCGGTGCCGTTTGGTCCGGGGAGGCGAACATCGGAAATCACCAGGTTATACAGCCGCTGCTCCAGTCGCTCGATGGCCTTCTGGCCGTCCCCGGCTGCTGCGACCTGATAGCCCTCGCGCTGCAATGCCTCCTGGATGCCCGTGCACAGCCCCGGCTCGTCCTCGACCACAAGGATGTGAACCCGTGATTTATCCATGAGACTTCCGCGTGGGCAGCATGAGAATGAAGGTCGCTCCCTTGGCAGGGGCGCTTTCCACGCGCAACGTGCCGCCGTGCGCATGCACGATTTGCTGGGTGATCCACAAACCGAGTCCGCTACCCTCGGACTTGGTTGTGAAATACGGTTCGAATATCCGGTCCTGGTGCTCAACGTCGATGCCGGCCCCATCGTCGGCAAATGTGACGATGACTCCGCTTGCCTGAGCCGCCGTGCGCACCGTGACATGCCCGCCCTTCGGCGCCGCCTGCAGGGCGTTGATGACGAGATTGATAAACGCCTGCGTCAATTGATCCGCGTCCGCGTCGACGCTCGGCAGCGATTCACTCAATTCCGCCGCCAGATGGATATTCCGTTCCTCGGCCTGGGGCCGTAAGAGATCGCAAGTGTGGCCGATGAGTTTGTTGACGCACAGGGGTACCAGGCTCAACGACGGTGGCCCGGCAAGTTGCAGGAAGCGCGTGACCACGTTTTCCAGACGACGCAACTCGCCGCGGATGATCTCAAATCGGTCCCCCGTCCGTTGCGCGAGATCAGCGCCGCCAACCGCCACGTCCTCTTCGAGCAGTTGCACGTGAATGTCGAGCGAGCTCAGCGGATTGCGAAGTTCGTGAGCCACTTGCGCCAGCAGACGGGTCAATAGCTCGCGCTTCTGCTCCTGGGTCAGCCGCTGCAACTCCTGGGACGGAAGCGGGTGACCAATCGCGTTGGCAAGGATGCTTTCCACAAAACTGATGGTAACACGATTCACTGGCCGGGCAAAGTCGGCGATGGCAGTGCACGACCTGCTACGGGCCTCGTGCAAAACTTGCACCAACTTCGCCGCCCATGACTCGCACCCGCGTTCGTCGGACCGGTCCCCATCCGTCTAACATCCTGCCGCTGAGCCTATTCGAACTCATTCATTCCGCATGGCACCTCCGCTGCTAGTGAGGACCGGCGTTCAACGCGAGGTGTGGATTCGATGATTGGTATTGATACCGAGAAGCCATTTCAACTTGAGGAACAACAACGCAACGGGCTGACCGTTTTGTCGGCCGTAGGCCCGATGGAACTGATCGAGTTGCGTCAACTCCAGAGTACGCTCGCCCGCCTGTTCCTGGAGGGACGGCGGCGCGTGATTGTGGATTTCTCCGAGGTGACGACGCTCAGTTCGCTGGTCGTGTCTGGGTTTATTTTCTTCGCCGAATCGTTTCAAGCCGGCGGTGGAGAAATGGCCGTCACGGGAGCGTCCCGTTCGTTGGCTGAGGTGTTTGGCCAGATGAACGCCTACTGCAGGATCAATCAGCAAACCGACGTTCCTGCGGCGATCAAAGCCATGTCCACGCCCCCGGCTGGGGTGGGAATGTGAATCCATGCAGACCGAATTCCACATCCTCGTGAGGCTGGTGGCCACGCTCCGTCGCTTGGAGCGTCTCGAGCAGGGAAGAGGTCGCAGGATCCTCAGCCCACAAGAGTTTCGCCTGCTCCGCGGTCAGATTGCGCGCGTGCGCGGTCTGATGCCGCCCGATGTCCTGGAGTATTACGAGGCCCTCAAGCAGTCCAGGTCAGCCGCCTCCTCCGATACGCGTCTGTTTTCACTCGTTGTCCTGCTGGAAGTGATTACGAGGCGGGCAGGGCAGGGGTTCCACCTCTCCCCTGATCTTCAGGACAACGGTCGCCCAGGTTTCCGCGTCGTGCGCGTCGTCGGGTCCGGGTTTCGATCCATCCGCCGCCGGTCGCTCACACGGGGGAGAAATCCATGAATGATCTGCCATCAGCCAGCGAGCGTTACCATCCTGTCTCCAATCCTGCTCCGCCAACAAAGACGGACTGTCATCGCGCGGTGTTCCGATATGTGAATACAAAGGCCCTGAAGGTGTGTGTGGCCGGTGAGTTCAACCATTGGTCGCCCGATACCCATCCCTTGTCCCGAGCGGCAGGAGGCGTATGGACGACTTATTTGGAGTTGCCGCCCGGCCGGTATCAGTATCTTTTCGTCGTGGATGACGCGTGGACGCTGGATCCCCGGGCGCGCTTGTCGAACAGAAACTCCCATGGCGGGATCAATTCAGTAATTCTCGTCTGAACTCAGAAAGGAGGATTTGCGTTTCCTCCCTCCCGAGCATTGTCTTGTTCTCGCAACGAACTACTGTTGACAGTGCTTCAAGACTTCGGGACAGGAGATTTCCACGGCCGGGGAGCAGGGATCGTTAATATCTCTCCCATCTGGAGCGGTCGAGCCCACAGATCGTTGGCTTGCCGCAGTTCAGGCGTCAGCAGACCGTAGCGGTCGGCAATGCCCTCCAATGTTTCCCCTGACAACACCCGGTGCTTCGTTGGACGTGCGGGTTGCTCGCCTTGATCGCTTTCCCCGCGGAGCTGACTGACCTCTGGCACCGGGTGTTATCCCCCTTGAAGTGCTTGTGACGATCGCCGTTCTTACGCCTGTGCCGACGCTGCCGCCGTTCGGGCCATGGGAATTCGCAGCGTCTGGTTGGGTTGCACGGGGCCGGTCAACTTGTTGAGCTGCCGCAGATACTTCGCGGGTACGCCGTATTTCCTGGCGATCTGGTCGACTGTCTCTCCTGCGGCGACCACATGCTCTTTTTGTCCCGGAACGGTTTGCGAAACGGCTTGAGATTGCTGGATCATATCTTTTTAATTTCTCCTGAGGTTGCTCATTGCATGAAGCTACTGGTTTGCATCGCATCAGGGATGCCACCCAAAACCTCCGGATGCTGAAAGGGCTTGCCGGAGGGCAGTTATGAAAGGCAGATGTCACCTCTCGTCGCCAGCGAGTCGACTGGCTCGTTGGATTTGGACAATGGTTGCACAACACCCCCCCTTTCCAGTGCAACGATACGTCCGCACGTGGCAGTAGGGCAGGTTCGATGTTGCGTGCACACCAGAGGATCGAAGCGGTGCAAGAATTGCGCGAGCCGCCTTGACGTGTGAGCTTGCGCTCGCTTGCGCGAGGGCGCCCGTATCGCACAACTGCCGCGGCTGCAATATCTTCCACCAGTTGACCGTACAGCTGGCACACAGATTGTTCGCAATCATGGCGATGACGATGAATGTAGGGGATTTCACAGAATCGAGTTTGCTGATCCCGAACCTGCCCGGTGTTGACCAGGCAGGCGCGATCCATTCGCTCAGTCATCGGCTGCGTGAGGCCGGCTGCATCGAAGATTGGCTCGGTTTCTTCCAGGCTGCGCTGCAGCAGGATTACCTTTCGTCTGCCGCAATCGAGGGCGGGATTGCGTTTCCCCACGCCCGAGTCCGCGGAGTCAATCGCTTGTCTCTCGCCGTGGGGCTGTCCAAGGCCGGGATCCATTGGCGGGATGGCTCACCGGTTCACGCGATTTTTCTGATGGCGGTTCCGCCGAATGAAACACAGTTTTATCTCTCCGTCGTTTCCGCGCTGGCCCGGTCTTCGCGGATGGCGGAGTGGGTGACGGCACTGGTGGCGTGCAATCATCCCGGGGAGATGCTCCGCGCACTCAACGAGGTGGATGTGAATTGGCCCGGCAACGTCAAAGTCGCCCCGGGCGCGGCCGGGGCCAATCGCACCACGGCGGCGGGCCCACCAGGAGAAAGCAGCTACGCCGCTCGACCAAAGGACAAGATCTCCGGGCCCGTAGCCTGAAGCTCTGCTGAGAAAACGATTTTCTGGAGCAGGGGAGCCTTTTTGTTCAAACGACAGGAAAAACGAGACCATGGAATTGCGCGTTCGTGAAGTAGCGAAGTTGTTCGCCGTCCCGGAAAGACGGATCTACGAGTGGATCAAGGAACGGGGTCTGCCGGCCCAGCGGATCAGCGGGCAGCACCGGTTCAATCGGGTGGAACTTCTGGAATGGGCCACCGCCCACCAGGTGCATGTGTCCAGCGAGATCTTTGCGGACGCGGCCAATGGTTCAGCTCATCCGCCCGGTTTCGCCGAGGCTCTTCAGGCCGGCGGGATTTTCCATTCCGTCGGCGTGTCCGACCGTGAATCGGCCCTGCGAACAATCGTGACAAACCTGCCGCTTCCCGCGGACGTCGATCGCGAGTTTCTCGTCGATTTGTTTCTGGCCCGTGAGGCCCTGGCGTCAACGGGCATCGGCGATGGGATCGCCATCCCGCATGTGCGCACGCCGATCGTTCTCCACGTGCGCACGCCGCTCGTCAGCCTGTGTCTGCTGGCGGCGCCGGTCGAATTCGGCGCGATGGACGGCAAGCCGGTCCATGCCTTGTTTTCCCTGATTAGTCCGACGGTGCGGACGCATCTGCATCTTCTATCGCGGCTGGCGTTCGCGTTGCGTGATGCCGGATTCAAAGGGGCGATCACCCGCCATGCCTCAGCGGAAGAAATCCTGAACGAAGCGCGGCGGGTCGAAGCCGGTCTGGTGCAGCCAGTCATCGTTGCCAACAAGGAGGGGCAACGATGACCGGTCTGCGTATCGCTGTCGCAATCCCGGTGTTCGGTGGATGGAGAAGGCGATGAGCGTGTGGCTGGTCATCCTGGGGATTGTCTGCCATGCGGTCAGCGGCGTGCCCGGGCTGTTCGTCAAACGTCACTCGGCTGCCGGCCAGAACATCGCTGCCGGTCTGGGCCTCGTCGGCTCGGTCGCCGGTGTCGCCGGTGCCCTGTGGTCGGTGTGGGTACCGACATTGCCAACTCCGGCGATCAAGATCGACGGCATCTCCGTGATGTTCCTGTTACCGATCTTCGTGATTCCCGCGCTCGGCGGTGTCTACGGTCTGGAGTACTGGAAACAGGCGGATCACCCCCAGAACGGCCGCAAGCTGTGCTTCTTTTACGGGTTGGTCACGGCAGCCCTGGCGGCAATCACAATTGCGGCCAACGCGATTGAGTTCCTCGTCGTGTGGGAGATCATGGCGCTCGGCGCGTTCTTCCTGATCACCACCGAGGACGAGGATCCCGCCGTTCGCGAGGCGGGATGGGTCTATGTGGTCGCCGCCCACATGGCCACGCTCGGACTGTTTGCGCTCTTCGCGCTCATGCACAGTGTCACCGGCACATTCGCGCTGGTCGCACTGCCCGACAATATCGCCTCCGGTGTCGCCGCCGCGATATTCCTGCTCGCGGTCGTCGCGTTTGGATTGAAAGCGGGCGTAATGCCGTTCCACGTGTGGCTGCCCGGCGCACACGCAAAAGCCCCGAGCCATGTGTCGGCCATGATGTCCGGTGTGCTCATCAAGATCGGCATCTATGGGCTCGTGCGCATCGGATCGTTGCTGCCACATCCGCCGTTGTGGTGGGGCGGGGTGCTGTTGGCGGCCGGCACGATCTCGGGCATCCTCGGCGTCGTGTTCGCTCTCGGCCAGCACGACCTCAAACGATTGCTGGCCTATCACAGCATCGAGAACATCGGCATCATCGTCATGGGGCTCGGCTTGGCACTGATGGGGCGTTCGCTGCAGCGCGCCGACTGGGTGGTCCTCGGACTCGCGGGCGCGTTGTTGCACGTGTGGAACCACAGCCTGTTCAAGTCGCTCCTGTTTCTGGGCGCGGGCGCGGTCGTTCACGCAACGCACACCCTCGAAATCGATGACCTCGGTGGACTCGCGAAGTCGATGCCCCGCACCGCTCTCTGCTTTGCCGTGGGCGCCGTGGCGATCTGCGGATTGCCGCCGCTCAACGGTTTTGTCAGTGAGCTGCTGATTTATCTGGGCTTGTTCCGATCACTCGGCATTGGCGCGGAAACGCCGTGGGCCGGGGTGGCGTTCGCCGCGCCGGCGTTGGCAATGATTGGCGCCCTCGCCGTGGCCTGTTTTGTGAAAGCGTTCGGCACGGTCTTTCTGGGCGTGGCGCGGTCCCATCACGCGCGCCATGCGCACGAGCCGCCGCCAACCATGACCGGGCCGATGTTCGCATTGGCGGGATGCTGTTTGTTCATCGGGTTGGCGCCGCTTGCCGTCGCGCCAATCATGGAGCAAGCGGTTGCTGCGTGGGACCCGCAACTGGCGGCTGGCGGACCCGGCTTGTCGGCTCTAGCGCCCTTGGGATGGGTCACGGTTTGTGGGCTGGCACTGGCGGGATTGCTTGCTCTCGGCAGCGCGGCGCTGGCGGAAATGGTGCACCGCGGCGGAACGGCGTCCGCCGGAACGTGGGATTGCGGTTATGCCGCGCCGGGACCGAGAGTACAATACACCTCATCCTCGTTTGCCCAAATGCTTGTCGGTTTGTTCGCGTGGGTGCTGCGACCGCGTGTCGAGACGCCCGGCGAATTGTCGTTGTTTCCGGGTGAGGCCCGATTTCGCAGCGAGGTGCCGGACATTGTGCTGGACGGCGCAATGCGTCCGGGTTTTCGATTCGGCGCTCGAATCACGTCCTCGTTCCGATTTTTGCAGGCGGGTAGCGTCCATGCCTATCTGCTGTACATCGTGCTCTTTCTGATTCTGCTGCTGCTGTGGAGGTGAGCCCATCCGCTTCACGATCATGACTCACACGCTCCTCCATATCGTTTTGTTGCTCGGCGTGCCGCCACTATTGCCCGGCGTCATCGGCAAGACCAAGGCGTGGTTTGCCGGCCGCAACGGCCCGCCCGTATTCCAGCTCTACTACGATCTGGCGAAGCTCCTTCGAAAGGGCTCGGTGTTCAGCACGACCACCACCTGGGTGTTTCGCGCCGGCCCCGTCGTCGGAATCGCCACCGCGTTGCTGGCTGGATTACTGGTGCCATTTGGTGGTCAGCCCGCGCCGATCTCGTTTGCGGGCGACCTGATTCTGTTTGCCTATCTATTTGGGTTGGGACGGTTCTTCACCGCATCGGCGGCGTTGGACACCGGGTCATCCTTTGAAGGCATGGGCGCGGCGCGGGAAGTCACGTTCGCCTGTCTTGCGGAGCCGGCGTTGTTCTTCGGCTTTCTGGTGCTGGCCAAACTATCGGCGTCCTTGTCGTTGACGACGATGCTCCACGTCCGTTTTCCGAGCGGCTGGGGCGTGACGGGCGCGTCCCTTGTGTTGTTGGCGGCGAGTCTTTTCATCGTGCTTCTGGTCGAAAACTCGCGCATTCCGTTCGACGATCCGAACACGCACCTGGAGTTGACGATGATCCACGAAGTCATGGTGCTCGATCACGGTGGTCCGGCGTTGGGGATGATCCTGTACGGTGCGGCGCTGAAGCTGTTCGTGATCGGCGCGGTGCTGCTGCGCGTCGTGGCCCCGGTTGACGCGGGTAATGCCTGGGCGGACGCGGGCATTTTCGTGGCCACAATGCTCGCGCTGGCTGTGGCGATCGGTGTGGTCGAATCGGTGATGGCGCGGTTCCGTCTCGTGTTTGCGCCGACATTTCTCGTGGCCGCGTGTTTGTTGTCGGCATTCAGCATGATCCTGTTGTTGAGGTGAGCGCATGAATCAACTTCTCGATCCCATTCTGGTCGCGGTTCTCCTGCTCAATCTCGTGGCATTGGGCGCAAGCCAGCTCCGCACGGTGATCCACGCCGTGGCGCTTCAGGGCGTGCTGTTGGGTCTGACGATCGTGGCCGCCCACAACACCGTGACGGTCTGGGTCATCTTGATGGCGGCCGCGACCATTGCGCTCAAGGGCGTGGTCATTCCCCGAATGCTGTTTCACGCCATCCGCGAAGTGGTGATTCGTCGCGAGGTTGAGCCGATCATCGGATTCGTCGGCTCGCTGTTGCTGGGCGGAGCGGGCACGGCCCTGGCCGTCATCTTTGCCAAGACGCTGCCGATTGCGCATGAGCAAATCGGTTCGTTGATTGTGCCCGCCGCGCTCTCAACCGTCCTGACGGGATTTCTGATTCTGACGACGCGAACGAAGGCGATTTCTCAGGTCGTCGGATACCTGGTTCTGGAGAACGGCGTGTTCATCTTTGGTCTGCTGCTGGTCGAAGCCATGCCGTTCCTCGTTGAGATCGGCGTGTTGCTCGACCTGTTCGTCGCCATCTTCATCATGGGCATTATCATCTACCAGATCAGCCAGGAGTTCTCCACGGCGAGCACCCGGGAACTGTCGGCATTGAAGGAATAGCGCATGGCGTGGCTGCTGATCATTGTCCCGTTGCTGGTTGCCGCGATGGCGGCGGTCGCGCCGTCGAATCGATGGCGTCCGTGGTTGGTGCCCCTAGGGGGGCTGGCGCACCTGGCGCTCGTGATCGCGGCGCTCCGGGGCGGACCGGTTTTCGCGCTTCAAGGCTGGCTGGTGTTGGATCCGCTCGGGAAACTGGTGCTGGGATTCATCAGCGTGCTGTTTTTTCTCTGCGCCCTGTATGCGCCCGGCTATCTGGCGTTGCGCTCGGACCGTCCCAACCGCGTCTTCTGCTCCTGTCTGATGGTCATGCTGGCGATGATGACGCTCGTGACCTTGTCCCATCAGCTCGGCCTGATGTGGGTGGCGATGGAAGCGACGACGCTGGCCACGGCGCCGTTGTTGTTCTTCAATCACAATCCGCGCTCGCTGGAAGCAACCTGGAAGTATCTGCTGATTGCCTCGGTCGGAACCGCGCTGGCGTTGCTGGGATCATTTTTCCTTGCATACTCCTCCCTGCGCGAGGGATTGACGTCGACATTACTGTTCGACGATCTGGTCAATCTGGCGCCGCAACTGTCCCGTCCCTGGTTGCACACGGCGTTCGTGCTGCTGCTGGTCGGCTACGGCACGAAGATGGGACTGGCGCCGATGCACACGTGGAAACCGGATGCCTATGGCGAAGCGCCGGGACTGGTCGGAGCGCTGCTGGCAGGCGGAGTCACAAGTTGCGCGTTCCTGGCGATCCTGCGGTTCCATCGGATTTGCGTTGCGGCACAGGAAGACGCGTTCGCCCGGCAGATTCTGGTTTTCGTCGGGCTGTTGTCGATGACCGTCGCGGCGGTGTTTATGGTGCGGCAACGTGATTTCAAGCGGATGCTGGCGTACTCCAGCGTCGAGCACATGGGCATTCTCGCGTTCGGCGTTGGCGTCGGCGGATTGGCGACATTTGGCGCACTGCTGCATCTTCTCACCAACGGGCTGACCAAGGGGGCGCTGTTTCTCTCGGCCGGCAACATCCACCGTGCCTACGGCAGCAAACTGACGGATGAAGTGCGCGGCGCCAACCGCCGTCTGCCGGTGTCCGGCCCGTTGTTCCTGATCGGTTTTCTGGCCATTACCGGCTCACCGCCCGGCGGACCGTTCCGTAGCGAGTTCACCATCCTGAGCGGCACGATCGGCGCGGGCAGATTTATCGTGGCCGCAATGTTTCTGCTGCTGCTGGGAGCGGTCTTTGTGGGGATGGGGGCGACGGTTCTACGCGTGGTACAGGGCGCGCCTTCTGCGCGGGCCGAGGCAACACAGTATCGGGACCATCTGCAGGTTGTCGCGCCCATCCTGGCGTTTCTCGGATTGGTCCTGCTGCTGGGCGTGTACATTCCGGCTCCCCTGGAATCATTGCTGCGCAATGCGGTTTCGTTCGTGGAGGGCGCGCGATGAGCCAGTTCCTGGCGTTGCGAAACGGAACGGCCTGCGGCTGCCGGGAAATACCACTCCTGGAGTGGCCGGAATTCCGCCGGGCGATTCTCGATTCCGTTGCCGGAGGCGCGCGCGTGGCGGCGTTATTTGGCCATCTGCCCGATGCGACTGCACCGGTGGAACTCTACCTCGTGCTGGCCGACCGCGCCGTCGGCCAGCTTTTCGTGGCGAAGACCCGCATTGCCGGGGACGTTTTCCCCTCGCTGACAACGGAGTGTCCGCAGGTACATTTGTTCGAACGCGAGATCGCCGAGCAGTTCGCTCTTCGTCCCGAAGGACATCCATGGCTCAAGCCGGTCCGCTTTGTCTCATCCCAACGTACCGGCCACGACGCGTGGAACCGGCCTGACGATCAACGGATCACGGTCGGTGTGACAGACTTTTACCGGGTCGAGGGCGGGGAGATTCATGAAGTCGCGGTCGGCCCGATTCACGCCGGCGTGATTGAACCGGGCCACTTTCGCTTTCAATGCCATGGCGAACAGGTGTTTCACCTGGAAATCTCGCTGGGCTACCAGCACCGTGGGGTGGAGCGGGCGCTGATCGGCGGGCCGACGAAGCGAACGATTCGTTACATGGAAACGCTCGCGGGTGACACCACGGTTGGCCACGCGACGGCGTATTGCCAGGCCGTGGAAGCCCTCGCGGGGTGCAAGGCGCCGGCTCGGGCGCAAGGATTGCGCGGCGTGGCGCTGGAACTGGAGCGCCTGGCCAATCACACCGGTGATCTCGGCGCGCTGGCGGGCGACGTGGGATTCCTGCCCACCGCCTCGTACTGCGGCCGGCTGCGGGGCGACTTCCTCAACATGACCGCCCGGCTTTGTGGCAGTCGGTTCGGGCGCGGATTGGTGCGCCCCGGAGGCGTCGCGTTCGATGTGGAACAAGGGCGCGCTGCACAATTGCTCGCGAATCTCGAGACCATCAGGCGCGATGTCGCCAGCGCCGTCAATTTGCTGTGGGATTCCTCGTCCGTGATGAACCGCCTGGAAGAGACCGGCAAGTTGTCGCTGGAGATTTGCGAGCGGCTCGGCCTTGTCGGTCCGGCCGCGCGCGCTTGTGGCGCGGAGTGCGACGTCCGCCACGACTTTCCGTCGGGCATTTACCGCTTCTCGCAAATCCCCGTGTCAACCGCCGCCACGGGCGATGTCTTCGCGCGGGCGTATGTGCGCTGGCTGGAAATCCAACGGTCGGCGGACTTCGTGCGCGAACAACTGCAGATGCTGGCCGAGGGATCGACCCGGAAAACCACCGGAGACCTGGCCCCTGACAAGTTCGTCGTCTCCCTTGTGGAAGGGTGGCGAGGCATGATTTGCCACGCCGCGATGACCGACCAGCGCGGCCGGTTCGCCCGATACAAGGTGGTTGATCCGTCCTTCTACAACTGGACCGGCCTCGCGCTGGCGTTGCGCAACCAGCAGGTCTCCGATTTCCCGTTGTGCAACAAGAGTTTCAACCTGTCGTACTGCGGACATGATCTGTGAGGTGATGGTGATATGTTGAACATTCTCGTCGCGCGCTGGCAGCAGGGCCATCGCACAGTATCATTCCCCAACGGGACGCCGACATTGCCGGACCGGTTTCGCGGCCAGCCGGTGGTGGACCCGTCGAAGTGCCCGGTAGGCTGCCGGGATTGCGCCGAGGCGTGCCCGACGGACGCGATTTCAGTTGGCGACAACGGGCTTCGGCTCGATCTCGGGCGCTGTCTGTTTTGCACGGATTGCGTCGAGGCCTGCCCCGAACAGGCGATCCGGTACACGCAGGAGTTTCGGCTGGCGACGCGGACCCGTGAGGACCTTGTCCTGCAGGGAGACGTCGTCAAGCTCGCGTCGGCCCTCGATGAGAAGATGCGGAGGCTGTTTGGCCGGTCGCTGAAATTGCGGCAGGTAAGCGCGGGCGGCTGCAATGGTTGCGAGGCCGACGTGAACGTGCTAAGCACCGTCGTCTTCGATCTCGGCCGCTTCGGAATTCAGGTCGTTGCTTCGCCGCGACATGCCGACGGGTTGTTAATCACGGGGCCGGTGACCGAAAACATGCGGTTCGCGCTCCAGAAGGCCTACGACGCGGTGCCCGCGCCGAAACTCGTCATCGCGGTCGGCGCCTGCGCGATTTCTGGCGGACCGTACATCGGTCATCCCGAGCAGCACAACGGCGCGGATCACGTCGTGCCTGTTGATCTGTACATTCCGGGTTGTCCGCCGCATCCCCTGACAATCCTCGACGGCCTGTTGCGCTTGCTGGGGCAGCTGGAGGAGCGCCCGTGAGCAGCGGCGGACAGCGTCTGGTGGTCAATGGGTTGACCCGTCAAAACCAGCGTGCGCCCGTTTCGGATAATTGAGAAACTTTCATCGGGTGAGTAGCTGTGAATCTGAAACTTCGGATTATTCGGCCAGCCCATTACCGCGCCCGGAACGACCGCCGCGCATTCAAGACGCGCCGGCGGGCCGTGGTGCTATTGATGCTGCCACATCCAGCCGCCCCATGGCACTCCGGAGGACATCGAGGGCAGAATTCAGGATATGTACCGCCGATTTTACAGCGGCGGCTCGATACTCTCCCGGTTACCGCTGCCGGTTACCCCGAGCAATATCGGATCCCGGATCATCGATTTATCCGAACGCCGGATGGCGCGATCAGCTCAGGGAGGCAATGATTTCGGTCTCTTTTGAGATGGTGGCGCCTGGTTAGCTTTTGCTCGTGATGTAACACTGGATCGAATCGACGAGGACGAGCTTTTTGCCGCCGGGGCCCTTGTAATCGAGCCAGCGCCATTCGAGGTCGCCTGCTTCGCACAGGTTGTGCACCTTTTGGACAGAGCAGGAGATCAGTTCCGAGGCGTCGGCGACGCAAACCCAGGCGGCCGGACGCTCCATGCGGAGGCGGACCTCGCCGGTGACGGGGGAGGGGGCCATTTCGACGAACCACAACTGCCGAAAGATCGATTTTTCGGGCTGGGACCCTTTCCCGCGCCTTGGTTTCTTCGTCCGGTGCATCAGCGGCCGTCGGCTTCGGAAATATCGAAAGTTTTACGGGCGTCGTTTCGTGCTTGCGTTTCGGCCGGGGGTGTGTTTTGCTGCGGCTGAAAATTACACAAGGAACGGTACGTCATACCGACGCACCAAGCTATCGGAAAGCGATACATATGTCAACATTAAAATATGATGCGCGTCGTGTTTTTACCGCCAACTTCCGCATGCTGCTGGATGCGGCGGACTGGACCCAGATGGAGGCTGCCGAGCAGTTGGGGATCAGCCAGGGGTCCGTGAGCGATTGTCAGTCGGGGAAACGCATGTTATCCACGAAAGGGATCGAATCCATCGCCTATCGGCTCGGCATTCCTGCCGAACTGCTTACGACGAAACCGATCTCGCTGGAAAACATGCGGAAACTGCTGTCTGGTAACCGCTCCTCCAAGGTATCCGAGCGCCGGGGCATTTATCGGGCGATCCGGCCCTATGACCCATGGTTCCGCGCACTCAAGCACCGCTGGAAGCGCTCCGAAGGCACTCACGACGAAATCCGGGTGGCCGTGCGCATCCTGTTCGGCGCCGAGACGCCCAAAGTGATCGAGTGGCTGGAAGAGAAGTAGCGCAGGACGGTGACAGGATCGGCTGGTGATATCGGGCGGAGATGACGCTGGCCCGCAGGGACAGCTATGTCTCGTCGGGGCGGATCCGCGCGCAACCATTCGCTGGTCCGGGTACTCTAAACGGGATGCACCGTCACGATACAGTCAACGATGAGACGATGGTCGCGCGCAAACGCGGCGCGGGGGAGATTTTTGCCCGCATCTCGGGTTACGTGCGGCGCTATCCGTGGTACGCCATCGGGACGATGGTCTGCGCGATATTAACGACCCTTGCCGGCCTGGCCTTCCCGAAGCTGACGCAGTTGTTCATCGACGAAGTGATCTCGGGGCGACGCGAAGGCCTGTTGGGGCTGTTCACGGGCCTCGTGCTCGCCTCGTTCTTCCTGCGTGATGTGTTCAACATGTTGCGCCTCCAGCTCAACAACCGGTTTGAGCAGCGCGTGATCTTCGATCTGCGGCGGGACCTCTACGACAAACTGCAACGCTTGTCGGTCAGCTATTATGACGAGCGCGCCTCGGGGGATCTGATGACCCGTGTCATCGACGATGTGAACGCCGTGGAGCGCGTGCTCATTGACGGAATCGAGCAGGGGACCGTGGCGTTGCTGGGCCTCGTCGGCGTTGGGTTTATGATGTTTCGGTTCAACCCCCAACTGGCGCTTCTGGCGATCGTGCCGATCCCGCTGTTGGCGGCGGGCGGATTGCTGTACACGACGACGGCGCACAAGCGCTATCGGTTGGTGCGCCAGGCAACCTCGGCGCTGAACGCGCTGCTGCTGGATAACCTGCAGGGGATTCGCCAGATCAAGGGGTTCGGGCGCGAGACGCACGAACTGGGCCGGTTCGAGCGGCGGGCGGGAGACCTTCGCACCGCCACGCTCAAGGTGATGACCGCATGGTCGATCTATTCACCGGCGATGACGTTTTCCGCGGCGCTGGGCACGGTGATCGTGTTGTGGTTTGGCGGTCGCGACGTGCTGGCGAATCGGCTGACGCTGGGGCAATTCGTTTCGTTCCTGCTGTATCTGGGGATGTTCTACGAACCCCTGCGCGCATTCCACGGGTTGAACCAGATGTTTCAGGCCGGACGGGCCGCGGGCGAACGCGTATTCGATATTCTCGATGCGACGGTCGAGGTCGGGGAGAAACAGGCCGCCGTTTCGCTGACTGGCCGGGTACGCGGCGAGGTGGACTACCGCGATGTCGGGTTCGAGTACCGCAAGCAATTGACGGTGTTGCGCGAGATCAACATTCACGCGCGACCGGGCGAGACGATTGCGCTGGTTGGCCCGACAGGGGCGGGCAAGAGCACCGTTGTGAATTTGCTGCCACGGTTTTACGACGTGACGCACGGGCAGATTCTCATCGATGGGCACGATATCCGCGACGTCACGCTCGAATCGTTGCGGCGGCAGATCGGCATCGTGTCGCAGGAGGCGTTCCTGTTCAACGGCACGATCCGCGAGAACATTCTGTACGGGCGGCTGGACGCGAGCGAGGCGGAGATGATCGCGGCGGCGGAAGCAGCGAACTGCCACGAATTCATCATGCGATTGCCCGAGAAATATGATTCGCGGGTGGGCGAACGCGGCGTGAAGCTCAGCGTGGGCGAGAAACAGCGGGTGAGCATCGCGCGGGCGTTGCTGAAAGATCCGCCGATTTTGATTTTGGACGAGGCGACGGCGAGCGTGGACACGGCGACGGAGAAGCTGATCCAGGAAGCCCTGGAACGGCTGATGGCGCATCGGACGAGTTTTGTGATTGCGCATCGGCTCTCCACGGTGCGTAATGCCAATCAGATTCTGGTGTTGAAGGCCGGCCACATTATCGAGCGCGGCACACACGAGGAATTGATGGCTCAGGATGGCTTGTATGCCCAGTTGTGCCGCGTGCAGTCGACGGCGGTGACGATTGAGGAACGGCTGGACGAGCTGGAAGTGGACGCGACAGCGAATTGAACGAACGATCCGATACGGAGGAAAGCCCATGGGAATGCGATTGCGATTGTTGTCGAGTGCGTTGGTGACGGGTTTAATTGCGGGTTGTGCCGATCAACCGGTCCGGACGCACATTGTATCCGAGCCGCCCGGCGCGCGCATCGAGGTGAACGGCGCGTACATGGGGACGGCTCCGGTGGATGTCACGTTGCCGCAAAAAAGTGAGCACCATCGGCTGCGGGACATGGCCCGGATTGTGGCGGTTCCGGCGGAACCCGGACAGTATCAGCAGGAGAAGACGTTTTTCTATCATCAACCCGCGCCGGTCGAGGTGCTGTTCGACATGACCAAGCAACCGTGGCAACCGACGCCGCTCCCGCCGCAGGTGGCGCCTCCGGTACCACCGCCGCCGGCGGCCCAGGCGCCAGCCCCAGCGGAGCCAGCGTCGCCCCCGCCGGCGCCAGTGGCCCCCGCACCACCGCCGCCATCACCGACACCGGCGCCTCCGTCACAGTAGCCCGAGAGCAGAGGTTGGGCGTCTTCGTCTTTGGGGGCGCGCGAGACCCCGGCCGGAGGCGGGTCTGGATGATCCGCTGGTGTAAATGTTGTATCGCCGACCAACGGCGACGACGGGTCGATGTTGGCATTCGACCGGTTTTGGCATATAGTGAGTGGGAGAGATTGTGTATGAGAAGTACGTCGTACCGGCACACGAAGGGGAGGATGTCATGAAGCATTCCGTGAAGCTTTTGGTGGCATTGTTGTGTTGCGCCGCCTGTTTGTTGATTACGCCGCGGACGGAAGCTGCTTCGGGCCATGGCGGTGGTGGCGGGTGGAGTGGAGGCGGCCACTGGGGCGGTGGATGGGGAGGCCATTACGGCTGGGGCGGGTACTACCACGGTGGTTGGGGATGGTGGGGTTGGCCGTGGGGCGTTTCATTTTCCTATTACGGCGGGCCATACTACTATTACCCGTACGGCTATTACTATTATCCGCCCGCGTACGATTACTATAATTCGACGCCGCCCGCCTACTACTCTCAGCCCGCGTATTACTCGGCACCGCCGTCGTCGACGGCCAGCTACAGTTCGCCGCCGCCCCCGCCGCCAGACGGTTCGCAACCAACCGCGGCAGATCGTCCGCTTTCGCCGACGGCCGTGGATCGGGACACGCCGCCGTCAAACATCGCGCCGCCGTCTTACAGTGAGACCGTGCAGCGGCCAACGAGCCTTCCGCCGCCTCCGCCGGTGCCGCCGGGTTATCAGGCGCGGTCCGGAAGCGTGGCGGACATCAAGGCGCTCGCCAAAGCCGGTGTGGGTGACGATGTGATTCTGAGTCACATTCGAAATTCCAGAGCGGTGTATCATCTGACGGTGTCCGAGATCATCGATCTGAAGCAGAGCGGCGTGAGCGAGAAAGTCATCGACTCGATGATCAACACCGCGAGCGCATACCGCTGAGGGCGTCGGGCGCCGTGAGACAGGGCCATTGGTTCACGGCCCGTATTCTTTGACGAGCGCGTTGCGTGAACGGCGTGAATTTGTCTTTCCCTCCGACAGCATGGCCACGCGCGCGACGAGCATGATCAACAGAAAGAACGCCCCGAGCACCAGGAGGGCTGTGTCCCCGCGCCAATCGGGTCCCGGCAGCAACACCGCCTCGGTCGGCTGCTTCGGATTATAGGACACGCGGACGACGGAGCCGGCTTTATGGGTGCGGGCAAACGCCTGAACCGTCTCCACTTCTTCCACGTACACCGGATGCCACAGACTGTACTGCTCGGAATGATATGGCCGGCCGTCGACAGCGTATTCGTAGGCGAGGAACAACTGAGCTTTAGCCGAGTGATCGGGGTCCTTCGGTAAATCGCGATATTGCTGGGAAATGACTTTACCATCAACCGATGGCCAGGAGCAGGATGGGTACTGGCGCACGATGTTGACGGTCGCCCAACCGATCAACGCCAATCCCATCACCGTTCCAAGCAAGAGCGTGCGTCGCACCCGTCGACTGAGGGTTTTTCCAGACGAGCGTTCATGATGCAGCGGTTGGTCCCCCCGTGGCAGGGAACGTTTCTCCAGCCAGAGGGCCGCGATCTCATCAGCTTGCTTTTCCCCGACGGCAATGGAACCACGAAGCAGTCCTGCCAGATCAGCTTCGCGAAACTCCTGACGAAGTCGGGCATGGTGTGGGGTGGATTCCTCCCAAAGAAGATCCAGGCCCTTGAACTTCATCCATCGCATTCGTTGAATGTGGCTCCAGCGGATCGTCTCCCGCTCCGGCGGATCGTTGTAGACGCGCATGAGGCCGTCGTCGGTCAGCATCCACGACCGTGGTCTCGTGGTCATGTCCTTGATGCTGAGCTTGCGCATGAACCGGAAGTAAACGGGCAGGACAAGCGCCATGGCGGCGAACACCAGCCCGGTTTCCCATCGATGGCTTACCAGGGCCGCCATCAAGATTGTGGCGGTGACGACGCCCATGAGCGCGCCGAGCGGTTTCCAGGGCAGGCTGAAATCCTCTGGGATTTTCTTCTCCATGTTTGGGCGCTGGGGAAGAGACGTTATGCCCGGCGCCTGAAGCATGTCCATTACAAAACACGCCGGCATGGCAATCAGGCGTAGCGCAAAAGAGACGCTGGCGAGTTGACGAGGGTGGCGAAGCGGTGCATGTGTACCGAGGGTCGCATGGCGTGTTGAACGGGTGAAGGAACTCACAGGAGGCGTGTATGGCGCGAATGAAAGCTGTTCAGGTGACGAAGGCGGGCGGACCGTTGGAACTGGTGGAACGGGACATCCCGGCGCCCGGCGCGGGACAGGTGCGGGTCAAGGTGCGGGCGTGTGGCGTTTGCCACAGCGATGTGTTGGTGAAGGAGGGGCATTGGCCGGGGATTCAATACCCGCGCGTGCCCGGCCATGAAGTGATCGGAACGGTCGATGCGCTCGGCGCGGGCGTGGCGGGATGGAAGGTGGGGAAGCGCGTGGGAGTGGGCTGGCACGGAGGACAATGCGGGTACTGCGATTCGTGCCGGCGCGGGGATTTCTTCGCGTGCCAGAACGGCCTGTTGACCACGGGCCTCTCCTTTGATGGCGGGTATGCGGAATACATGATCGCGCCGGAACAGGCTCTGGCGGCGGTGCCTGATGAGTTATCAGACGCGGACGCCGCGCCGCTGATGTGCGCCGGGGTCACGACGTTCAACGCGTTGCGCAACAGCGGGGCGCGCGGGGGCGACGTGGTGGCGATCCTCGGCCTGGGCGGACTCGGTCATTTGGCCGTCCAATACGCGGCGAAGATGGGATACAAGACGGTGGGGATCGCGCGCGGCAAGGACAAGGAACCGTTCGCGCGCCAGCTCGGTGCGTGGCGTTATATCGACAGCCAGACACAGGACCCCGCGGCGGAACTGACGAAGCTCGGCGGGGCGAAGGTGGTCGTCGCGACCGTAACGGACGGGAAAGCGATGAGCGCGACGGTGGGCGGTCTGGCGCCGAAAGGGACACTGCTGGTCGTCGGGGCGCCGCCGTCGTTGGAGGTACCGGCCTTTGCGCTTATTGCCGGGATGCGATCCGTGAAAGGCTGGTATTCGGGCACCTCGATCGATTCGCAGGATGCGCTGGCGTTCAGCGCGTTCAGCGGCGTGCGATCGATGAACGAAATCATGCCCCTGGAACGCGCGGCGGAAGCGTACGAGCGGATGATGAGCGGCAAGGCGCGCTTTCGAGTTGTGTTAACGATGGGAAAATGAGCGCCCGTGGGGGCGTAACGCGGGAAGCAAGGTTGGTGCGCGATTTTTTTGAGCCATTCTCACAATAGAGAATGCGGCTGTGCGTCTCGCTACCGTCTACAATTCAATCACTTGCAGTTGGACGGGTGAGGACGCGATCCCGGCCATCCGGAATTCTGCTGTTCGGGATTTGATAACTGCGGGGTTGTGTGTTAGTATCTTCGCGAGCCTGAGGTGGGCTCGAGCAGTTTGGTGGTAGGGAAACAGGGATCCAATGAACTGCAACACGGGTAAGTGTTGTTCCTCATCGCGTTTGGTATGCCCACGCCGGGCGTAACCGAACACTCTCGTTTCTCTCCGCAAAGAAGTAATCTCAACGTCGTATAGGGGACCGTCAATCCAACATATGAAGCATCTACATCTGTTCCTGGTTAGTTCGACCATTGCCTTCGCCTGCCTGGTCACGCGTGTCTCGGCTGCCGTGGCCGTAACGCCGCCGTCGGTTGTCTGGGGGTGCGACACGGCCACGTGTTTTTCGCTGACAATCACCGGTATCGGCCGGGAGTGCGGCGGGAACTTCCAATCGCCATCGGGCGACTGGGAGTTTGATGACATGTTCAACGTGGTCAAATTCCATTCGTCCCTCGAACTGCAGCAAAACGGCGGCCTCGTCGAGTGCATGCCGCCGAACTGCTCGCAGGTGCTTCCGTGGTATTCGGGGTTCGGCCAAACCGGCAAGGGTGACTATGAAGCGAACTGCGCGTTGGGCGGATCCGGCAACGCGTTGTGCGGCTGGAACGTTGACAGCTTCATTTCGTGCACCGTGCCGAACCCGAACAAGCCGAACACATGGGAGTGGACGATCGTTTGCCACGGATCGGGTCCGGATCTGATCGACCGCTGTTTTGACGACCATGGCGGCTGCCCGGCGGTTCCCGAGCCGAACACACTCTGGCTGGTGGGCATGGGGATTGTCGCCCCGGCATTCGCTCGCTGGCGGGGGATTCGCCGACGCACCCGGAGCTGAGCACCCGGTCTTTGCGGATCCGTCGGTGAATCAGGCGGAGGCGGCTGCCGGCTCGGCATTGCCGTGAATGACAGCCGCCGGCCCGGACAGTCCGAGCCTGGTCAGAACGAACGGACGGAGATCGGTATCGATCCGGTCGCTGTCGATGAAATCGTCGAGGCGGTGTTGGGTCTGGTTGTGGTCGCGAATCGCGACGAGCGGGACATTCCTGCCGTGGGGGCTGGTTCTCAGTTGCTGAAGAAGAGTGAAGGCATTCGGCGCCCGACCGTCGAGGATGACAAGATCCGGTGCGCCGCGTTCCACGGCCCCGACGAGTTCCAAGGGAACCGTGATGATGGCGCAGAGCAGTTGCGGATGATCGACCGCGATGCGGATGGGGACGGCGGTCTGGGCGTTGCTGGTGAACACGAGGAGCGTCTTGAGTCCGCAGGCCGACCGAAGCTGGAGAACGATGTTCTGCAGTTTCAAGGTGCCCTTGGCGAAGAAGTGGCGGGCGCCGAGCGAATTCGCCCGCTGCACGTCGTTGGGGGAAGCGCGATTGGACAGAACGAACACGGGGATGCCGCAGAGCGACGGGTCGTCGCGCAATTTCGCCAGCACCTGGAATCCATCCACTTTGGGCAACATGATATCCAGAAGGATCACGTCCGGGTGGTGCTCGGTCGCGCGTTCCAGGCCCACGGCGCCGTCATCGGCGGTGATGACGCGGAACCCCTCGCGCTCGAGCTTGGCGTGGTAAATTCGTTGGATGTGAAGATTATCTTCCACCAAGAGGACGGTCGGCATGGTCAGTTGACCTCCAGAAGGTCTGCGACCGTTTCCAGGACATGGTCGACCTTGAATTCGCCCTTGTAGATGTATTCGTACTGCCGCGTTTGGATTTCCGCCGTCTCCTCCTCGTCGAGTATCAGTCCGGACATGACCAATACGCCCACGTCCTTGAACTCGGGGCGCTGCTTCATGTATTGCATCACGCCCCAGCCGTCGGTATCCGGCAGGTTCAGGTCGAGGAGAACGAGGTCGGGCTTTTGGGATTCGAGCTTGGCGATGGCTTCGCGTCCCGTGGCCGCTTCGTACAGGCGATAGCCTTCTCCGTCGAGGACGGACTTGAGCACTTCGCGAAAACTCTGCTCATCATCGACGATGAGCACGTTTTTCCGGCCGTTTTCGGCCGTGGCGCGAACGCTGCGCAACACCGCGCGCGGGCTCGGCGCGGTGGCCACCCTCAGGGGCACGCTGGGACCGCGAATCGGATCGTTGGACAGGAAAATGATGGGGATATTCTTGGTTTCCGGCCTGGTCTTCAGTTCCTGGAATACCGACCACAAATCCGCCGAGCACGAGTGAGCGTCGAGCAGGACCACCAATGGACGCAATTTGACCGACAACGATACAGCTTCTTCGCCGTCGCGGGCCGTGCGGACCTTGTATTCGCGCGAACCGAGGCCGGCGGCAAGGATACGGGCGATGTCGGGTTGTTGGCTCACGACAAGGACGAGGCGTTTGCTGTCGGTATCGGAGCCAGTGGCTGCCGAGCTGGCAGCGGCGATGCGGGAACGCAGCCGCTGGATGCCTTCGACTTCCTCGAAATTGCCCGGAAGCGAAATGGTTACGGTTGTCCCTTTGCCCGGCGCGCTCTGAATGTCCACCTGTCCCGAGAGAAGTTCGGCGAGCTGCCGGGTGATGTACAGGCCGAGGCCCGTGCCTTCGTGCTGGCGGTGGGATGAACCGTCCACCTGGTGGAACTTTTCAAAGAGTCGACCGAGCTGGTCTGACGGAATGCCGATGCCGGTGTCCTGTACGGAGAGCGCGACGCGGGGAGAATGCCCGTGGGCGCCCGGTTTGTCGTTCACATCCGCCGTAACGGCGATGGTGATCTTCCCGTTGTCGGTGAACTTGATGGCATTGCCCACCAGATTCACAAGGATCTGTTTGAGCTTGCCGCGATCGGAACGGACGACGGTGAGGTCGATCAGCACGACCGATGTCAGGCCGAGACGCTTGGCGTCGGCGAGCGGTTTGAGCTGGGCGATGACTTCGCTGACAAGATCGCGCAGATCGAACGACTCCAGGATGAGATCGGCGCGACCGCTCTCGATGCGGGAGAGGTCGAGGAGGTTGTTGACGAGGCTGAGAAGGTCCTGGGCGTTTTCGCGGATGAAGTTGACGGTCTCTTCCTGCTGGTCGTTGACCGGGCCGTAGACGCTGTCGAGGAGCAACTCCGCATAGCCGATGATGGCATGGATCGGGGTGCGAAGTTCGTGGCTGACGTTGGCGAGAAACTCAGCTTTGAGGCGGTTTAACCGTTCCCGTTCGCGAACCTGCTCGGGCGCGTTATCATCCGGTCGATCATTTGTCGTGCTCACAAGAATGCTGTCCCATCGCGGTACTGCACCGGGCCGTCCGCCCAAAAGCTGAGTGGAGGCGACACGACCCCGAGACGATGTGGTTAGGAATCGGTCGAGGTGGTGACCTGGTGTTCCAGTTCTTCCTGCAGGCTGACGGCGCCTTCGAAGAGCTCGGTGAACCCGCCGATGGCATTGGCGATTGCCGGGGCCTTATCAAGGCAGATCTGGCTGAGCTTCTGGCACTGGGCTGGGTTGCGCTGGGTCAATTCGGCCATCGCCATGATGACGGCGACATTGTTGTTGATGGCGTGGCGGACGGTGCGCAGGTTTTGGTACAGCGCTTCCATCTGCTTGCGCGTCTGTTCGGATTTTTCGCTTTGCTTCATAACACCTTGTTCAAATTCCGCTGCCGAAGCATCCATGGTTCCCTGTTTCCCTTGCGTTGATTGTTTTCGCACGTGGCGTAAACCACGATGGTTTAGTCTTGAGCATGTCATATGCCAGCGGGTTGGTTGGGGATTTCACTGGTTTGGGCAGGTTCCGTGTGATATGCTGACAGCTTTGAGAACCGCCGAAATTCGGCGATTTGGGCCATGGCCAAAGACACGATTATCATTGCTGGTGCCCGGGAGCACAACCTCAAGAACATCCATCTCAATCTCCCGCGTGAGAAGCTGATTGTGGTAACGGGGCTGAGCGGGTCGGGCAAGTCGAGTCTCGCTTTTGACACGATCTACGCCGAGGGGCAGCGGAAATACGTGGAAAGCCTATCGGCCTATGCCCGCCAGTTTCTCGAACAGCTGCAGAAACCCGACGTGGATTATATTGAGGGGTTGTCCCCTGCGATTGCGATCGAGCAGCGGTTTGCGGGGAGCAACCCGCGATCGACCATCGCCACGACGACGGAGACCTACGAGTATTTGCGGCTGCTGTTTGCCAATATCGGCAAGCCGCATTGTTATCGGTGCGGGCGACCGATCACCACGCAAACGACCAGCCAGATCGTTGACCAGATTCTCGCGTGGGGGGATGGAACGCAGTTGATGCTACTGGCGCCGCTGGTGCGCGGGCGGAAGGGCGAGTTCCGCGACGTGTTTGCCCGGATCAAACGCGAAGGATTCGTGCGCGCGCGTGTCGACGGCGAGATTGTCGATGCGGGCGAACCGGCAAAGCTGGACAAACGCCGAAACCACAACGTCGAACTTGTGGTCGACCGTCTCACGGCATCGGCCAGGACGCGGGCGCGGTTGGCGGACTCGGTCGAGACGACGTTGAAGTGGGGCTCCGGCGTCATGCTGGTGCTGTACCGCACGGCGACGACGGCCGTGACGGCGCCATGGTCGGAGCGGTTGTTCAGCAGCCAGAACGCGTGTCCCGAGTGCGGGATCAGCTACGGCGAATTCACGCCGCGGCATTTTTCGTTTAATTCGCCCGATGGCGCCTGTCGGACCTGCCACGGGCTCGGCACCAAATTGTTCTTCGATCCGGACCTGGTCGTGCCCGACCACAGCAAATCGGTGGCGAACGGCGCGATTGTGGCCTGGCGGCGCGGGGGCCGGCGGCTGTTGATCTACTACAAGATGCTGTTGCGGGGTTTGGCGAAGCATTACGGCGTGGATTTCGAGGTTCCGTTCAAGGATCTGCCCGAGAAGGTGCAGAAGGAATTGCTGCACGGTTCGGGCGACGAGGAGATTGAGTTTACGTACTGGCGGAAGGGCGCGTGGCGGAAGATGACGAAGGCGTTTGAGGGCGTCGTCCCGAATCTCGAACGGCTGTACGAGGAGACGGACAGCGAGTTTACCAAGACGCGGTTGCAGCAATTCATGGTGGCGATGCAGTGCCCGGACTGCAAGGGCGCGAGGTTGCGTCCCGAGAGCCTTGCGGTAACGGTTGGCGGCAAATCGATCATCGACGTCACGCGGATGAGCATTGGGGACGCGCTGACGTTCCTGGGATCGCTGGTGTTGTCGGAATTTGAGGAGACGGTCGCGGGCGAGATCATCAAGGAGATGCGGTCGCGGCTGACGTTTTTGCAGAACGTGGGATTGTCGTATCTGACGCTGGACCGGCAGAGCGACACGCTATCGGGCGGCGAGGCGCAACGGATTCGGCTGGCGACGCAGGTTGGGGCGGGCCTGGTCGGTGTGTTGTACGTGCTCGACGAGCCGAGCATCGGGTTGCATCAGCGGGACAATCATCGGTTGCTGGAGACATTGAAGGGACTGCGCGATCTCGGCAACACGGTGATCGTGGTCGAGCATGACGAGGACACGATTCGCGCGGCGGATTACGTCGTCGATCTCGGGCCCGGCGCGGGATTGCATGGCGGATACGTCGTGGCGGCGGGGACGCTCCAGGCGATTCTGGAGTCGCCAAAATCGCTGACGGGTCGGTATCTGCGAGGCGAGCTGCAGATTCCCGTGCCGAAAACGCGGCGCGCGGCGAAGCGTGGCTGGCTGACCGTGCGCGGCGCGAGTGAGAATAATCTGAAGAAAATCGACGCGCGGTTCCCGCTCGGATTGCTGACGTGCGTGACGGGTGTGAGCGGATCGGGCAAGAGCACGCTGGTGGACGACATTCTGCGCAAGGCATTGTTTCGAAAGTTTTACCGGGCCAAGGACCGGCCCGGCGCGCACGAGGCGATTGTCGGCCTGGAAGAACTCGACAAGGTGATCGTGATCGACCAATCGCCGATCGGGCGGACGCCGCGGTCGAATCCGGCGACGTACACGGGCGCATTCAATCACATTCGCACGCTGTTCGCGCAATTGCCGAACGCGCGGGTGCGCGGGTACGGGCCGGGACGATTCAGTTTCAACGTGAAAGGCGGACGCTGCGAGACGTGCCAGGGCGACGGCATCATCAAGATCGAGATGCATTTTTTGCCGGATGTCTACGTGACCTGCGAACAATGCGGCGGAAAACGGTACAGCCGCGAGACGCTGGAGATCACGTACAAAGGGCGCAACATCGCCGACGTGCTCGATATGACCGTGGATGAGGCCGAGGAGTTTTTCCGTGCCGTGCCGAAGATTCGCGACGTGTTGCAGACGCTGCAGGAAGTCGGGCTCGGTTATCTGAAGATTGGGCAGCAGGCGACGACGCTCAGCGGCGGCGAAGCGCAGCGGGTGAAACTGTCGACCGAGCTGGCCAAGAAAGCCACGGGCCGGACATTGTATATTTTGGATGAACCGACGACGGGACTGCATTTTGCCGACATCGCCAAGCTCCTCGAAGTGCTGAACAAACTGCGGGATGCGGGCAACACGGTCCTGGTGATCGAGCACAATCTGGATGTGATCAAGTCGGCGGACTGGATTTTGGATCTCGGTCCCGAAGGCGGCGAGGCTGGCGGACGGATCGTGGCCGAAGGGACGCCGGAGCAGGTCGCGGCGAACGCGCGGTCATACACGGGTGAGTTTCTGAAGAAGATGCTGAGCCAGAGATTGCTCGCCATCGGCTCGACTTAGAGAATAGGTCTTGGGGTCAGCGGTGATCTGAAGGCCAGGCGGTGCAACGCGAGTGGGCGGTCGTCCTACTGATGCTCCGGAGGGGTCGAGGCCAGCTCAGCGGCTTCGGCCAACCAGGGAATCGGCGAATGTTGATATTCGGCGATGCGTTTCCGGGTGGTCTCGGCGGCAATGAACTCCTGCGCGACCTTCGCCTCGTGAATGTTCTCGCTAAAGATTTCCATGCGTGGGTTGTCGGAGTCCATGTGAACACCGGACAGGTACGTGAGCGCAGCCAGGCGCAATGCCAACTGGTCAGACTCCAGCAGGGCTGTCCAATCGCGGGCGGATTTCGCGGGGGGACGGCACCCCAGTTCGAAATTGGGTGACAGATAGTCGTTGCGGATCAGGTGCCCTTCACGGTCCTCGATGCGGACGAAATACAGTCGATCGTCCACGAACGCAAAGTACTGTTTGGCAACATCCCGCCCGTTGGCGGAAGGCGCACTGCCCACGGTCATCACCGGTGCCTGAACAATGTCATTGTACGCCAAGTCAGCTGACTTGAAGTCGATCCTCCATCCGGTGGAGAACGCCCATCGGCCAAGCTCCCTGCCGGCCGAGGAGACCAACACGACAGATGCTGACGAATTTCCGGGGATCATCACCAGGCTGTGCGCCGAGAAGACAACGTAATTGGTGTCCTGGCGCGGTGTCGGATACATCCACACATGCAACGGCGTGGTGGCAAAGGGGTCGTTGGTCGCGGCTCCGGTCAGCGCCCGCAAGATCGCGCCGTGGTCCTTCAATAATTGCCCGGGCGACTTGCCAACCATCCTGGGCAATTCGGGCGCAAGTCCTTCAACAATTGTGGCGGGGGTGGAATTCGTGTCGTCCGACGCATCTTCGGGCCCTTGGAATTGTGGGCTCCGTATCGCGACCGTTTGCCCCCGGCCCCGGAACACGACGATTCGTTCTCCGGAGAACCACACGATCCGGCGTTCCGCCCTGTTCTCGGCTCCGTCGGCTGAAAAGCGGCGGGTGAACTCGTACACGTCCGCCTTTGCCTCATGTCTCAAGAATTCCCAGTTAAGCTCTTCGGCGCGCGGATAAATAAAGGTGGTCCCGTACTTTCGATAGGTATGGCCGCCAGTCTGGTCGAAGGAGAGCATGGGCATGCCCCGCCCAAAGTCGTCATTCGGATTGTAACACTCAATGACGGCTTTGTACTTTGGCCTGGGGAGCGGTTCCTCCGCCGGGGAGGGAAGAGGAGAGGCGGCATGAGTTGTCAGGGAAAGCGAAAAAAACGTCCCGATGATCTGCATCCATCGACACATCGCGGCTGGCCGGTAGCGGCTCACCATGCCCGAAGCGTATAGCATGCGGGATGATCAGGCGCAAGAAATGGCTGGCTGGGGGTGATGGGCGGCGCGGCCGGCGGGCGAATCGCTGCGGAAGGGACGCCGGAGCAGGTTGCGGGGGAGGGGCGAGGCTGGCACGGCTCATAGAGCCGTGGCTACACCGGTGTAGTTCCCTCGGGCCGGTTTATCGGTGCCTCTGCGAGACGCGTTTCGGACGCGGCGCAGAGATCCGTGGCTACACCAAGGATGACAGCTGCATATCCGCATCGGAGTTGTCGACGTGCAGGTCTTCCTGGAGGGACGGGGACGAGGCGTATGCGGCAGTAGAAGGCGGGAGCGTTAGTGACCGTTCCCTGTGCCCGTTCCGTCGATTATGCTGTGGCGGCCCCGCCCAAATGTGCCACCGGTCGGACTCCGGGGCGCAACGTCGGCTTACTCGGCAGAATCCTTCGCATCCGATTGTTCGTTTGATCCTCGTCCCAAACTGAAGACGCGGAACGAGTGCGAGACTCGTTCCGCGTCCAGAATGGATCTGAGGATGTTGGCTATGGCTTCGTGCCGGCCTGCGTCACGGTGAACGTTTGACCTGCCACCGTGATGGTCCCGGTCAGCACGTTGGTCGTCGCGTTCGCGGGAACGGAGTAGGTCACGGCGCCCTTGCCCACGCCATTCGTTCCACCCGTGATCGTGATGAACCCATCGTTGCTGACGGCCGTCCAATCACAGTCACTGAAGTTCGGGCTGACCTTGATGGTGGCGGTACCGCCGGTGGATTTGATTTTCCCGGCCTTTGGACTCAGCTTGAACGTGCACCCGCCGGCGGCCTGATTGACGGTTACCGTCTGGCCCGCGACGGTAATTGTTCCGGACAACGCGGTCGTATTCGTGTTTCCGGGCACGGTGATTGACACCTTGCCGCTTCCCGTGCCGCTCGCGCCGGACGTGATCGAGATGAAAGAATCGTTGCTGACGGCGGTCCAGTCGCAAGTCGTGCTCTTGATCTTCACGCTGACACTCTTTTTCCCGCCTTTGGAGGTCAAGGTGATCGTTGTCGGGCTGACGGTGAACGTACATGACCCCGTCGATACCCCGGCGCCGTCCTGCGTCACCGTAAATGTGAGCCCGGCAATGGTCATCGAGCCGGACAGCGGGTTCGTGCTGGTATTGGCTGCGACCGAGTAATGCACCGTCCCGTTGCCGGTGCCATTGGTCGATCCGGTGATGGTAATGAAGCCGTCATTGCTCATGGCCGACCATGCGCAACCATTGCTGGCGATGACGCCCACGGTGCTGGAGCCGCCCGCCGCGGCAAAATTCTGGTTGGTCGAGCCGAGCTCATATGTGCAACCACCACCGCTACTGCCGCCGCTGACGGCGAGTTTAAAGACCGTGCCGTCATTATTCGCGCCACCGCCATCGGTGGTCCCGTAAAAGTCGCTGCCCACGAGCGTTGCCAGGGCGCTGGGGGAGTTGCCGTCGGCGCAGTTGGCGGCGCTGCAGAACTCGTAGACGGGCGTCAGCGTACCTGACGTGCTCAGGGTAAAGATCAGGCCCGAGGCGTTCGTTCCTCCGTCCTGAGTGATGCCATAATACGCGCCCGAATGATTCTGGACGGAACTCAGCCCTGGAGAGGAGCCGTCCATCACGCCATTCGACCCGCTAAATGTGTAGAAGGTGGTCACGGTTCCCTGGGACGTCATCTGGAACGCGGTGCCAAATCCATTCGATCCGCCGCTCGTGGTCGTGCCGATGAAATTGTTGCCGTTCACGATCGTGACGATCGGGATCCCGCCTTCGGCCGGCGTAAAGGTGTGGATGGTGTTGAAGGAGCCGGCCGCGGTGATCTCAAATACGGTACCCGTGTTGCCCGTTCCGCCGACAAAGGTTGACCCGATGAACTCCGAGCCATTCGCCACCGTTAATTCGGGCTCCGCGCCATCGGCCACGCCATTGGTCCCGCTAAACTCGTGAAGCGTGGTCAGTGTACCGGCGGTGGTGATCTTGAAAACGGTTCCGTCATTGTTCGTGCCACCGATGATCGTCGTGCCGATGAGCGTGCTGCCGTTCACTTGCATCAACCGCACCGGCCCGGCGCCGTCGGCGATCCCGTTGGTACCGCTGAACTGATACAGGGTGGTGAGGGTGCCGGACGTTGTCAGGGTAAAGATGGCGCCCTGGTGGTTCGTCCCGCCGGTGAGCATCGTTCCGTACAGCAGGCCGCCAAGCTCGAGAGACAGATCCGCGCCGATGCCGTCCGTCGACGAGAACTGAACGAGCGTGGTCAACGTGCCCTGCGGCGTGATTTGGAAAGCGGTGCCGTGGTCGTTGGTGCCGCCGGAGGAGGTCGTGCCGTAGAATTTGCCGTCGGTGCCCTGGATGAGATGGTCGGGAAAACTGCCGTCCGCGCAGAAGAAACTGTCGGTCACGCTACAAAAATCGTAGAGCGTTGTCAGTGTTTGCGCGTTGGTACGGACCATGCCGGTCGCCAACGTCACGATCATGATGCCAAACAGTTTTGCCATGTGTTTCATGCGCTCATCCTCCTGATTGCCCGGTTGTCACCTGGGGTGTTGTATTGATTGATTGTTGCCAGCGCCGACTGCCTCAACCGACTTGCCAGGTCGGTCGTCTCACATTCAATTTCAATGGAATCAACAAGCGTCGTTCACCCGCGCCTCGCGGATGCCTCACGCTCTGATGTGCTGCGCTGCTGACCCAATGCAGACTCTTATCGTATGTCACTCCGCGTGTCAAGATCGCCCGTGCGACCCGCCTCCGCCCGCGGGGATATGCCGATGAGCCGAGCCAGACGTGGACCGCGAGCGGTGGGTACACCGGTGTGAGGCGCGCTTCGGACGCGGCTCATAGAGCCGTGGCTACAACGACGAGCCGGGGCCACACTGACTTGTCATTATCACGGCGGCGGGCAGGCGTTTCGTGACGGCGGCGCCGAACTTTGATTGGCGGGCGATTTGGTCGCGGAAGAACGGGGCGTTGGTCAGGCAGAGCGCGATGGTGATCCAAATCATCAACTCGACGGCCCACACGAATCCGGCCAGATGCCGGCCGACCAGATCGGTCCGGTGCGAAAGCCGGACACGGGCGAGCTGGCGTCGCGCGAGATGTTGTGCGATCAACGACGCCACGCGAATCACGGTGGCGATGCCGATGAACATGGCCGGGCGGGCGGCGGCGGAAGAGACGCCCGCGAGGAATTCCAGGAGGATGGCAAGCGGGGCGTACCAAGCGATTCCAACGACCAATGCCAATGCCATCTCGGCGACGCCGAGGATTTTTTCGATGAGCGGGGCTTTCCTGCCGTCCCAGATGCCGTAGGCGAGCACGACTGGAACGAGGGCGTCGTACCAGTTGAAGCCGCGGAATATCGTGATGATGCTAGCGGTCATTGCGACGGATTCGCAGCGAACAATGGGGGATTAAGCTAAAATTGTGCCGTGTAGGGGGCATTGCCCGGCGCAAGTGGGCAGGGATGGGGACCACGTGGTCGAGCACGAACACGACCTCGTCTCGCGGTTGCCCTCACCGCTCGGCTTGCTGAGAGGCCAAATCGGGCAGAACTCCTCGCAGTTCCAAGCCCGGTTAGAGTCGGGCGGTTATCGGCGGACGGGTGCGCGCGGTATGCTAAAATTTTAGCATAGCACACGTGGGTGCGGTGGGGTCGCGGCGCGGTCGATGTGGCACAAATGCATGAAGGTATCAACGGATTGGCTGGGGAAGGGAAGTGACGCGGGCGGGCAAGGCATTTACGAGCAGGAGGGACGGAAGCTGAACCGTTCCACGGTGACGAGGTGTGCGAACCATCGGCGTTGGGACGGAACTGAGGGGTGACGCTTTACCATTTACCGGAGACACTGCATTGGGTTGACCTGAGATTCACTAGTATTAAAGGGCCTAGAAACAGGGTAGAAATTGACAATGCAATCTTAGAATTCCATGATGTGGAGGGGGCGAGGAAATGGCTTGTAAGTGGCTTCGATGTGATGAGAATGGTAGGTGAGAGCATGTAGGGAGCCTGAACGTCAGAATCAACTGAGAATGTCTGAGGAAGAACGGGCAAGAGACAGGGAAATCGCAAAGAGAAGCGCGCAATGAAGTATTACTTGGTTTCTTGGGTGCAGTCCGGACTTGTGAGCACGAAGACGACTGACGGACGGGAACTGGTGCCCATCTTCAAGAAGCAACAACTTGCCACCCTGTACATGATGCTCGTCGGGCGTGGTGGGCCCTCCTGCGTTGTTGAGGTCGAGAAGAATAACGATGGTGAGGTTATCGGCATGGTATGTGAGGGAATGTCGCCGGGCGAGCTGCGGCATGTTGAGGCTCTTCTATTGATTTTTGCATAATATAGTGACAACTGGACTCAAAACAGCTCCGCCTGTTTCCAGAAGGATTGAACCAGGGTTGGGCGACGGCGCATCCGGGCCAAGGCGCGGCGAGCGGCATGGGTGAGTTGGCCGTAGT
>DATJWQ010000040.1:0-17430 GCA_035501175.1 Verrucomicrobiia bacterium | reverse complement strand
GGAGAGGAGAATCGCTTCAAGCGTTAGCGAGGCGGGCGGCGATGTAATCGGGTGCCGATTTGCAAATTGACATAGTATCGCTAATGGGATATGATGTGGGGATGATGTTCTTTGACAAGATGGTTCAGGGGTCGCCGCTCGAGGTTGGAGAGGGGGCAGCCCTTGTCGGGGACAGATCGGGGGGGGAGGCTGAGAAAAACAAAAAATCACAAAACGAACCCGAGCCGTGGCAGGGGGCTGTCTTTGGTAATTATTTGGGAGGCAGATGGTTGGAGAAAGTCGTTGTCGGATTTCTTTACACTTTTTGGGGAAAAACGAACCCGAGAAAGCCGAAAACGAACCCGAGTTAAGGGGAAACGAACCCAAGAAAATCGAAAACGAACCCGAAACGAACCCGAGATTGCGGGGGGGGCGATCGAAGGCAACCCTCACCCTGACCCTCTCCCTTGAGAAGGGCGAGGGGAATGCTCGTTCCGATTACGTGGCGAACGGCAGAGATTTGCCGCAGACTACGGCGGCGTCTCGCGGACTCGGTTGCCGCCGAGAATACGACCTGGCGGCGTCTCGCGGACTCGGCTTTCGGTGCGCTCAGGACGACAGGGCGGGGGCTATGAATGAGCGCGTCACGCTATGCGGCGGGTTGTTGTTGGGTGAGGCAGTGGAAGGAGCCGAGGCCCCAGATGAGGTTGGTGCTATCGATGCCGATGACGCGTCGGTCGGGGAAGAGGTGTTGCAGGGTGTCGAGCGCGGCTTTGTCGGTGGATGGATTGCGATAGGTTGGCAGGAGAACGACGTGATTGGCGATATAGAAATTGGCGTAGCTGGCCGGGAGACGCTGGCCGCGGTATTCGACGACGCCCGGCATGGGCAGCTCGACGATGCGGAGGGGTCGGCCGTCCTGATCGCGCATGGTTTTCAGGCGCATGAGGTTTTCCTGGAGGGGCGTGTAGTTGACGTCGTGGGGATCGTGCTCGAGAGCAGTCACGATGGTGGTTGGGTTCACGAAACGGGTGAGGTCGTCGACGTGACCATCGGTATCATCGCCGGCGATGCCGTTGCCGAGCCAGAGGATGTTGGAGACGCCGAGATAATCGCGAAGATACTGCTCGATCTGCGGCTGGGTGAGCTGGGGATTGCGATTCGGGTTCAACAGAACCGAGGTGGTGGTCAGGAGCGTGCCTGCGCCATTGGCGTCGATGGAGCCGCCCTCCAACACGATGCCCGGACTGAAGACATCGAGACCGAGCAACTCGGCGACCCGTTGGGGGACGGCATCGTCATCGTCGTGAAGCCGGTACTTGTTGCCGTAGGCGTTGTAACGCCAGTCGACGACGGCGAGATCGTGGCCGCGGGCGACGAAGATGGGGCCGTGATCGCGGCACCAGGGTTCATAGGACGGGATGCGATGATAGAAGACGTTCGGCTCGTGTTCACCGATGGCGCGGCGGGCGATGGATTCGATGGCGTCGTCGCGGACATTAATATGGACAGGCTCGTGCGGGGCGAGGGCGCGGACGATCTCGCCGAATGTGGGAAGAACCTCGTCGTAGCGATCCGGGAAACTGACGCCATCGGGCCGGGGCCAACTGAGCCACGTGGCCGCGTGGGGAGTCCATTCGGCGGGCATGCGGTAGCCGAGTTCGCGAGGTGTCGATGACGCACGAGTCATTGGGCAATCTGTTAGCAGGTTCGCGACGACCGCGAAAGAAGTTTCGCTCGGGAGCGACGCGATGTTAGTTTGGAGGCAGATGAACGCCACTTTTAGGCTGATTATTGGGTTCCTGCTTCTGTTCGCCGGTGTCGCGCGCGGACAGGGAACGAATGCGCCCGAAGCGGGCATCAACGTCCATGACGGATTCGACGGACCCGAGCTGAGCAAGATTTGGGACACGAGCCGGTGCGTGCCTGGATCGGTCGAAATCGAGACCAACGTGGTGCGCAGGGGGCATGGGGCGGTGAAGATTACCGTGCGCTCCGGCAATAAGTTTGAGGCGGGCATCAACGGCAACAAAGACAGCGAACGGACAGAGTTGGCTGAAGGAAGCAAGAAGCTGGTGTCGAGGGAAGGGGTGGGGTATCAGTACGCGTTCAGCGATTTCATTCCGACGGATTTTCCCATCGTGCCGACGCGGCTCGTGCTGGCGCAGTGGAAACAGTACTGTCCCGAACACGGGAACTGCTCCGACGACAGTCCGGTCGTGGCGCTGCGGTATGTGTCCGGGAGACTGTTTATCACGCGGCAGGTCGGTCCGCATCCGGAGACGTTATTTGAAACGATGGAAGACATTCGGGGCAAGTGGACGGATTTGCGGTTTCAAATCCGGTTCACGACCAACGACACCGGGCGGATCAAGGCGTGGATGAACGGGAAGCAGGTGGTGGACTTCACGGGCGTGACCGCGTATCCCGAAGATGCGACGACGAGTTACCCGCATCCGAGCTGGTTTTATTTCAAGATGGGTCTGTACCGGGATGTGATGGCCGAGCCGATGACGATTTACATCGATGAATATTCCAAACGGCAGTTGCGAGACGGCGAACTCTGAGCGCGGCTTGACCGGGCGGAGCGCCACGCAGTTATTCGTCGAGCAAACGATGCGTGATACCGGTGTACGCGTCGATACGGCGGTCGCGAAGGAACGGCCAATGCTGGCGGGTTTCCTCAACGTTGCGGAGGTCGCATTTGGCGATGATGATTTCTTCGGTGTCGTGGCCGGCGCGGGCGATGATTTCGCCGAATGGATCGCAAACGAAGGAGCCGCCCCAGAATTGGACAGTGCCTTCGAGACCGATGCGGTTGGGGACAGCGACGAACACGCCATTGGCGATGGCGTGAGCGCGCTGGATGGTGACCCAGGCGTCGTACTGTTTGGCGCCGAACCGGTTTTTCTCGCGGAGATGCCAGCCGATGGCGGTTGGATAGAAAATGATCTGGGCGCCTTTCAAAGCGGTGAGCCGCGCGGCTTCCGGATACCATTGATCCCAGCAGATCAGCGTGCCGATGGCGGCGCGCGGTGTGGCGAACGATTGGAAGCCGAGGTCGCCCGGCGTGAAATAGAATTTTTCGTAGTAGAGCGGGTCGTCGGGTATGTGCATCTTGCGATAGCGCCCGATGAGCCTGCCGCGGGGGTCGATGACGACGGCGGTGTTGTGGTAGAGGCCGGCGGAACGTTTTTCGAAGATCGAGCCGATGATGGTAATGCGGTGTTTGCGGGCGGCGTGAGAGAGGGCGGTAGTGGTCGGGCCGGGGATGGATTCCGCGAGGGCGAACTGGGAATGGTCCTCGGACTGGCAAAAGTAGAGCGAGCGGAAGAGTTCCGGCAGGCAAACGATGTGCGCGCCGCGTTGGGCCGCTTTGGCGACGAGGGCGAGCGCGTGTTTGAGGTTGGCGGCGGGCTGCGCGGTACAGCGCATTTGGACGAGGCCGACGGAGATCGAATGACATTTGGCGCTCATGCAGAAAAAGGCGGGAAAACCATGATGAATTTCTTGCATTGCTGCAAGGAATTTGTTTTTCTTCGCAACGGGAACCAGACAACGGCCACATGCATTTTGTTCCATCGAAGATTTTCCTGACCAAGGGGGTCGGCACGCACAAGCACGAGCTGCGGAGTTTCGAGCTGGCGTTGCGGGACGCAGCGATCGAGAAATGCAACCTGGTGACCGTGTCGAGCATCCTGCCGCCGCGTTGCAAGATCATCTCGCGGAAGCAGGGCGAGCAGTTGCTGCAGCCGGGGCAGATCACGTTTGCGGTGATAGCACGGCTGTCGACGAACGAGCCGCATCGGTTGATTGCGGCGTCGATTGGCGTGGCGCAGCCGTCGGACGAAGATGCGTACGGTTATTTGAGCGAGTTGCACGCGTACGGGATGAACGACACGACGGCGGGGAATTTTTCGGAAGACTGGGCGGCGGCGATGCTGGCGACGACGCTGGGGGTGGATTTCAACGAGGACGCGAGCTGGGACGAGAAGGAACAGGTATTCCGCATGAGCGGAAAGATCGTTCGCACAAGCAATTGCACGCAGACGGCCGTGGGGCATCCACAGGGATTGTACACGACGGTGATTACGGCGGCGATATGCTTATTCTGAGACGGAACGGTGGTTTGCCTTTCCGTACAAACACACTTATTATAACGCCGTGAAGAACGACGTAGTTGAAGTGCAGGTCAAAGGCGTGCTGCCGACCACGACGGGTTGCGCGGTGTTTGTGGGCAACGACGAGAAGACGTTTGTCATCTACGTCGATCACAGCGTCGGAGCGGCGATCACGATGTTTCTGCGTAACACGCCGAAGGAGCGGCCGCTGACGCACGATCTGATTGGGCACATTTTTACGGGACTGGGCGTGAAGGTGGAGCGGATCGTGATTAATGATTTGAAGAACAGCACGTATTACGCGCGGCTGGTATTGCGATCCGAAAACGAACTGGGAAAGAAGATTTTGGAGATCGACTCGCGGCCGAGTGATTGCATTGCCCTGGCGGTCCAGCAGAAGAGCCCGATTTACGTTGCCAACAAGGTGTTCCAAGTCGTCGAGGACATGTCCGAGGTTCTCAAGCGGATGAAGCAGGAAGGCGGCGAGGAATTTACGGGCCAGGAGGAGGAAGGTCAGCCGGAGTAAGCGTGTCGAGCAGTTCTTACTGCCACCACGGTCGATCCACCCAGTAGACATAAATCGAGTAGCCGATCACGGCGACGGGATCGAGGTGGAGCAAAGGCGCATAGAGGCCGCGCATCTGGTCGGAGAAATAAAGGCCGCGCAGATTCGTCACGCTGACGGCGACATAGCCAGGCAGAGCGGGTCTGCCGAGCAGTTTGTCATCGAAGAACGGCCCGCCGGGCAGGTAGGTACAATCGATTTTGTAATAGGCCGGATCCGCGCTGCCGAAGTAGCTGAGGTTGATGTGGTGAACATCGTGTTGGTCCATCCACACCTTCAAGCCCTTCAGATCCTGTCCCCAATCCAGATTGGAATCGACAAGATATTCGTGTCCGTGACTCGGGCCGCCGACGAACTGGTTGAAGAAAGCAAGGTAGTGGGGACTAATGGATAGAAACTCGGCCACCGCCAGCAGCAGAACGGCAACCAGGGCGACGCGTAGCGGTCGCGACCGCGTGGCGTACAGCGAGGCGATGGCGTACCCCGCCAGCATCAAGACGAAGGGATAGACGGGAAGGATGTGGCGCAGGCCGATATTCAGGTTGGCCATCATCGCGGCTGCGAGAAATGTCGCTGGCGGCAACAACACGTAAACGGAATCGTCGACAAAGCGCTGCCAGTGCCTTACCGCCAAGACGAGCCCGGCGGCGAGCAACACGATGAGAGATATGGGCGTCTTGATCAGGAACGCAAACGGAAAGAACCACCACCAACCATTCAATCGGTAGCTTCCCGCTAGAAACGCGCTGCGCTTTTGGGCTTTGACTTGTCCGAGCAGGAACCCCTCGCTGTAAGCGTTCGGAAGGAGGTGGTGTTCGTCGACCCAGGCGACGGCGCGGGTGAGGGTGGGCGTGCGCTGGAGGAAGACGGGATACTTCTGGAATTCCATTCGCGACTCCGGCGAAGCGGATGGCAGGAACCGAAAGTCGTACGCGGCCCATATACCTGCCCAGGCCGAACATACGAGGATCACGAAAACAACCGCCGCCATCGCAAGCTTCGTTCCCGGGGTCGCGAGTTGCTTCGTCCTCCGCATCTGGACCGACCAGGGAGATTTGTGCCAGACTCGCGCTAGAAGCAGAACCAGCACGATCGGGCCAAGGAGAATGGCGGAGAATTTGCCTGTCTCCGCTAGGACGAAAAAGGCGATCAGGCCGAGCAGGTTCGACCCCGTTACGCGACGGGCGGTCCGCCACAGGAAATAGGCGGCGCCAAACGTAAAGCAGGCGACACCGAAATCCGTGGTCACGAGCCGGCAGTGCGCCAGGATATTCGGTTCGATGGTGTACAACCCGAGCACCGTCGCCGCGGGCCAGAATCCAAACAGCTCGCGCGCCCAACAGAACACCAACACGCCCAGGAGTACGCCCAATAACACAATCATGAATCGCGCGGCGTACAGCAGGTGGTCGGCGTTGTTCGCGACGTACAGAGTATCGTGACAAAAGAAGAACTGGTGATTCATCACCCATTCCGAGGAAGGAACGCTGTCGATTTGTTGGATGTTGATCTTGATTCCGTCCATGCCGAGCAATGGCAGCGCCGCCCACATGCGGATGAGCGGCGGATGCTCCGGATCGGTGCGGTAATCATGAAACTTCAGGGCGCAGTAGCCCGCCACGAGATGTTGCGGTTCGTCCCAGGTCGCCGATTCCCGGACGTAGCTGCCGACGGCGATGGCCATGAACACGACGGCGAAACCGAGCAGGAGAAAAATGCACCGAAGCCGTTCGGATAGTTTCATGATCGCGGATTATACCACCAATTCGTTTCCATCCAGTAAACCTGAATCGAGTGCCCGATCACGTCCACCGGTTCGCGCTGCAAGAGTGGTTGGTAGAATGTGGCCGGCGCATCGCGGGGAACACCGTGAAGGTTTTGCACGCTGACCGCGACATAACCGGGAAATCGCAGTCTGGCGATCGTTGGTTTGGAATTGTCGAAGATGCCAGGCAGTCGCGCCCAACGGATTCCGTAATACGATGGATCCGCAGTGCCGAAATAGGAGAGGTTGATCTCGTTGACGTGATGCTCGTTCATCCATTTCTTGAGCGGCTTGAGATCCTGGCCCCAGTCGATGTTTGAGTCCAAGAGAATCCAATGGCCCTTGTTCGGACCGCCGACGCCCTGGTTGAAGAACGCCAGGCAATGTGGATACACCGTGGCCAATTCGAGCGAAGCCAGTGCCACGGGAACGAGGAGTGCCGGCGCTCGCCATTTGGCGCTGATCGTGTGGAGCGTTACTCCGGCGATCAGAAGCACCGACGGGTAAATCGGCAGGATATGACGCAATCCGATGTTGAGATGCGCCGTCATCGCGATGCCAAAGAAAATGGCGGGTGGCAACACGAGGAATACTCCATCCATCTTCCATCGCGCACGCTGCTGAACGAGCAGCGCCAGGCCGCCAATCAGCAACAACAAGACGATGAGCGGTGTTTTGACAACAAATGCCACCGGAAAGTAGTACCACCAACCCGTCCGGCTGAACTGACCGGCCAGATACGCTGTGCGATGCCGGGCTTTTATCTGGCCCAGAATCAGGCTTTGCGCGTACGCGTCCGGCACCAGTTCCTGCTTGTCCAGCCAGCCGGCCACGCGCGAGATCATCGGCGCGTTCCGAAGGAATTGGGGATTGTTTCGGATCATCTGAATGTCGGTGTTTGGAACGATGGGGCCGTACTGAAAATCGTACACCGCCCATATCATCGCGTATGATGTCAGAGTCAGGCCGGCCACGAGCGCAAGTACCGCAAGCAACTTCGAGCTCCGTGAACGAAGCTCTCCGCTCCTCGCCAGGGGACAGGGCCACGGATCGGCGAGCAAGAGGTGTATCACCAGCAACGCCAGCACAATCGGTCCGAGAATCAGCGCGGAAAACTTCGAGACCTGCGCGAGACTGAAGAACACTGCCGTCCCGATGAAGTTCCCGACGCTGAGTTTTCGTGTCGTTCGCCAGAGGAAGTACACGGTCCCAAACCAAAAGCACGTCAGGCCGAAGTCGGTTGTGACCAGGCTCGCGTGCGCCACGATATTGGGTTCAACGCAGTACAGTGCGAGGACCGCCGCGGCCGTCCAAAACCCGAAAAGCTCTCGCGCCCAACTGAACACCAGCACGCCGAGCAAAACTCCGAGCAGGACCGTCATGAACCGCGCGCGATAAAGCAATCGGTCGGCATCGTTCAACTCGTAGAGGAAGGAGTGGCTGAATGTCCACTGGTTGGCCACGCTCCACGCGAGGCAATTGGTGTCGATGTGCACATCGTTCATCGCGAGCAACGGCAGCGCCGCCCACATCCGCAGAACGGGTGGATGTTCGGGGTCGATCCGGTAATCGTGAAACCGCAACGCCGTGTAGCCGGCGGTCAGGTGTTGCGGTTCATCCACTGTCGCGGACTCTTGCGTGTAGCTTCCAACAGTCAGCGCGACGAATGTGACCGCGAACGCGCCGAGCACGCACGTCGTTCGGACCCAGCTTCTACCCTCCATGGTGGCGAAGTCTTTCGAGTTGTCGCGATAACGACCACTAAAACTCCGTGGTCGACCATGCGCCGCCTCGCACGAGGCGGGCGTCCTACAGGCCGAGGTTGTTCCCGAGATCGGGCTTGCCGTCCTTCTCGATGATGATCTCGTTGACGGTCTTCCCGGCGGGAATCATCGGCAACACGTGCTCGGTGTACGGCACGATCACATCCAGCACATACGGCTCCTTGGAATCCAGCATCCGCTGCATCGCCGCTCGCAATTCGCTCTTGCGCGTCACCCGCTCGGCGGGAACGTTGAAACCCTTCGCGATCGCGACGTAGTCGGGATAAATCTTCTGCGGGTTCTGCGGATCGCCCAAATACGTGTGGCCGCGATTCGAATCGTAAAATTTGTCTTCCCATTGCACGACCATGCCCAGGTGCTGATTGTTCAACACCAGCGCCTTGGCCGCGATCCGCTCAATGTGCGCCGTCGCCAGTTCCTGGATGTTCATCAGGAAGGAGCCGTCCCCATCGATATCAACAACTTCCTTCTCGGGATGCGCCACCTTCGCCCCCATCGCCGCCGGATAACCATATCCCATCGCCCCGAGCCCCGCCGACGTGAGAAACGTGCGCGGATGCTTGAACTTGTAGTACTGTCCCGCCCACATCTGGTGCTGGCCGACGCCCGTCGTCACGATCGCTTCGCCCTTCGTCAGTTCATCCAGCAACTCGATCGCGTACTGCGGCATGATGATCTCGTTGACGTCGCCCTTCAAAAATTCGCGAACGTATTGCGACTTCAGAACCTCGTCGGTGACACGATAGCGGAAAGGATATTGCTTCTTCCACGCGTCGATCTGCGCGTGCCACTCGGTGAACTTCTTGCCCTTGACCACTTTGTTGAGCTGCTGCAGCGCGTACTTGATGTCGCTGACCACCGGCAAATGCGCAACCTTGTTCTTGTTGATCTCGCTCGGGTCCACATCAATGTGAACAATCGTCCCGTGCTTGGCAAATTCGCTGACCTTGCCCGTCACCCGATCGTCAAACCGCACGCCGAGCGCCAGCAGCAAATCAGATTTGGCCACCGCGTAATTCGCGTACACCGTCCCGTGCATCCCCAGCCACCGCATCGACAGCGGATGCTCCGCCGGAATCGCCCCCACGCCCATCAACGTCGTCGCCACCGGTATGCCCGTCTTCTCGGCGAACTCGACCAGTTCTTGCCCGGCATTGGACGAGATAATCCCGCCGCCCGCATAAATCACCGGTCGCTCGCTCTTCTCGATCAACCCCGCGATCTCGTTGACCGCAATCTCGCTGATCCGTTTGTCGGGATTATATCCGCGCAGTCCGACTTTCTCGGGGAACACCGGCTTGCAGTTGCTCTGCTGCACGTCCTTGGGAATATCGATCCACACCGGCCCGGGCCGGCCCGTGTTGGCGATGTAAAACGCCTCCTTGAACACCCGCGGGATGTCCTCGACGTTCATGACGAGGTAGCTGTGCTTGACGATCGGCAGCGCCAAACCGAATACGTCCGTCTCCTGAAACGCGCCCTTGCCGATCATGCCGCGCGGAACTTGTCCCGTGATGACCACCATCGGGATCGAATCCATGTACGCGTCGGCCACGCCCGTGACGAGGTTCGTCGCCCCGGGGCCGCTGGTCGCAATCGCCACCCCCGTCTTCCCACACGACCGCGCATACCCGTCCGCCGCAAACGCTCCGCCCTGTTCGTGCCGCGGCAAAATCGTCCGAATCTTCTTCGACCGCGTCAGCGCCTGGTGCAGTTCCATGCTCGCGCCGCCCGGATAGGCGAATACCGTGTCCACACCCTCGTGTTCGAGGCATCTGACCACAATGTCGCACCCGCGCATCGGGGCGTTGTGTTCGGCGCCGAGTTCGACAACCGGCGCTTCCTTCTTCGCGTGGCCCTTGGCCGCGGCGCTTTCTTGTTGTTTGCTCATCGGAATTTCATCCATTACAAGGCTGCTGACCTGCCAAACCGCCCCTTAAATACCCCAAAAGTCGCCTCCCGGCAACGCCAAATCGAGTTCGACACCAAGCGCTTTGGACTCCGCTGAAGCCCAATCGCTTCCGTCCTGAGATTGGGTTCGTTTTTGGCTTCGTTTTGGTAACTTTCCCAAGCCGGCTTGCATAACATTGGGTTCGTTTTGCAAATCCCGCCCCCCGATACCCACCCAATTGGTGCGAAAACGCGTGCCAAAACCCCCGAACGAAGCCAAACGAAGCCAATGCGTTTTTCGGCCGTCGTTGTTCCGTAAACCGTTGGCATTCTGCATAATCCACACATCAATTTCCAAAAAACCATTGGCTTCGTTTCGCAGAAACGGGGGGGGTGCCCCCCTCCGCCTGCCCGCCCCGAAAACTTTCGGGGTCGCCGCGCACGGCGAGCGCCGACCCGCTGCCTTCCATATTGTAGGGTAACCGGTCCGGTTGCCGTGGACCACGAGCCGTTCCTCGCTCCGTTGTGCGCCGGTCTCCTGACCCCGCACAATTCCCGTCCGAAGGCTTGCCACGTTTCACGTGGTCCCCCCGACAATCCGAATGATCGAAATCGCGTCCTCGGTTCATAGGTCGCAATCCCGCCGTTTTCCTCCGCGTCTGTCATTCTGAGCGCAGCGAAGAATCTCAGTCGTTTCCGTCTTCCCCTCCCAGCCCCAACGCCAATTACGGCCCGTCTTCATGGCGCAGCAGTATATCATAAAAAGATACGGTATCAAATCTAAAAACATGGGCAATTAACCATCATGCGGGAGGATAGAACCGTCCGAAATCTGCTCGATTTGCTCGCGTCTATAGTGCTATTGGTAGCCGCATGGCTCCGAAACCCGGCCTGCCTCCGAGTCCGCCAGCCCAGCGGCTAGCCGCACGACTGTCATGGTTAGGGATTCTTCTCATGTTGCTGTTGTCAGGGCAAGGGTGTGGGAACAACCAGTCCGAGAAAGCTTTCGAGACAGGTCTGGAAGCCTATCGTGCGCACAACTATGAACTCGCGATTGCGGAGTACAGCGAGGCCATCCGGATCGATCCGAAGCTGATGGAGGCCTATGTCAACAGGGGACTCACCTACAAACAAGAGGGCGTATATGACAAGGCTATCGCTGATTACAGCGAAGCCATCCGTCTCAAACCTGACTATGCGGGGGCTTATTACAACAGGGGAATGGCCTACTCCGACGAACACGACTATGACAAGGCCATTGTCGATTACAGCGAAGCTATCCGGCTCGATCCAAAGTATGCTGGTGCCTACATCAACCGGGGACTCGCCTACGGAGCAAAAGGCGACCAGGACAAGGCCATTGCCGACGAAAACGAAGCCATCCGGCTCGACCCGAAGGATGCCAGAGCCTATTACAACCGGGGGCTCGCCCACGGGCGAAGTGGCGAGTATGACAAGGCCATCGCCGACTTCAGCGAAGCCATTCGGATGAAGCCGGAGTACGCAATAGCCTATTTCAATAGGGGACTCGCCTATGGTCATAGGGGACTCACCTCTGGCTACAAAGGCGATTATGACCAGGCCATTGCCGACGAAAACGAAGCCATCCGGCTCAAGCCGGATTATGTCGACGCCTTCAACACCTTGGGACTCTGCTACTACCGCAGGGGCAATTGGAGCGGCGCCATTACTAATCTCAACGAGGCCATCCGTCTTAGCCCGACAAACATCCCGGCCTACAACGGCATCGCCTGGCTGTTAGCCGTCTGTCCTGACGGTAGTGTTCGCAATGGTTCGAAGGCCCTCGAGTACGCAAAGAAGGCTTGTGAACAGACAGAGTGGAAAGTTCCCCCAGTACTGAGTACGCTAGCAGCGGCCTACGCCGAAGCCGGCGACTTCGACAACGCCGTCAGATGGCAGACCAAGTATCTGGAATCCAACCCGCCGAACAACGACTATGATACCTCGGAGAAAGCCCGCCAGCGGCTCATCCTCTACGAACAGAAGAAGCCCTACCACGAAGAGAGACCGTGAGCCCGCCAACCCCTCACGCCCGGCCCCACCATTTCTAGCGGTTTCCTCCGCCACCCGGGGGCCTCAGCGACCAACATTCTCGCCCAGGAACGATTTGACCATGGCCGCCACTTGCTCCACGGCGTAAACGTGCAGGAAATGGCCAACCCCGGGGATCCGGTTCAACTGCAGATGCGGAATGAGTCTTTGGGCTTTGACTGAATCGAATCGCGGGTGAGCGCTGGCCACGTACAAAACCGGCGCCGTCACCCTCGGCATATCACGCTCGGGTCGCAAATCCTCAATCTGCTCCGGCAGGAACCGCAGCACGGCCTCGGGCGCGGAACACATCATATGGATGATCGCCTCGCAGCGCTCGTCCCGTTCCGACGGCAGGAAGTAGGATTCCCTCAGCGCACCGGCCAGCCGCTCACGAAAATCGGGTTGATCGAGCCACCCACGGATCGTCCTTTGCCCCACCAGCGTCTGGTCCGCTGGTGGAAAGCTCCCATCGAGATTGATGACCGCCCGCGGCTGAATCTGGCCCAATCCCGCCGCCAGCATCGATAGCACGCCACCCATGCTGTGCCCGAGCAGTACCGGCTTCTGCAGCTTCTGATCGACGACGAAATCTACAATCGTCTGGGCATAGTTCGCGAATCCCGGGGTAAAATCGTTGAAGGCCGTTCGTCCATGCCCGGGCAGGTCGACACGAAATATGCGAAACTCTGCCTCCAGACGACGGCTCAACTCCTCAAACTGCCCGCCGTCGCATCCCCAGCCGTGTACGCAAATCAGCGGTACATTACCCGTGCCGCTGACTTCAAATTGCAGTGCCACCCTTTTCATCGCAAGCGAGCCTCCACGATCCGCACCATATCATAACCCTGGCGATCAAATCGTGCTAGGCGATCCGTAAGCATATGCCCATCGAGTGGTTGCGCGTCTCGCAGAGGCGGGGTAGAGTGCTTTGGTGAATTTTGAATGGGACCCGCACAAGGCAGAGCGGAATCGACGGAAACACGGGGTTTCATTCCATGAGGCTGCGACGATTTTTGGTGATCCGATGGCGGTGACGTACCATGATCCTGATCATTCAGTCGCGGAAGATCGATTTGTTACCGTCGGAACTTCAAGGGCCGGCCGTGTTCTGATCGTAGCGCACACCGACCGAGGTGATAACGTTCGAATTGTTAGCGCCCGCAAGACGACGAGGCGTGAGCGAAAACACTATGAAGAAAATGACTGAAAAACGGGACCGACGCAGCGGACTCCGCCAGGAATACGACTTGTCCAAATTGAAGGGCGGGGTTCGAGGCAAGTACTTCGCCCGCTATCGGGCGGGGACGAATCTCGTGCTCCTGTCACCAGACGTGGCCGAGTACTTTCCGGACGAGAAATCCGTCAATACGACGTTGCGTGCCCTGATTCACGTGGCCAAAGGTCCGTCGCGGCGTGGATAATCGCGCTGGCCTCTGGTGGCAATGCCGCAAACCGCACAGGCTTGATCGATCATGCGGCCCCGAACAAATGCACGAATACTCCTGGCCGCCTTGGGCCTCGCCATGCTGATTTCTCGCCAAACCTCCGCCGCCGATCCGACCGCGACGAATTATGTCCGCGGCAGCTTCCACGAGCTGAACGACAACGGCGCGTGGTCATGGTTCATGGACCCGCGTTGCATCGTCGACCACGACCGGCTCATCGTCGGCTCCGTGCGGGCCAACGGAATGTTCCACGACAACACAAATCCGGGTTGGGGCAACGTCGAACTGTCCGTGCTCGACCTCGCCACCAGCGCCCGGCAAACCGTCGTCTTGCATGAGCACCTCGAGCAGGACGACCACGACGGCCCGGGCCTGCTCGTGTTGCCCGATGGCCGTTATCTCGCCGCCTGGTCGAAGCACAATCAGGAGCCGCGCGTCTATTTTCGGATCTCCGCGCACCCGCACGACCCGTTCGCGTGGGGCCCGAGGACGGAGTTGGTCACTCCCGGCGTCAAAGGCAATTGGAGCGGCGGCAATTTCACCTACTGCAATCCATTTCGTCTCTCTGGCGAAAACGGGCGGCTCTATTTGTTTCATCGCGGCATGGATCAGGACCCGAACTATCTCGTTTCCGACGACAACGGCGCCACCTGGAAATACGGCGGCAAACTGTGCTTCGACCGCCATGTCTACAGCCCCTACGCCAGGTACGCCTCCAATGGCCGCGACACCATTCACGTCATCGTCACGGAGGATCACCCGCGCAATTTCGACAACAGCCTCTATCACGGCTTCATTCACGGCGGAAAAATCTTCGGGAGCGACGGCCAGCTCATCGCGCCGCTCGCGACCACGTCCAACACTTCGGTTCACGTGACGGACCTGACGCGCCTGTATCAGGGCGGCCACACAAACGTGGCATGGATGACGGATATCCGCCTCGACGACCATGAGCGACCTGTCGTTCTCTTCACGACGAAAACCGACGGAGCAGGCCTGCCACCCGGACAAGGCGGTCTGGATCATCGCTTTCACTACACGCGCTGGGACGGCCAGCGATGGATCGAGCACGAAATCGCTCATGCGGGTCAACGCCTCTACGCCGGCGAAGACGATTACACCGGCCTGGGAGCGATCGACCCGCAAGACACCCGCGTCGTCTACCTTTCCAGCGACGCCGACCTGGCCACAGGTCAACCCCTCATCAGCGCGGCGGATGGACGACGGCATCACGAAATCTTCCGTGGCGAAACGCCCGACGGCGGCGCGACGTGGAAATGGACCCCGATCACCGCGAATTCCACCATGGACAATCTCCGTCCTCTCGTGCCGGCCTGGAAAGACCGCCGCACAGCGCTGATCTGGATGCGCGGAACCTACGGCCATAACCGCGGCGACTGGACCACCCAGGTCGTCGCCACCATCCTCAAGCCCGGCGACTTCTAACGCCGCTGTTGACTTGATTCGCTCCGCATCTGCCTGTAGCCTGCGGCCCAGCCATGAACGTGGCGATGCGACAGACAGCGGTGCAGGATCAAGCCGGTCCCCACTTCGTCGCGCGCTACGAGTACAACGTCAACGAGCATACCCCGCGACCATGATGACGCGGCGCATTTGGTAACGTCTCGACACTCCGTGGCTGAACTAGTAGCCTGTTTCCGACATTGGCGAGAGTCGCTCGGGTTCTGATCCAGCGAGGCAACGGCTGGGAGAGGGGCAGTCGGGTGTGAACAAGCGGATTTCAGGCAGGCTATGGGGGGCAAAGCTACTTCAGCGAAACTGTGCCCTTTTGCTTTTGATCCTGGTTGGTTGGACCTTGAACGCCAGCGGCCAGACTCTGACGACACTTTGGTCGTTCGGCCGTGCTACCATCCCAATCGGAGAGCTACTGCAGGGAGCGGATGGGAATCTATACGGTGCGACAGCGGGGGGAGGGTCCGGTCATGTGGGCGGCATCTTTCGGTTGACGCCATCCGGCAGTTTTACGAATCTGTTTTTCTTTAGCCGCTCCGTCGATCCGGATTCCTTTAGCCGTCCCGACGGAGGGTTACCATGCGGTCTGGTTCAAGGCAAAGACGGCTGTCTCTACGGGACTACCTACTATGGCGGACCGAGGGATTCCGGCACGGTCTTTCGGCTCAGTACAAACGGCAGTTTCACGAATCTCTGGTCCTTCACGGGCGGCGATGACGGCGGAACGCCACGATGTCGTCTCGTGCAAGGCGTCGACGGGAATTTCTATGGGACAACCCTTGGAGGTGGCGTCAACGGCTCCGGCACCGTGTTTCGGATCACTCCGAGCGGTACCCTGACAAATCTCCACTCGTTCAACGGTAGCGATGGGGCGTGCCCCGCCGCCGGGCTGGTTCAGGGCACCGACGGAAATCTCTATGGGACGACTCTCTTTGGCGGAGCGAGCGACCGTTGCCAGTGCGGATGCGGTACAGTGTTCCGAATCAGCCCGAACGGTCGCTTTACGACGCTCCATTCGTTTGATGGCGATGACGATGGAGAAGCCCCGGAAACCGCGCTTGTTCAGGGAACCGACGGCAACTTCTACGGTACGACCCTCCTCGGTGGGGCGAGCAGCAACGGCACTGTGTTTCGGGTAAGTTCGAACGGTAGTTTCACGAATCTTTGGTCGTTCACCGGAGGTGCCGACGGCGGAATGCCCAAAGCGCCTCTTATACAGGCTCGGGATGGCAACTTTTATGGAACAACCGAGGGCCAGAATATAATGACCCCAGGGAACATATTTCGGATCAGCCCCAACGGTAGATTGACGAATCTTTATACATTTCTCAGCTCCACGAATGGGGTGGTCCGATTAGACGCCGGACTGATGCAAGGCAAAGACGGTTGTTTCTACGGGACAACTCATGCGATAAGAGGGAACGACATCATCTTCAAACTGGCTGTACCTTCCGAATGAAGAAGCAACACAGTAACGAGCATCCGCTCAGCCCTCGTCCTCTCACCCTCGCATGACCTATCGACGCGCCACGTCAAACGACTGCCCGCTCCTCGCGGATCTCAACCACCAGTTGATCCGCGACGAGGGACACCGCAACCCAATGACCATTCCCGAATTGGAACAGCGAATGCGCGATTGGCTGATCGGTGGCGAGTACGTTGCGATCCTGTTCGAGGAGACCGGCAACGTCGTCGCCTACGCGCTCTATCGGGAGCAACCTGACGAGATTTATCTCCGCCAACTCTTCGTCGTTCGCGAACGTCGTCGCCAGGGTCTGGGCAAACAGGCCATGCATCTGCTTCGCTCCGAAATCTGGCCCAAGACCAAACGCCTGACCGTCGAAGTCCTCGTCGCCAACACCGCTGCCGTCGCCTTCTGGCGTTCCGTCGGCTATCGCGATTATTCGTTGAAACTGGAAATCGTTCCGATGAAAGGCCGTCGTGCCTGATTGAACAGGTTTTCGGCAACTCAGAGTGCGCGCCAGATTCGGCTGGTAAGTTCCGAGAATTCCACCCAAAATAGCTAGTGCTTTAGGAAGTATTGCTAAGTGCAGATTTTAAGTGTAGGCCGAGGGTTGAATGAACTTAGTTTCCAGAGGGTTTTTCCGACCCCTCATTCACGTTGCGAATTCTGCATGCATCGTCGTTCTGTTTTCCGTGATCAACTTTGAGTGGATGCCAAAGCAGAGACGCATCCCTGAGGCAACAGCGACTCTTCTATTGATTTTTGCATAATATAGTGACAACTGGACTCAAAACAGCTCCGCCTGTTTCCAGAAGGATTGAACCAGGGTTGGGCGACGGCGCATCCGGGCCAAGGCGCGGCGAGCGGCATGGGTGAGTTGGCCGTAGT